>CALDOZ010000013.1 GCA_937912025.1 uncultured Clostridia bacterium | reverse complement strand
TGGTCAACAATATTTTATAGAAACGACGCATAACGCAGTTTATAGACCTTTAAAATTATCTTTTTCTAAGCGAAGAACTCTTTCTAATAATCAAATAACCTGGTATGTATTGAGTTTCAAAATCAGGTTTATTTTGTTTATTTACTAAAATATCAATAGCTTGTTTTACAACGCTGTTACGAGAGTATTCAACGGTAGAAATATCGTCGTAAGGAAGGTCTGACAAGTTATCAAACCCGACTATACCAACTTGCTCTGGACAAATAAAATCATGCTTATCACACATTGATTTAATGCTTGTTGCAACAATATCGTGATAGCAAAAAATTCCAACGGGATCTCCACCTGCCATAGCCTTTTTAACGTATGGATAAACAGCGTTTTGAATATTATCGTCAAAATATACGTTGCCTTCGTTTTCAATGTCAAAACCACGACGTTTAAGTTCGTCAACAAAACCTTTTTGGCGTATATGAGAAATAGCGCTTTTACTTGTTGTAACGTATAAGAACTTCTTATAACCTTGCTCTATAAGGTGATTAGCAACGCTTTTTGCTAAAAATGCGTTATCAACGGCGCTAATATCGTTTTTACCGTTACCGTGGTCAGAACCCAAGAATACTACGGGCAAAGGATAATTATTGTAAAGTTTATTTTCTTTACCTTGAAAAACTCCTTCATAAGAAATAATACCAACAACGCGCATATTGAAAAATTGGTTTAACGCCATTTTTTCAAACTCTTCTTTATTGTTGCTTACCATTATAACGAGATTATATCCAAGGCTTGAAGCATACTCGCTTGCGCACATTGCTATATCAGAGAAATATTGGTTGTTGATTTTTGAAAAATGAAAACCTATCGTTTTAGTTTTTGCATATATTTTTTGAACGTCAGACCCTTTATCAAACGCGCCAGTCGTTAAAAAACATTTTCTACCTATTTGACGAACGTAATTGTTATCAATAAGTTCTTGCTTGATTTTGTGCGCGGTAACAAGCGATATGTTATACCTAACGCTAAGCTCACGCGTTGTAATAAACCTTGAGCCCGACGTGCCGTAAACGTTGTTAGATATATCGTTAACGATTTTTTTATACAATTTTTCGCTTTTTTTCATGATTTTATGTCCACCTTTAGTATGATGTTTTTATTGTACTACATTTTAACAACAAAGTCAAGTTGTTATATGATTTTTTATTTTAAACTATAACGAACTAAAAAACGACTATTTAACGGCTCTTTTTTGATAAAATTTTAAAACGTTTACTGAAAGAGAAATTTCTACATTAAAACAAATAAACCTACTTATTAGTTTTTTCTAACAAGTAGGTTTTTTAGTAAAAAAATATTTTAAAAAATTTTTTTAGTCTTCAGGATATTCAATTTTAATTTCTTTGCCCGTATAAATACTTTCGTAACAAGCGTTTACAACACGCATAGTGTTTTGATGCTCTTTAAACGAAATTGGCGGAGCGTATTCGTCGCCAAGGCGAATATTCCTTGCAAAGTTTTTAAGAAAAGGCTCGCGGTAACTGTCAAGCGGATATCCTGCGCCACCAACACGGTACTCGAAATTATCCCCGACTAACGTTTCAACGCTATTAGCGCCGTAAGCATCGCACAAAATAGTTCCTTTAGTTCCATGAACTTCAAGTTCTACTTGTACAGGCTTTGGATAGTGGTTAATTCTTCCGTTAAAGGTACGGCATTGTTCAGGCTCGCGGTTAGCGTAAGAAGGGTCTAACGACACTATAACGCCGTTTTTCATTTTACCTATAATATATACTAAATCTTCCGTTTCGGTTGCGTCACGCATGTTAGGAGCAACTTCAGCGTACACGGTATCAAACTCACTACCCGTCATATATCTTACAAGGTCGAAAATGTGCGGATGGTCGGTAAGAGCGCCACCACGGAAGTGTTTTGCGCCCGGATATAACGGAATGCGTTTGCCGTATGAAAGTTCGGCAATATCCATCCAATGCATCCACCAGAACGGATAATGCGAATAGTTGTACGCGCAAAAAGACGTAACGGTACCAAGAGACCCGTCGTTCATAAGTTCACGCACACGCTCTACGGAAGCGCGCCAGCGCATTTCAAGTTCGATATGAACTTTAATTCCGTATTTTTGTTGAAGGCGAAGCATTTCGTTGTACTCGTCCATATCTAAGGTTGGAACTTTCATTGATATAACGTGAATACCACGCTCAGCGCAAATGCGGAACTCTTTCATATGTTTATCGTTAGAACCTGCAATAATACACGCTTCAATTTCGGGGTGTTCGTTAAGCATTTGCTCTTCGTCGTAATAACACTCAACACCGTCAAAAGCGTGCTCGCCAAGTCTGTTTTCGTGAATAATGCGTTCGCGAGGACCAAAAGCGCAAGCAACTACGTCTATCATTTTTTCATTCATGCAAGCGCGGTAAAGCCAATAAGCGTGTCCGTTTTCAAAGCCCATAACGCCTAGTTTAATAGGTTTAAGTTCAGCCATTACTCTACCTCCTCTACGACAATTCGTTCGCCCGTTTTAGACGATAAGTAAATTGCGTCAATGTATTTAAGAAGTTTTTGATGCTTATCTTTCCAAAACTTATAATCCATTTTATTAAGAAGCATAGACGCTATAACGACCGTTTTCGTGCAATCTTCAGGCTCTAAACCGTATAAAACACTCATTTCATCGTTAAACGTTTTAGGCTCGGCGCCGTCTGCAAAAAGATATACCGACTTAGGTCTAACCTTTTGAGAAACAACGCGAGTTGAAGCCATACCTTTAGTTCCCCAAGCGGTGTGACGAGTTTGCTCTTCAGCATCTGACGGAAGGCACGCGCCAAGCTCCAAAATAGCCACTTTGCCGTTCTTCATTCTAAGTATTGCGTTACAAGTAGCGTCGTTTACAAACGCCGTTAAATGCTTGATTTCAGAGTCAAGCACCCATTCGGCAGTTTCAAGTTCTTTATATAAAAATCTATCAAGCCCTACGTCTTTACTAATAGCGCCTGAAATTTTAAGGCTACAACTTGAGCCCATTCCCCTTTTAGCGTTGTTTGCTATAGAACAAGTTTGAGGCTCGCCACGCCAAAAAAATACTGGGAAAAGTTCGCCGTTTATTTCTATATGGTCAGTAAAGTCGCCGTCTTGTCTTGGTACGAATTTCCACGCGGGAACTTCGCCAAATTCATTTTTTTTGTAGATGGCGCTAACGCCTTCTTCAATGGTAGTTATTTTAGTCATAATACTCCTTAATTTTTGCGAAGCGATGAACTACGACGTATAACGAGATAACCAGGTATATATTGCGGTTCAACTTCGTTTTTATTATTCTTTTTAACAAGAAGGTCTATTGCCTGCTTAACAACGTTATTTTTAGAATACTCAACAGAAGTTATATTGTCGTAAGGAAGGTCTGACAAGTTGTCAAACCCAACAACGCCAACTTGTTGCGGATATAAAATATCGTACTTATCGCATAGCGATAAAACGCTTGTTGCGACAATATCATGATAACAAAATATTCCAACGGGTTCGCCGTGCGATAACGCTTTTTTAAGAACGGAATAGAACGCCGTTTGGAATGAATCTTCAAAATATACGTTACCTTCGTTTTCAAGTTTAAAACCGCGTTTAACAAGTTCGTCGGTAAAACCTTTTTGGCGAACGGCAGAAATAGAACTTTTGCTAGTCGTAACGTAAAGAAAGCGTTTATAACCTTGCTCTATAAGGTGGTTTGCTACGTTTTTAGATAAAACTCCGTTGTCTACGGAACTTATATCGTTTTTACCTATGCCGTGGTCTGAACTTAAAAATACAACGGGAAGCGGATAGTTTTTATACATTGCCGTATTCTTACTTGAATAAACGCCCTCGTAAGAAATAACGCCTACTACACGCATATTAAAAAATTGGTCTAGCGCGCGCTTTTCACACTCTTCTTTGCCGTTACTAACCATAATTACTAAGTTATAACCAAGACTTAAAGCGTAATCGCTTGCCGACATTGCAATATCAGAAAAGTATTGATTGTTAATTTTTGAAAAATGAAAACCTATAGTTTTCGTGCGCGCAAAAATTTTTTGAACGTCAGAAGAATTATCAAAAGCGCCCGTTGTTAAAAAGCACTTTCTACCAATTTGACGTATATTATTATTTTCAAGAAGCAACTGCATAACTTTATGCGCAGTTACAAGCGAAATGTTATACCTAACGCTTAACTCTCTTGTTGTTATAAATCTTGAACCCGACCCGCCGTATTTGTTGTTGGCAATGTCGTTAAGAATTATTCTGTAAACTCTTTCGCATTTTTTCATTGTGATTTTCCTTTTAAATAGTTGCTATTGTAAATTAAAATTTGTTTGATTATTACAAATTCCGTAAAACTCGCTCTATTATAACGAGCCGAATTAACCTTTTTGGTTATCGAAGTGTTGAACCTAAGCAGTAACGCAGTATTGCGAAGTAAATAAAGGTGATGAGATGATTTTTTACTTACTATATAACGGTTTAAATGCAAGCAAATCAAGGCAAACGCCCGTAGAAAATACTTGCCGTATTTGCAAGGGCTTTAACGTAGAGTTGCGTAGTAGTTAAGCCGTTAGATATTGTAAAAAATTATTAAAGAACCTTAGCCTTTAAAAAGGACGGCGGTTAACCGCCGCCCAATTAAATTTAAACTATCTTCTATAATTATCAACCCAGCCATCGTAAGTAGTATCGTTAGAAGAAATCTTCCAAAGTCTAAGACCGGCAATTTTTCTCCAATATTCGAAGTGGTCGCATAATGCGTTACATTCGGTATCGGTAAGGTCTTTAGACCAGTTTTTAATCATTAAATAATCATAGAAAAGCATTTCACAGTTGATATGCTTGTAGTACTTGTCGTAAAGTTCTTTATCTTCCGCTTCAAGATATTTAATATCTTCTAAAGCATCGGTAAAGAATTTACCCATTTTCTTAGTCATATTATAACTAAAACATGCAGGAGTAGAAATTACAGTAGAATAAATTTGACCTTTATCAATGTTGTTTACGTCAAACGTTTGATATACAGATTGTAAGAATTCATAGTAATTCATCATATACTTACCAGCAACTTCACCGTAATAGTTTTTAAAGAAGTTTTCAGTAAGTTCATAGACGTCTTGGTCTAAATCCCACATAAGTTCGGCACGACGATACATTTTAAGCGCGCGTAAACCGTAACCGCTTGTTCTTGATTGAAGTTGAGTGAATATTTCTTCAACGCCAACTTCTCTATACATAAGGAAGTTGCCTTTTAAAGTACCCCAATCACCATACGGAACGAGAGCATCCGTAAACGAACAACCATAGTCCCAAACGGCAAGTTTTTGACTTACAACGTTCCAGCTTGCAAACGCTTTTGCAGCGCCACCGTTTTCTAATTCTTCAGAGTGAAGATGCATGTTAACGGAACGAATAGGAGCAATACGCGCAATAACGTCATCTCTTAAAACAACGTCGTTATTAATAGGCGAGTACGTTTTAGTTTGCGCGTCGTACACTGTAGGAGATGCTTCAGCGAAAAGGTACGCAAAGAAAGCAAACGTTACTTCTTTATTTTTATATTCGTAAAGTTTATCACCAGGAACTAAACTGTCTTGCCATTCTTCAAACGCTTCGGCTACTCTATTAGCAAAAATACAATATTGACCAGATTCTTTTACTTCTTCATATCTAGCAAGACACATTTTGCATTGACAAGGAGTACTGTTATCGTTAGCTCCAAGCATGAAAATACGCGTTTTATCTAACTTAGCAGGCATTCGATTGTAAATCATGTTGTACATAAATTGTTCAAACGCGCCTACAGGCTTACCCGCTTTTACGTCTTCTACGTTATACTCGCTACCAACGTAATCTTCAGGATAAAGCGTATTTTGACTTTCAAGCCCGGTATAATTTCTTAAAAGCGCTTCAAGACAAGGTTGACCGGTAAAGTTTAAACCGTCACCCCAATACCAAGAAGGATATGTTTTAATGTAATTTTCAGTTAATAAAATCTCTCTTGCGATAGATTGGTCACCAAACGCCCAACCTCCCCATTCGCCAAGTTCTGACGATTGGTTTTGTTGTCCGTGTTGACGTAATCTTATACAGTAAATAGGATCGTCACTAGCGCCGGTATTAATTTGGCGTTGATTAAAGGTAGGAATGTCAACAACGTCCATATTTTTCATATAGATAACGTCGTCTTCAGTCATTGTCCAGCAGTCTTCTGCGTAGTAGTTAAAGTCCATTATTCTTTCAAGAAAACCGTAAGCAGTGTAAAGTTTACCGTTTTCACCAAAAGAGTTCATAACTACCGTTTTGCCGTAAGTTTTAATTTTAATACCGTCGTTACCAAGAATATCTTCAAAGAGAGTGCCGTTCATATCGCTATCGTTAAAGATTTTAGTATCGCCAATAGAGATATATTTTGCATCTTCATTAAGACCTTGAATATTGGTATCTTTGATTATTTCAAGTTCAAATCCAGTAGCGTCTTTTACAAAAAACTGAATTTCTTCAGCAGCAAACGTAACTTCGTCACTTTTAGAAGATTGTGAACTTTCAGGAATTACTATTTTGTAATCAGACTTAGTTCCGTCGTAGAAAGTAACGCCTTGCATAAGCGAAACTTCTTCTTTTTCGTTTTTGTTGTAAAATTCAGTAGTCGCGCTACCGCCGTCATCGGTATTATCGTCACCCGTGTCATTACCTGTATCTCCGCACGCAACAAGCGCAAAAGACATCATAAGAGCTATTATAAGACATAATAATTTAGTTGTTAATTTCTTCATAATCTACCTCCTATGCAGTAACTTCTACCATAAATACTTTATGGCAATAATTGCCGTATGAATCCATTACGAAATATCTAATTCTATAAGTTCCCGTTTGAGTAAACTTATAAGTAATTTCTTTGGTTTCAGTATAACGGTTTTCTGGGCATGAAATATATCCCGTTGGGTCGAATACATAAACGTAAATTCTAAGGTCTTCTGGAGCGTCGTAGTTGTCGGTTGCTTTTGCTGAGTGAATAGTATATTCTTCACCAACCTTAGCAGTCGTTTTAAATTGTCCACCAATTTCAATTACAGGATCAAACGTATCCGCCGAATAAAGCGAGAACGTTTTACCACCATCGTTTCTATCGCTATCTTCACTATAATACTGAATAGTGTATTGACCTATTTCAGTAAGTTGAATAACGTGAGCAACGTCAGTTGCAACTTTACTTAATATCGGTTCGCCCTTTGGATTAGTCACTGTAAGATAACAATTAACTTTAGGGTCAAACATATCAACTGCAAACGCTGATGGAATTGTTACATAGGTGTTCATATTGTAATAAGTTGACAACTCTTTATCTATTGAAACGATAGGAGCGCCCTTATCTTTATCGCTAGGACCAAAACGAGTTTGACCACAGAAGTCTGTAATTCTTACGCCCGTTTTAATTCCTTTAGCAATTTTAGATTCGTCAACGTCGTCAAAAGTAATGGTTGTATAAACTTTACCCGACGAGAATCCGCTATATTCAACGCCGTTATCGTAAGTTAAAATATCGCTTATTTTAACTGAGCCACTAAATAACGCATCTTCTCTGAGTTTTAAACTAATAGAACCTGGAATAACTTCTATCGAGTCGCCAAAAGTTCTCTCTGTAGCATAGAATCCACCGTCAACTTTGTAATTAATTTCGTTAAATCTAACGATTGAATTTGAAACGTCCATAGGAGTAATAACAAACGATACTCTTTCAGACGCTACAACGCTATCTTGAAGAATGAGCGTCATTTGATTGATTATAGTGTCTTTATCATCATAATTTAACGTTATTGCAAAACCGCTTTCTGGAAGTTTATTTACAAATTGTAAACGAGCCCCGTCTTCTAAACCTTTAAAGATTGTATGCGTCGTAGTTGCCGTCATCTTTCTGTGTTCAAGTTCAACGTTACCCGTACGGTTAAAGAACTCGTAAAGTTTGTTTTTAGTTGAAATTGCTCTTACGTCAATTACATATTCTTTACTTGTAGCAACTGCGTCTTTATCAAGAATTGACGACGCTTTGTATCTTAAATACAATTTACCTTCGTTGGTTGGAGTTATAAATTCGCCTGCTTTTTCCCATTCGGTAAATTTAAGTTGGTCGCCTTCAGTCCATTCAAATTTATACTCAGCGTAACTATCAACCGCTCTACCTTCACCGTTAAACGACGAATAATCTACAGCGTAAGCGGTAGGCACTTCAAACACTTTACCTTTAAGCACAACTTCAGGAACTGAAACGTCGTTAATTACCGGAACGCTTGCTAAAGTAGCGTCAACGTCAATTACGAAATATTTAGTTTCTTCAAGATAATCTTTATACTCGTAAACTATTTTGTACCAGCCCGGAAGTTCTGGGGTAAACATTTTTCTTCTCGATACAACTTCACCCGTTGCCGAATCTTCAACGTAAACGTTTAAAGTTGAATAACCGCTACCGCCAATAATTTTAGCAGTAGGAATAACAAATTCTTTACCAACTGGCACTTCGTGAACTATTTGAGTTGGATCATCAAAAACAAGTTCAAAGTCAGGTATTACTTCGGAAATTTTAACTGTAATTTCTTGTGGCACGCTTGTATTTCCAGCCTTATCGGTAACCGTGTACACGGTTTTATAATAACCAACTTTGCTAGGAATAAAGCCTTTGTTTGTTGAAGTAACTTCGGTATTGTTTTCGTCGTATACCTTAATAGTTGTCGTAACGTCTTCACCATCGATAATATCGAAAGCTTCAGTGTTCATAAACGGATAAAATCTACCCACTTCACCTTCAGGAATTTTCACAAGCGCGTTTTTATCAAGGCTAAGTGAAGGAGCGCAATTGTCAATTAAAACGCCTTCGTTAGAAGTAAAGTCTTGACCGTCAATAGATTTTAAAATCATATGACAAGCGTTTGTTTGAAGATTTTTCATAGCAATTGAAACGTTTACAAATCCGCTAGAAAAACCTAAGAACGCGCCGTCGCCATACAAATAGTGGTTAGGGTTGTCAAGGTCTCTAACAATAGTAATATCTTTACCTGCAACGGATGCTTGTTGAACGGGCGCAGCCGCATAGAAAGCATATTCGCTATTATCAAAGAAGATAGCCGACGTTTCTTTACTACCACCACAATAACCACTTCTAATACCAGTACCCCAACCGTATTTTTTATTATCTTCACTAGTTAAAATACCTTTATTTATACCAGCGCGAGTGTGCGTAGGTGAAGAAACTTCAATCCACGATTGGTTAGAGTTAGTTTGCGAATATACGCTTGTAATTTCAACCCAGTTGCTTTCGTCGTTAACGTCGGTAAGAGTAATAACCACTCTTTCAAACTCAATTTCACCAGTTGAAACTTGGGTTTTTTGTGCTTCTGGAATACACTTATCAGGATTAATCATAAACTCAATAAGTGGTTCAGTCATATCGTTATCGCCAACGTATATTGGGTTTTTTAATTTAATAACGGCATTGTCTGTAGCAGTAAACCCAACACCAACAGGGTTTTTGCCAGTTTTACCGTCGTTAAACGTCTTTACACCTTCGGTAGATTTAGTTCCGTCAACTAAATACGAAGGCGCGATTTTATTTTCCTCTAAAGTAACTACGTCTTCTGAATACTCAAAATAATTACCAAGAGTTTTATCTTGAGCCAAAACGTCGCTACTATTAAAGGCGCTATTTATTGCGGTTAATCCGCTTACGGCCAAAATAGCCGAAAGCGCAAAAACTGTTAATTTCTTTTTCATCATAATCTCCTTTAAATCAGCCTTTAATACCGCCGATTGTAAGATTTCCCATAAGTTTCTTTCTGAATATAATGAACATTATAAACATTGGAAGCGCTACCAACATACAGCCTGCAGTTTGAGCAGGTGGTTTTGCAGCATCGCCAACAACCGTTTCTTGATAAGTATATAACGCGTACGCTACCATTGGGAAACTTGGCATATATACTACGTTTACGTTCCAGTCGTTCCAGAATCCTATAAAGTGAAGTACGAAGATTGCCGATAACGTACCACTTGCAAGCGGTAACATAATATCAAACAATACTTTAGCGTGCGATGCGCCGTCAATAAACGCGGCTTCGGCGTACTCCCACGAAATGCCCTTAAACGCGGCGTAGAATATCAGGAAGTTGGAGCCTAGGAAACTACCCTTAACTATCCATAGACCAATTAGGTTATCGTAAAAACCTATAGCGTGCATAACTTGTAGCGTTGACGCTAAACTACCTACAATAGGAAGCAACATTGTAAATATTACTATAGGATATAACCATCTCATTAAACGGAATTGGCTATATCTTGCCGCAAGGTATGCTGCAATAGCGTGAGAGAACGTAGTAATAATAGTAGCAACGATAGAGTAAAGTAACGAGTTTACTATAAGGTGTGGCATGTTGATTTTTACGTTTCTACCGTTTACTATTTGTGGAACGTGAATGTTTTTCCACGCTACTAAGTAGTTACCAAACAATCCGTCTTCATGAAGTTCTTGTGGAAAACCAAAAACGTCCAATTTGTAGTCGTGATTAGTTTTAAACGACGTCATAATAGACCAAAATAGAGGTGTTAAGAACGATATCGTATAGATAATTAAACCTATAAATACTATCATTGGAAACACTTGTTTATAAAAAGGTTTTTTAATTCTATTTCTTTTAGCCATACAAAAACCTCCTTAAAACTCTACTTGCGGACCGTACTTTTCAAGGAAATGGCGGGCAAGAAGCGTTATAGGCGTTGCTACAAGTGAGAATAATAAACCCGCAGCCGAAGCGTAAGGATATCTCATAAACGCATTATCGTTTTCGCCAAGTACCATTACGAAGAAGTGGTAACCGAGTGTTCTTGTTATAACTGCCGCGTCTTGACCGTAGAAGTTATAAAGTGAAAGTTGACTTGTAAATATACCCGCTACGCCCGTTACAAGGAAAATTGTAATAGTAGACCAAATCATAGGTATACAAACGTGGAAAAACTCTCTAAATAACGTAATACCTTCAAGTTCACCGTATTCGATAATAGAATCTGGTATACGGCTCATTGCGCCAGAATACAGTATAAGTTGCGAGCCAAAACCAGCCCATAACCCATAAAATACCATCGTTCCAAATATAGTTTCAGGGTGATGTAATAAATCTGGGAAGAAACTAATGCCAAACGCATTATGAATCTGCTCAGGCGTCATTATATCTTCCATCAAAGGCGGAATTGCTTCACGAACGAACGTCATAAACATCATCGACATAACTATACTTGATAAAATTTGCGGTAAGAAAAGTACTATTTGGAAAAATCCGTGACAAGGTACTTTTTTGTAAATAACGTACGCAAACGTTAGGTTAAGTGGGAAGCCTATAATAAGGCCGATTATCCACGCAACGAGTGAGTTTTGTACGCAATATTTCATTGTACTGTCAGCAGCAATATCTTTAACAACTTGAACGAAGTTATCAAATCCTACAAAGTCATACTGCAAAGTTTTGATATTGTAGTTTTGCATTGACAATAATATCGAGTTAAAGTTTACGTAAACGTAAAAAACAAGGAATTGAATAAAAGGATACGCAATTAAGGTGTAAGCGAAAATTGCAGCGCCTACGGTGCCACTTTTGATAGATTTTTGACGTCTACCAAAAATTCTCGTCCATAACTGGTGAATACCGTAGGAAATATCGTAAAAAAAGTTTTTAATTGCTAAAATTATAATATCCAAAAACTTTTTTATTTTTTTAAAAAATCCCTCTTTTTCAACGTACATTGAATTGATTTCATTTTTAGCCATAAATACTCCTAATAAATACGTCTTCCGCTATCGGCTAAGTTTAGCCGATAGCGTTAAGTTTGCTTAGAATTTAAGTTTACCGTGTTTAGTTAAACTTAAACGTACCATTTTCTATAATAGCTTGCTTCCCAAATAGATTTGTATTTTTCATAAGGAATATCGGCAAGTTTTTGAGCGGTAAGCCAAGTTGAACCATCTTTTTTCTTGCCATAGTAAACAAATCCGCTAAATGGTTCTGATACCGAGTTTGTTCCTTCAAAAGCGCCCTGAAAACCAAAGTCAGTATAAATATATTCAGTCGAATATCTTGAAATTGGTTCTGAACCTCTACCGTAAAGTAAAGTTGTAGATCCGTCTAATACGCCTTTATATTGTTCCCAAATAGATTTTTTGTAGTAAGACATATTTTGATAGTGAGCGTCTTCAACTGCATATCTAAATGGACGTGGAGCGCCTGATACTGAAGTATAGTAACTCAAGTATTCGTCGTCAGTAGTAAATGCTAAGAAAAGTTTTGCTACTTCTTGAATTGCAGGAGTTGCTTTTGATGCGATAAACGCGTAAGAGTTAGGTTGAATTGATACCATAACTTTGTTGTTAGGGTCTTTATTTGCTTTCTCGTCCATGTAAGGGAAAGTCATAACGCCAAAACGTCTATCTTTATACTTAGGATATTTACTGTTGATTTGAGCAATTGTATCTTGCGCTTCGTGTTCCCACCAGTTACCTTCAATAAGCATTGCTACACGTTTTTTATCGTTGCCGTCAGCAAAAGGACCAGAATACAAGAAGTTATCTTGAGCGTCTGTATGAGATGCGCCCGATAAAGCGTCGCCGTGTAAGTAGCCAGGTTTAGCAGCAATATATTCAGCAAGTTCCATTGCCTTTACACGACCGCGTTGTTTAAATACTTTATAACCCGTTTGAGGAGTTATAGTTCCAACGTTAGGATCGTCAGAATCGGTACCGTTGTAAGTAAAGTTAAGTTCAAAGTCTTTAGCGCCTTCATAACTTGCGTAAAGTTGAACGAAGTATTCACGAGAATACATTGGGTTACCACCCGAGAAAGTAATAGGCGTACATTTTGCTTCTTCGTAAATTTGAGTAAGCATGTTTTTGAAATCGTCCCAATCAATAGGTAGACCGTCATCAAGGGTGTTAGGCATACCGTCTTGACCATAACTCTTTTGAGCGTCGCCTTCTAAACCTGAAGTAAACATTTGAATGGCTTCTGGACCGTTTTCATATTTTTGTTGTTCGTATTCTCTTGTGAAGTATAAACTTTCGTCTTCCCAAAGGTCAACGTCGTAAATAAGAGAGTTAGTTGATACGAATACAGGAACACCGTAATACTTATAATTATCTGCCGAATAGTTAGGGTCGCATTCTTTAATATAAGTTTTAACGGCATCAGTCATTTTTTCTTCAATAGTCATTGTATCGTCGTATACTTTAGAATAAGTTGTACTCTTAGTGTTTTTAACAACGTCAGAAACGTCGATAATAAGATTGTTAACGGCAAAGTCTTTAACGTCTGCGTTAGTAAAGTACATATCTTCTTGGTTAGTTATCATACTGTTTTTTAAAGTGTCGCCAAGATATTCCGTTTTCTTAGCCGAAATGTGAACGTCAACACCAGTTTTGCCTGGTTCAAATTCTTCGTTAGCGTAAATAGCCTCGAAGTCTTTTTCCATCTTTTCCCAAGAGTCCGCGCCAAAACCGCCGTCGTACACGCCTATAAATAAGTGCGTTGTATCTTCACTAAGTTCTTCGCCGTAGTCGTCGCCTAAAAATCCACCGTCACAACCAACGAGGGCAAATGCTGAAAATGCCATCATACCTGCTAAAACAGAACTAAATAATTTCTTTTTAAAGCCTTTCATAATTTCTCCTTAATTTATTTATATATTTTTTAATTATTATCATTTGTAGTATCGTCAGTTGTCGTAGTAACGTCTGCTACCGTAGTATCGTCCGTAGTATCGTCAACTTTCTTAACTTTTTTTGCTTTTATTACAAAGAATAACGCAACTAATGCTCCTGCAATTACAACGAGCGGTATAGCAACAAATAAACCGTAATTATTGAAGAACGAAGCAATTGAACCTTCTTTATCGCCTTCAACTTTAATAACGTAAGAATAAACGTTTTCATTGCCAGATAAATCTGTCGCCGTATACGTTACAACGTAGTTGCCAGCTTCAATAGGAACAAATTTATTTTCGTATATGTTAATAACGGTAGAACCTAAAATAACGTCTACAATAAGGTTAGTAGTGCTATTTTCATCTATTGCCGTAACGGTTGGAAGGGTAATTTCGCTACCTACAAGCCCTTTTTTAACAACGCTTCCACTAACTATGATTTGTGGTTTTAACTCGTCGTAAATCATAACGCTTTGAACGTCGGTTGCGATTACGCTACCATTAAGTTTTGCTTCCGTTTTAATAGTATAATTACCCGTTTTTTCAAACTTTTTAACGTCGCCGACGTTACCCGTCCAAACAACGTTGTTGTTTTCGTCGTACGCGGTAACAGTTTTTTCAACGTTTACTAAGTTGCCGTAATAGTCGGTAACTATTAAATCGCTAAGTTTGATTGAATCGTAGTTGTTGTCAATTTCATATTTACCGCCAACTTGTATTTCATAGAAATTATCTTGAACGGTAACTATCATTACGAGTGACGTGTATCTGTTAGGTAAACCGTTTACTTCGTCAAACACCGTAAATCTAAATACGTATTCGCCGTTACTTGCAACGGTGTAAGTTAAACCGCTTGACTTAAACGGAGCAACGCTTTCGTCGGCAACACCGTCTTTATTAACAGCCCACATGATATTGTCTGTAAGCGAATACTTTTCACCAACATTATCAATTGCAATTATATTACCAAACAACAACTCAGTACCTTTAATTGCTTTGAGATAAACTACGCTTTCAGATACCGTTTTTTCTTCGTCTATTTTAGCGTTGAAAATATATCTGTCTGAAATAACGTCAATGGTAGGAGCAATAGCGTCAACAACTTTAATAGTTTTAGTATAAGTTTTACTAAACGCGAGAGACGCGTCGTTATAAACGTACTCTACGAGATATTCAGCGCAAACGTTACCTTTCGTTGCAAGATAATCTTTAAAATTAACGTCGCCACTTTGAAGTTCTCTATTACCCTCAGAGTCGGTAATATAAACGTCGGCAGTTATATAATCTCTACCTTTTATAGCGTCGTAAATAGTAACGTCGCTACTTGAAATAATAAATTGTTCAGTTACGCCTACGTAGAAGTTTTCAGTTTGACCATCAACACCGTTAACCATACTACTGAAAAGTCTATCTTCTTCTAACGCATTAATATTAACTGATGCAATTTGGGTACGACCATAAACGTCGGTTGCTACATAATCAACTCTATATCTACCAAAACCAAGATTTTCAGTTTTAAGGTTAAGATATTTATTGAGTGGAATTTGTTTAACGTAATCGTAATCAGTTCCGTTGTGTTTATAAAGTTTTGCAACTAAACTAGGTTTAGAGCCACCCTTATAAATGTCGCAAGATACTTTTGCCGAAACGTAATAATCTGAGCCGTAGTATTTATTAAAGTCCGTCGTACTACTAACGTCGCTTATAATAATTGGAGCAGACGCGCTATCAACAACTTCAAACGACATTGGGAATGAGTATTCAACGTTTTCAGTAGTATCAAGGTAAGAATAAGTTGCAACGTAACTACCTTCTGAAGCAGGAGTAAACGAAGAAAGTTTATTCCCTGATGCAACTGCAACCGTAGGAGCGTCAGCCTTAGCAATCGATACGTTATAATCAACAGTTACGATATCGCCTTGAGCATTAAGACAAGTTGGCGTTGGTAATTTATATTGATAATCTTTAACACCATTAAGATTTGTTGATGCAGAAATGCGGTTAACTAATCTTTCCGTACCTATTTGATAAAACATAAAACTTGCTTCGTTTGCAGCGCCTACAAGCGAGTCAATATAAAATCTTACTTTAAGATTTGCATTTTCGCTAAAGCCTGCAAAAATAAGAGGATCGTCAACTAACGCTTTGTTCGCAACATTAACGTCGTCATACTTAGTTTTAGGGTCGCGATATTCGTTAAAGTTACGCAATACGTCTGGGAACCCAGCACGAACTGGAGACGCCTTTGCAGACATAACTTTATTTTCGCCTTCACCCGTTTCAAAATAAGTAATAGTTAAAGGCGTAGTAGTTTCACGCATTGAAGCGTGTTGAGCAGTACCCGCGCCCGCGCCGTTACCATCATACCTTGGCATTTTGTACTCATCATTGAAGTATGCGTAAGGTTTTTGCGATTGATCTTCTTCACTTCCGTTAGTCGCGAACGCCGCAAAGTATGCAGACGGCGCAACGTTATCAAGCCCAAGGTCGTTATGCGCGCCACTATAACTTGGTGCCGATGAATAAATTACGTTGATAGATTTACCCGTATCTTTACCTTGAGCGTCAACTTCATAAACGCTTACGTAAAGGTTTTTAAACTCAACTGTAGACTTATCAAATATCGCCTTACTAGGCAACGGTATAAACTGAGCAACAACGCCACCGTTACTAAAATCAGAAACCTTAAAAGTCTTGTTAAACTCAACAGGATTTTCTTTACCGGTGTTTTTAAAGGTAACTTTTACACCGCTTTTAGGTCCGGTATACGGAGCTTGACCAAGTTCAGTATTAACGGCCCTATTAAGAATGTAACTAGGAACGAATTCCGCCGCCTTTACGTCGTGAATACCCGCTACAAATTGAGCCTCTACCGTCTGAGGAGTTACCTTTATCGGAGTTGAAGAATCGCTCGCGCTTGCAGTAAACCCTGCAAAAAGCGACGAAACAGACAACGCAAGAGATAACGCGCCGGTCACAGCAAGACCAATAATCTTTTTAAAACTTTTCATTTATCTCCGCTCCTTATTTTTTTAATTTCAATATCACTAAAACTGCCATAACAATCGTAGCAATTAATCCAACTACCGCTAATATAATCGACGTAATTCCAAGACCGTCAATTTTATTAAACGCGCCAGTTTCTACGTTGGTAACGATATCCGTTGAAGGTTTTACTAATTCTTGATTAACGCCGTCAACCATATCGTCGCCAACTTTTACCCAATTAGCATACAATTCAACGTCATCACTTAAAGTTTGACCGAAATTGTATTTTTGAGTGCAAGCAACGTCGGTATACCAGCCTTCGAGAACGTAACCGTCCTTACTAAACTCCTTAGCGCTAACCTTTTCGCCAACAACAACGTCGCTCGTTCCAACAACGATAACTTTACCTTGAGAATTAAACTCTTTGTAAGTTATAGTGAAGTGTTCGTTAGTGAGATAAGCGTAAACTGTAACGTCTTGACTTGGAAGGTCAGAACCCGAAGTAATAAGTTTTCCGTTATAGTACCAACCACCGAAAACGTACCCAGCGCCGTTCGTTGCGTCAATAGTAGGTTTAGCAAAACCGTCAAGCGAACTTTCTATATTGAATACTCCGCTTGCGCTTGGCATCGTAGCCATTCCGTCAAACGATTTATCTAATACTAACGTTGCGGTATAGTTTATAGGAATAAGGTATGCTTTTACGTTATAAACTTCAGCGCCGTAAGTATCGGTAATAGGAAGTAAATCATCTCCACCAAACTCAACGCCGTCTTTAAGCCAAGTACTGAACGTGTAACCCGTAACGCTTGGATTTACCGACGGAATTACCGCATTTTCGCCTTGTTTAATGATCTTTGTGTCGTAAAGTTTGTTTTGAACGTAATAGTTAAGCGTATAATTTTCTCTAACCGTTACCGTATAAACGTTACTTATCGTAAGATTATCAATAGCAATCGAACCTTCGTTTTCAGTTTTAACGTAATCTATTGCAGATTGAGTTGCCTCGTCTACAAGCGACGAATTAATAAAGTACCAGTTTTGAGAAATCTTTTCAGCAAAGTCAAAATCTTTATCAGTTAAGTAAACGTCACCGTTAAAGTATTTTTGACCGTCAATTTCAACTGATGCAGAGCCGTTAATTACAAATTTAACGCCCGCTTTAACTTTTGTAGTATGAATAAATTTCCTTGCGCCAAGGTCGTATACAAAATCGTATTTACCAGGCTTGTTAAGGTCGTATTTATCTCCCGCGTTAACGGTATCAATCTTAGTTCCGTTGTGCATAACGACAACTTTACCTTCGTAACTTCTTGAATAGTTTTCAATAAACGTATTCTTTAAAGTGATTTTAGGAACAACAATTTCCCCTGCAGGAGTATACTCGTTAAGCGCCTCGTCTGAGCAATGGTCTTTATACGATTTAACGTCGAAAGAAGTTTGACCACCCGTAAGATCTAAACCAAGCAAGTTAGTCATCACAACCGTACCCTTTGATACGCCCGTTTTGAGTTTAAACTCGATAGAAAGATTAACGTCGCCGTTTGTAAAACCATTCCAAGTAGTTTGGTTTTTCCTTTCATCTAAAGAGCACGCTTTGTAATTACCGCCGTTATCTGGGTCTACATATTTATCGTAATCTTTTGCAGGAACGCCAAACATTTTAAGAAGGTAACTATTTGTAACGTTTGAGTTTTTGTCGCCGTCTACACTAGAATATATAGCGTTTTTATCGTAATCGTAAATAAGTTTGAACGCTTCGGTTGAATATCCCATATAACTGAAATTACGAACAGCGCCAAATCTAACACCGTAGCCTTTATTGTAACCAACGTTACCTGTTGACACGCCGTCTTTATCAGCCCAAACGTCAACTAACGCACCCTTATAAGTTGTGCCGTTATCTCTAGGTCCGTCTGGAGCAGCGTCCGGATGCGGATTGCATGTTATTCTAACGTGAATTTTGCTAGTTGCGTCGTGAACGTCCGTAAGAACGATTTCTATATATTCAAACTCGCTATTAAATTCAGGTAAAGTTCCGTTTGCTACCGCTTGACCATAAGCCTCAATAGTCGTAGGAATATTTCCACCCGTATAAGCGGTATTAGGTGTTGGAACAAGACCTATGATAGGAGCATTGTCAGATTTTGTGTTATAGAAGAAACTTTGAAGGTTAATAGGTTTAGCGTAATTAACAACCGTATTGTTTGTAACGTCAACTTTAACGCCGTTAAACGTTACGCCCGAGCCAGACGCTTCCACCGACGAGTTTTTAGTAAACGTTACGCCGTCAGCTTGAAGGTTTGAAAGTAAATCGTCAATAGTAACGCTTCCAATAACGTTCGTTGCTTCAGGGTCGAAAGTTACGTTTACCGTTTTGTACGCCGTGTAACCTTGATTATCAACGTATTCTAAAGTATAAACGCCAGCTTCGTCGAAAATGATTTTATCGCCAACCGATTTGTTAACGTATTCGGTAACAGTCAAACCAGTATCGTTAGCAATACTTGCAACGCTTGCGCCAATACTGCCGTAAGCAAACTTATACGCTCTTGAGCCTTTATACACGTTTACCTTACCGTCAAATTGAGCAGTTGTAATCTCGTCACCAAACGGAGTTGTAAACTCAGCGGTCGGAATAGTATAATCTACGCCTTTAAAAGCATTGTCGTTTTCAGCAAATAAAACCTTACAATCTTCACCAAACGTATTATTTTTGTTAGTAAGGTCTAAACCTGCGTAAGAAGTCAAAATAAAACTCATTGACTTGCCAACTTTGATGTTAGGACGGAAACCTATATACGCCTTGCCGTTTCTAAGACCTTCGAATGGGAATTGCGTTGCAGCGCCCGTATAATTTCTTAAAGTAACACCAGCCGAATATGGCTCGATAAGCGAACTGTCAACGCTACCAAAATTAGTAGGATTTAAGTTAAGAATTTGACCTAAGCGGTACTTGTCGATCGCATCAACACCATCAACACCGTTACCGTTAGAAGTATCTTTATACACAACGTTAGTTGCATAGTCGTAATAGTAGTTGAACGGTTTAGTCATGCTACCGTCTGTTTTAGCGTAAGTTTTACCAGTATTAAAATTGTACACCTTGCTAGCATCAGTCGGATTATAAACACCAATAGTGCCAACGCCGTTTTGACCGTAACCAGACTTCCAAACTCTGAAAGTTTGAGTTCCGTCAAAACCTGTTCTTGCAGAAAGAGCGTATTTTTCATCAACGTTACGCAAATAAACTTCCATACGTTCGTGAGCGCTCTGATTTCCACCATCTGGAGCATAAATAGCGCCCCAGTACGCATCGTTACCAGTGAAAGAAGATACATCTACCGTAAAGTTTGGATATAACTCGCCTTCATACTCAACAGAACCAATGTTTTCAATGGTAAATTTAATACCGTTAATCCCCGTAGTTCCATTGTTTAAAGTTTGGTTTTCTACGTATTCAACGTTCATTTTAATACCACTGTACGTTCTCGTTGCGTAACCATCGATAATCTTTTGAATATCGCTAGATACTTGAATTGGCGTAGAGGTATTAGCCTTAGCATTGGTAGCGTTTAGCGAGCTTATAGCAATACCACCAGATATGCACATTGCTAAACTCATAATGCCGGCAAGAATTTTTCGTAAACCTTTTGCTTTCAATTCACTTCCCTCCTCAAATAAGTTTACTAATTACATTAGTAGTAGGACATTTTTAGTATGCCTTACCCCTTTAATTTAATACAAAACGGGCATAAATAGGCAATTATCCAGTTTACGCATATATTATAACAAATTTTTTGAGTTAAAATATATATATTTTATAATTTTTACAATAACATAAATATTTTTGTTATATTTTATTGAATTTTTTTTATATAACAAAACAACTGTTTTTATATTTGTTAAATTATTAGCAAAATATAACGAAAAAGCAAGCCCATTTTCAATAAAGAAAAACCACTCAAATTACGCATATAATCGCACATTTTGAGTGGTTTTTTTCACATAGTTTACACAAAAATTATAAAAGTGTTACGTTTTTATATTTTATTACAAACGCCTACGGCAAGATTACTTTAATTGGTAGCGTCACAACGACACGTTCTAAGCGACGGATATAGGTGACGTCATACTGAGACGGGCTTTCTCGCCCTACTTTCGAAGTATCTATTTTTTAGATTCTTCGTAGGTCGGTCAAAGTTAGCAAGGCTCAGAATGACAGGGCGGTGTCAAGTAGGCGCGTTTTATAATGACAAGTTGTATGACTATCACCTTAAGATAAAATTAGCAAAATAATCTAAAACACAACTATAAATTTTTCATACAAAAAAGTGGCGAAAATCTTCGCCACTTTAATTTATATTTTTTATTCGGTAACAACCGTACCTTTAATATAAACGTCAACTATATCTTTAATTTCATACGCCATTAACGTATTAGAGTAATAAGTTACGCCATTAGCAGTATAACTGTAAGTTCCGCTTGCTCCGTCTCCAGAAACGATAATACCGTCGTCGATATATTTTTTAGCGCTGTCGTACAACGAATAAGATTTAAATTTATTTCCAGTAGCGCTACCGAAACGCCAACCAATACCACCGTTAGGGCTTGTATAAGTTATAAACGCACCTACGTTGTAACCTTTTTTAATATTTTCGTCGCTAATATTTTTAATAGTTACAACAGCAACTTTCCAAGTACCTTCGCTATCCGTTTCAGTTGCCCAGTTAGTTATTTTAGCAGCCTTAATAACGTCTGAATTTGAGCCCATTGCATTGTAAGCAGCAAACGGATCACTCATACCTGCGCTACTATCTGCAACAACTGCGTTTATAGTAGCGGTATTTGCTTTATCTCCAAGCGCTTCTATAATTTTATTATAAGCAGATTCATTAATTTTGAATTTAACGCTCATTGAATTAACGTCGCCCGTTTTAATAACGGCAGTTTCAACACGCGTTGTAAGATAAATTGCTTCCATTGAAATATTGCAGTTTACTTCAAAAGAGTTAACGCCTTTTACCGTACCCGTCTTAAACAAACCAAGACTTTCGCCGGTATCGGAATTTTTAACTGCGTAACCTACGTACTCGCCTTTATCTGGCGCGCCTACAGGATGACTAGTAGCCCACATTACACCTTCAGCCAATATACCAGTTCTGTCTACCTCGTTAGTCCAAGTATTGCCCATTCCGTCATAAGAAATTAAACTATAGAATTTACCATTTTTCCAAGCATTACTATCATAGTAACTGTAATAAGTTGAAGGTATACCTTCAAACAAGTGTAATTTAGCAGCGGCTGAAAGGGCGGCAGAATAAGTACTATAACTATTATTATGACGAATTAAACTTACCGTGTAACGCTTAGAGTACGCTAAAGCAGTAAGCGAAATTGTAGAACTTGTAGCGTCGCTTGATTGAATAGTGTATGAACCGTCTGATTCAAGAGTTTTATAATTATTGTTAACTTTAATTTTCTTAACGTTATCGGTGATATTATTCATACCCCAAATAGTATAACCTTCGTTAGGAACAACGGTAACTTTATCACCAACAAGCACAGTATCGCCCTCAACGTAATCGTTGCCGTTAATTTTTAAAGTAACGTTTTTAAGGTCGGTAGTAAGTGCAACCGCTTCAGGAACAACAACTTCACTATAAGCAACGTAGTCGCCGTCAATATACTCAACGGTATAAGTTCCAACGTCAGTAAGAGTAATTTTATCGCCAACGGCTTTGTCTGTTGCAATAGTACCCGTGATGCCAGCATCGGCAGTAATACTCGTTACCGCAGCGCCGTAAGCATCGTAAGAGTGCTTATAAGTTCTTCCGCCTTTATACACGTTTATTTTTCCGTTAAACGAAGTGGTTAAATCTCCGCCAAACGGAGTTTTATATTTAGGAGCGCCAATTTCAAAATCATTACCCGCTTTAACAACTTTATCTTCAGCGGTTAAAATTCTTGAATTTTCGCCAAACGTATTGGTAGGACTTGTAAGGTCAAGACCTGCAATAGACGTTAAAATGAACGAGCCACCTGCACTTTCGGCAGTCTTTCTAAAACCTAACGTAACTTTACCATCTTCAAAGCCGGCAAACGTAGAAGTTTGAGCGCCGTTTTTAAGAGTTAACGGATTAGCGCTTTCTTCAGTTGCGTAAGGGTTAACGAAAGTGGTAGCGTAATTAGCGTATTCAGTTCTTTTTACGCCAAGCATAGCAGTGAAACGGTTTTTAACAGTACCTGTATCAACACCACTACCATTAACGTACTCTATTGCAGAATTAATATCCGTGTAAGTAACGTTAGTTTTATAGTCGTAATACATATTAAACGGGGTAGCCATGTAACCTTTTAAACTTGCCGGACGCATACCATTACTCTCAGTAACGTTACCTTGATTGTTTATGCCATACACACCAATGTTTGAACCAAAAGCTTTAGACACAGGCGAAATAAATCTTATATTAACACCCGCTGAAGGTTTGGACGCGCTATCTTGACCTAAAGCTGAAAAATTGTATGACCACCCAGTATCGTTTTCCATATTAGAAAAATAGAAATAAGGTTGACCAAGAGTGTTTGTTCCTTGTGTTTCAGGGTCAAAAACAACACCGACCATAGGCTCGTTATAGTCTAAACTAGATGCGTTAAATTTTAAAATATTGTATTCGTAAGCCCTATCTGTATTATACTTTGCAGTAACTTTAATACCGCTTGTTGTTAACGATTCACTTCCACCAATTTTTTCGTCCGTAACGTACTCAGCAGTAAATAAACTACCTGAGCCATACGAATTAAAAGCATCTAAAACGTATTGAATATCGCTAGATACAGTTGGGGTAGAACCGTCAGCCGCCTTAACGTTGCCACCGTTTAACGAACTAACAGCAAGACCACCCGTTACGCACATTGTTGCGCATAACATAGATGCTAAAAAAGTTCTAACGTTTTTAAAAAACTTCATATTTCCTCCTTAAACTTTACGTTTGTTTTGGATAAGTTTTAGTTATTTGCATAAAATCCGCCGATTTTAGCATAACTATTGTATCAAATTTTTTACCTATTGAAAATAGGGTTTTTTAAATTTTAATAATAACATAAGCAATTTTGTACTATTTTATGCAAATTATTTTTTGTAACATAATAAATATTTTAATATTTTATATAGATATAGATTTAAAAACGCCTATGGATAGATTCTTCATTAGCCCGTCACGGTAGGAGCATTTCAGAATGACGGGGAGACAAAAAGGGATAGAAACAAGTTAGGCTAGGCTCATAAAATATTTTGGATACGAAAAAAGCGTAGAACAAATCTACGCTTTTATAGTTGATTAGTTTAATAAAGTACTCATTTAAAGGGATAGAAACAAGCAAGACAAGGCTCGCGAAGGTGAAACGCTGAGATTAACCTTTTTGGTTATCGAAGTGTTGAACCTAAGCAGTAACGCCGTATTGCGCAGTTTATGTCACTTTAAAAGATTTTTCTATCACTCCACCACCAAGACAATATTCTCCTAAATAAAATACGGCGAATTGTCCTTCGGTAATGGCGCGTTGACGAACGTCAAACTCAACGTAAACGCTACCGTCGTCGTTGCGGGTCACTAAAACTTTTTGCTCGTCTTGACGATAACGGAATTTAGCGGTGCACTCAAAAGTTTTTTGATTTGGAGTTCCAGGCATAAAGTTGCACGAATTCATTAATAGCCCATTGCTATACAGTTTATCTTCCGCACCGTGAGCGACGTACAAAATATTATTTTTAAGGTCTTTTTCGATAACGAACCAACGCCCGTCATCACCTTTTTGTCCTCCTATATCAAGCCCACGCCTTTGGCCTATCGTATAATACATAAGCCCCATGTGCTTGCCTAAAACTCTACCGTCGTAAGTTTTAATATCGCCAGGAACTGCTGGAATATACGTCATTAAAAACTGGCGGAAGTTGCGCTCGCCAATAAAACAAATTCCCGTCGAATCTTTCTTTTCGGCGTTGGCAAGGTTGTATTTTTCGGCAATTTTGCGAACTTCGGGCTTCTCTAAATTTTGAAGTGGGAAAAGGACGTTTGAAAGTTGATTTTGCGATACTTGATTTAAAAAATACGTTTGGTCTTTGTTTTTATCTTTGGCTTTTAAAAGGTAATGAACGTCGCCGTCGTGACGAATACCGCAATAATGCCCCGTTGCTATATAGTCTGCGCCCAAACTCATAGCGTAATCTTTAAAAGGTCCAAACTTTATTTCGCGGTTACACAAAACGTCTGGATTAGGAGTTCTTCCTGCCTTGTATTCTGAAAGAAAATACGAAAAAACTCTATCCATATACTGCTTAGAAAAATTTACGGTGTAATAAGGAATATCTAAAAGATTACAAACGCGTCTAACGTCGGCGTAATCGTCTTCTGCGGTACACGCGCCGTCTTCACCTTGTTCTTCCCAATTTTTCATAAACAAGCCAATAACGTTATAGCCTTGTTCTTTTAAAAGGAGCGCTCCGACTGAACTGTCAACACCGCCACTCATACCCATAACAACCGTTTTTTTCATAAACCACCTAATAGTAACACAAGCATCTACCGCTTTAATTTTTGCAAATATATTTTAGCACACTAATAAAATCAAGTCAACACATTAAGTGTTCGACTTATTACGCCACCCTTTTACTTTAAAATTTTTCTTCGTAAAAGTAAACACTTGCAATTTTGCGCGTTTTAGGCTAAGATATATACAACTTCTACCCGTGGCGTAACTGGATAACGCATAAGATTCCGATTCTTAAGATTGTAGGTTCGACTCCTGTCGGGTAGACCAATAATCGACAAGTTTAGTTTAAGACTTGTCGATTTTTAATTTTTCACAATTACGTCTTCACTTTTGTTTCAAAACTTGTAAATAGGTAATAAGTAAAAGCGAATAATGAAAAAGCGCTAAGGTAAAAGACTTGCATTTTGAGTTGTCCTTTTAAAATAAGTAATAATTGGTAGTAAATAAAGAAGACGTGGAAGAATAATTTGACAATAAATAAAAATTGCGCGGTTTAATTTTTTTGCATAAAAATAGTATAAAATTGCAAAATTTAAATATGTATATTGAATTTGATAAAGCAATATATTAAAATTAAATTATAAAATTTACCTAAAAATTAGTGGAGAAAAAATATGATTACTGACGCTAAATGGATAACTTCTAACGGCCTTACGGGTGACGTTTGCCCAGATTTTCGCTACCAATTTAACGCTAAAAGCAAAATAATCCGCGCAACGGCAAACGTGAGCGCGCTTGGTATTTATAGGCTTAAAATAGGCGATTATGAGCTAAGCGAAAATCTCTTAACTCCCGGGCTTACAAGTTACACTAACCGTATACAATACCAAACTTACGACGTTACGAGTTACGTTACTAACGCATGCGAGTTTTCAATTACTGTTGGCAACGGTTGGGCGCTTTCGGACTGGTATTGGAAATACACTCTTACCGAAGACGTAAAGCGTTATCCTAGAGCCATCGCCGAATTTATAATTGAATACGAAGACGGAAGCGTTCAAACTATTTATACTGATAAAACTTGGAAAGTTTATACTTCACACACAACCTACGCCGAACTCTATCATGGCGAAACGATAGATAAACTTGCCGAAATTAAATACGTTTGCAATGCTTTTGAAGATGATGAATTTAAAACTAATCTTACCCCGCACGAAGGCGAATTTGTAAAAGAAATGGTAAGAGTTTCGCCGATAAAACTTATTATAACCCCTAAAGGCGAAAGAGTTATTGACTTTGGTCAAAATATGGCAGGCTACGTTGAAGTTTGTAGAACGGGCAAAAAAGGCGACCGCATAGTTATATCTCACGCCGAAGTATTAGATAAATACGGTAATTTTTACAACGAAAACTACCGCAAGGCAAAAAATATTATTACATACGTTTCAGACGGCGAGAAAACTGTGTTTAAACCGCGTTTTACCTTCCAAGGTTTTAGATATATAAGACTTGACGAATACCCTGAAAAAGACGTTGACCTTTCGGAATTTTGCGCAATTGCAATTTTTTCCAACATTAAAAGAACGGGCAACTTTACTTGTGGTAATAGTAAAATCAACCAACTTTATAGCAACGTAATTTGGGGACAACGCAGTAATTTCGTGGATATTCCAACAGACTGTCCGCAACGTGACGAACGCTTTGGCTGGACGGGCGACGCGCAAGTTTTTTGTAGAACGGCGGCAATTAATTACGACGTTAAAAAATTCTTTAATAAATGGCTTAACGATATGGTTATCGAGCAAGACGACGACGGCGGTATTTACGGAATAGTTCCAGCAGTTAAACCATACGGTCAACATAAGGGGGCTGGTTGGGGCGATGCTGCGGTAATTTGCCCTTACGAACTCTATCTTGCTTACGGCGATAAAGAAATGCTTGACCGTTTTTACCCTATGATGAAAAAATGGGTTGAATACATTCACAACGCAGGCGATAAAGAGGATGAATTCCTTTGGATTGGCGGTCGCCAATGGGCTGACTGGCTTGCAATGGATGCTGGCGTAGGCGTATACGTAGGCGCAACTCAAAGCGACCTTGTGGCAAGCGCGTTCTTTGCTAACTCTGCTAAGCTATGTCAAAAGACGGCGCAAATTCTTGGTTATAAAGACGATGAGAAATATTTTTCTAATCTCTTTAACAACATCAAACTTGCGTTTAGGAAAGCGTTTATGAAAGACGGGATGCCCGTTATTTACCCTAAAGCGGACGGTTTAGCAACAAATAGACCTGTTAAAGCAGTAACCCAAACTTCGCTTTCGTTAATTTTGCGTTTTGATTTATGTAACGACGATGAAAGACAAGGTTTAGCAAACGCCTTAGCAAGTCTAATTAAAGAAAACGACGGCAAAATGACGACGGGATTTTTAGGCACTGCGCATCTTCTTCACGCCCTTTCAGACAATGGCAAAGGCGACGTTGCATTCGATTTATTATTCCAAGAAAAAAATCCGTCTTGGCTATTTTCAGTTAATCACGGCGCTACTACAATGTGGGAACATTGGGATAGTATGAATGAAAATGGGGATTTTTGGAGTACCAATATGAATTCCTTTAACCACTATGCGTACGGCGCAGTTTACGATTGGATATTTGGTTACGTTGGCGGAATTAAAGTTTTACAAGACGGTGGCGGTTATTCTCATATTACGCTTGAACCACACGCCGATAAACGACTTGGACACACTACAACCTCCTACAAAACTAACGGTGGCGATTTAGTTTCTTCATTTAGATATCTTGGCGATAATTTAGTAAGATACGAATTTATTATACCTAAAGGAACTGTTGCCGAATTAACGCTTTCAAACGGCAAAAAACAAACGTTAACTCAAGGCGAATACACGTTTATAATTTAAACTCATTAACGCATAGAAAAAAAGCAAATCTCAACTGAGATTTGCTTTTTGTTTTGCTTAATTATATATTAGTAAACTAATTATAATCTTAGTGACTAAGACCCATAACAAGAGTCATACCGCCGTAGTATAAACCAACGTAATCGCTGTTTTGGAAAGATGCTTTAACTGCAGCTTCTCCGCCACCATATTGTGCTTCAACAGGATATACGAGTTTAGAACCGTCAAAGTAAGTTGTTAAAGCATAGTTGTCTTCACAAGCAAAGATTGGAGCAATACTACTACCCGAAGCCGCTTGTACTTGTTTAATAGTTGCCATAACGTTATTTTCTAACTTCGTTGGGTCAAACGGAGTAGTTTGAGCAGCCGTTAATAACGAAACAACGTTATCGTAACCACAAGACATTTTAGTTGCTGTAAAGGTCTTAGTTCCACTATTGATAACAACTTTTCCTTCCGTGCCGGTTGCGCCTATAATTGCTTCTGCGCTATTTTCTTCGCAAAGAATTAAAACAACTGCGTTAAGGTACGTAACGTCACCTTTTATCTTAGTGTAATTACCCATACCAGAGGCTTGTAACGCGCCATTCATTTGAGCAATCATACCTATATAGCCACTTGCACCCTTAGACGTAAAGAATAATTCTTGACCACAAACGTCAGAAACTAAATAACTATCTGTAACGGTAAGATTTGAACAATGTCCTGCTTGATTTGGTTGCGCGTCACGAAGCATAATGAGTGGACCACCCGCTCTTTCCATATAAGAATTTTCAAGGGTAATTGTGTTCTCTTCGTAAGTAAACATTGCAGATTGGTTAGAATCGTACGCTTTAACCGATTTAAAGTTAGAGATAGAATAACCGTCAGGGAAGTATGCGATAAACGACGTTTTAACAATACTGTTTTCTACGTTAGCAGTTATAGATTTATACTTGAACATGATAACGCCACCAGAATAGTATGGGTCGCCACCTGCATCCTTAAAACTACTTACGTTAGCGTTACCGTTAAACGCAACGTTTTTAAGAATAAGCGAACTCTTATCTTTGCCAGCGCCTTCAAATTTTAAAGCGGCAATATTAGAGAAGTTGTCACCATATTTAAGTCTGTCTTCACAGTTAATACCGTTAGAAGCAGCAACAGGAAGATTGTTCATATCAACGGTAAAGTAATTGCCAAAGAATTTAAACGTTTTATTTTCAGCAATCTTTCTCCAATAGAAATCAGAGTTGTCGTACGCATAAGTATCAGCATACATTTTGTTGCCATTAGCGTCTGTATATTCTTGAGGACCGTTAGGGTTTGTCCAGAAAAATTCATTAGGAAGATTTTCTTTGTTTATAGTAATATTATCGTGTAAAATAATACCGTCGGTAGTAACGTTAATATTGTGCTCAGTCTTCCAGTTTTCCCAATAAACGTCCGTTAAATTTTCGCCTTTCCAGTGATGGTCTTCTTCAGCATTATCTAATACTGAAAATTCAATTGCATTGTGAACGTTGTAAGCGTCTTTAACGATAACGAATTGAGCGGTAAGAGCGCCTTCATCCCATTCGTAAATAGTTGCGCTAGGCTCTACTTCAACGGTAACTTTTTTACCGTCTAACGCGTCTTCAAATTTATAAACGTGGTTATAAACGTCAACGGTTGCAACGACGTCGTCTTCTAAAGTATAAGTTACAACGTTATTTTCAGGTTCGCTTGCAACAAGTACGATAGGTTGAGTTTCAGTCTCAACTGAAATTTTTACAGTTGCAGTAAACTTTCTAAACGCATCGTTTACGCGAAGTTTCGGTAAGAAATTGAAGCCGTTATCAGTACCAACGTAGTAGTTTTTGTCTTCTACGTCCATAAACTTACCTTCAAACGCCGAGTCTACTTCCGCATTAGACCTTACGTTAGTAGCGTTTGCAACGTTCTCTTTGTATACTCCGTAAGTGTCTGGTAAAGTGAATGACGTTGGAATTAAAGTTTCGCCTTCAATATACTCAGCATCTTCAGCCGCTACCTTAATAACGATAGGTTTTTCTCTTTTAGCGCCGTCAAAAAGCGGATCTAAATAAACGAACTTAATAGTATAAGTTCCCTCTTCTTTAGTAAGGTCTGATAACATTTCCATACCTGAAGGAAGTTCAACTGAATATTCGTTTTTAGTGAGCGTCTTGTTTTCATTAGTGTCGGTATATTCAACTTTAACGACTGCGTTATCAAAATTAACTTCGTCGCCCACGCGGTAAGTTGTTGTAACACCGCCGACGATTAAACCTTTAAACTCGTTACCGCCTTCGCTACAACCTACTACGCAAACAGTCGTCAAACCTAACACTAAAGCAAGAACTAAAGTTAAAAATTTGCCGAATAATTTTTTCATAGTATTATTCTCCTTTTTTAAAATTCTATTTTTAATACGCCAATTATTATTTGGCGAAATTCTTTTTATTATTAATAGTTTTATTTTACACCAAATTAACCTAAAAACAACGTTTTAATTTAACGGCTTGCAAGTAACGTATAAAAATATCATTACGCTTGGTTGATGTTCAGCATAAATAGTATACTTTATATCTCTACTTTGTTTTTTTACCGTTATTTGACATAAGTCTTTGTTGAACTCTGAATAACCTTTTTCGCTTTGAGTGGTATCGGCGGTGACAATAACATTTTTATTGGTAGCGTCTTCAGGGTAAACGTGGTAAGTAAATCTAACAACGGGATAATTGCCCGCTTCAAAATCAGCCTTATCACAATAAAACTCGTAAAAATAACTGTTTCCAAGATTTCCGGTTTCTTCTTTTTTAAGTGTCACAACCGTACCTAAACCGTTGTCGCCACCGTCCATAACGCGAACTTCGTCAATTTTAATTTGAGTTGGATAAATTGCCCCGTCAAGAGTTAAAATCTCTCCACCTAAAATATTAACTATGGCTATTGACGCTATAAACACTAATACCGTTACAATAACTACAACTTTCTTCATACTATTCTTTCTCCTTGTAGAAGGCTTTCACTTGCATAATGAAAGTCGTAATTTTAAGCATTGCAAACACCGTTGCAATTATGCCAAGTTTAACCCAAATAGTAGCGCCACCTTCAAGCGAGAGCATTAACGCAAATACGCCTACTATTGCCGCTAAAACGAACACCAATAACGCCGATTTGTTTTCGTTAGGGTTGTTTGCCTGGTCGTTAAACGTTGCATATTGTTTATATTGAGGATTCATAATATCAAGTTCGGCGCTCCAAAAAACGTGAGCAACAAACACCGCGTAAACGGTTAAGGCTAAAAAGATAAGTTGAACTAAATCCATTGGAGCGTAAGATTTATAGAAAAACATTGTTATAACTATACCAATCAAACCCAACGCAAGATTAGTTACTAATTTAGCAATCAATAATTTTCCATAGCCAAGCGGTTGTATTTTATTAAGGTACGCCGTTGAACCGTCTCTACTATACGCGCTTGCAATACTAATACTAGTACCAAGCATAATAAGCAACATTATTATTACGTTGAATACAACCGTCATTTGTAATCCGACAAATCTCGTACTCATCGCTATATAAATTTTGTTGAGTAAGAAAATGGAAATAGGCATTACCACACATAAAACGAGCGCGGTAACTATTAAAGCGTTACTTCTTAAACCAACCTTAATTTCTTTAATAAGCGCCGAGAAAAATCCGTTTATCTTAACGTTTTTCTTTTGTTTTGCTTTACTGTTTTTGTTGTATTCAAAAGGCTTACTTGCCATCTTATAAAAGAGTGGCTTACTTAATAAGAAACAAAGCACTAAAAGTATTACCATAGCGCCTAAAAGCACTGCTACCGTAGGGAAAGTCGAACTGTCGAAAATAACAAGTTCAAGACCTACCCTTTTACCAAGAATAACTTGAGTAAACAAAAATAACGGTAAGGTATACTTTGTAAAAGTGGCTAAAAAGTTTTGTATTATATAATAAGTAGTACCCCAACTTGCTACCAAGTCGATATTTTCTGGTAAAGCGTCTATTAGCGTTAATACTAAATAAACTGCAACTGCCGTAACTACGCCGTATAAAATGTATTGCAATAATTTAATCTTTTTAATCCATTGATACACGAACATGCAAGGGATTGAAAGTAGTGCCGCTATTATTACAGGTAACGCTGATATAAATACGAATAAGAACATTAACCAAAAATAGAAGTAAATCGGGTACGAATGCGCTAATGCGTAACCTATAAACATTGGAACGGTAAACATAAACGTCTTTTTAAGTTCATAAACGTAGTATACCGCAAGTTTTGATAAAAATACCATTGACGGCGTTGTAGGTAAGGTTAATAAAACGGAATTATCTCTAGAAAAATATAACGATTTTACAAGCCCTGCCGTACTTGATATTATTGATAAAACTATCATGAAAGTAAAAATTAAATTCATAACAGTCGTGGGAACTTCGCCAATAAGCGAGAAAAGACCTAACGCTCTAACGTAAACGAAAACGGTACGGCAAATGAACGTAATTGCCACGATTTCTACCAATAACCAAATCACCTTAAATAAGGTCTTTTTCCAACTTTTAAGATATGAAAAATCCATCTTTTCTTTAAGTTGCATAGCGGTAAGTGTTTTTAAAATGAAAACTTTTTCTTTAAAAGCCTTCCAAAACGCCTTCAACTTATCTGCACCTGCCGAAAATGAAGGTGTTTTTTCTTTGCTAACGTTTTTTGACATAACTACTCTCCTTACTCCTTAGTAGCGATTTCGTTATCTTTTTTTGTGCTGGTAACGTCCTTTTTGTCGCTAGCAAACTCCGTATAACGTTTAATTTCTAAATTGGTTTCTCCAATAGTAGAAAGATAGAACTCTTCAAGCGGAATACCGCTTTCTTCAATTTCTTTAATAGTTTTTACAGTTTGAATTTCACCCTTTTTAATAATAGCAATCTTATCGCAAATTCTTTCAACAACGTCGATAATATGGCTTGAGAAGAATACTATATTGCCCTTTTCAGCATGATGCTTCATACACTCTTTTACTTGGAAAATACTTTCTGGGTCAAGACCTGTTAAAGGCTCGTCAAGAATCCAAAGTTTAGGGTTGTGCACAAGCGCCGACATAATAGTTATTTTTTGCTTCATACCGTGCGAATACGTCTTAATTTGGTTGTCAAAGGCAACGTTTAATCTAAATCTCTCAACGTATTCGTTAATTCTTTCCGTTCTTTCTTTTTCAGGCACGTTGTAAAGGTCGGCAATATAATTGATATATTCTCTACCCGTTAAATTTTCATAAAGAGCGTAGTGGTCGGGAACGAAACCAATATTCATTTTTGCGCCGATTGCTTGTTTTTCAACGTCGTATCCACAAACTTCTATCGAGCCCGACGTAATCGACTGTATACCTACTATACTTTTAATAATGGTACTCTTACCAGCGCCGTTCGGACCTAAGAAACCAAAAATTTGTCCACCTTCAATTTCAAGGTTGGCTTCTTTTACCGCGTAAACGTCGCTCGTTGAATATCGTTTTGAGAAATTTCTTAAAATAAGTTTATTTTGTCCGTCAAGATTCATAGGCTCTTTTATACTCCTTCCGCCCATTTGCACTTGTAAGGCAAGTAAGTCGGCTTTTATTTTTTTGTTTTTAGCAAGCATTATTCCGTAAGTGTCTGTAAGCGCGAAAAATTCTTCGTAAACAAACCACATTGCAAAAGATAATAATACGTAAACGAAAAAGTAAAGTATTTGATAGGTTGGATAGAACACAAGTTCAAGCCCCGCCATATTTACTATCGATTCTTGCTTGAAAATATCTTCCGCCCAAGTACCAAGTTTTTCCGCAATAAAGTTACTGTTTATAAAGAAGAAGTCGGTAGGGTTTTTAGGGTCTTGTGCCGTTAAGTACGCATTTAAGAATAGAACTAACAAATAGTATATTGCAAATGCGATTAGCGACCAAGAGAACTGCTTGATTTTAGGTCTTTCAAAAATTTTGAGCGACATCATAAGTACAGGCATAAAGAACGCGCAATAGTGATTTATCCAAAACGATATCGTTCCTTCGGTAAGGTTTGTTGTCGCCGTTGGGAATAACATTGCAAGCATTGCGCCTAACACGTTAATAAATAAGGTAAAATAATAAAGCCTATCCCACTTAAACGCCAAACAAAGCGGAACTACGAACATTGCCGTATTACACAAGTGTAACGGCCACGAGCGCACGTCGGCAAACACCGTGTATGAATATTTGTTACAATACGTTATAAGCGTTGCAAGCGCAATATAAAGTAATGCGTAACGACGCTTTTCGTAATCGTAACCTTTAAATATAAAGTGAATTGCTATCGGCATTAAAAACGCACCGTATAAAAGCAATCTGTGAGTTAAGTTAAAATCATCAATAACTTTACCCGCTTCGCCGTGACCGTAAAAAAGCGGAATAGAATAACTTGGCATAGTTATTAAAAGCATACCAAGCAATGTAAATACGCCGTGTAAAATTTCGCGCCAACCTTTTAAGTTTAACTTGTAATCTTTTAATAAAACGGTAAGCGCTAACGAAATTGACGCGCCAACTTCTACTGCGTAAACAACGCCCCTTGCAGAAAATCCAGAACCTCTACCGTCCATAGCAACGCTAACCCACGGCATACTTGCAAACGCTAAAATGTAAGCAAATAACGAAAAGTATTTTACAATTGAATTAAGCGATTTTACTTTATCTTTAAAGAACGGATAAGTAGTTAAAGCAATTTGCGCTGCAAATACAAACCAAATAACAAAATACGCTACCGCCGTCTTAAAAGGCTCGGTTGGACCAAATGGCGATGAAATTGTAAGTCCTACAGTTTCTCTAATAGCAAACTTTTGCCAAATATATCTTGTAACGAATAATAACATTATCACAACGGCAATAATTTTACTTGTTAAGGACTTTGCCTTGTCAGACTTGTTTCTAACAAGAACGAAAACGCCAAAAGTAATTATCATTGCGAGTATTGAGATAGGATAATATAGGCCCATAATTCTCTCCTAATTAGTCTTTAATGGTTTGTTCGAGCGCGCGCTCTTTCATAGTTTGTGTAAAGTTTATAAAATTATATTTATACGCTAAATTTTTTTGCAATAATAAAACGGTCCTTAAAAAACGACAAATTTTTTAAATGACCGTACGGCTTACCTACCCATTCATAATTTTTAGAGTACGCAAAATACGGTGCTTATCTAAGCACCTTATATTAGATTGTAAGTTTTAGATTAACGTTATAAAATACGCGCTTAGGCGTATAATCTTGAATGGTTTTGATTTCTTTACTTTGTTCAACGGTAGAAACGTTAGTTGATTTTACCATTCCTTTTAACACACCGAACACAAAGAAGTATACCGCCGCAATAGCGCCAGCAAAAAAGAAAGAAACAAACCTTGCAAAAGTAATGCTTAAAAGTTTCAACGCAATAAAGTTAGGAGTTATTGCTGAAATTAAACGCTCAAAATCTTTTTCATTAAAACGGAAAAGATTATTAAGCCCGTCACTACGCACAACGCCACGCATAGCAATAGCGTATTGTTCAGATAAAATAAGCACGCATAAAGATACGGCGATTGAAATTACAATTAGCGCCGTTTTTATAACGAATGAGATAATATTAAATTCTTTAATCTTATTATCCATATTGCTTATATTCCTAACTAGTCTTTAGTTCATTTTAAACTTTTTAAAAATCTATGTCAACACTTTTACATAAATTACTGTAAATTTGCCCTATATTTACCCCTTTTTTCTTACATTTTTAGTGTTTTGATTAAAAATTTACTTAAAATTTAACCATAAACAAATACTTTATTTGCAAATTCAACCTTGACTAAAAAAATATACGTGTTATAATTTAGTAGCGAATTACTATATTTAATAGGAGTAAAACATGAAACTTTTTATAGGCGGAGACGTTGTTCCCACATTAGAAAACCAAAGTTTGTTTATTGACGGTAACGCTAACGCTTTATTTGGCGATTTAAACGAAATTACTAACACGGGCGACGCTTATATTGTAAATCTTGAATGCGTGCTTACAGATACGAACAATCCTATTATTAAAAAAGGCCCTAATATTAAAGCCCCTTCTTTATGCGTTAACGGTCTGGTTAATGCGAAAATAACACACGTTGCTCTTGCTAATAACCACTCGGTAGACTTTTGTGAAGAAGGAACTAGAGAAATGCTGAAAATTCTTGAAGAAAACGGCATAAAATACTTTGGCGTTGGCAACAATGACGAAGAATCAAGAAAAATTTTATATATTGAAAAAGGAGATGAAAAAGTTGCTATTATTAACGTAGCGGAACACGAATACACATACGCTATGAGTAATAACTTTGGCGCAAATCCTTTTAATTTATACAAAACGATAGAAGATATAAAGACTGCAAAATCAACAGCCGACGCTGTTATTGTTATATTCCACGGCGGTAAAGAATATTGCCGTTACCCTTCGCCAAGGCTTGTAGAAACGTGCCGCGCTCTTGCTCTATCAGGAGCGGACATTATTCTTTGCCAACATACCCATTGCATTGGTTGTTACGAGGAATATTCTAATTGTCATATATTATATGGTCAAGGCAATTACCATTTTGTTTGGAAAGACCGTGAAGAATGTTGGTATACCGGACTACTTTGTCAAGTAGACTTAACAAAGAGTGGAGTGAAAGTAAGTTATATTCCAACCGCAATTAACGATATCGGTATTGAAAAAGCAAAAGGCGACGTTTTAAGCGATATTAAAAAAGGATTAAATAAACGCAACGAAGAACTTAAAAACGGAAAATGGCTTGACGGTTGGAAAGATTTTTGTAACTCAATGAAGAAGCATTACGTTACACAATTAAACAATGCTTTTAAGCCAAACGCCAACGAAAAAGAACTTGAAATGTTCCCTCATTATATCGATTGCGAATCGCATCTTGACGTTATAAAAGAAATTTACCCGTCTTGGCATAAAAAAAGTTAAATGCTTTACAGACTTTTTTAAAATTTTTATTCTAAGCAAAAATAAAACACGCTATTTTTTCACAAAATGAAATGATGGCGTGTCTTTTTATATCGATTAGTTTATTAATGTGCTTTTTTATTTAGGATTTCGATATTTTATAATTTCAATAGACCTTTGTGGCTATTTGGGTCGAGACGATAAAGTAGAAACGTAGTATTGCGTAATTATTAGTTGGTTTAATGTTGTATATTTTTAAGGTGATGAGATAATTTTTTGCTTTTATATAACGGTTTAAATGCAAGCAAATCAAGGCAAATGCCCGT
>CALDOZ010000012.1 GCA_937912025.1 uncultured Clostridia bacterium | reverse complement strand
CTTCGTCGGTTATATTATCATTATACTCGTATTTAATATAATTGTCAACACCGTTGAGTTTTACTGAAGAAATTTTATTCTTTTCGGTGTAGTCATACTCAACTTCAACGTTACCGCTTATTACTTTTTTAACTAAGCCGTTTTCGTAAATTTTTTGAGTGCTGTTTTCTTCGCCGTCCGCCGTAGATTGAGTAATTGACGTTACGCTGTCGTCAGCATCTCTACCGTAACCGAGTTTGCTACCGTTTGCTAAAGTTTCGTTAGCAACGGCATTGCCTAAATAGTCTAACGTCGTTTTGTTTTCGCCTGTTTGGTCGTATTCGGCAATAGTTTTTCCGCTTTCGTCGTACTCAGTTTGAGTATAGAGTTTTGAAGACGCGTCTAAACTATTATACTTAACCGCTTTAACTACGTTACCTTTAACGTCGTAATACTTTTCTTCAATTTGCACGCCGTCAGTTAACTCTTTACCGCTAACGTAAGTTTCAGTTTTTACTAACTGATTTTTAGTATTGTAGTAATAGTTAGTTGTCGTTGTGCGAGTATAGTAAACTGGAACGTTTTTTTGGTTATGCTTTTCGGTAAGAGTTTCGGAAGTTAAGTTTTGCTCGTCGTCATAAACGTAAACAGTTTCTTCGCTCTTAGAATAAGTTACGCCGTTTTTTGTTATGTAATCTACTTCAGAAGTTGTTTGTTTTGTTACTTTATTAAACTCGTTTAAGAATTTGGTTACAACGTCCCACTCGCTTTCGTTTTGTGGTAATTCTTGAGTGAATAAGAATTTTTTAGGAGCAGTAGTTACTTTGTAATGCGGATTAGACTGTACTAAGTTGTTTAGTCTATACGGAACGTACTCGTGCTTTTCTACTTTGGTATAAATGCCGTCGTCTTGAACGTATATTCCAGATAAATATCCGTAACCGTCAAGTGTTACTACTTCTTTTGTTTTTTCATGCTCGAACGTTACTTTTGGTACGTTGGTATTTGCTTTTTGCTCGTAGTATATTACTAAATCGTCTATTTTAGTAGGGCTTGACTTTAGCAAGTTATACCAAGTTAAACCACATAGTTTGCCGTTGGCTCGGGTTGTTACTACTTTAGTTGCGTCTTTAACTATATTTTCAATATAGCCATAGTTGTTATAACTAAAGGTTAATTTATTTTTGCTGTACCAATTTACGCTTGTTAAGTCTTTGCTAGAATAATTGTAGTTAAAGGTTACTTTTTTACCGTTTACGCCTACAATACTTGTTAATAAATTACTTGTTTTACCGTAATTGAACTTAACTTCGTTACCGTTTTGGTCGTACATGCGCGATATTCTTTCGCCTTTTTGAGTTTCGTTAATTTTGTAATCTTCGTACTCGATAACAGCGTAATTTTCGCTACTATCTAATAAAGTTACAAATCTACCGTTTTCGTTATAACCTTTAAAGATTTTTCCGTCAGTAATAAAGTTTACCGGGGTTTCTTTTTTAAGTTTTTCAAGTTTTGCTTGACAGTTTACCAACTCTTTATAGTAGGTTGTTAAAGTTTGGTAATAATCGGTTGATTTGTCTTCGATTAACTCAATTTGATAACGAATATTAGACAATGAATAATTAATATCTCTATATTGATTATTTTTTAACGTTATATACAAATTATATTGTCTTAATAATTCTATTATTTCGCCACCAGTAATTGCTGTATTTGGGTTATCTCCGCCGTATACAGTAGTTGAAATTATATCATCTTCCCAAGAATTTTCATAAACAATATATAAAGATGAAATATTTTCATAGACTGAGTGCGACTCTGACATATTAACAACATTTTTTAAAATGTTGAGTAATCTAGATTGACAACTATATAATGAAACGTAAATTGAGCCTAATTGTTCGTACATTGATAAATCTTTTGGCAATTCTCTAACAACGTTAGTATTGCTAAACACTCTACCTGTTTTATCTTTTTCGCATATTAACATGTAGCGTTGTATGTTGTCCGCTGGTGTCAAAATCATATTTTTATTGCTACTTTCAAAAGTTTCAATAAATTCAGCATAACTAATTTTATTGTCTAAAACGTCTTTAAAACTTAACGTAACGTTACCATTTGTGTCTTTACTGTAAATTGCAAACTCTTTAAGGGTAGATTTATATGACTTAATTTGCTCTTCAAGTTGTTTTTGTTCATCGCTACGGTGTTCAAAAAATTGTATATTTTTAAGTCCGTCAAAAGTTGTTACCGCTTTTAAGCCTGTGTCTGACCTATGCTCTACTTCTACGGTGTAGTCGTTATACTTTAACGCGCCGTCGCTTTCAATCGTTACGTTTTCTTTGTTAACGTAAGTTTTTACGCCGTCAACGTAATAGTAATAGTGCTTTTCAAAACCGTGCATATTACCGCGCTCGTCGGTGTAGATATAAGTCATTTCACTTTGCGAGTTTGTGTTCTTTTCAAAAGTTTCGTTAAGGTTAAGGCGGAAATTATCGCCTACGTTAAAGTCTTGCTCGCTACGTTTAAAGTGGTGGGTTACAGGTATTCCCATTGCTGAATTATCGCTTGAAATAGACGTAAAACTTTCGTTAAATTCGCCAGTCGATACGTTAAACTCGCCACTTATTCCGCCTACTAAGTCGTAAGAGCGTTTGTAGTGCTTGATATAATCGTCTGCAACGTATTCAATTTCGATATACGGGCGATTTCCGTTTACCGCGTAAAACTCGGTGTAGTCATTACCGCTTGGTGTTAATTCAAAAACGTAACTATCGCTTGCCGACGTAAAACCGTCTAAAATATCAAAAGAGCATACTTTTGAGTTTTGAGTATACGGGTTCTCGCTATCTCCGTTTACTATAAACGTGTTATGTGTTTGATAAGTTGACGTTAAGTACAATCTCATTCGTTTAATGCGTTCGGTATTCAAGGCTAATTTTTGTTTATTGATGGTGATTTTTGCTTTATATTTAACGTCACCGATTATACCTACTTTTAACGAGTTATTTATATACGAATTGTAATAGCCTGAGGCTTTGTTTGTCTGAGCGTAACTAAACGACATAACTTCGGGGCGAGCCGTTAAAATTTGCGGGTCAATCGTTACGGGTAAAACTACTTCGTTACTGTTTATCCATTCGCTTGACGCTTTTACCGTAAACACATATTCGCCGTTTGCCGTATTGGTTACTTCGTAATTAACGTCGTCACTATGCGCGCCGTTTTTGTCGTACATATACGGCGCTGGAATAATAAACTCTACGTTGTTTGTGATTTCGTCGTATAATTCAATTGATTTTTGGTCTTCGCCAAGTCTTAATTTTAAGGCTTCAGTTTTTATACTAAAAGAGTATTCGTACTTGTCTTGCTTTTTATTTACTATAATATTTTCTTTTAAATTGTTGTTTTGCGTAATATATTCTAAATCTATTCCGCTTGAAATGTTTTCATAAATCGCTTTGCCTAACTTGCCTTCTTTACTAACTTTTACTGCGTTTATATTTTTTTTAGTTGCATTTAAAAATTTCCAACTAAGTTTTTTACCGTTACCGCTAATCATTAAGTCGGAACTACCGTCTAAACAGTTAAGAGTTAATTTGTATTTTCCCATTTTACTTTGATAGCCAATAGAGTTTTTAGTAAACTCGTTATCTATTTCTTTCCATTCTTTTTCGGTCTCGTCAAAGTAGTTTACTGGGCTTGAATGTATTATTGTTTTGCGCGTTTTATTATTTAAAACGTACGTTTTACTATATTCAGTTGTCTTTTCGTCGTCGGCGCTTAATACTGGCGACCTTTTTTCTTTTTTTGATAGTTTTTTTAATAATTTAGTTTGATTTTCTTCCACCGTTACAGCGGAATTTGTTTCATTTGTTTGCTTTACTTGAATTTCGTTATTTTTACCATTAATTTTAATTATACCCATTTTTTTCCTCCAATATTTTATTTTTTTATACGGTTTTGTTAAATCTTACATTGTTTCGCCCCCTTTTTTGCAGTAATTAAACGCGGATAAATTTATCCGCGTTTAGTTTCGACTTTAACTATTATTACTGCTTATTTTTTTACGGAAGTTTTTTAATTTAAGCAATATTCTTCCGATATTTAGTAACGAACAAATGTTCGTACTGCCTACATTATAAACGACAAATTCAATTTGTAAATACCTTTATGACACTAAATTTTAAAATTTTTGCAATCAAAAAAGTGGCTTTCAAACGAAAACCACTTTTTTATATATTGTTTTTTAAATAAAGTCGTAACCCATTTTAAGCGCTTTAATGTTTGCTTCAAGCAAGTCTGCGTGTTTAGCAGATACAACTTTCTTCATTGCTTCAACGGCGCTATCAAACGCAACAATGCCTGTTTCTTTAATCATTTTACCAAGCATAATCATATTTGCAAGGGTAGGAGTTCCATTATCGTTTGCCATTTTAGTTGCGGGAATGTAGTAAGCCGAAATATCTTCGCGCGTAACCTTTCTTGAAATAAGGGTGCTATCAATAAATACTTTACCATTTTTAGTAACGTCGTTTTCATATTTATCAAGCGAAGGTAAGTTCATTGCAATTAAAACGTCAGGATACGTTACGATAGGCGAGCCAACTGGTGTATCGCTAATAATAACGCTACAGTTAGCCGTACCGCCACGCATTTCAGGGCCGTAAGAAGGAAGCCAACTAACTTGTTTATTTTCAAATAAACCTTCATAAGCAAGGCATTTACCAGCAAAAAGTACGCCTTGACCGCCAAATCCGGCAATTAAAATTTGAGTAGTCATTATTCACCCTCCTTAATCACAGCGTCTTTATCTTTATAAACGCCAAGCGGATAGTAAGGAATCATTTTTTCATCAACCCATTGAAGAGCCTTAGCAGGAGTCATACCCCAGTTTGTAGGGCAAGTTGATACAACTTCAATAAGAGAGAAGCCTTTTCCTTCAACTTGGTTTTTGAATGCTTTAAGTATTGCCTTTTTAGCGTTTCTAATGTTTTTAACGTTATTAACGGCAACGCGTTCTATATAATGCGGAGCGTCAAGCGACGATAAAAGTTCGCTTACTTTAATAGGCATACCCGCAGTTTTAACGTCTCTACCATAAGGTGAAGTTTGAGTCACTTGACCAGGAAGTGAAGTAGGAGCCATTTGACCGCCCGTCATACCATAAATTGCGTTATTAACGAATATTATAGTAATATTTTCATTTCTAGTAGCGGCGTGTACCGTTTCAGCCATACCAATCGACGCTAAGTCGCCGTCGCCTTGATAAGTGAAAATAATATTTTCAGGCATAGCGCGTTTTAAACCGGTAGCAACGGCAGGGGCTCTACCGTGAGCGGCCTCAACCATATCGCAAGCAAAATAATCGTATGCCATAACGGCGCAACCAACAGGCGCAACGCCTACAGTCTTACCTACTATACCAAGTTCGTCTATTGCCTCTGCTACTAAACGGTGAATAATACCGTGAGTACAACCAGGGCAGTAGTGGAAAGGAGCGTCCGTTAATGCTTTTGGTTTTTCAAAAACTGTTTTCATTATTCATTCTCCTTTTTAAGATTTTTTATACTTTCAAGCACTTGTTCAGGTGAAGGTATCATACCGCCTGAACGGTTGCATAAAACAACTGGCTTTTTGCAGTTAGTAGCCAAACGAATATCTTCTATCATTTGACCCATAGAAAGTTCTACCGAAATAAAACCTTTAACTTTATCAGCCGTTTTATTTAAAATTTCAGTTGGGAAAGGCCATAACGTAATAGGGCGAATTAAACCAACTTTAATGCCTTGATTTCTCGCTTCAACAACGGCGTTTTTAGAAATACGTGAAGCAATACCGTATGCAACGACGCAGTATTCAGCATCGTCCATCATAAATTCTTCGTACATAACTTCGTTTTGCTCGATGGCTTTGTATCTTTCGTAGCGTTCAAAGTTAGTTTTTTCTAAAACTTCAGGCTTTAAGTAGAGTGAATTTACAACGTTGTGTTCGCGCTCGCCTTTAGTTCCGTTAACCGCCCAAGGCTTGTCAATTTTAGTTTGGTTAATTTCTTTAAACTCGACAGGCTCCATCATTTGACCTAACGTACCGTCAGTTAAAAGCATTGATGGAACGCGGTATTTGTCCGCTAAATCAAACGCTTTAACGGTAAGGTCAGCCATTTCTTGAACTGACGCTGGCGCTAAAACTATAAGGTGATAGTCACCGTGTCCGCCACCTTTAGTTGCTTGGAAATAATCGCTTTGCGACGGTTGAATACCGCCAAGACCAGGGCCACCGCGTTGTACGTTTACTATAAGAGCGGGAAGGTCAGCGCCTACTATGTAAGAAATACCTTCTTGTTTAAGAGAAACGCCTGGGCTTGACGAAGAAGTCATAACTCTAAAACCTGCCGCAGCAACGCCGTAAACCATATTGATAGCGGCAACTTCGCTTTCTGCCTGAAGGAAAGTTCCGCCAATTTTAGGCATACGCTTAGCCATATACGCGGCAATTTCAGTTTGTGGGGTTATAGGATATCCAAAATAGTGAAGACAACCAGCCTTGATTGCAGCTTCGGCGATTGCTTCGTTACCTTTCATTAAAACTTTATCATTCATTTTTATCACCTCATTTTTCTACGGTAATTACACAATCAGGGCACATAGTGGCGCAAAAAGCGCAACCTATACACTTTTCTTGGTCTGTAATTTCCGCAGGCGAATGTCCTTTAGCGTTTATTTTGTCTTTTGCAATTATTAATATCTTTTTCGGACAAGCGTCAACACAAAGACTGCAACCTTTGCAAAGGTCCGAATTAAAAGTAACTTTTGCCATATTATTTCTCCTTAACGTCAAAATATTTTTTTTGTAAATTTAAACTTAACACGTTACCGTCAAGATTTTTAGCAACTTCTTTCTCTGCCGACGTAAAAATTACGGGTAGATTGCTTAGTTTAGACAACTTAGCAGTTTTATCGTAAGTAGTTATAACGTCGTTAGCAGTAGTTAAATTGCCAAGGTTAGAGTTATTTACTATTGCGGTAAACTTGATACCGCACGCAACTTCAATTTCACGCATAACTTCAAGCGCATCTTCAGCAGTTCTTGTTAGCGGTCTATAAAAGTTTGCAACGAAAATCATTTCGTAATTATTTTCTTCTAAGATGTATGGGGTATATCTACCAAGAGCGTAAGCGCCACGGTCGTCGCCACCAATATCCATAACGGCGTAAAAATCTCTACGCTGAACAAGACTGTAAACTTCTTGCGGAAGGGCGGGTAAGTCTACGTTAGAATTTGCATAAGCGGGTGAAATTAACGGTATTCCCGCTTTTTCTAAGTCTAACTGACTATCTTTTGTTCTAAAATACGGATTAACGATATCAAGGTCGGCAATTTTTACGGCATACCCGTCGTTTTTGAGTTTTAACGCGTAGTTTACGGCAATATTAGTTTTACCGCTACCGTAATGACCTGCAAATAATGTTATTCGCTTAGGTTTGTAATCAGCCATTGCAAACTATATAACTCCAACCGTTTTTATCTTCAACTTTACCCCATTGAATACCCGTAAGCTCATCGTAAAGTTTTTGAGTGGTTTTACCAATTTTATTACCCGATACAACGTACTCTTTGCCTTTATAATAAAGTTGACCGATTGGCGAAACTACTGCGGCAGTTCCCGTTCCCCACGCTTCTTCTAAAGTTCCGTTTTCAGCCGCTTCAAAAAGTTCGTCGACAGAGAATAGACGTTCTTCAACTTCATAGCCCCAACCCTTTAAAAGTTCGATACAAGATTTTCTCGTAATACCAGGAAGGATAGAGCCTGAAAGCATAGGAGTAATAATTTTACCGTTAACTTTAAACATAACGTTCATAGCGCCAACTTCTTCGATGTACTTTCTTTCAACGCCGTCAAGCCATAAAACTTGAGTATAACCGTTTTGTTCGGCGCGTTGACCGGCGCGCATACTTGCAGCGTAGTTACCACCGCATTTAGCGTAACCCGTGCCACCGCGTACGGCGCGAACGTCTTCGCTTTCAATAGCGATTTTTACAGGATTGATACCTTGAGCGTAATAAGCGCCAACAGGCGAACAAATAACTACGAACGTTGCGTTGTGTACGGCGTGAACGCCAAGGTGAGGGTCGTTACCGTAAATGAATGGACGAATATATAAAGAAGTACCTTCGCTATGAGGAACCCAATCTTTTTCAAGTTCAACAATTTTATTTAAAATGTCAAGACAGCCTTCTTCATCAAGCGTAGGAAGGCAAAGTCTTTCAGCGCTTTTATTAAGACGTTTTACGTTTTCCATAGGGCGGAACATTCTAATAGTACCGTCGGTAGCGCGGTATGCTTTCATACCTTCAAAAATTTCAGCGCCGTAGTGGAATACCGTTGAAGCAGGGTGGGTAGGAATAGGTCCAAACGGAACTATTCTGCCGTCGTGCCAGCCTTTTTCAGTTGAATATTCCATAATGAACATATGGTCTGTAAAAATTTTACCAAACCCCAATTTGCTTTCGTCTTGAGGTTTTTGTTTAGGACTGCTAGTCTTAGTTATTTTGATATCGTATTTCATAATATTTACCACCTTATAATGATAATAATCACAATTTATTTCTTTGAATTTTGCCGCTTGTAGTTTTAGGAAGTTCATCTCTAAACACAACCACACGCGGATATTTATATGGAGCGGTACGTTTTTTAACGTAGTCTTGAATTTCTTTTTTAAGTTCTTCTGTTGCGTTAGTGCCTTTAACTAAAACGATACTTGCTTTTACAATTTGACCGCGAACTTCATCAGGTATAGCCGATACACCGCATTCTAAAACGTAAGGAAGTTCCATAATAACGTTTTCAATTTCGAACGGTCCTATGCGGTAGCCTGACGACTTAATAACGTCGTCAACACGGCCAACGTACCAAAAATAACCGTCTTCGTCTTTCCAAGCGGTGTCGCCGGTGTGATAAAATCCGTCGTGGCGAACTTCGTTAGTTTTTTCTTCATCGTCAAAGTAGCCCGTAAATAAACCGCAAGGGTTACCTTTAGAAATATCAATAACGATTTCACCCGTTTCACCAACGGCAACAGGCTTGTCGTTACCGTCAACAAGGCTAATGTTGTATAACGGAACAGGTTTACCCATAGAGCCTAAGCGAGATTTTGTTCCCACAAGGTTAGCAACGGCAACCGTCGTTTCAGTTTGGCCAAAGCCTTCCATAATTTGTAAGCCCGTTGCTTTTTCAAACTGACGGAAAACTTCAGGGTTTAACGCTTCGCCCGCCGTCGTCATATGCTCGATAGAAGATAAATCAAAACGTGAAAGGTCTTGTTTTATCATAAGTCTAAGCATAGTAGGAGGGGCGCAGAAAGTAGTAATTTTATATTTAGCGAACATAGGCATAATTTCGTTAGCGTCAAACCTATCAAAGTCGTAAACGAAAATACCCGCTTCGCAAAGCCATTGACCGTAAAGTTTACCCCAAGCCGCTTTAGCCCAGCCCGTGTCGGAAATAGTGAAGTGTAAACCGTCTGGATTAACGCAATGCCAATACTTAGCCGTAATAAAGTGACCGAGAGGGTATTTGTAGTTGTGAGTAGCAACCTTAGGATTACCCGTCGTTCCCGACGTGAAATACATAAGCATCGTATCGTCACCCTTAGGACTTAATTCGTTGCGTACGAATTTACCCGTGTATAAGCAATATTCTTCATCAAAATTACGCCAACCTTCACGCTCGCCGTTTACTATAACTTTAGTTTGTAAGCAAGGTGAGTGAAGGGCTGACTTATCAACTTCGTCGGCAACGCCGTCATCAGGCGTACAAACAATCATTTTAACGCCCGCTTTATTAAGACGGTATGTAATATCGTGTTCTTTAAGTTGGTTAGTTGCGGGAATTGCTATAGCGCCTATTTTATGGAGGGCAATCATAGCAAACCAGAATTGATAATGGCGCTTTAATATAAGCATAACCTTATCGCCTTTTTTAATACCAAGTGACTTAAAGTAATTAGCAGTTTGCGACGATGCGCGCTTAACATCTCCAAAAGTAAACGTTCTTTCTGTTAAATCTTTTGAAACGTGTACCATTGCAATTTTATTAGGTTGTTCGCGGCCTAATCTATCAACAACGTCAAAAGCGATATTGAAATTTTCTTCGTTAGTAAACGAGATAGATTGTAACGCGCCCGTACTATCTTCAATAGGTACAATAAAATCGTTCCAAACGCGTTTAGTTTTAACGGTAGGCTTATTAGTTTGTTTAGCAACGAACTCTTTAGCGCCACCGTGAATAAGTTTAGATATAGGCTCGTGCGCAGGGTTAAGCACTATTGCGTAGAAAATACAGTCTTGATTTTCAGCAGCAATCATACCGTGAGGAGTAGAACTGTCGTAATAAATACTGTCGCCTTCGCGTAAAAGTTCAATATGGTCGCCCACTTGTACTTTTAAAACGCCTTTAACAACGATATCGCATTCTTGACCTTCGTGAGTAGTAAGTTCAATATCGGCGTTTTGCGCTTTTTCGTCGTATTCTGAAATAACGTATAACGGTTCGGCAATACGATTTTTGAAAGCCGACGCCAAGTTAAAATACGTCATACCGTGCGCTTTTTGAATTTGTTGACCTTGACCTTTACGAGTTACCGTGTAGCCTGCAAGTCTTGGACTTGAACCTTCAATAATTTCGGTAACGTCAACGTTAAGGGCAAGCGCGCAACGATATAAGAAAGCAAAGTTAAGGTCGCTTTTACCGCTTTCGCAATCGATATATTCTTGCTCTGATACGCCCGTTTTGAGAGCCATTTCATTAGTTGTAAGCCCAACGATTTCTCTAAGCGTTTTTATACGTTGAGCCATTTCTTGAATTTTAAATTCAAGACCTGTTGCTGAATTCATTAAAACCTCCTACGAGACGGTAACAAAAAACCCGTCTCAAGTAAATTCCTTGAGACGAGTATAAAGTAATTTATATCCCGCGGTACCACTCAAATTGTACGAATAATCGCACCACTTTAGCCATTTGGCAATGCGTTAACGCCACACCTACGGGAAGGGTCTACTCGGATTTACCTTTCTTCCTTCCGACTCGGAAGTTACAGTAATAAAATTTTCGTTACGGTTTACACCAACCACCGTATCTCTATGCCGAAATTTTCTAATACACTCTTCGTCAAAGTCGTTAAAATTAAATTTTCAATTTACAAAATTATATCATTAAAATTTTATAGTGTCAACATAATTTCAAGCCTTTTAACGTTTAATTTATTAAACTGTTAAAGTTTGTTACGTTGAATTTTACCGCTAATAGTTTTTGGAAGTTCGTCTTTAAATACAACGACACGCGGATATTTGTATGGAGCGGTATGAGATTTAACGTAATTTTGAATTTCTTTTTTAAGTTCTTCAGTAGGTTCCGTACCTTTAGTTAAAACGATACTTGCTTTTACTACTTGACCTCTAATTTCGTCAGGCACTGCCGAAACGCCACACTCAACGACGTACGGAAGTTCCATAATTACGCTTTCAATTTCAAAAGGTCCTATGCGGTAGCCCGACGACTTGATAACGTCGTCTTTACGGCTAACGTACCAAAAATAGCCGTCTTCATCGCGCCAAGCGGTGTCGCCTGTGTGATAAATATCGTCATACCAAGCTTCCTTAGTTTTTTCTTCGTCAAGGTAATATTCTTTATAAAGACCGCAAGGGATAGACTTATTAGTGTGAACAACGATTTCACCAACTTCACCAGGAGCAACCGATTTACCGTCGTTATCAACTATATCGATATCAAATTGCGGAGACGCTTTACCCATAGAGCCTATTTTAGGAACGTCGCCAAAAAGGTTAGCGATAACGAGCGTCGTTTCCGTTTGACCAAAGCCTTCCATAATTTCAAGCCCTGTTGCTTCTTTAAATTTCTTAAATACTTCAGGGTTTAACGCTTCGCCAGCCGTCGTCATGTGGTGGATAGACGAAAGGTCGTAGTCTGAAAGGTTTCCTCTAATTAACATACGAAGCATAGTTGGTGGAGCGCAGAAAGTAGTAATTTGATATTTACTAAACATAGGAAGAATGTCTTTTTCATCAAACTTATCAAAGTCGTAAACGAATACCGCGCCCTCGCAAAGCCATTGTCCGTAAAGTTTACCCCAAAGCGATTTACCCCAGCCCGTGTCTGAAATGGTAAGGTGAAGACCGTCGCGCTCGCAACAATGCCAATATTTAGCGGTTACGAAATGACCGAGCGCGTAAGTGTGTTTATGCGCAGCCATTTTAGGATTGCCGGTCGTGCCTGACGTAAAGAACATAAGAGCGGTGTCGTCGCCAGCCGAGCAATCGTCAGGACGTACGAATTTTCTCGAGAAAAGTTTATATTCTTCGTCGAAATTATGCCAACCGTCACGACATTTTCCAACAATAATTTTTCTTTCTACGGTAGGGCATTTTTCAGCCGCTTTTTCTGCTATTTCGGCAACGTTACCGTCGCTAGTACAAACTATTGCTTTTACGCCGGCAGCGTTGAAACGGTATTCAAAATCGTGTTCTTTAAGTTGGTTTGTTGCAGGTATTGCAACTGCTCCGATTTTATGAAGGGCAACCATAGCAAACCAAAATTGATAATGGCGTTTAAGTACGAGCATAACTTTATCGCCTTTTTTAATACCGAGTGAAGTAAAGTAGTTTGCGCATTGATTAGAATGATGTTTAATATCTCTAAACGTAAAACGGCGTTCGTTTTTATTAACGTCAAGGTGAAGCATAGCAAGTTTTTCTGGGTATTTCGTTGCTATTTCGTCAACTATATCAAAACCAAAGTTAAACGTGTTAGTGTTTTCAAAAGAAATACTTTTAAGTTTGCCGTTCTCGTCTTCAACGGGTTTAACGAATTTTTCGCAAATGAGTTTTTCGGTGTCTTTAGCGCGAACGATACTTTCGCTAACTTTTTCTTCCTTAGTATTATCACCCGTTAAAACTACCGCGCAAAATTCACACGCTTCACCGTCAACGGCAATCATACCGTGCGGAGTAGAACTATCGTAATAAATACTATCGCCTTCGTTAAGAATTTCAACGTGGCTTCCTACTTGAACTTTAAGTTTACCTTTTAAAACAAGGTCGAATTCTTGACCGTTGTGAGTGGTTAAATGAATAGGTTTATTTTGTTGCGCACTATCGTATTCGTAACGAACGAAATAGGGTTGAGCAAGTTTATTTTTAAACTTAGGCGCAAGGTTTTTAATGTCTATACCATCTTCTTTAGCAGTTGTTTGACCTCGACCTTTTCTTGTTACCGTATAGCTTGAAAGGTGAGCGGAATGACCTTCTAAAAGTTCGGTAAGTTCAACGTCGAAAATAAGCGAGCATTTGTAAATAAATGAAAACGGAATATCAACATTACCGCTTTCATAACTTGCGTAATCGTTTTCAGACACTTCAGTTTTTAAAGCCATTTCTGCAGTAGAAAATCCCATAATTTCGCGCAATTCTTTTATACGCGTTGCAATTTCTACAAGTCTTGTGTTAGTTGTGTTCATTTTTCTATCCTCCGTGTTTTTTTGTTGGAAGTAGAGTGCGAAAAATAAAAAAATCGCCTCAAATTTCTTTGAGACGAATATAATTCGCGGTACCACTCAAATTGTATGAAAACTCATACCACTCAGGCTCCAACAAGCCCTATGCCTTTACGCAGCAATCACGGAAAACCCTACTAAAATTTCAAGTTTTCGGCTCGGAAGTGATAAGCATGTTAACTTTAATTTATCGAATTTCACCAACATCGACTCTCTGTAAAATATACGGTTAACGCCGTCTTCGTCATAGCCTTTTATTTAATTGATAGGTTGATTGTACACCTTAAAAAAATCAATGTCAAGTACTTTTTTGCGTTTTTTTAAATTTTTTTAAATTTTTTAAAAGTCGTGGACAACGCTTAAAAAATTACTTAACGTATGTGGTTTTACTATTATTTTTAAAACTCTACCAATAGTAGAATAAAAATACTATCGAAATCGGACATATTTTTAAAAAAGTGTCCGATTTCGATAGTGTGTCGTTTAATATTTAGGTTGCTTTAAGTAAAATTTAGCGTAAAAACGCAACAAAAAAGTTTTTTAAACTAACAAATACTTATTTAAGATTAAGCATTTCAACTGAAGTTTCTTTCATTTTATATTTTAAAATTTTGCCTGCGGCGTTCATTGGAAATTCTTTTACAAATATAAAATAACGTGGAACTTTATGTTTAGCCATGTGCGAATTACCGTATTCAGTCATTTCATTTGCGTCAGACGTTTCGCCGTCTTTTAAAATTATCCACGCGCAAGCCTCTTCACCGTAACGGTGGTCGGGCACGCCTACTACTTGAACGTCTTTAATTTTAGAGTGAGTTAAATAAAATTCCTCAATTTCACGAGGGTAAAGGTTTTCGCCACCACGAATAATCATATCTTTAAGTCTGCCAGTAACCTTATAATATCCGTCTGGCGTACGGCAACAAATATCACCGCTGTGAAGCCAACCGTCTTTATCAATAGTTTGAGCGGTAGCCTTAGGCATTTTGTAGTAGCCTTTCATTATATTAAAGCCACGCGCTACGAACTCGCCGTTCATACCATCGGGAAGATCATCGCCCGTTTCGGGGTCGATAATTTTACATTCAACGCCGGGGAAAGCGCTACCTACCGTTTCAACGCGGTGGTCAAGGTCTTCGTTAACTTCGCCCATCGTACAGCCAGGCGATGCTTCAGTTTGACCGTAAACGCTTATAATTTCTTTCATGTTCATTTCAGCTGCAGCCTTTCTCATAAGTTCGGGCGGACAGTTAGCGCCTGCCATTATACCCGTACGCATATACGAAAAGTCTGTTTTAGCAAAGTCTTCATGCGCAAACATTGCAATAAACATTGTAGGAACACCGTTAAAACAAGTAATTTTTTCGTCGTTAATACAAGCAAGTGAAGATTTAGGCGAGAAATACGGCATAGGGCAAATAGTTCCGCCGTGAGTCATAAGGTTAGTCATTGAAAGTACCATGCCGAAACAATGGAACATAGGTACTTGAATCATCATACGGTCGGCAGTTGAAATATCCATTCTATCGCCGATAGTTTTACCATTATTTATAATATTGCGGTGGGTAAGCATAACGCCTTTAGGGAAACCCGTTGTTCCAGACGTGTATTGCATATTACATACGTCGTCAGGCTTAACAAATGATGCGCGTCTTAAAACTTCTTGTTTAGGAACAAGCGAAGAGCGGTCAAGCATTTCTTTCCATTCAAGACAACCTTTCATTTTAAAACCAACCGTAACTATGTTGCGTAGGAAAGGAAGTTTTTTAGAATATAACGGACTACCAGGGGTAAGGTTTTCAAGTTCTGGGCAAAGTTCTTCCATAATTGCTTTATAGTCAGAGTCTTTGCAACTTTCAATCATAACTAAAGTGTGCGTGTCAGATTGACGAAGAAGGTATTCCGTTTCGTGAATTTTGTAAGCGGTGTTTACTGTAACGAGTACCGCGCCAATTTTTACTGTTGCCCAAAACGTTAAAAACCATTCAGGAACGTTAGTTGCCCAAATTGCAACGTGATGGCCTGGTTTAACGCCAAGAGATATAAGCGAAGCGGCAACGCGGTCAACGTCGTCACGGAATTGAGAGTAAGTGCGAGTATAGTCGAGCGTTGTGTACTTAAACGCGTATTGGTCGGGATATCTCGTAGCCATTTCATCGAGAACTTCTGAGAAAGTTAAATCGATAACTTCGTATTTTTTCCAAGGGAAAGTGCCAGTTTTAGAGCGGTTATAGTATACGGGACGAGTATTAACGTTATCGCCCGTAACTCTATCAATAAAGTTCGTAAAATGAGTTAAAACTATATCTTCGTCAGTTATTTCGTCATTCCATTCAGCGCAAACGAAACCGTCGTAATTAAGAGATTTAAGGGCGTTCATAAATTCTTCAACGGGAAGGTCACCGTCGCCAATAAGAACGTTTTTGCCGTCTTTTTTGTCGCCAATTCTAACGTAATTTATATACGCGCCAAGCGTTTGTATAGTTTGGTCGGCAGTTTCTTTTGCGTTAAAAAACGTTTGGCGAATATCCCAAGATACGCCGAGTACCGCCGTTTCAAAAGCGTTAATTACATCTAAAATTTTACTTGTTTCGGCGTATTTGCCTCTCGTTTCAATTAAAAGATTAACGCCTAATTTTTCGGCAGTTTTTATAGTTGGAGAAATAACCGCTTTAAAAAGTTGCAAATCGGTAATTTCGCCAAGTTCAAAAATAAGGTTATAACACGTTGCCATAGCGCACAACTCAACGTATTCAGTAAGAGAAGCAACGTCAACGTTTTCATTAACTTTTTCAGGGAATTTTATAGCGCTAATAGCAATATGGCGATTTACGAGTTTACGTTTTGCCCCCGCCATAGCGGAAGGGTTAAAAATACTGTCTTTATGCTTGATAGCCTCAGCCTTAGCATCATATATTTCAAAGCCCGAAAATCCGTAATTAGCCGTTAAGTTGCAAAGGTCTAAAAAGGAAGGGGCGTTTACTTGTTTAGAACAAAAAGAGAGTTTCATATTAGTTTTCCTCGTAAACAATTTTATTAAGAGCGTTAACGTACGCGCGGATACAAGCGCCTACAACGTCGGTAGATACACCGTTGCCAGAATAAATTTTACCGTTAGCGCGAAGTCTAATAATTGAAGAACCAACCGCTTCTCTACCTTTAGTAACTGCTTGAACTTGGAAATCATCAAGTTCGTAGTGGTGGCCAATAATTTGCTCAATTGCGTGGAATGCAGCGTCGATAGGACCGTCGCCCGTTGAAACACCGCTAATTTTTTCGCCGTTTTTCTCAAGGGTAATGTTAGCAGTTGCAGTAATTATGTTACCGCTATTTACAACGTAACTTATAAGGTGATAAGTAGATGGTACTTGCATGGCGGTAGTGGCGATAATTGCTTCAAGTTCTCTTGCATCTATTACGTTCTTTTTAGATGCGACGCGTTTAAATTCTTCGTAAACTTTTCCAATATCTTCATCAGAAATGTCGTATCCAAGCGCCGTAATTTGAGTTGCTAAATCTTTAATGGTACAATTATCGTTTAAAGTGATAGTATTCTCACTTGCAACTGTAACTTCAACGTCTTTTGCTTTTGCAACGTCCCCAACAACGTTATTTACTATGTTATGTATAGCGGTAACGTCAAGGTTAGAAGTAACTTTAATAGCATCGCCTTTAGCGCGTAAAACGTCGGCAAAATCATCAATTTTAAGATATTGTTTATTGCTTGTAGAAGTTTTTACACCGTCCGCGCCCACTTTAATACATTCAATAGCCGTTGCCATAGCCATATTAAGAGCGTTAGAAGGTTGAGCGAAAACTAAAACGTCGCAACCGTCTTTAATATCTTTAATAATTTTAGCAAATTCTTCAGGGAAACAAACACCGCCGTCATCGCAAACGGTAACGTATTTTGCGCCGTTTTCCTTAGCAGTTTTTGCTACTTTTACGGCAAACCCGTCTTCAGCGCGCGTAGCGTCTTTCATAACAACTTCAATTTCTGTTGTGTATTCGCTTGCTTTTTTAACGGCGTTAGCAATTTTATCAAGCATTTTAGGCGCTTTGTAGTGATAAATGTATTCCATTTGAACGGTAGAAACAGGAACGATTATTTGCATGCGAATATTTTTCGCGTCTTTAACGCAGTTGTAAGCGCTTTGAATTTCTTCTTCAGTTAATCCGCAAGGGATACAAACGGTTGCGTTTTCTATTGATTGAGAAATAGTGCGGTAAACTACTGAATCTTCTTTACTTGCAGATACAAAAGGTAGTTCGATAGCGTCAACGCCCGTCTTTGCTAGGTTAGTAGCAATAGCAAGTTTTTCACGGAAAGTAAGAATTTTTTTACTTTCTTCATTCAATGCGCGTAACGTTAAATCTGATACTAATACTTTTTTCATAATATACCTCACAAATAAATAAAATAAAAAACCGCAGAAACACGTTAAATGCTTCTGCGGGATGAACTTCAAAGTCCACGGTACCACCCGTATTGTTTCATAAAAGAAACCACTCGATAGGATACAATCATATCCCTGACCTATAACGGGATCGCCCGTAATTTCTTACTAAACTTTCAGAAACTCTGCTCCGATACGAGACAGCCCTTGTAGCGCCTACCGTTTTACACCAACCAACGGCTCTCTGAAAGTGCGTATTACAAACGCTTAATATCATCATCGCATTTAATATGTTGTAATTCTAATCAATTTAATTATAATTGTCAAACGATTTTAATAAAAAATTTAAAAAAAGTTTAAAAAATATTAGCAATAAAAATGCAAAAAGAGTAAAATTAAATAAAAATTTATTTATTGTAAAAAAAATTATAAAACAAATTCAACAAAACAACGCTTAGAATTGTTTAATAAGTGAAAACAAAAGGAAAACGGGAAATGAATAGCAAAGACTTAGATAAAACGCTTACTTTAGTTGGTAAGGGTGATGCCGATGCTTTTTCTTTATTATATAAGGAAACGGCAAAGGGTGTATACGCGTTTTTATATTCGTATTACAATAATCGCCACAATACTGAAGACGGGCTTCAAAGCGCTTTTTTGAAAATTAAATTAAACGCTCATACATATAAAAGCGGAACTAACGCTAAGGCGTGGATATTGCAAATTGCTAAAAATCAAGCGCTTAACGACTTAAAAAAATACAATAAGGGCGATCTAGACGCCGACGCGTTATTAAACGTAAGCGAAAGTGGGCGTGAAGGTAGTTTGGAAGTTTTCGAGGCTTTAAATAAAGCGTTAAATCAAGAAGAAAAACAAGTCGTTATTTTACACGTTTTATGGGGTTATAAACACAGAGAAATAGGCGATTTATTACAAATGCCGACAGGCACGGTTACGAGTAAATACAAAACGTCAATAAAAAAACTTAAAGAATTTTTACAAAAAGGAGGGAAAGAATGAAACTTAAAAAAATCTTAAACGCTGAACTAGAAAATATCGTTCCAAATATGAGTGAAAACGTTAAAAACGCGCCTTTCCCTACTAATGAAATAGTTGAAGAAAACAAAAAATCTTTTTTTAAAACTAACGCGTTTAGAATGGTAACGGCGTTTGCACTGTCGCTTGTGTTAATATGTTTGGTTATATTGCCATTTGCTTTAAAGGGCGGAAACGGAGGTTATACCTATAATGAAAATTCCGTTATTTGTTTAGAAGTCAACCCAAAAATTAAACTGGTAGCCAATGGCAACGACGAAATCGTGTCCGTTTCAAGTTCAAATACCGATGCTGACGTTATTTTGATTGAAGACGGTTTAGTTGAAAATTTAAAGGGTAAAAAGATAAGCGACGGACTTGAAATTTTAATAGAAAAATGCGTTGAGTACGGGTTTATTTCAGATGAAACAGAAGTCAATGCCGTATCAATTACCGTTTCAAATGAAAACAGTGATAAAAGTAGCAGTTTAGAAAATGAACTAAAAGGTAAAATCTCTCAGTTTGTAAATGATAATAACCTTTCAGCGCTTGTAAGCGTATCTAGTGAAAGTCTTAAAAATACTGCTGAAAAGTTAGGGTTTTCTTATCAAACGGCAAGCGATTTTATAAGTCAATTAAATAACGTTATTCCGCTTGAAATTGAGCGCAACGTAACCATTACCGATGAAGACTTTAACAAAAATTATACTGGAGAGTTTAAAAAGTTTGCGACAGAAACGGTAGAAAATTATTATAAAATTATGCTTTCTAAAAAAAGCGATTTACAAACTTTAGAAGTTACTTTACAGCAAGTAAAAGATAAGTTAAACGAAGAATTTAATATTGGCGTAGAGTTAGATTATTGGGTTATTAAAGAACTTGATTTCATAAAAAATCAAATACACGATAAAAGTTTACAGTTTTTATTAAACGAAGCGGATAAAAAGATTATTGAATTTAAAAATAAATACGATATTGAAATAGACAGTATTATAACTTTTACCGCTTTAAGTGAAATCTATAATAATTTAGACGTCGCATCCATTTATTTACAAATTTTAAACCATATAAATTCTGCGCACGACCAAACGGAATTTAATGCGTTAATATCTGAAATTTCTTTGCTTATACCAGACGATGCTTTAACTTCACAACTTCAAAGCAATTTTGAAAAGTTTACAGAAAGACCGTCAAACGTAGACGAGTATATGCAAAAGTCTAAAGATATGATAAAAGAAAAAGCGCAAACGCTTAAACGTAAAGCGCAAGCAGGTTATAACGACAAATTTCAAAAAAATAAAAATTAACTCAACAAAATTGAAGTTTAAATTGTTTAATAAGTGAAAGCAACGTTAAGGAGGCTAAAATATGAAAAAATTTTTAAGTTATTTACTTTCAATGGCTATTGTTGTCGTAGGACTTGTTGGTCTTGTTTCGTGTAAAGAAGAGCAACCACAAACAACGGAAACTAAGCGTATGACCGTTGATATAAACCCAAGCATTGAGTTTATTCTTGATAAAGACGATAACGTTGTTAGCGTAACCGGTCTTAACGACGATGGCGACTTGCTCGTATCGGGCGAAGTTTTCGTTGGTAAAACTGCAGACGAAGCGGCGGAATTTGTAGTTGAACTTGCAACGCAATCTGGTTACATAGTAAAAGGCAACGTTTCGGCGGATAAAAACAACGTTAAAATTAGTATTTCAGGATACGAAGAAGAAGTTGATGCTCTTTACAAAAAAGTATCGGGAAAAGTTAAGAGTTTTTTAGATGAGTCTGGAATAAAGGCAAACCTTGAAAAAGTCGAAGCAATGAAAGAAGACGCTCTTAAAAAAGTAGTTGCAAAATGCTATCCTGAACTTACCGAAGAAGAAATTAACGCAATGGATAACGAGCAACTTTTAGAAAAACTTAAACAGTCGCGCGTTGAATGCGCTAAACTTTCAAACGAAGCGTTAAGAGAAACTTACTACAAAATGAAGTCTTATCAATTTAAGTTAGCGTCGTATGAAAAAACGGCTGAACTTATAGCAGGACTTGACCAAACTTATCAATCAATGATAACTTTATACAATCAAGCGCTTGAAAATTATCAAGACGCAATAAAGGCTATTGAACAAGCGCAGTACGACTATTTTGTAGATTCTGAAAGCGAATATCAACAAGCGCTTTCTAACCTTCACGACAAAAAGGCTGAAATTTTAGAACTTGAAAAGTCGCTTGCCGAAGCAGACAGTTTAACTAAAATAGCATTAGAAGCACAACTTACCGCTGCTAAACTTGAATATGAAACTGCAAGCGCAATGCTTACATCAGTTAAACAAATTGCTGACACCGCAATTAGTGGACTTATTAACACTATGAAGTCTTTTGAAACGACTTTAAAAGAACTTCGCAATCAATTCCCTGATGAAATTGAAAGTGTGATTAAAGATAAAGCGGAAGAAATCGATAAAGCAATGAACGACGCTAAAGACAAAGCGTTTGAAGAGTTTGAAAAAGAGTTTGGTGAAGAAATGACTAGACACGAAAACGAACTTAAAAAACGTAAAGAAGACCTTATTGCCAAACACGGTCCAAAACACGACCATCAATAAAAGTGTAAAACGTAAACTTACTTGAAACATAATCCCCGTTTTCAAACGAAGGAAGGCAGGCTTAACGCTTGTCTTTCTTTGTTTTTATTGACAAAATGTACGTTTTGTGTTTTAATTTTTTTAGTATGGTAAAATTTGTTAGTGAAAGCGATTTTATAAAATCGTATAACAATTTAATAATCCCGTATATAACTAAGCGCCGAGCGGACGGTACTTTTTGCGGTTTTAACCAAGCCGAAATTTTTTATTCAATTTTTAAAGCGGATAAAGAACGCGGAAAAGTTATTCTTTTACACGGGTATACCGAAGGCATAGAAAAATACCGTGAACTTATTTATTATTTTTTGCAAGACGGGTTGAGCGTTTACGTTTACGACCAAAGAAGTCACGGAAAATCACATCACCCCGTTAGCGACGTTACCTTAGTTCACGTTGATAGTTTTGACGAATACGTTTACGACTTAGAGTATTTTATTGATAACGTAGTTAGTAATGTTTTGCCTAATAAAAAGGGCGAAGTTCCATTATTTATTTACGCGCACTCAATGGGTGGAGCGGTTGCAACGCTTTATCTTGAAAAGGGCGGTACTAAAATTAAAAAAGCCGTCCTTAATGCGCCTATGATAGCCCATCGCAGACCGTCTATTTCGCACGTTATTATGTTGCCATTACTTTCTATTGTTGCGTTTTTTGCCCCTAAAAAGCGAATTTTCACAATGCCCAAATACCCCGGTTATGAAAACTTTGAAGATTATAGCGGAACGAGTGAGCAAAGGTTTTGGGCTTATGAAAATTACAAGCGCGAAAACGTAATTTACGCCGGTTGGGCGCCTACTCACGCTTGGGCAAGAGAGTCTTTTAAAGTCCCGTTTAAAATATTAAAAAAGGGTGCTGTTGAAAAAATTAACGTGCCCGTGTACGTTTATTCCGCTGAACTAGATAAGGTTGTAAAAAATTCTTATCACCTTAAATTCGTACGCCGTTTAAAGTACGGGGTTTATAAAATAATAAAAAACGCTAAGCACGAAATTTTCAATTCAACCGACGACGTTTTAGAGTCTTATATAACCGAAGTATTAAACGTCTTGAAATAATAATTTTATGGTAAGCGTTTAGGTTATATAATTAAAATAGTAAAAAACCGATAGCCGTTTTCTATTAAAAAGGGCTATCGGTTAATTTTTATAAAAAAGCGTATAGGTTGATTATTAGTCTTTTCTGCCTACTAAATAATCAATTTCAACGTCAAAATAATTTGCAATTTTTATAAGATTGTCAAGCGAAATTAAACGCTGGCAAAGTAAATACCTTGATATTGTTTGTTGTGGAATACCAACGTTTTTAGCAAACTCACTTATCGACTTATCGCCAATTAAAAATTTTAAATTGTCTGCAAATTTTTTCATGTATTTCTCTATCATATTAATATTTTTACACCAAACGGAGTAAAAATACTTGACATACACCAAATGGTGTGATAATATTAATTAAATTTAAAAGCAACTAGGGTTTTATACACCCGAAAAACCGTAGTGCTTTTAAATAACGTAAAAACGCCTTACCAAGCGGTAGGGCTTTTATTTTTGTCGTAAATTGTTAATTAACGTAAAAACGGAGTTATAATTTAAGTGAAAAATTTATGAATTTTAGCCATAGTATATTAAAATGATTGACACGAAAAAAACGCTTTGTTAAAATGTTAGATGTCTAACAAATTGCGCCGAGTTTTTCAGCATTATTTTGTAGATAAATTCATAAAATTATAAGGTTAAAATGAAAGAATATATTGGTAAAGAAATTAAAATACTTTCTAATTTATTACGTCGCAAAACGTCTTGTAACGACAAAGTTGCATGCGGTAAAGCCTTTCAGCACGGGCGAATAATAGGGTATTTATCTTTAAACGAGAGTGTAGACGTTTTTCAAAAAGACATTGAAAAAGAGTTTGGAATAAGGCGGTCAACTGCAACGTCAACTCTAAAAAAAATGGAAGCGGAAGGGCTTATAACTAGAATTAGCGTTCAAAGTGATTTAAGGCTTAAAAAAATAGTATTAACGCCAAAAGCGAAAGAACTTCACAGCGCGTTTACTAAAAGGGTAGACGATATTGAAACGCAAATAAATAGCGCGTTAACACAAGAAGAACGTGAAGAATTTTTAAGAATTATAAAAAAATTGCAGTCGTCGTTGGAGTAGATTATGTTAAAAAGAATTTTAAAATGTGTTAAAGGATATAAAAAAGAAACGATATTAACGCCAATATTTATGCTTGGCGAAGTAGTTTTCGAACTTATGATTCCTTTTATTATGTCAAGTAAAATATTAGACTATTTAGCAGAACTTGACGGCGCGTCGCCAGACTTTGGCTACTTAATAACTTGGGGAATTGTATGTGTGCTCTTTGCGTGTGTATCGTTTACTTGCGGAACGATGTCGGGCGTAAACGCAGCGAAAGCATCGGCGGGGTTTGCAAGCAATTTAAGAAAAGACTTATTTTATAGCGTTCAAAACTTCTCGTTTTCTAACGTTGATAAATTTTCAACGCCAAGTTTAGTAACCCGTCTTACAACGGACGTTTCTAACGTTCAACACGCGTTTATGATGATAATACGCTCGGCGGTACGCTCACCGCTTATGATGATAGTATCGCTTATTTTATCGCTAACGTTATACCCCGAAATTGGTATAATTTACGCCATATTAATACCAATTATAGCAATTTCATTAACGGCGCTTATGCTAATAGTTATGCCACTTTTCCGTAAAATTTTCAAAAAGTACGACGCGCTTAACGAGTCCGTTCAAGAAAACGTAAAAGGAATGAGAGTTGTAAAAGCGTACGTTAGAGAAGAGTACGAAAAAGAAAAATTCAATTACTCTGCCGAAGAAGTTAGAAAATGCTTTACTAAAGCAGATAAAATTTTAGCGCTTAATAATCCGATAATGATGGCGTGTATGTATACTGCTATGCTATCAATTATAATAATTTGCGGTAACGCGGGTATATTTGGCGGAGATACGCATATCATAGGCAAACTTCAAACGCTAATTTCTTACGGAATGAGCGTGCTTATGAGTTTTATGATGTTTAGTATGATTTTTGGAATGTGTACTATGGCTTTTGCTTCGGCAAAGCGTATTTATGAAGTTTTAGAAGAAAAGAGTGACATTGTTAACCCAGAAAACCCCGTTTATCAAGTTAAAGACGGTAGTATCGAGTTTAAAAACGTTAACTTTAAATACTCAAAAACTGCCGAAAAGTATGCTCTTTCAGATATAAATATAAAAATAAATAGTGGCGAAACGGTAGGAATTATAGGTGGAACAGGTTCGTCTAAAACAACGCTAATCAACTTAGTTTCAAGACTTTATGACGTGACTGACGGTGAAGTTTTAGTCGGTGGTGTAAACGTTAAAGATTACGACCTTACCGTGCTTCGTGATAACGTTTCGGTAGTACTTCAAAAAAACCTGCTTTTTAGCGGAACAATTGCTGAAAATATACGTTGGGGCGATAAAGACGCTACCGATGAAGAAGTGATGCGCGTTTGCCGTCTTGCCCAAGCCGACGAGTTTATTCAGTCTTTTCCTGATAAGTACGACACGTTTATCGAACAAGGCGGAACAAACGTGTCTGGGGGACAAAAACAGCGCCTTTGCATAGCGCGCGCCTTACTTAAAAAACCTAAAGTTTTAATACTTGACGACTCAACGTCCGCCGTTGACACTAAAACTGACGCGCTTATAAGAAAAGCCTTTAGAGAAGAAATACCGTCAACTACTAAAATTATAATAGCGCAACGCACGGCGTCGGTTATGGATGCAGACAAAATAATTGTTCTAGACGGTGGTAAAATTTCAGGCGTTGGTAGCCATAACGAACTTTATAACGTAAACGAAATATACACCGAAGTATATAATACTCAAAACAAAAATAGCGACAAGGAGGGAGTGTGATATGCCACCAAAAGGATTTCGTGGTCCAAGACCAAAAGTGCAAAAATCAACATTTCCACGCCTTGTAAAAATGCTTGTTGCAGAGTATAAATGGCATCTTTTAGGCGTTATAGCGTGTGTAGTTATAGCCGCGGTTGCAGGCTCGTCAACTGGAATATTTTTAGAAAACATTATCACCGCCATTAGCGAAAAGGACAGTAAAGCGTTAACGGGAATAGTAATTTTTATGATTTGCTTATTCGTATGCGCTATAATATCGGCGTTTTTACGCGGTCAGTTAATGGCGAGAGTTTCGCAAGGTTTTTTAAAGAGTATACGAACAAAAATGTTCGATAAAATGCAAGACCTTCCTATAAAATATTTTGATACGCACACCCACGGCGACGTAATGAGCGTATATACTAACGACGTAGACACGTTACGCCAACTTATTTCTGAAAGTATAATAGCCGTTCTTCAAACAGCGGTTACGCTAACGGTAGTAATATTCGTAATGATTTATTATAGTTTATGGCTTACGTTAGTTATTGCCGTATTCGTTATGATAATGATGTTTATCGTTAAAAAAGTAGGCGGAAATTCGGCAAAATACTTTGTTAAGCAACAGCGTAGCCTTGGCGCGTTAGAAGGCTTTGTTGAAGAGAGTATGCACGGTCAAAAAGTTATTAAAGTATTCACTCACGAAGACCAAACTAAATCAACCTTTGACACTCTTAACGGGCAATTCCGCGACGATTCTACAAAAGCCAATACCTTTGCTAATATTTTAATGCCTATGATGAACAATATGGGGCACTTTCTCTATGTATTTTTAGCAGTTGTTGGTACTTTACTTGCCGTTTCTACTTTGCCTGAAGCGTTCAAATCGTTATCGCTTAGCGGTAAAGTAATAGATATAGCAATAATAGTTGCGTTTTTACCAATGAGCAAAACATTCTCGCAAAATATATCTCAAGTTTCCCAACAAATAAACGCAATATTTATGGGGCTTGCCGGCGCAGAGCGTATTTTTGCAATTATTGATGAAACGCCCGAAGAAGATAATGGATACGTTACTTTAGTTAACGCTAAGTATAACGATAAAGGCGAACTTGAAGAAAGCCAAAAGCGCACGGGCTTATGGGCTTGGAAACACCCGCATCACGATGGAACTTTAACTTATACCGAACTTAAAGGTGATATCGTTATGGAAAACGTTGACTTTGGTTACGTTCCCGAAAAAATCGTTCTTAAAAACGTGTCGTTATACGCTCGCCCCGGTCAAAAAGTCGCTTTCGTAGGCGCAACGGGCGCTGGTAAAACAACTATAACAAACCTTATAAACCGCTTTTACGATATAGCCGACGGAAAAATTCGTTACGACGGTATAAACATTAACAAAATTAAAAAAGCCGACCTTCGTCGTTCGCTTGGTATGGTACTTCAAGACACAAGTCTTTTTACGGGTACGGTTATGGATAATATTCGTTACGGTAGGCTTGACGCTACTGACGAAGAGTGTATATCCGCTGCAAAACTTGCAAGCGCGCACGACTTTATAACTCGTTTACCCGAAGGCTACAATACCTTGCTTACCGCAGACGGAGCAAATCTTTCTCAAGGTCAACGCCAACTTATATCAATAGCGCGCGCCGCTGTTGCTGACGCTCCCGTAATGATACTTGACGAAGCAACGTCGTCAATTGATACCCGTACTGAAATACTCGTATCTCAAGGTACTGACAAACTTATGGAAGGAAGAACGGTATTCGTTATTGCTCACCGTCTATCAACCGTCCGTAATTCCGACGTAATTATGGTTTTAGACCACGGCGAAATTATCGAACGTGGCTCTCACCAAGAGCTTATGGCAAAAAAAGGAAAGTATTACGAGTTGTATACTGGTTCTTTTGATTTTGACAGCGTATAAACTACGCAATACATCGTTTCTACTTTATCGTCCCGACCTAAATGACCAGCAAGGTCAATTTAGTCCGTGCCAATAAAGTGAGCCTTGTCTTGCTTGTTTCTCCGCCGTCAAAATTTGCACGTTATTAAACCAATTAATAATTACGCAATACATCGTTTCTACTTTATCGTCCCGACCAAAATAGCCAGTAAGGTCAATTCAGTCCGTGCCAATAAAGTGAGCCTTGTCTTGCTTGTTTCTTCGCCGTCAAAATTTGTACAACATTAAATTTAATAAGCGGAGCGATTTGTGTTGCTCCGCTTTTAAAATTGCTAATGCGCTACCATTTGACACCGCCTATTTATCGTCATTTAGAGCCTATAATTTTAACGATACCAAGCGACGAAATCTACACCACCCCGTCATTCTGAGATTGTCTTACTTTGACCGACCTACGAAGAATCAAAAATAGATGTTTCGCAAGTAGAGCAAGAAAGTCCGTCTCAACATGACAGTAAGGGAAGATGTTTCGAAAGTAGAGCAAGAAAGCCCGTCTCAACATGACACCGCGGGAGATGTTTCGCAAGTAGAGCAAGAAAGTCCGTCTCAACATGACAGTGGGGACACTCTGCTAAGCCCATCTCAGTATGACAGCATAGAAGATACTTCATAAGCATAGCAACATACAACTAAATGCTTTTATTTTTCTTAAAAACTGCCCAAATAAAAAAATAAAAAATTTTAAAAACTGCGAATATTTTAGTTGACTTTCAAATAAAAATAGTATATACTTACCACGGTTAGCATAGACTAACTCACTTTAAAAGGAGATTAATAAATGAAGTTAATTGACGCTGAAATTGGCAAGGAATACGTTATAAAAAGCGTTGACGTTGACGACGAAGAATTAAACGCTTTCTTATTTTCATTAGGTTGTTATAGTGGTGAAAATATTACGGTTGTATCGCGCCGTCCTGGTGGTTGTGTAGTTGCTATTAAAGACGCGCGTTATAATATAGATAAAGATTTAGAGAATTCTATCGCTATATAAAAATAACTGCAAAAAGCGATTATTTTTTTGTTTAGATGGTTAGCGTTTGCTAACTATAAAATGAATTTACAAACGATTATTAAAAGGGGTAATTTATATGAAAATTGCATTAACGGGTAACCCTAACAGCGGAAAAACCACTATGTTTAACGCATTAACAGGGCAAAGTGAAAAGGTTGGTAACTGGGCTGGCGTTACCGTTGATAAAAAAGAGTACAAAGTTAAAAAGTCGCTATATAGTGGTCAAGAAGAATTAATAGCGGTTGACCTTCCGGGCGCGTATTCAATGTCTCCATACACGTCGGAAGAAACAATTACGAGTTCATACGTTAAAAGCCAATCGCCAGACGTTATTATCAATATAGTAGACGCAACTAATTTAAGTCGCGCGTTGTTTTTTACTACTCAACTTTTAGAACTTGGTGTTCCCGTTATCGTAGCCCTTAACAAAGCGGACGTTAACGAAAAGAAAAACACTAAAATAGACGTTAAACTTTTAAGTGAAAAGTTAGGTTGTCCAGTTGTGGAAACGGTATCAACGTCGGCGAAGGGTTTAAAAACGGTTGTTCAAACGGCAATTGAAATAAAAGGAAAAGGTCAAGTTGCTCCGTTTAGTCAAGGCGAAGTTGACGTTAAAGATAAAACCGCCGTTGAAGAAGTTGACAGACGTCGTTTTGAGTTTGTAAAAGGCGTTGTTGAAAGCGTAGAAGTTCGTACCGTTTACACTAAAGACACTACTTGGCAAGACAAGGTAGACTCAGTTTTAACTAATAAATGGTTTGGTTTTCCTATTTTTGCCGTTATAATGTTTTTAGTTTTCGGCATTTCTCAAGCGTGGCTCGGTCCATGGATTGCAGATAGTTTTTGTGGGATTTTAGAAGAAGGTCAAGGTCTTTTAGCGGATGCTTTAGCAAATGAGAACGGCGAACTTGGTATTTGGGCGTCAATACTTGTGGATGGTGTTGTTGGTGGCGTAATTGCCGTTATAGGATTTTTACCGCTCGTTATGGTAATGTATTTCCTTATTGCTCTTTTAGAAGATTGCGGATATATGGCGCGCGCCTCAGTCGTACTTGACCCTATCTTTAAAAAAGTAGGTTTATCTGGTAAATCTATTATACCTTTCGTTATTGGTACTGGTTGCGCAATTCCTGGTATTATGGCTTGTAGAACTATTAGAAATGAAAGAGAAAAAAGAACTACCGCTATGCTCACTCCGTTTATGCCGTGTGGTGCAAAACTTCCGGTAATAGCCTTGTTTGCGGGCGCGTTTTTCGGTGATTCTCCTTGGGTTGGAACAATGATGTATTTCGTTGGCATCGGCTTAATACTTGGTTGCGCGCTTTTAATTAATCTTATAAACGGATATAAAAATAAAAAATCTTACTTCATTATTGAAATGCCCGAATATAAATTGCCTAATTTATGGACGGCTTGCAAGTCAATGCTTGCTCGTGGTTGGTCTTACATAGTTAAAGCGGGTACTATTATTTTAGTTTGTAACTTTGTCGTTCACGTTATGCAAACTTTCGACTGGACGTTTAACGTTGCTGAAGCAAGTAATTCAATCTTGCACGACGTTGCAACTCCGTTTGCTTACGTTATTGCTCCTATTATCGGCGTATGCGCTTGGCAACTTGCAGCGGCGGCGGTTACGGGCTTTATCGCAAAAGAAAACGTTGTTGGAACTTTGGCAGTATGTTTTAACATTGTAAATCTTATCAACGTTGAAGATTTAGCCATTATGGAAGGCGTTGCTGGTAGTGAAGTTGCAGTTGTTTTCGGTCTTACAAAAGTAGGCGCGCTTGCGTTTTTGATGTTCAACCTTTTCTCGCCACCGTGTTTTGCCGCAATAGGCGCAATGAATTCTGAAATTCATAATAGAAAATGGTTCTGGGCGGGCGTTGGTCTTCAATTTGCTGTTGGTTACGTCGTTGCGTTCTTAACGTTCTTCTTCGGTACGTTATTTACAGGCGGTAACCTTGGCGAAGCTTGGATGCCTATCGTTGGCTGGGTTATTACACTTATAATTATCGGTGTATTTGCTTACCTTATTATAAAAAAACAAAAAGAAATTAAAAAAGAAAAGGAATTAGCATAGTTTTAAGGAGTTTTTATGGGTGACGTTATTGCTATTATTATAATTGCTTTAATAGTTATTGGAGCGCTTATATACATAATAAAATCTAAAAAGAGTGGAAAAAAATGTATAGGCTGTCCTTATTCGTGTTCGTGCAATAATAAAAGCGAGTGTAATTGCGTAAGTAGCGAAGACGAGAACTCTACTACTAAAAACTAAACAATAAATTTAAACGGGAATTTTATCGTTAGGTGATAAATCCCGTTTTTTATTTCCGTTTTGCGAGTAAATGATAAAACAGTTTGTTCGCGACGGACAAACTACTGTTTATGTATGCCAAAAAAATATTTTTTGTTTTTGAGTGACAAACACTTGTGTTTTTTTTGCTAATATATTAAGATATTAACATATTATTTTTTTAAGGGGTTTAAAGTATGTACGTTAGCACTAGAGGGACTGAAAAACTTACCGCAAGTCAAGCAATATTAAAAGGATTGTCGTCGGACGGCGGATTGTTTTTACCTGAAAAAATACAAAAACTCGATTTTGATTTAGATTACTTTAAAAAAGACTATAAGCAAATTGCTTACGACGTGTTTTCGCTTTTTTTAGATGATTTCACAAGCGAAGAAATTAACTTCGTAGTTAACAGCGCTTATTGTCAAGAAAACTTTAACGAAAAATTCGTTGGCTTTAAAACTTTTGGAGATATTTCCTTTTTAGAACTTTATCACGGTCCAACTCTTGCTTTTAAAGATATGGCTTTAACGGCGCTTCCGTTTTTAATTGAAGTTTCAAAAAAGAAAAATAACGAAAAAAGAAAGTCGCTTATTTTAGTTGCTACGTCTGGCGATACGGGTGGCGCTGCTTTATCAAGTTTTATGAAGAGTGGTGAGTTTGACACCGTTGTTTTATATCCAGACGGTGGCGTTTCTGAAATTCAAGAAAAGCAAATGCTTTATTATACAGACGATAGAACTCACGCTTACGCCGTTAAAGGTAATTTTGACGATTGCCAAAACTTCGTTAAGAGCGTATTTTCTAAGTATGATAAAGAAGGCGTTTTATTATCGTCTGCTAACTCAATAAACATTGGTAGACTTATTCCGCAAGTTATTTATTACGTTTATTCTTACGTTGAACTTGTAAAAACGGGCGTAATTTCGCAAGGCGAAGAGTTTAACGTTTGCGTTCCAACTGGTAACTTTGGCGATATTTTTGCAGGATATCTTGCTAAAAAAATAGGCGTTCCGGTAAATACTTTCATTTGCGCGTCTAACGTAAATAACGTTTTAACGGACTTTTTCAATACGGGCGTATACAACCGCAATAGAACGTTTTACAAATCTAATTCGCCTGCAATGGATATTTTAATTTCAAGCAACTTAGAGCGTCTTGTATACTACGCATGCGGTGAAAACGGCGAAAGAGTTGCAAGTCTTATGAATAGTTTAAAAGTTGACGGTGAGTACCGTTTAACTGATAACGAGCGCCAATTTTTAAGTAATTTCTTAGCAAGTTATTCAACTGAAGAACAAACTTTAAAATCAATCAAGAACGCGTTTGATACTTTAAACTATCTTATAGACCCACATACCGCCGTTGCGTACGACTGTTATAATAAACTTTCTAAAAACGGATTAAAAACGGTAATCGTTTCAACGGCAAGTCCGTTTAAATTCCCATATACCGTAGCAAGCGCTTTAAAACTTTCAACCAAGGGTGGCGAAGTTGCCATAATAAAAGAAATGGCTAAAAAGTGTGGCGTGGATATTCCTTACGGCATTAAAAAACTTTTAGCGTCTAATAAGCCTACTATTTTAAAAACTCGCGAGGAAATTGAAGATATAGTATACTACCGCAATTTAAAATGCGAAGTTAAAGTTCCTTGCTCAACGGCAAACTTAGGCTCGGGTTTTGACTGCGCCGGTATTGCGCTCTCGCTTTACAACGTTTTTAGATTTGAGCAATCTGATAAAGACGAAGTAGTAAACTTTAAGGGCGAAGACGTTACAAAAAATCTCGTACTTAAATCGTACAAAAAACTGTTTGAAAAAACGGGTAAAGAATATATACCCGTAAAAATAACGTTAGTTAAGTCTGACGTTCCGTCTTCACGCGGGCTTGGTAGTAGCGCCAACTGTATAGTAGCAGGCGTTTTAGGCGCTGACTATATGATGATGCACACCAATTCTAAAAAGAGTTTACTTACCGTTATGGCGGAGATTGAAGGTCACCCCGATAACGTTGCGCCTTGTTATTTAGGCGGAATGGTTTGCGCTTTTTATAACGAACAAGACGGGCATAGGTTAAGTTACTATAAATACCCCGTAAATGAAAAGTTAGATTTTTACGCTTTCGTTCCGGGATTTGAACTTAAAACTAAAGCATCGCGTTCAGCCCTTCCAAAAGCAATAACTTACGCTGATGCCGTACATAATCTCGCCGCCGTTGTTAATTTAAGCAAGGCTATGGAACTTGGAGATCTTGAAATTATTAAATACGCGTTTGACGATAAAATTCATCAACCATACCGTTTTCCATTAATAAAAGGCGCAAGCGAACTTAAAAGCATTTTAGAAAGTCAAGGTTTTGCTGTTGCTTTAAGCGGTAGCGGTCCTGCTATTTTAGCAGTTAGCATTGGTAAAAAACCTGACGTTCCGTCTATTGTTGGCGACGTCAAGTGGAAACTTTATAAGTTAGACGTTGACTTTAAGGGAGCAACCGTTTTATGATACACAGCGAATTTTTAATCGTCCATAAAGACGTATTACCTCCTTATTACTCAAAGGTAGCAAAAGCGGTGTACTTAATGGACCACGAAGATAAAAACGTGTCTGACGTTTGCAAAGAACTTGATATTAGTCGTTCAACTTTTTACAAGTATAAAGACAAAGTTTTCGAGTTTTCAGACGATCACGGAAGAAAAGCCATATTTTCTTTTAAGGTAGAACACGAAAAAGGCGTGCTTTCATCAATACTTAACGGTATAGCCGAGTTTGGCGGTAACGTCTTGACTATCAATCAAGATATGCCAATACACAATTTGGCTTACATAACTATTACTATTGATACTAAAGACCTTTCTCTTCCAGTATACGACCTTATAGGAAAACTTAAAAAAATACAAAGAATTAAAGACGTTAACCTCGTTGCGTTTGAATAGGAGTTATTATGAACATAGGAATTTTAGGATGTGGAACTATTGGTGGCGGTGTTTTAAAAATGCTTGACGACCTTGCTCCTGAAAAGGGCATATTCGTTAAAAAAGTATTTGACCTCCCTTCTAAAAAAGATATGCTTAAAGAAAGATTTGCCGGCAATGCCGATGAAGTTTGTTTAAGCGACGATATCGACGTTGTTGTCGAAGCGCTTGGTGGAGATAAATTTCCTTACGAGTGTATTATTAAAGCGTTAAACAGTGGTAAAAGCGTTGTAACTTCTAACAAAGAAGTTGTAAGTCTTCATATGGAAGAATTTTACACTATCGCTAAACAAAAAGGCGTTTACTTTTTATGCGAAGCGTCGGTAGGCGGTGGTATTCCGCTTATTTGTTCGCTTATTGATAGCGTTAAAATTAATAACGTTTCGCGCATTTACGGTATTATTAACGGAACGACTAATTTCATTTTAACAAAAATGGTAAAAGAAGGCGTATCTTTAGAAGACGCGCTTAGCGAAGCAAAACGCTTAGGTTTTGCCGAGTACGACGCTACTGCCGACCTTGAAGGACTTGATATGACTAGGAAAATTTGTATACTTTCTAGCATAGCCTATAAAGGTTACGTTCCTTATTCGTCAATTTACCATTATGGTATTACCAAGGTAACGCCTGATATTTTGAACGATATTAAAAGCAAAGGTTATACTTTAAAATTCGTTGCTGAAAGCAAACTTATAGATGGTAAAGTTAAAGTTAGCGTTGAGCCTTGCGCTATTAAAGCGGACAATCCGCTCGCCAACGTTAATTACGAGTTTAACGCCGTATATTATCATTGCGACCGCAACGATACGCTTGGTTTTTACGGTAAGGGCGCTGGTAGATTTCCAACTGCTTCCGCTATCGTATCGGACGTAGCAAGAGTTTCAGGCAAGGGCGAAAAATATTATTTTGAAAACAAAAACACATACGAAGTTGAAAACTTCTTTGATAGCAAATATTACGTTTACAAAAACGGCGTAGGCTCGTTTGTTGACGGTATTGAAAATGCTCTCGATTACGATTTCGTTGCAAGATTATTTAACGTGGAGGACTAATTTATTATGAAAAAATACAACGTAGCAGTAGTTGGCGCTACAGGTCTTGTAGGCTCAACCTTTTTAAAAGTTTTAGAAGAATATAACTTTCCTATTAAAGAACTTACTTTATTCGCTTCTGAAAGAAGCGCTGGTAAAGAAATAGCGTTTATGGGCAAAACGTATACTATCAAAGCGCTCAAAAAGGGTTGCTTTGACGGTATTGAAATAGCGTTATTCTCAGCAGGTGGTAAAGTTAGTGAAGAATGGGCGCCAGAAGCCGAGAAAAGTGGCGCGGTAGTTATTGATAACTCAAGCGCGTGGAGAATGAACGCCGAATGCGCGTTAATCGTTCCTGAAATCAACTTAAACGACTTTGATACGGCAAGAAAAATCGTTGCTAATCCAAACTGTAGTACAATCCAATCAGTTTTACCTTTAAAACCACTCAATGAAAAATTTGGACTTAAAAGAGTTGTTTATACTACTTATCAAGCGGTATCGGGTAGCGGTCAAAAAGGTCGTGACGATTTAGCAAGAACTTTAAGAGGTGAAGAACCACAGTTTTATCCATACAACATTTCTAAAACTTGTATTCCTCATATCGACGTGTTTACCGATAACGGATATACTAAAGAAGAAATCAAAATGGTTAACGAAACAAGAAAAATTCTTCACATGCCTAATCTTCCCGTATCTGCAACTTGCGTACGCGTGCCCGTTGCTAACGCTCACGCCGTATCCGTTATGGTAGAACTTGAAAAACCGTTTACTTTAGACGAAGTACGCTCGGCGTTTGCTAATCAAGAAGGTATTGAAGTTATGGACGACGTTAAAAACCTTATTTACCCCGTTTCTACCGCTGCAAATGATAGCGATACAGTTTACGTTGGTAGAATTAGAAAAGATTTATCGTGTGAAAACGGCTTGCTTTTTTACGCCGTAAGTGATAACATTAGAAAAGGCGCTGCGGCAAACGCAGTACAAATTGCAAAAGCACTTATTAAGGAAAATAAAATATGATAACTGTTACAAAGTTTGGCGGTTCGTCATGCGCTACCGCTGAACAATTTAAAAAAGTAAAAAATATAATAAATGCCGACGATAGAAGAAAAGTCGTAGTAGTTTCTGCTCCTGGTAAAAGATTTTCAGGAGATAGCAAAGTTACCGACCTATTATACCTTTTATCCGCTCATATTCGTTATGGAGTAGATTATTCTCATATCTCAAAACTAATTGAAGAGCGTTACGAAGAAATTAGAGACCAACTTGGCGTTGCTTTTGACGTAAAAAAAGAGTTTTCTAAAATTATTGCCGAGTTTATAGCAGGCGCTGGCGAAGAATATTTAGTAAGCCGTGGCGAGTATTTATGCGCTAAACTTATGGCGGAATATCTCGGTTTTGCTTTCGTTGACGCGTCCGAAGTTATATTCTTTAATTACGACGGCACTCTTAACAGCGCTAAATCTTCTGAAGCAATTAAGAGCAAGTTTAGCGAAAAAGTAAACATTGTAGTTCCGGGCTTTTACGGATCTTACCCAACGGGCGAAGTTAAAGTCTTTTCTCGCGGTGGCTCTGATATTTCAGGTTCAGTTATGGCAATGGGCGTTGGCGCAACTAAGTACGAAAATTGGACGGACGTTTCAGGTCTACTTATGACCGACCCTAAAATAGTTAAAAATCCTTGCGGTATTGAAGAAATTACTTACGATGAACTTCGTGAACTTTCTTACATGGGCGCAAGCGTACTTCACGAAGAAACTATTTTTCCAATTAAAGATTTAAATATTCCTATCTACATAAAAAATACTAACGCTCCTGAAGATAGAGGAACTAAAATTTGCAAAACTTCTGATAAAAACGACTGCTTTATCACGGGTATTGCAGGTAAAAAGAACTTCACGGCATTTAACGTTGTTAAGAAAATGACGGCTAAAAAACTCACCGTAATTCGTGAAGCGTTAAACGTTTTTGAAAAGTTCAAAGTTAACGTTGAACACATTCCAACGTCTATTGATAACTTCGGCGTAATTGTTGAAACTAAAAGCGTTGAAAAAATTATTTACGACATTATTTTAGAACTTAAAAAAATAGTTGGAGTTATTTCAGTTGAGATTGATAGTGATATTGCTCTCGTTGCCGTTGTTGGTAGAAATATGGTATTAAAGCCAGGTATTTCAGGAACAGTTTTTTCAATTTTTGGTAAAAACAATATCAATATTAAAACTATTGCTCAAAGCACTAACGAGTTAAGTATTATCGTTGGTGTTGCTAACCAAGATTTTGAAAAATCTATTCAAGCAATTTATAATAACGTTACAAATAAATAATTAAAAGCCCCGTTTAAGCACGGGGCTTTTTACATAATTATATAAATTTAAAAATATAACAAAAACGCCATAAAAAATAACAAATGATTATTGGCGTAAAACAATTGACATAATTTTTCAAATTTTATATCATATAAGTGTAAATAATTAGAGACGGTATTATTATGATTAAATGTAACTTAACATCATTAAATAATAATTCTTCACAGCCACTTTCGATGGCTGTATCGTCAATTTTTAAATTTTATAATGATATTAAAGCGTTTTAATTACTTTTGTAATTTTAACGCTTTTTTAAAGCCATATTTACTTCGCTTAGCGTCGTTTCTATAAAATATTGTTGACCACAATGACCACAAAGGTCAATCGTGCCCAAAATATTTTATGAGCCTAGCTAAGCTCGTAACTCTGCCTTTAAAACCGCACTATATTAAACTTTAAAGGCATATTTACATCGTTATACATCGTTTCTACTTTATCGTCTCGACCCAAATAGCCAACAAAGTCAATTCAGTCCGTGCCAGTAAAGTGAGCCTTGTCTTGCTTGTTTTTATCCCTTTAAGATTGAACAACGTTAAACAAATATAACTAAAAGCGTGGAGTTTTCCACGCTTTTAGTTATTAAAATCTTAAATTTTAGGTTGAAAATCACATTAAAATAAAAAATAAATTATATAATACTATCAAAATCGGACATATTTTTAAAAACATGTCCGATTTCGATAGTGCTTTTACATTACGTTTTCTATTCTTAGACTAAAAGTTTTAGGTATTTGCTCAACAAGTCCCAAAACTACTTGTATTTTAGAAAGAGCGTCTTCATACATTTCAGTTTGTATTAAACTTTGGCACTCTAAAAGCCACAAATCAATTTCTTTAATTTCGTTATGCGGAATTAAAATATGCAAAGTGCGTTTTTGTTCTACCCAAAATTCATATACTTTTTCAGCGTCACTTTCAACCGCTATTTCGTTTTGAGTTTTTTGCTCTAAAATTTTTAATTGCTGGTTAAAGTCGTTAAAAGTGTTATTTATTGCGCTAAACTCTATAATAGAGCTTGCAATTAGTATTACAAATCCAACTATCGCTGATATTATTGATTTTACCATTGAACTCCTCCTTTTAACTCAAATTTACCCGTAACGTATTTTTTGCCTTCTTGTTGAACGTAGTATTTCCCATTTCCGTCAATCGTTAAAACGGCAACGTTATTTAAACTTTTAATACCTGAATTACGCGCAATAGTAATTAAATCGTCAGTAGTTAAATTGGCTATTTGCATATTTTTATCAAACGGTTTACCACCTTTAACTAGCACTATTGGTAGACTTGACGCTTGGTTTTCTTCTTCACCGCTTTTTGCAACGGCGGAAAGTTTACCGCTCGACTCGTATATAGCGTAGTCGACACTATCGAGTGAAAAATAACCTAAACTTCGCATTGACTCTATTAGGTCGTCAACGTCCATATTATTCTTTTTAAGTTCTTTAAAATCAACGCCGTTCTTAGTTATTACGATAGACGGTTTTCCGCTTAACGTAAGTTTTAAAAACGCTCCCGATTGCTCTAAAACGGACATTAATTGATGGAGAATAAAAACTGCAAGCATTGCGGATAAGCCGTATAATAGCGGAATTGAAACGTCCGTCATAGGAATACAAGCAAGTTCTGAAATTAATAGGGTAATAATAAACTCAAAAGGTTGCATTTCGCCAATTTGGCGTTTACCCATAAATCGCATCAAAATAAGCAAAACTATATAAGTTATTAGTGAACGTATAAATATTATAGCCATAGTAATATATTGAGCGATTTTTACGTTAATATGCTTAACAACTTGATTTTTGCTTTAACGTGTGTTAAAATGTTTAAAACAAAGCAGAGTAGCCCGAAAGCGTTAAGTGTCGTAGAATGGGATGTCGTCTACGAACGAAAACGTCGTTGCGTTGCGGTTTGAGGGCGCGTCCGTTGCTTATAGGCGTTAGCCTTTTTAACGGACCTTCTGTATTCAGGGGGTTTTTATTATGTCAAAAGGAATATTTACAACAGAAAAAATTGCTACGGCAGGAATGTTAATTGCGTTATCTATAGTAGTTAACGTTTTCGGTGTTCAAATTACGCCGTCAAACCAAATAACGTTCGTTCATACAATTTCAGCAATATCAGGCGTTACGTTAGGGCCTATTTTTGGGTTTATTATTGGTTTTTTAGGTAGTTGTATAGGCTTTTTTATTAATCCTACGGGAGCGTACAACGTTTTATTCGATATTTCTGCGGGGTTAAGCGGAGTTATATTTGGTTTAGCGTTTACAATTTATAGAAAGTTTATCAAAAATAAAAGCGTTATAAAACTCAGTATAACTTTAATTGTTGCTTTTATTATAGTTACTACCGTATGTACTGCTGGTATTAATACGGTTGCTTGCTACGTTCTATATTCAAGCAAAACGAATAGTTTTTTCGTATATCTTTTTGCTAGGCTTCCGTTCCAATTATTAGTATCGTTAATTAATTGTGTTTTATCTACAACTATTATATTAACTTTAAATAAAGTGCGATTATTTAATAAACTCTTTAGTATCGAATAAATCAAATACCCTATAAAACAAATAGGTAAAAAGTACCGTTATTATAGAAGTTAATACAACAGAAATAATACTACCAATAAATTTACTTAGTAGGTTATTTAGCAATACTCCAAGTAAAGTTGAAGGTATTATAAATATAAAACTAGCAATTATAAACGAAGTTAGTTTTGGTGGCGTTTTGCACGTTTTATATAGCAGTCTTAAATTAAACACGGCGGTTGTAACGTAACTTAAAAGCAAGCCTACAACTAACGCGTACACGCCTATTATTTTAGGTAAAAACCATATCGAGCCAATAAGTAAAGTAGAGCCTATCAAAAAATAATTGAGCGTCTTTTTTTCAAGGTTTAAACTGTTAAGCATACTCGTTGTAATTAACGATATACTCATAGGAAACATTATTATCGTAGCCTTAGAAACGTACTCTCCAGCCTTTTCGCTGTTGTACACCATTACGCCTATTTCTCTACCCATACTTATAAAAACCGGGATAATTAGAGTGGCGATAAAAATTGAGCATTTGACGGCTTTTTCTAGGCTATTTTTGAGCGTTACCATATTATTACGGTAAAAATTATCAGACAATTCTGGTACTAACACGAGCGCAATCGAGCCTATTAAAGTAGACGGTATATAAATTAGTGGAATACTCATTCCAGACAGTAACCCGTATTCAGTCATTGCTAAACTTTGGCTAAGCCCAGTGCTAACTAATCTTGCAGGTAAAATTATCGCTATAATAGTATTTATTAAACTTGCAACCGTTCTCATAAGCGTAATAGGCGTAGCCGAACTTATTAGTGGTTTTAGTTCTTTTTTAGGCGATTTAAATTTTCCGCCTACTAAAAAATATACCACCGTAGCAACTACGAATGAAAAGACGTACGAAATTACTACGGCGTAAGATGCTTTTTCTTCGCCCGATATTTTTAGTGAAAGAGTATTTAATAGTACTATACCGCAAACAAGCATTACCGCTTCTTCAAGAAGTTCTATCAGCGAGTAGGTAAAAAACCTTTTTTCTCCCCAAAAAAACCCGCGAATAACTGCGTAAATTGCCGTTAAAATAACGCCGGGTAGCATTATTTTAAGTAATTTTAAAGGTCTATTATCAGTAAATAGAAAAGTCAAGTTATTGCCGAAAATAAATAAAAGCGCTACTGTGGTTACAGATACTATAGTGGCAATAATTATTCCTCCAGTAACCACGGAATATTTGCGGTTATGCTCTCTATTTGCAACGTGTTTAGTCATAATACGCGAAACGGTTATAGGAATACCCGATGCCGTTATCGTCATTAATAGCCCTATAATAGAAAGCGCAATTTGGTAAACGCCAACGCTTTCCGCTCCAATTTGTCTAGATAAAAAAATGCGATAGATAAAGCCAAGCAACCTTTCAATACACGAAAACACGGTAACTACAGCCATCGTTTTAACAAGTGGTTTAATAATATCACCTCAGCTAAAATATTTTATTCAACTGTAGTTTTAGTTAGAATACCTATATTAAATTGGTTTAAAATTAATTTGTCGTTCATACACTAACGGTATGGAAGAAATTAATTACGTTATCAATCAAACAAAACAAGGCGTTTATTTCGTTTTAGAAAATGAAACTTTAAAAGACGTAGCCGTTAAATTTAACACTACTGAAAAACTATTAATTATACAAAACGGTTTAACCGACCAAAACGTTATAGGCAAAGCGTTATTTGTTAAAAGTTACGAAAAAGTGTATACTGTTAATCCTAACGAAACACTTAAAAATATATGCGAAAAGTTTGCCGTTTTGCCCGAAGTTATACAAAAAATTAATGGGATAAAAGACGTGTATCCAGGTTTGAGAATTATATTAGAAGATGAGTAAAATAACTTTTAGAAAAATAATAGAGGAAACGTTTTTCCCTATAAATTATACCTGTAACGCTTGCGGTAAAGAAATTTTTGACGGCGAGTATTTTTGTTGCGACTGCAATAAAAATTTACCCTATATAAAAGAAAACAGGTGTAACCATTGCGGGCGTTTAACTACTTACGCCGTAACTTATTGTGATAGTTGCGCCGAGCATAATATTTCTTTTGACGTTGCTCGTAGCGTTTTTGATTACGTTAAACCAATAAGCGCGTTGATAAAGGGGTTTAAGTACGAGGGTAAAAGGTATTTAGCCCAAGTTTTTGCAAGTCAAATTAAAAATTTATATTACTCAGAGTTTATCGAAGCCGACGTTATAGTTTACGTTCCTATGTCTAACGAAAGACTTAAAGAAAGGGGGTACAATCACGCTAAACTTCTCGCTAAAGAACTTAGCGCCGTGTTAGACGTTCCTGTTAGCGATACAGCAATTATTAAAACGGTAGAAACTCCGCGCCAAGCAAATTTATCACGCCAAGAACGAAGAAAAAACTTGCAAAAATCTTTCAAGGTTGTAAGTGAAGAAATAAAAGATAAAAACGTGCTTTTAGTAGACGACGTATTAACTACGGGAACAACTGCCGACACGATAGCCGAGCAACTTAAAAATAAAGGCGCTAAAAAGGTTAGCGTGTTGACTATCGCATCAGTTCAGCACGACAATTTAAAGCCTATTGAGTAAAGCCTAATAGAGCCGTCGAGTTGTAATTTTTAAATATTAAAAAGTTAAACAAAAGTAAAACACAAATTGCCTTTTTTTGTAAAAAACTATCAAAAAGGGGTAATTTTTTTATTTTTTACAAATAAAACCCCTCTAAAGTTTATAAAAACTGTTTACTTAAATAATAAAATATAGTAAAATATTAAAAGTAATAAATTTTAAGCGGTTGAAAATCGCTAGTTGGAGATTTTATGGGACTTATTAGATATATCTTATCTCACGATACAAGGGTAAGCCTTAAACAAATAGGAAAAACGGCAGACAAGATACTTGAATTATCGCCAAAGTACGAGGCAATGTGTGACGACGAACTTAAAAACCAAACCAACGTTTTAAAAGAACGGTTAAATAGCGGTGAAACTCTCGATAAAATTTTGCCCGACGCTTTCGCTACGGTAAGAGAGGCAAGTTACCGTGTTTTAAATATGCGTCATTACCGCGTTCAACTTATGGGTGGTATTTGCGTGCATGAAGGTCGTGTTGCCGAACTTAAAACGGGTGAAGGTAAAACGTTAATGGCAACGCTCCCTGCTTACCTTAACGCCCTTACTGGTAAAGGCGTACACATCGTAACGGTTAACGATTATCTTGCCGCTCGTGACGCTGAATGGATGGGTAAAGTTTATAGATATTTAGGCTTAACGGTAGGCGTTAACCTTCACGAACTTACAGACGATCAAAAACGTTTAGCATACGCTTGCGATATTACTTACGGAACTAATAACGAATTTGGGTTCGACTATTTGCGTGACAATCTTAAAGTTCATCTTAAAGATATGGTTCAACGCGGTCTTAATTTTGCTATTATCGACGAAGTAGATAGTATTTTAATTGACGAAGCAAGAACTCCGCTTATAATTTCAGGCAGAGGGGGTAAGTCTTCAGAACTTTACATTCAAGCAAATCGTTTTGTTAAAACTTTAACGATTGACGTTGACTTTACCGTTGACATTAAAGACAAAAGCGTTCAAATTACTGAAAGTGGCGCTCAAAAAGCCGAAAGATTTTTCAATCTTCAAAACTTTTCAGATATTGAAAACGCTGATTTATCTCACCACATTCAACAAGCCCTTAAAGCGCATCACATCTTCAAGCGCGATAACGACTACGTTGTTAGCGACGGCGAAATTTTAATAGTTGACGAGTTTACCGGTCGTTTAATGATTGGTAGACGTTATTCAGACGGTTTACACCAAGCAATAGAAGCAAAAGAAAACGTTACCGTTAGAAACGAAAATAAAACTCACGCAACTATTACTTTCCAAAATTATTTCCGCTTATACGATAAACTTTCTGGTATGACGGGTACTGCAAAAACGGAAGAAGAAGAGTTTAGAACTATTTACGGGCTTGACGTTCTTGAAATTCCAACTAACCGTCCAGTTCAACGTAAAGATTTATCAGACGTAATTTATTCAACTGAAAAGGGTAAACTTCGCGCTATTATTCAAGATATTATAGATACCAATGCAAAAGGTCAACCAATCTTAGTTGGTACGGTAACGGTTGAAAAGTCTGAAGAAATTTCGCGTTACTTAATTAAAAATAGAATTAAACACAACATTCTTAACGCTAAAAATCACCAAAAAGAAGCGCAAATTATCGCTCAAGCAGGTAAAAAGGGCGCTGTTACTATCGCTACCAATATGGCTGGTCGTGGTACGGATATTTTGCTCGGTGGTAACCCTGAATACCTTGCAAAACAAGACCTTATAAACAAAGGCTATGAAAAAGACGTTATTGAAAGCGCGACTTCATACGTTCAAAACGTTAGTGACGACATTATGAAAGTTCGCCAAGAATACCGCGTGCTTTTAGAAAAATACACTAAGCAAACGGAACAAGAAAAAGCCGAAGTTATGGCTGTTGGCGGTTTAAAAATTATTGGTACGGAGCGTCACGAATCTCGCCGTATTGATAACCAACTTCGCGGTCGTTCAGGACGTCAAGGCGATCCTGGTACGTCTATTTTCTATATTTCTCTTGAAGACGACCTTGCTAAACGTTTTGGTGGAGAAAAACTTCAATCAGTTTATAGCGCGTTTAAAATAGATGAAGATACGCCTATGCAATCTAAAGCGCTTAGCCGTCAAATTGAAAACGCTCAACGTATGATTGAAGGCAAAAACTTTGGTATTCGCCGTCAAATTATAGAGTATGACGACGTTATGAATAAGCAACGTGAAGTAATTTATACTGAAAGACTTCAAGTGTTAAAAGGCGAAAATACTCACGAAAAGATTTTAAATCTTATTCCAGACCTTGTTGCAAGCATAATAAACAAAACAGTCAACGTTGCTCACGAGCCGTCTAAGTGGGACGGCGACGCGCTCAATAAAGCGTTAGAAGCAATAGTATTACCAGAAAATACTTATTATCTTACGCCGGAACGTCTTACTAATTGGGATTATCAAGAAATATTAAGCCGCGTTACTAAAAAAGTAATAGAGTGTTACGAAGAAAAAATTGCTAGATATAAAGATATGGGGCTTAACTTTGAAGAAGTAGAGCGTTTTGTTCTTCTTAAAAACGTTGACACTAAGTGGATTGACCATATTGACGCAATGGACACTTTAAAACGTGGTATTTCACTTCGTGGTTATGCGCGTGAAAATCCTATCAACGCTTATAAGCGCGAAAGTCTTGATATGTTTGACGCTATGATTGAAAGTATTCAGTCTGATACTATTCGACTTTTACTAAAAGCCGAAGTGCGTAAAACTGTTAGAGAACCTTCAAGACAACCAAACAATAATCTTCAAACGTCAGGTGGCGGAACGCAAACTGAAGTTAGGGGAACTATAAGAACGGGCAAAAAAGTAGGTAGAAACGACCCTTGTCCATGCGGTAGCGGTAAAAAATACAAAAATTGTTGCGGTAATAAATAAATTTTAGAAGTAAACGAGTTGGTAAGGAACTTACTTATGAAATACAAACTTATTATTTCAGACTATGACGGGACTACCACTAACGGAACGGTTATACCTAATCAAGTTTTGCAAAGTATAAAAGATTATCGCAACGCTGGTGGCAAATTCGTTTTTTGTACGGGCAGGCATAAACACTCAATAGGTTTAGTTTTTGAAAAAAACGACGTTGAAGTAGACGGAGTAATCTCTCTTCAAGGCTCTCGCATCGCTTTAAAAGACGGGCGAGAAGTTATAGGCGGTATTGAACCTAAAGTTGCAAAAAAAGTCATAGAAGAAATTCATAAACTTAATAAAAAAGTGGCTATATGCACGACTGACGGAATTTACTATGAAAACGACGTTACGTCGTATAACTACGCGAAATTCTATATTGAGCAAAGACCTAACGTACACGCTGTTTGCGTTGAAGACCTTAGCGTTTATAACCTTCCAAACGACGAAGTGTACGGAAAAATTGTAATCTATCAACTTTTAGATGAAGATCTTGAGTATATCATGAATTATTTAAATACACAGTATGACGGCGAAGTGGTATGCAATAGTGGCGCGAGTGGGTTAATTGAAATTGTTTCTACAAATTACACTAAGTATGAAGGCGCTAAAAAGGTTGCAAATATGCTTGGCGTTAGCGAAAACGAAGTTATAACTATGGGCGATAGCACTAACGACTTAACTCTTATAAATTTTGGGTTAGGAATGGCTGTTGAAAGCGGTGACGAAGAACTTAAAAAGCACGCTAAATATATTGCTCCTAAGGTAGAAAATTACCCCGTGAGTTTTGTAATAAACAAAGTTTTAAATAACGAAGATTTTATATAGGACATTATGATAAGAACTGATTTATATTGGCAAAAAATTGCCGACCTTAAAAACGCTTTAAAAGACGCAAGTTATTCGCTTGATATTGATAATCAACGCGAAGAACTTTCACGACTTGAAAAAGAACTTGAAAAAGAAGAAGTATACACTAATTTAGAAAAGTCTACCGAATATTCAAGAAAGGCTCAAGCAATAAGAAATAAACTTGAAATTTTTGATATAGCGGAAAAAGCCATTCAAGACGCCGAAGAAATTATCACTTTAGCCGAAGAAGAAAACGACGATAGTTTTATTGAAGAAGTAGACGCAGACCTTAAAAAAGCCGAAGAAGATATTGAAAAAATGAAATTGCAAGCCCTTCTTCGCGGTAAATACGATAGCGCAAATGCGCTTATGACTTTACACGCAGGCGCAGGCGGAACTGAAGCGTGCGACTGGACTGAAATGCTTTACCGCTTATATATTTGTTACGCTGAAAAGAAAGGTTATAAAATTACAGAACTTGACCGTTTAGCAGGCGACGGCGCAGGTATTAAAAGCGTATCGTTTAAAGTAGAAGGCATTAACGCTTACGGATATCTTCGCGCTGAAAAGGGCGTTCATAGGCTTGTTAGAATATCTCCGTTTGATGCAAATGCTCGCCGTCAAACGTCTTTCTCGTCAGTTGAAGTTATGCCTGAAATTGATAATAGCGACGAAATCGAAATTCGTCCAGACGAACTTAAAGTAGACACTTACCGTTCTTCCGGCGCTGGCGGACAACACGTTAACAAAACTGAGTCGGCAATAAGAATAACGCACTTACCAACGGGTATTATAGTTGCTTGTCAAAACGAGCGTTCGCAAATACAAAACCGCGAGCAAGCAATGAAAATGCTTATTTCTAAACTCGTAGAAAAACGTGAAGAAGAAAGAATGGCGGAAGCGCAACAATTAAAAGGCGAGATTAAAAAAATCGAGTGGGGTAGCCAAATTCGTTCGTATGTATTTTGTCCTTACACTCTCGTTAAAGACCATAGAACGGGTTATGAAAATAGCAACGTTCAAGCAGTTATGGACGGTGACATCGAGCCGTTTATTATAGAATATCTTAAAAAATCATAATGAGTTATTTTGAAAAAGTTAAAAACGCCACCGTTAAAGACGACGCTATTATTTTATCAATAGAAAGTAGTTGCGACGAAACGGCGGCGGCAATAACAATAGGGGGGAGAGAAATTCTTTCTTCCGTAATAATGAGTTCTTCAAGCGAACACGTCAAATTTGGTGGAGTCGTGCCCGAAATTGCTTCGCGCGCTCACACTACCGCTATATCTTTAACGGTAGAAAAGGCCGTTGAAGACGCGGGTATTTCTTTATCTGATATAGACGCTATTGCCGTTACTTACGGCGCGGGGCTTCTCGGCGCGTTGTTAGTGGGTGTGTCGTACGCTAAAAGTTTAGCGTATGCTTTAAACGTTCCGCTTATCCCGGTAAGTCATATAAGGGGGCATCTTGCCGCAGTATATCTTGCTGATAAAGACGTAAAACCGCCGTTTATAAGTTTGCTTGCAAGTGGAGGTCATACCGCCATTATTGCCGTTGAAGACTATTATAATTTTAAAATTTTAGGTCAAACGTTAGATGATGCCGTTGGCGAAGCCTTCGATAAAGTGGCAAGAGTTTTAAAACTTGAATACCCAGGCGGTCCTAACATAGAAAAACTTGCTAATAAAGGAAGCAACGTAATTAAATTTCCAGCAATGCTTAAAGGGAAAAAGGGGTATGATTTTTCTTATAGCGGACTTAAAACCGCCGTTATAAATTACGTTCATAAATTCGAGCAAAAAGGTGAAGAATTTAACCCTGCCGACGTTGCTTGTTCTTTTCAATCAAGCGCGGTAGACGTGCTTATTTCAAAAACGATAGAAGCAGTTAAACAAACGGGGTATACAACCGTTACTGCTGGCGGTGGAGTTATCGCTAACGGATATTTGAGAGAGCAACTTGAAAAGGCTTGCAAGAAAAACGATTATAAAGTTATTTTACCACAAAAAAAATATTGTACAGACAATGCCGCTATGATAGGAGCAGAGGGTTATTTGCAATATAAAATTAGAAATTTTGCAAATCTTGACCTTAACGCTAAAGCGAGCGTAAAATTACAATAACTTATTAAAAACAAAAAATAATCCTATCAAAACTACTAAAATTATCATAAAATAGTAATTGCAGAATTAAAAATACTATCGAAATCGGACATATTTTTTAAAAAATGTCCGATTTCGATAGTCCTTTTACAATTATTTATTAGGTTATAAGGGAAAATGTTTAAAAAATTTATATCTTTATTTATAAAAAACCCAAACGATTATCAAAATCCTGAAACGAGAAACGCTTATGGTAAATTTTCAAGCGTACTCGGCGTTATACTTAACGTTATTTTATTTGCAATAAAACTAATCGCAGGGCTTATTTCGGGTATGATTTCTATCGTTGCTGATGCGTTAAATAACCTTTCGGATGCATCGTCAAACGTTATAAGTTTTTTTGGGTTTAAATTGTCTTCTAAGCCTGCCGATGCCGACCACCCTTACGGTCACGGTAGATACGAGTATATCTCGGCGGCGGTCGTTGCCGTACTCGTTATGCTTATTGGTTTTGAACTTTTAAAGACGGGTATTGAAAAAATCATAACTCCTACCGCTATGGAGTTTTCAGTAATTACAGTAGTTATTTTGGTTGTTTCAATAATTATTAAAGTTTTTATGGGTATAATAAATAACAGCATTGGCAAGAAAATTAGTTCGGACGCGTTAATCGCCACCGCAACTGATAGCCGTAACGACGCTATTGCAACTTCGGCGGTATTAATTGCCGTTATTATTTCTCACTTTACAAACTACTCGCTTGACGGTTATATGACGGTTGCCGTTGCTATATTTATTCTCGTTAGCGGATTTATGCTCGTTAAAAACACTATAGATCCGTTGCTTGGAAAGCCTGCCGATAAAGAGCAAGTTAACTATATTAAAAATAAATTACTTTCATATAAAGGCGTTCTTGGTATGCACGACCTTATAGTTCACGACTATGGTCCTGGTAGACAGTTTGTTAGCGTACATTTAGAAATGTCGGCAAGTGAAGACGTTTTAGTTAGCCACGAAATTATTGACGGGATAGAAAAAGACTTTTTAACTAACGATAATATAACGTTGGTAATTCACTACGACCCCGTTTGCATTGATAACGAGTTTGTAAAAGAGATACGTGAGTGGCTTGCAACAAATGTAAAATCTATAGATGAAAGATTGACTGTACACGACGTAAGAGTAGTTGAAGGCGTTGAGCACGATATAGTAATATTCGATTGTGTAATGCCGTACGATATTAAAATGGGCGAGAAAGAACTTCGCGAAACTATATCTAAAAAGATTAAAGAAGTTTATCCTAAACTTGATAGTGTAATTACAATTGATAGGTCGTTTGTTAGTGAAAATTAACCTTAAATTAACAATATTAGGATAACATTAAATTAAGAATTAACCAATCATAAAAACAAAAGACAAAAAGGAATTTAATATGCTATTTGATTTAACTCATATATTATATATGGTAATAACTTTTTCTCTCACCATCGCTTTAGTCGTTTTATTTCATTTTAAAGTTAAAAGTGAAAGCGGAAAGTTTAAAGTTTTAAAAATATCAGCTGTTTTAACAGTAATAATCCATTATAGTTCGTTATGGGTAGATTTTTTCACATCTAACGAAGTTGCCGTTCAAGACTCGATGCTACTTCCTATATATCCGTGCAATATTATGATGTGGTTACTACTTATAACGTCATTCGTAAAAAAACGTGAAGGTATTGTGTATAAAATGCTTACCGAGTATACGTTTTGGGCGGGAGTCGTTTGTGGCATAATAGGAATTGTTTTTAATGAAAATTACGGAAATAATCCCAATATTTTAGATTACGATATTTTTAAAGGACTTTTTAGTCACACAACGATGGTGTTTGGTTGTTTGTATTTAAAAACGTCTGGCATTGTAAAAATTCGCGTTTCAAACGTTATTAGCGTAATTGCAGGTTTATTACTTTTCGTTGTTGACGGATTGATTATAAATGGATTAATTGATTTGGCAGGCCGTAGCGAAGTTAATTCAATGTATCTAATTAACCCGCCTTTTGAAAATTTGCCTTTTATAACGACTCCACTTATTGGGTTAGCAGGTATAATAGTTGCGTTTACAGCCACTGCACTATATGAACAGTTTGCCCTTCCTAAAGAGGAGAGATGGTATAATTTATTAAAAACAAAAGAAACACGCGCAAAATTTTTTAAATAAAAGGAGTTACTTATGAGAAATTTTTTTGTAAATTTGTTTTCAACTTATGAGTCTGATTTGGAAATAACGTTATTTTCTATTTGGCATATTCTTTTTGTGCTTATTATTGTAGGTGTTGCAATCTTTCTTGCATTTTATCTTAAAAAGAAAGAGAGCGACTATCATATAAAAGTTCTTAACGTTATATGCGTAATTGCTATTAGTTTATATGCTGCTGACTTTTTTATAATGCCATTATATCGTGAAACTGTAGATACAGACAAACTTCCTTTCCATTTCTGTACGCTTACTTCAATACTTATGTGTTTTGTGCAGTTTAATAAAAAATGCGATTTTATGCGTGAGCCTGTAACGATGCTTGCTATTGTTGCTCCACTTATGTACCTTGTTTACCCAGGTTCAGCAATAGGTGACATAACCCCATTTTGCTATAAAGTTTTGCAAACTTTTATTTATCACGGAATGGTATTTACTTGGGGATTTTTATCAATCACCACAAAGCAAACTCAAATTAGTATTAAACGTAATTGGAAATCGCTTATATTAATTTGCGTAATTATAGTATGGGCTGCGTTTGGTAACGCAATTTATTCAAACCAAGAACATCATTACGATTGGTGCTTTATTACCGGTAGCACTTTCCCGTTTATACCTACGTTTTTAATGCCGTTAGTCGTTGTAGTTTGCGTGTTTGGTATGGTTAATATTATTTATGGTCTTTATTATGCAACTTTAAAGGTGATAAGTAATATTGAAAATGGTAAAAATGAAAAATAAAAAGCATAATCTTTAAAAATTCCGCCTTGCATGGCGGAATTTTTATACATAAATTTGAATAATTATTTAATTATGTATAAAAATTATGAATATTTGAATAATATAATGAATAAATGCATAAAAACAACAAAATAATAAATTTTTTAAAAAACTTTATGAATATTATGCAAAAACAGTTGACAATTAATAAAATAAGGTTTAATATACTATCATACAAAGCGAAAATACGCTTAAAGGAGAAATTATTATGAAAAAATTTTTAACGGCTTTACTTGCTTGTTTAGTAGCAGTTGTAGGTTTATTTACCTTTACTGCATGTAACGACGATGGCGACAACGGTGATGGTGGCAATAATACTCAAAAATTATATGTTTATACAAACGCAGGTTTCCCACCATACGAATATATTGATTCAAAGGGTAACGTTGTGGGCGTTGACGTTGAACTCATGAAAGAAATTGGTAACGTTCTTGGCTACGAAGTAGTTATTAACGATATCGAATTCAACCAAATTCTTGACGAAGTAACTAAGAATAAATTTGCAGTAGGCGCTGCTGGTATGACTAAAAACGACGAGCGTGACGCTATTTGTACGTCTTCTATTCCTTATACAACTTCAGTTCAATATGTAATCGCTCCAAAAGATTCACTTGACGCTTACGTTGTAGGTGGTAAAGTTCCAATGTCTGCTCTTGCAAACCTTAACAAAAAGTCTATCGGCGTACAAGCAGGTACTACTGGTAGTTTCCTTGTTGGCGACGCTATTGCCGGTATTGATGAAGAAGACGGTTCTCATACTGTTGGTGATCTTGAAGGTAAAGACTGTCAAATGCAAGAATATACAAACGCAATAGTAGCAAGTAACGATATCGGTACTGCAATCGGCGCGGTTGTTATTGATAAACTTCCTGCTGAATCAATTGTTAGCGCAAATTCTAACCTTGAATGCTATCAACTTGATGCTGAACCAGAATCATACGTTCTTTACTTCAATAAAGAAGCAACTGAACTTGTTGCAAAAGTAAACAAAGTTCTTGAAGCAATGATTGAAAACGGCGTTATCAATTACTACACTCTTAAACACAGTGGTAACTTAGCATAATAGGTATTAAAATGACTTTAAAACAACAAATTGATTACATTTATGAAATCCGAGACCTTCTTTTTGATGGTCTCGGAATTTCCCTTGTTATAGCGTTTTCAGCGGTAATTATAGGCTTTATTATTGGTGTTGTGCTTGCAATGATAAAAATTGCGCCTAAGAATAATGTAATAGTTAAAATTTTAGACAAATGTGCCGACCTTTACATTACTGTTATTCGTGGAACTCCAATGCTTGTACAATTACTTATAATGTACGGTGTTATTTTAGTTTCTTTTAAATATCAAGAAACAAACTTAATAGTGCCTATTTTATCTTTTGGTATAAATTCAGGCGCGTATATGGCTGAAATTATTCGTAGTGGTATTAACTCTATCGATAAAGGTCAAATGGAGGCGGGTAGAAGTTTAGGTCTTAACTGGACTTCAACAATGTTTAGCGTTGTTATACCGCAAGCAATTAAAGTAGTAGTGCCTACTATATTTAACGAAATTATTATTCTCGTTAAGGAAACGTCTATAGTTTGCTATATTTTAGTAAGGGTGAACGGCAAGCAAGCGTGGGACTTACTTGGTATTGCTGAAAAATTAGGTCTTGCAGTTCCAGGCGCGTATATGTCGTTAATTTTTACGGTTGCAATAATTTACTTAGTTATAGTATTACTTTTAACGTTAATTCAAAAATTGATTGAAAGGAGTCTTGCTAAAAATGAACGATAAATTTAATAACGGTAAAAAATTTTTAAGCGTTAAGGCTCTTTGTAAAAATTTTGGAACAAATAAAGTTTTAAATGGTATTGATATTGAAATAAATAAAGGCGACGTAGTTGCCGTTATAGGACCGTCAGGCTGTGGTAAATCAACCTTTTTAAGATGCTTAAACTTGCTTGAAATTCCATCTGCAGGCGAAATAGTTTTTGAAGGCGATTACGTTTATAAATTATTTAGTTTATATACCAAAGAAGAAATAAAGCAATTAAAAAAAGATATTAAAACGGCTTTAACCAATGGCGAAGACGTAACGAAATTAAACGAGCAATTATCTAATCTTCAACTTCAATACAAAAATCAAAAAAGTGAAGAAAGAAAGATTTTAAAAGAAACTAATAAAGCAATAAACGTTCATCGTCAAAAAATAGGAATGGTGTTTCAGCAATTTAACTTGTTCGCTAATATGACGGTTATGAAGAACATTACTTTAGCGCCAATGAAACTCAAAAAAATGCCTAAAGATAAAGCCGAAGAACTTGCTTTAAAACTTCTTGATAAAGTAGGTCTTAAAGATAAAGCGAATATGTATCCGTCGGCGTTATCCGGTGGTATGAAACAACGTGTTGCTATCGTTCGCGCTCTTGCTATGGAGCCTGATATTATGCTTTTTGACGAGCCGACTTCAGCGTTAGATCCTGAAATGGTTGGCGAAGTTTTAAACGTTATGACTGAACTTGCTAAAGAAGGTATGACGATGGTAGTAGTTACTCACGAAATGGGTTTTGCTCGTGAAGTTGCTAATCGCGTTATATTCATTGACGGCGGTAAAATCGTTGAAGAAAATAACCCCGACGAGTTTTTCAAAAATCCTAAAAATCCAAGACTCGTTGATTTCTTGTCAAAAGTATTATAAACTATACGAAGTTAATCTTTTTACTGTCGTAAAAATCTTTGTAAAACTATGGTTTTACTACGCTTGCTAACGCAATCGTAACTTCTAGTTTGAAAAACTACGAAGTTGCAAACCCTTGCAAGCAAGTTTTCAACTTCTTGTATTTTGATATTTATAAATTTAAAAGCACCAAATGGTGCTTTTTATTTTAGTGGTGTAGCGTTGGTTATTTCAATTCAAAAAAACACAAAAATTGTGTAAAAAAGTAGATAAAAATAGTAAAATGCGTATTGAAATTTTAATAAATATATGGTAAAATTTATATGTAATAAAAAGTGGAGGCAATTATGAAATTTACACCTATTTACGATAAAGATTATAAACCTATGATTGTTAAACTTAACGAGTTTCGTCAAGAAGTACAAAAGTCAGAACATAAAACTCTTAAAATTTGTATTGAACGAAACAAAGGTTATAATTTCGTTTACAATCTTGACATTTTTTCGGCAAAAGATAAAGCAGAAGAAAACTACGGCGTTGCAGAGCGTCTTATAAAAACTATTTTATGGGTAGCGGGCGGTTATAAAATTTATCTTTGTGGCGACGAGTACATATATAATAAAATTAAAGCAGATTATTCAATTGGTGGCGCGCGTGAGTTTGACGTTAAGTTTATGTCTGGCGTATATGAAACGCCTTTCGAAGTTGTTTGCGTTGACGACAAAAACTTCCCTGAAAGCAAAGGTTGTTCGCTTAAAGTCGGCGGTCACCTTGACGGCTGTCGTATCGGTTTTGACGCGGGCGGTTCTGATAGAAAAGTTTCTGCAGTTATCGACGGAAAAGTAGTGTATAGCGAAGAAGTCGTTTGGTTCCCAAAAATTAATTCAGACTGGCACTACCAGTATAACGGAATAATGGAATCAATGAAAACTGCGGCAAGCAAAATGCCACGAGTTGACGCTATCGGCGTATCTTCCGCCGGCGTTTACGTTGATAATAAAATAATGGTTGCGTCACTTTTCCTTAAAGTTCCTGAAGACGATTTTGAAAAGCACGTTAAAACTATGTATCTTGATATAGCAAAAGAAATTGGCGCTCCAATAGAAGTTGCAAACGACGGTGACGTTACCGCTTTAGCCGGCGCTATCGACCTTAACGACACGGCGGTTTTAGGTATCGCTATGGGTACTAGTGAAGCGGTTGGCTATATTAATCGCGAAGGTTGTTTAGAAGGTTGGCTTAACGAACTTGCTTTTGCTCCCGTTGATTACAACAAAGGCGCTATGGTTGACGAGTGGTCGGGTGATTACGGTTGCGGTGTAAAATACTTTTCGCAAGACGGTGTAATTAAACTTGCCGAAAACGCAGGCTTTAAGTTTGACGAAGGCCTATCTCCTGCTGAAAAACTTAAAGTTATTCAAAAACTTATGGCTGACGGCGACGAAATGGCTAAAAATATTTACGAATGTATCGGCGTATATCTTGGATACACTATCGCTTGGTATAGCGAATTTTACGATATTAAACACGCTCTTTTGCTTGGTCGTGTTACGTCTGGTAAGGGCGGAGATATTATTCTTAATAAGGCAAAAGAAGTAATAAACGCTGAATTCCCTGAGTATAGCAATATTAACCTTATGATGCCAGACGAAAGCAATAAACGCGTAGGTCAATCTATTGCCGCTGCATCGTTACCAGAAATTAAATAATAACTTTTAAACTCCTCTTTATAAGGGGAGTTTTTATTTTGCAAAAAAAATTTATTTTTTTTAAAAAAACTATTGAAAATCAATAAATCTTATGATATACTAAACTCAAAAGTAAACCACGCTTTAATGTTGAGTTTAAAAGGTGATAAAATGGCGAACGTAGGGCATAAAAAGAAATATGAAGAAGTAAAAATTAAAATACTTTGTTCGGCAAACAAGTTATTTTTACAAAAAGGTTATCAATTAACTACCGTAATGGATATTGCAAAAGAAGCAGGAGTTGATAAAAACAGCGTTTTTTATATATTTAAAGATAAAGAAACGTTGCTATCGATGATAGTAAAATACGTTTTTGACTTTCAATATCAAAAAGCGAGCAAACTTATTTTAGGTAAAACAGACGATGCTTTATTGCTTTACGCCGTAGAAACCGCTTTACAATTACATATTGCCGAAAGTAGCGAGCATATTCGTGAAATGTATAACGTATCTTATTCATTTAGAAAACCTACCGAAGTAATTTATCAAACGGTAACGAAAAAACTTCAAGATATTTTTGGCAGTTATAAACCTCAGTTTGAAACTAAAGATTTTTATGAACTTGAAATAGCGGTGGGTGGAATTATGCGTAGTTATTTATCCGTTCCGTGCGATATATATTTTACAATGGAGCGAAAAGTAAAACGCTATCTTGAAACGGTATTTTCTATATTCGGTATACCTGAAAAACAAATAGAAGACGCTTATAATTTTGTTTGCTCGTTTAATTTTAACGAAATTACACAACAAATTACTAACAAAATGCTTATATATATAGAAGATAAAATAAAAGGTGAATTATGAAATTAAAAAGTAAAATAATGTGTTTAGTGTTAAGCGCGTTTTTAACGTTTCCGTTATTTACCGCTTGTACGCCTGAAAGTAACGACAATGATAACAAGCCCGTAAACTATTTAAAGGGAACGGAAGCAGCAAAACTTATGCTTGCAAATGAACGTATAAACGAGCATTTTGCCGACGACGATATTATTTCTTTCGACGTAGGCGGAGTTCAATTATCTTCAAACGAGCGAGTTTTTCTTACTGACGATAGAGTAGGTATAGATTATTCAACAAAAGGTTTTTCTCTTACCGATACTCACGCAAAATGGGGTAATATTCCGTCGTCAAGTAATGAACTTCAAGCAACGTACGCCACTATAATAAATATGTCTGGTTCGGCTCGTAATACGGCAAAATTATTTGCGGAAATTAAAAAAGATGCAAATATAACGGATACATGGCTTCCAATAAGCGGAAAATCTATGCTAAAAGTTGGCGAAGCGGACGAAACCGTTTTAAGACAAGGTGGAGAAGATTATAAAGAAATCTATCGCCGTTTTATAAATAATCAAGGTAAAAACGAATACGAGTGGGTACTTAAAAGTGACGAATCGGTTAAGCATGAAAGATACGTTGGCGGTTCGTATTACGAATCAATGTATCGCAATAAAGACGGGTTTATGGATTGGTTCGTTATAGATAATTCGCGCGGATATTGGAATTGTATGCGTCTTAGCGAGTTTGATTACGAAGGAGATATAAACGACTGTTATCAAATAACCAATGCTATTATAAGTGATGAAATTTGTATAGAGTTTACTATAAGATTTTACAAAAACGGCAAATATGAAAAAAACACTCTTACTTTTATCGAGCCTGACTTATCTAACGATATAGTGTCTTTTTCATTCGATAGAGACGATAATACTCTAACTGGTATGAACATATACGTTGGCGCGGTTGACGGAGTAAATGGATTGGTAACTCCTGTAGACAATTTAACTTATTTTGATTACGCTACCGCAATGCAGACGCCGAAACCGTCTAACGTTCATAAAGTTCAAATTGAACTTAACGACGGTAGAGTTATAAATAATAACGAAGTCATTATTCAAGATAAAGCAAAATATGGTTACACTGATATTGATTTTACAACTCACGCTACTTATGGCAACTTAGATTATAAATATGCAGCCAAATCACAGTTTTATTTAACTGACGTGGCTAACGTTGTTGAAGGAGTAGAAGTTTACAATGACATTCTTACTGCTCTCAATTTAACGCCTAAATTCAACATGCAAAAGCTTATAAACAATTCAACGATTGCAGACGGATTTATTGATAATTTCAATGAATATTACGAGTGGAATGGATATAATCTTAACTCTTACGATATCATAAGAATGGCTATTGAAGGCGAATTAGCGTCAAAAACTAACGAATATGTAAAATATTATGACGATAGTTTGAATGCTCCATCGCTTACCAGAGAAGAATTAAACGCGCTTTTAAAACTTAACCCTAACGCTAAGTTTGGAAAAGTTGCTAGTTATTACGATGGAAACGTTGAGTTAAAAGACGGTGTTATATCGGTAACAGGCGCAACGGCAACGGTAAACGATTTTACCTATTTTGACCTTGATAGCGAATATAAATTACATTACGGCATTGCAAAACTTAAAGACCAAAACGTTTCAAATACAAGTTTAGTAGGCTCTCACGGTAGAATTCAACTTGTTTCTTCAACAAACAAATTAGAGTTCGACGAAGTTTGGTTACTTCCATTAAGTAATGAAGAAGAGCAAAAAACGACGTGCGCGTCCGCTAATTTCGTTGACGGCGAAGTTATGAGTTTTACTCAAAGCGGAAATTACGCGTTACCTGAATATTTATCTGAGGGTAAATACGTTTTAGTTTCGTATATTGCAGAGGCAAGCGAAGGAATTCGCGTAACAGATTATATTCCTGTTACATTCGGTTTATCCGAAACTTGCGTTGTAGAACACGAGTTAGGCAAGTATACCGCTCAAAAAGACGATAGGAATAACTTGAAATTTACAGCAGTTACTTTCCTTGATAAAGATATTGAAATTTCTGAGTTGAAAACGCAATATACTTATAATGAAGTTAGTGAACTTTTATACCTTGGCGCGCTTTCATACGGATTACCTCACGAGAATAACGTAGTTGAAGTTTATAATGAACATTTAAACGAATATACGGCAGTTAACGACGACACTACGGTATTTACCACTCAAAAGGTGAGAATGAAGTATTATAGAATTACTCCGTTAGGTAAAGAAGAAGCGTATATTTTATGTCAGTTAAAAGTTAGCGAATAATATTACAGTTCATACTTTCACTTTATAACCCCCAAAAAAATAAAAGTCCAAATTTCTTGGACTTTTATTTTTTATTTAACTAATTCAATCATTTTATCGTAAACTTTTTCCATATCGCTTACAAGTTTTAATTGCGTGCGCGTTCTATCAAGGTTTTGACCTTCGCGATGAGTTCTAAAATAAGTATCGCCTTGAAGATAATCGGTTAAAAATCTCATACCGCATTCAATAGTCATTAAAATTGCGCCAAGGGCAAGATTATCTTTTTCAACTTGACTAATGCGGTTGCCAAGCGACGACAAAAATCCGTCAAGATAAGTTTTATATAAATCAAAACGGAAGTTTACTTTAGATAAGTCTTTTTCATCTTCGCTTGCGGGGTTGCAACCAAAACGTATACTGTCGCCGAAATCGTAAACGATAGAGCCGGGCATTATTGTGTCAAGGTCGATTACGGCAACAGGCTCGCCCGTTTTATCGTCGAGTAAAACGTTATTAAGTTTAGTGTCGTTGTGAGTAACTTTTAAAGGCATTTCGCCCGATTTTAACATATTTACTACTTTATCGTAATAATGCTCGCGACTTGTAATAAAGTCAATTTCTGCCTTGCAGTCTTTTACTCTACCCATAACGTCTTCTTTTACCGCTTTTTTAAAATTTTCGTATCTAACGGCGGTATTATGGAAGTTAGGTAAAATTTCGTATAATAAAGACGCGTCAAACTCGGCAAGTAAATTATTAAAATTACCAAAAGCAACGGCGCTGTAATAAAAATCACTCGGCTTATTTACCGTTTGGTAAGCAACGGTATTTTCAATGAAGATATAAACTCGGTAGTATGAATTTTCGTCACGCTTATAAAAACTTTCACCATTTTTAGTTTTTACAACGGTAAGGCTTTCTCTATCGGGATTTCCACCACGCTCAATAATTCGTGCCCTATTAAATTCCGTTACTAAAACTATATTATTCATAAGTTTTTCAATAGGGTTAAAAAGCGTACTATTAATTTTTTGTAAAATATAGCGTTTTTGTTTGCCTAAAACGTTATACACGGCAAGATAAGTGCGGTTAATATGACCTTCGCCGTAAGGATCGGCACTAATTAAATTTCCGTCAATATCAAAATTATTAAGAACTAACTTTAATTCTTCAAATAAATTCATTATCAAAACTCCACAACGTCTTTAGGTTTTCTCGTTTTATATTTTCCGTTTGTAAAATCGGGAATTTCAACGGGAGCGCCACCGTTTTTTATTGAGATTTCGCTAAGATACGTTATCGCCATCCAAGACGCCGCGTCGTAAACGTCAATAGGCATTTCCGTACCGTTTTTAAGCGCGTCAAAAAACGCAACGAATTCAAAATAATCCATTCCGCCGTGACCAGCGTCAAGAATTTCTTGAGTAACGTCTTTCCAAATTTTAGGTAGATATTTTTCGTAATTAACGGTGTTGTGATGATGGTTTTTGTAAAAATTAAGCAAATCCCAACTTTCTTCGTAATCGCCTTCAATTAAAAGCATGTCGTTATCTTGAGTATACATACCTTTCGTTCCGCGAACGGTAAATTCTCTTGAATAAAAACGTGGAAGCGTCGTGTCAAGACAAAGGCTTATAAGTTCGCCATTTTCACATTTAATTAACGTTTTAACGATATCGCCTTGCGCAAAAACGGCGTCTTTAAGTTCGTTTAGTTCTTCTTTATCTTGAACGTATTCGTGAAGTCCAGCCGATTTTGACGCCATTGACGTAAGCGATACCATTCTATTGCCACGGTTAATATTAAGAATTTTTGCTATAGGACCAAGTTCGTGAGTAGGGTAGTTTTCACAATTGCGCGAAAGATAATTTCTTAAACGGTAATGTCTATTTTGTTTACCATAAGCAATTTCATGGCGTAAATCGTGCGCGTACGCGCCGTGACAATGTACTATTTCGCCCATAAGCCCGTTACGAACTACGTTAGTTACAAAAAGTTCGTCTTTATTAAAGCAACAATTTTCCATAAACATAAACGGAGTTTTTGTTTTCTCGTAAGTACTAACCAGTTTATAACATTCTTCAGCGTTGTATGCTCCGCCAACTTCCATTGCAACGGCAACGCCTTTTTCCATTGCGTAAGTTGCTACTTCAACGTGATATTCCCAACTTGTAGCGACAAATACGGCGTCAGGATTTAATTCTTCAAACATTTTTTTGTAATTATCGTACGCTTTAACGTCAATGTTATAAAGGTCTTTTAATTCATTTTTAAGAGTTTCAGCCTTATCAATCCAACCCGTATCGCAAACGCCAACGATTTTAACGCCGTCAACTTTCGCTACTATGTTTTTAGTTAAACTTGCTCCGCGATGACCACAACCGCAAAGTACAAATTTTATTTCTTTCATAATTCCTCCTATAGTAAGGCTTAGTTTATTATATAAATTGTAACACTAATTATAAAAGTTACAATGGAAATAATTATATTAATTATGTCTTTTTTTGAAATTTTATTGACGGGGTTAAAAGTTGTTGATACAATAATTATGTAAAAGTTATCTAATAAATAAAAATATAAGCCTTGCTTGTAGGGTATAATAAAATGAAAAAAATTTCAATAAAAAGTAAAACGCGCCATTTTTCAAGGACTGGGAATTCACTTGAAATAATTGACTGGGGGTATAACGATTTTAAATATATAGAACCGTTAAAAACTCCTCGATATATAAATAACTATTTGCTCCACTACGTTGTAAAAGGTAGCGGAACGCTTAATTATGGCGACAAAACTTATGCCATTAGCGAAAAAGACGTGTTTTGCTTAGTGCCTGACGTTTTACTATCGTACTATCCTGATGAAGGTAATCCTTGGCGATATTTTTGGATAAACTTTGAAGGCGTAGAAGGCGAAGAACTTGTGAAAGCAATGGGGTTTAGTAAAGATTGTCCAATAAAAAAAGCGACTATGAGTGAAGAAGTTCTCGCTATTTTTGAAAATATTTTATCTTCGTCAATATCCCAAAAAGAAGCCTATTATAAGGTCAAATCAGCACTGTTTGCTCTCGTTTCTACGTTTTGCGAAAACAAGCATGCAGACGAGTTTATTAAAAGTTCAGACCTTGTACAAAGGGTAAAAGAAATTTTAACTTTAAACTATAAAAACGCAAGTTTTTCAATTGAAGTTTTATGTGATATTATGCACGTTAGTCACTCGTATATATGTAGACTATTCAAACAGCAAACTGGGCAAACGGTTGTAAAAGCGTTAATTGATTTAAGGCTTTTAAAGTCCGTGGAACTACTAAGTGGTGGAGAATATCTTGTAAAAGATTTAGCAAGCCTTGTGGGGTTTAACGACGAATTACACTTTATGAAAGAGTTTAAAAAGAAGTTTGGCGTAACCGTAAAGCAATACCGAAAACAGTTTGTTAAAAATGACAATATTTAATGCGAAAATAGTTTGTTTAAGTAACGCCGTATACTTATTGACAAAAATAAAAAAATCGTTTAAAATTATCATATAAATCAATTAGCAATATAGGAGAATTTTATGAAAATTGCCATTACTGCAGATACTACTATCGACTTAACTCAAGAACTTTTAGAAAAATACGATATAAAAACTATTCCCGTTAGCATACTCGTTGGCGATACTGAATATCTTGACGGGCAAATTACCGTTGAAGAAATTTTTGATTACGTTGACAAGAGCGGTGTTCTTCCTAAAACTAGCGCAATTAACGAAGTTCGTTTTTCAGAGTTTTTTGAAGAAGTTTTAAAAGAATACGACGCTATAATTCACTTTGATATATCTTCTCAAGCAAGCACCATGTACAACAATGCTGTTTCCGCTTCTAAAAATTTTGGGGGAAAGGTTAAAGTTATTGACTCTAAGGTATTGTCATCGGCAATAGGTTTGCTTGCAATTTATGCTCGCGAATTAACTCAAACCGAAAGTGACGTTGACGTCATAGTTGAAAAAGTAACTAGTAGAATTGATAAAGTTCAAGCAAGTTTCGTTATTGAACGTCTTGACTATTTATACAAGGGAGGAAGATGTAGCAGTCTTGCATTACTTGGCGCAAATCTTTTAAAAATACGTCCTTCAATTTTACTTGAAAACGGTAAAATGGGTAGTCACAATAAGTACAAAGGCAAAATGCCAGTTGTTGTAAAAAAATACTGCGAAGAAACGTTTAAAGAATTTAATCACCCTGATAAAACTCGTATTTTTATCACTTATACTACCGCAACTGAAGAAATGATTGCCGCTGCTCAAGAAGTTGTTGCTGAATACGGTTTTAACGAAGTTTTAATTACTCGCGCTGGTTGTACCGTTGCTTCACACTGTGGTGGAAATACCTTAGGTATATTGTATATTAACGACGGCGAATAATTTTAAAGGTCTATAAACTGCGCAATACTGCGTTTCTACTTTATCGTCTCGACC
>CALDOZ010000011.1 GCA_937912025.1 uncultured Clostridia bacterium | reverse complement strand
TTGCTTAATAAATCATCTAAAATATTTAGAGGTAACCTAGATTTTAGAAAAGGCGCAGTAAATGCTAAAGGTGAGGAATATGAGGAAGCTATTATTTTAAGCAAAAATATAAAAAATAGGTCAATTCCAATGCTTTTATGTGATGAAAAGGATGTTAAGGGAAGTCATGGATTTAGCGCCAAAAGCGTTGAAGAAGAAAAATTATTTTACTTATTAAGTAGGGGATTTAACTCTAAAGAGGCTAAATCTTTGATTCTTGAAGGTAAGTTTGTAGATATTTTAAATAAAATAGAAAATGATTACATCAAAGAAAAGTTTCTAATGAACTTTAGGGAGGCAATTGCACTTGAACATTGATAAAATTAGAAGTGAAATACCTTCTTTAAATGAAAATATTGGTAAAAATCCTTTAATATATTTTGATAATGCATCTACAACACTTAAGCCTAAGTCAGTGCTAGATTCTTTAGTTAATTCCTATATTACAGCAGGAGGAAATGCCAATAGAAGTGCTCATGTACTTGCAGTTAATGCATCGAATTCTTTAGAAAATTCAAGGAACTTAATAAGAAAGTTTATAAATGCTAAAGATGTAAAAAATATAATAAGTTTATGGACTAAAATTCCCGTTGGCGATTTGACGGCGAGCGACGTTGATAAACTTATGAATTTAGAAAGCGAACTTAAAAAACGCATAATTGGTCAAGACGATGCCGTAAGTAGCGTTGTTAGAGCAATAAAAAGGTCGAGCGTAAAACTTAAAAACCCTAATAAACCGATTGGAACGTTTATTTTCGTAGGACCAACGGGTGTTGGCAAGTCTGAACTATCTAAAGCGATAGCGGAATGTGTTTTTAGCGATAAAAACGCTTTAATTCGCTTTGATATGAGCGAGTACGCAGACAAAACGGCAATAAACAAACTTATAGGTTCTCCGCCGGGTTACGTTGGGTATGATGAAGAAGGTCAACTTACTGAAAAAGTAAGAAGAAACCCTTATTCCGTGCTTTTGTTTGATGAAATAGAAAAGGCTGATAGTGAAATTTTTGATTTATTATTACAAGTTCTTGACGAAGGTCGATTAACTGACAGTAAAGGTAGAGTAGTTGATTTTAAAGAATGTATAATAATTTTGACTAGCAACGTTGGTTTTTCGAGTGGAGAATACAAATCGTCACTTGGCTTTGGCTTAACTGAAGATAATCAAAAATACAAAATTGAACAATCTCTTAAGCAAAAGTTTAAACCTGAATTTATAAACAGGTTAGACGAAGTAGTGGTGTTTAATCATTTAAGTAAAGAAAATATTAAAACTATAACGTCAATGATGCTTAACGAAGTTGTTATATCGTCTAAAAACGTTGGTTTTAATCTTGTTGTTGACGATAGTGTTATAGAGTTTATCGTTAGTAAAGAATATAACCGTGAATACGGCGCTAGACCAATTCAACGCGCTATTGAAAGACGTGTTGTCGATTTATTGTCGGACGGTATTTTAGAAGGTAAAATTGAAAACGGTGATACGGTAACCGTTTATGAAAACGATGGAGAAATAACTTTTTTTGATAACTAATTATGGAAATAGGTGTATCTACAGCATCGCTGTTTAAACGTCAATATAATGAAGATGCGCTTGTAACGCTAAATGAAATAGACGCGCGTGTTTGCGAAGTCTTTTTAGGTACTTATATGGAATATACCGAAGATTTTGCAAAATTATTAAAGTCAAGGCTTGGGAATTTAAAAGTACATTCAATACATACTTTAAACACTCATTTTGAACCGCAATTATTTGCGGTTAACCCACGCGCAATAGACGATGCCTACGCAATTTACGGCAATTGTTTAAATACTGCAAAAATTTTAGGCGCTAAAAATTATACGTTACACGGAATTGCAAGGTTTAAACGCAACATTTTATATAATAATTACTCTTCAATAGGTCCTAAAATTGAAAAAGCGCGTCAGTTTGCGTTAAATTACGACGTTGACATGTGCTTAGAAAACGTTGAGTGGTCATATTATAACCACGTTGGTTTTTTAACTGAAATATTACAGTACGCTCCTCAACTTAAAACGTGTTTAGATATAAAGCAAGCGAGAATAGCGGGTGAAGGATATAAAGAATATATAAATGAAATGGGTAATAGGATAAATACCGTTCATTTATCCGATATAACAAGCGAGGGTAAAATTTGTTTACCTGGTAGTGGTTGCTTTGATTTTGAGGACTTATTTAAACGTCTTAAAGACGTTGACTTTAATGGATGTATGCTTATAGAAGTTTATTATGAAGATTATAAAGACGTATCTGAAATTAAAGAAAGTTTATATTATTTAAGAAATCTTAAAGAGAAAATCTTTTAACAATAGGAGAACATTATGAATAATTACAACAATGCCGAATGGCAAAAAAGCATGAAAATTAGACTTGATTATAATAATATGATGTCTGAATTTGTTGGTGAAAAAGAGGGTATTAGCGAAAAAACTCTTTTAGATAACGCTCAAATTGCATCAAAAGCTTATAATGATTTTCTTTCAATTCGCGGAACTGGCATGACTGGCTGGGCTGACCTTCCATATAACCAAACTGAGATTGTTGAAGATATTATAAATACCGCTAGCGATATTAGAAAAAATTACAAATATTTTGTAGTTTTAGGTATTGGTGGTTCGGCTCTTGGCCCAATTGCTGCATTCCAAGCGCTTTGTCATCTTCACTATAATGATTTACCAGATGAAAAAAGAAACGGACCTAAATTCTACGTTGAAGACAACGTTGACCCTGAAAGAATGGCTGCGTTATTAGACGTTATTGACGTTGAAGAAACAATGTTTAACGTTATTACTAAGTCTGGCGCAACAAGTGAAACTATGACGCAATATCTTATCATTATGAAAATGCTTAAAGATAAACTTGGCGATAAAGCGTCTAAACATATGATTGCTACAACTTCAGCGGCAAAAGGAAACCTTATTAAAATTGCTAAAGAAGAAAATCTTAAGACTTTCTATATTCCTGACGGTGTTGGCGGTAGATTTTCAGAACTTTGCCCGGTAGGTTTACTTCCTGCTGCGGTTATCGGTATTGATATTAAAGAGTTCTTAAAAGGCGCTGAGTATATGGATAAACTTTGCTCATCTGATAAAATTAGCGAAAATCCTGCTCTTGCAAGCGCGCTTTTAAGTTACATTTCAATAAATAACGGTAAAAATATTTCAGTTATGATGCCTTATGCAGACGGTCTTAAATTTATTGCCGATTGGTATTGTCAACTTTGGGCTGAAAGTTTAGGTAAAGAAGTTAATAGAAAGGGTGAAAAAGTTTACGTTGGTCAAACTCCTGTAAAATCTCTTGGCGTTACAGATCAACACAGCCAAGTTCAACTTTATACTGAAGGTCCTTTTGATAAAGTTACAACTTTCCTTGCGGTTGATAAATATAGAACTGAAGTGGTTATTTCTGACGGTTGCAAAGATATTCCTGACGTTAACTTCCTTTGCGGTCACACAATGAACGAACTTATTCAAGCCGAAAGAGTTGCTACTGAATACGCTTTAACGGTTAAAGAAAGACTTAATAGAACTATTTATCTTCCTGAACTTAACGCGTTTACTCTTGGTCAACTTTTATTCTTCTTCGAACTTGAAACGGCGTATGCTGGCGAAATGTTTGGTATTGACGCTTATAACCAACCAGGTGTTGAAGGCGGTAAAAACGCTACTTACGCGCTTTTAGGTAGAAAAGGTTATGATGCTAAGCGTGAAGAACTTAATAACGCTCCTAAGAAAAACGCTAAATACGTTATTTAATTAGTTACTATAAAGAAAAATTAAACCCGCAAAACTTATGCGGGTTTTAATATCTAATATTACGGAATTTTCGTAAAAATTAATCATATTATATAAGGAATATTATGGCTGATAATAAAAAGGTTAAAAAGGCAGTTAAAAAATTAGCTAAATCAAAATACTTTGGTGTTTTAATTTTAATAGTGATTATAATGATTGTTGCGTTTGCTTTGTATTGTTATTTTAACCCTGAAATGTACAATGCAATTAGAAATTTGCTAGGCGATAGCGAACCAATAAAACCAAAACAAAACGTTATAAAATACTATACGTCGCCTTACGTTGTTGATAGTGACGACGATCTTGACGATTTAACAATACATATGGTAGACGTTGGTCAAGGCGATTCATTTATAATAGAACTTCCCGACGGCGCGAACGTATTAATCGACGCTGGTAAAAGTAGTGAATCTGATCAAGTTTTAACGTACGCGCAAAATTTAGGGATTACTGTGTTTGACGTTGTAATTATTACTCATAGCGACGAAGACCATATTGGTGGTATTGACGAAATTTTTGAAAATTTTGAAGTTAAAAATTGTTATAGACCATACGTTTATTATGGTGGTGACGCTTACGAAATAGACCCTGAAATTAACGAAGGCGCGTCAAGTAAAACACATAACACTAACGCATACGGTAAAGTTTTAGAGTCAATTTCAAACGAAACTTACAAAGAAGGCAATCAAACTTATTACTGTACTTGGGAATATTTTAATAAATCGAGTTCGTTTGGTAGAGATATTGTAGTTGGCGATAAAACTTATAATTACAATTTTGACTTTTTAACTCCAACGTCTAACCTTGAAAATATAGAGTATAAAGATTTAAATGATTTTTCGCCTTATGTATTATTTACATACGGTTTAAAAGGTGAGCCTGAAGGGGATAGTAGATTTGATATGTTGTTTACTGGTGATGCTGAAAAAGTTGCTTTAAACGAATTGCTTTTAGAGTATGACGGCAAAAATTATGACGTTGACGTTTTAAAAGTTGGTCATCACGGCTCAAAAACTTCAACAACAAGAGATTTTTTAAATTTCATTACTCCTGAATATGCTATGATTTCTTGTGGGCTTGATAACTCTTACAAACATCCGCATCAACAAATTCTTGATTTATTTATTGAAGATTCTATAACGTTTTATAGAACAGATTTACACGGTGACGTATATATTACCATAAATGAAAATGGTAATTATGATTTTCACTATGAAAAATCACCGTCTAATAGTGAAATTAACGTAGGTGGAAATCCGTCTAATAATTAAATTTTTAATATTAATGTAAATGCCTTGATTAATTAATCAAGGCATTTTTTTATGGTAATTTTAACAAAATACAACAATTTTTTATATTATTTTACAAAATTTTACTCTTAAAATGTTTTATTATATTTTAGGAGATTACAAAATGAATATTAAATATAATTTTTCTAATAAAAATTTATTAATTTACTTGTATGGCGAACTTGACGAGTGTTCGGCGGTAAACGCTCGCGATGCAATAGATAAATTAATTAATAGCGATAAGTGTTATGAAAACGTTGTTTTTAATTTAACAAATTTAACGTTTATGGACAGTACGGGTATTGGTATGATGATTGGTAGATATAAAAAAATCAAAAATAAAAATCGCTCAGTTTACATACAAAATCCGTCTAATACGATAGAAAAAATTTTGCAGTTGTCAGGCTTATATCAAATTATGCCTAAAATATAAGGAGAATATATGTTAAATAAAATGAAAATAACTTTTTCATCAATTTCACAAAACGAGGCTTTTGCAAGAAACGTAATAGCGTCGTTTATGCTTTCTTTAAATCCAACTTTGTCTGAACTAAACGAAGTAAAAACAGCGGTTTCAGAAGCAGTAACTAACGCTATTGTACACGGATATCCTGACAGCGTTGGTGAAATTACGATGGAAGCAACTATTGATGATAATAATTTACATATTATAATTAAAGATTGCGGTGTTGGTATTGAAAATATCAATCAGGCGTTAGAGCCGTTTTATTCTACTAAATTTAATGATGAGCGTTCGGGTATGGGATTTACCGTAATGCAGTCATTTATGGACGAGGTTGACGTTGTATCGACTTTAAACGTTGGTACTACAATTGTAATGAATAAGCGACTAACTAAGCAAAAAACCGCGTAGGAGGGCAAATGCTTTCTTTAGAAGAAACGTTACTTCACATAAGATTAGCAAAAAAAGGTAATGAAAATAGTAAAGAAATTTTAGTTAAAAATAATATTTTACTTGTAAAAAGTATAGTAAATAAATTTAAAAATAAAGGCGTCGATTACGACGACTTAATTCAAATTGGCTCGCTTGGGTTAATTAAAGCAATATATAATTTTAATGAAAGTTATAACGTTAGATTTTCCACTTACGCCGTACCGCTTATTATTGGTGAGATAAAAAGATTTTTAAGAGATGACGGCGAAATAAAAGTGTCAAGGTTTATTAAACTTCAAGCGCAAAATATTAATAATTATATTGAAAAACATCAAATAAAATACGGAGTTGAGCCAACAATTGAAGAAATAGCAGTTGCGCTAAATTATCCAAAAGAAGAAGTAGTTTTAGCAATGGATTCTTCAAAAATGCCTATATCTTTGTATGAAACTATAGACGATGGGTTAGAAAAATCACAACAATTAATTGAAAAATTGCCGTCAAAAGAAAACGAAGATGACGTTATAAATAAATTATATGTAAAAAACTTACTAAAAAAATTAAACGAAAGAGAGCAAAAAATTATCGTATTAAGATATTTTAGAGATCACACGCAAGGCGAAGTTGCAAAAATTTTAGGAATATCGCAAGTGCAAGTTTCACGACTTGAAAATAAAATTTTACTACGTCTTAAAGATTTAGCATAATACCTACTTTTGTAGGTATTTTTTTTATTTTTAAGTCAATAATATAATTATGAAAAAAACTAAACCTTTTAAGTCTAGCGAAGAGTATTTTATCGATAGTAATGAAATTTTTATAAAGGAAAATAGTAATGAAAGAGCAAAATAATAAATTTATTAATAAGGAATATTTAGATTACGTTTCTTCAATCGCGCCTAAAACTAATGAGTTTAAAACGCTTTTAAACGCGTTTTGGGTAGGTGGCGTAATTTGTATGATTGGGCAATTTATTCGTTTAATTTTTATGTACGTTTTTGATTTGTACGGCGATTTATTAGCAGGCGCAACTTCAATGGTGCTTATTTTTTTAGGCGCGCTTTTAACAGGGTTTGGCGTTTATGATAGAATAGGTAAATTTGCAGGCGGTGGCTCAATTGTGCCAATAACGGGATTTTCAAACTCAGTAGTTTCACCTGCAATGGAGTTTAGAAGTGAAGGTTTCGTTTATGGGCTGGCGGCAAAAATGTTTGTAATAGCAGGGCCTATTATTGTTTACGGCGTAACGTCAAGCGCGCTTGTAGGAATAATTTATTATATAATTTATCAAATATAAAAAATTATAAAATATTCGATATAATCGTAAAAAATATAAATATTTACATAATGGAAACAATAGTATTTAAAAACAAGCCGTCTATAATTTCAACCTATTCTATAGTTGGGCCTAAAGAATCACAGTCGCCACTTAAAAAATGTTTCGATTTAAAACTTAACGACGATAAGTTTGGACAGTCAACGTATGAAAAGGCTGAAAGTAAAATGTTAACTACGGCAATTAAAAACGTAATAAAAAAGGCTAATCTAAGTGAAAGTGATATTGACACAATGATACTTGGCGACCTGCTTAATCAAAATATATCAACAAGTTTTTCGGCGCGTAATTTTAGTATTCCGCTACTTGGGGTATACTCGGCGTGTTCTTCAATTACTGAAAGTTTAGTTCTTGCATCAACTTTAATTGACGGTGGATATTTAAAAAAAGTAGTAACGTCAACTGTAAGTCATTTTTCGACTGCGGAACGTCAATATCGATACCCACTTGAACTTGGCTCAGTTAGGCCTCCTCAGGCGCAGTGGACGGTAACGGGCGCTGGCTCATTTTTACTATCAAATGATAAAGGCTTTCCTTTTATATCTAACGCAACGATAGGAACTGTAACAGATTACGGTGTAACCGACGTTAATAATATGGGCGCGGCAATGGCGCCGGCGTGTATGAACACAATTAAAAATCATTTGAAGAACACTAATACTGTTGCTAACGATTACGACCTTATTGTGTCGGGTGATTTGGGAGCGTTAGGTTCAAGACTTTTAAAGCATCTATGTCAAAAAGAAGGCATCGATTTAAGTAGAAATCACGTTGATTGCGGTGAATTAATTTATAATATTGAAGAAAAGGAATTTCAAGGCGGAAGTGGCGCAGGTTGTAGCGCGGTAGTTTTTGCCTCGTATATTTATCCTAAATTATTAAAAAAACAATTAAAACGCGTGTTGTTTTGTGCTACGGGAGCGTTACTTTCAACTGTGTCTAGCCAACAAGGCGAAAGCATTCCGTCGATATCGCACGCTATTACGGTGGAGTGTTATGATTGAAATTTTATTATCGTTTTTAAAAGCGTTTTTAGTTGGTGGAGCAATTTGCACGGTTGCACAACTAATAATAAATAAAACAAAACTTACGTCGGGTAAAATTTTAGTAATATTTTTACTTGCAGGCGTTGTTTTGCAAGCGTTTGGGATATATGAGTATTTAGTAGATTTTGCAGGCGCTGGCGCAACAGTACCTATTTCAGGGTTTGGTTATTTACTTGCCGACGGCGCAATTAAAGGCGCAAAATCTGGTTTAATAGGAGCAATTACGGGCGGTTTATCTGCGGCAACAGTTGGTATATCGTCAGCAATTATATTTGGTTTTTTAGTTGCAGTAATATTTAAACCAAAGTCAAAATACAATTAAAAATGATAAAATGATAAGCAATTATTAAAAAATTGCTTATTTTTTTTAATTTTAACATATAAATATAAAAGGTTTAATATGAAAAAACGCAAAAAGAAATTAAAAGCATTATTTATATTTATGTTAATTGATTTTATAGTCGTATTTATAACGCTTTATCATTTTTCAAATAAAATGCTAATTGATTTAGGTAAAAGCACTTATTCGGGAATGTTGTCAAGTTCGGCGTATTACGCTATAAGCGAAACAGTCAAAGACAATTACGTTTATGAAGATTTAATTAAAATACATAAAAATAGCGAAGGTGAAATTTCAATGGTGACTGCAAACACGTTCAAGGTTAATTCGCTTGCGTCAAGTTTAGCCGATTACGTTATTAATTACCTTGAAGAGCATACTAAAACGGGGATTGACGTGCCTATCGGCGTATTTACGGGTATAAGAATATTTTCAGGTTTTGGTAAAAAAGTTAAAATGCCGTTAATAACGGTGACGAGCGTAAAATGTGATATAATTTCAGAGTTTGAAGAAGCGGGAATTAACCAAACACGGCACGCCGTTTACGTTGATATTATTCCCGAAGTTTATATTGTTACAAGGTTTAAAACGGAAGATTTGACTGATAAAATTAGAATTTTAATTTTTGATAATTACATTGTTGGTAAAGTGCCTGAATTTTTTATTGAAGGAAGCATAGTTTCAGCCGAAAAACGAAATTAAACGTTTGACAAATTTTGTTTTTGAATATATAATAAACGTAATATTTAAAAACTATGACGAAGACAGACGTTTTTGTTGCTTTTACAGAGAAAAAACAAACTGCTGAAATGTTTTTATTGCTGATAAAACGTTATTCACTTCCGAGTTGCAAGCTGAACTAATATTAAGCCGTGCCGTTCGTTACGTTATAACGTCAAGATACGAATATTCGTATAAACTAAGGTGGTACCACGTTACTATTGCGTCCTTTATCAAGGGCGCGTTTTTTATTATCAAAAAAGTTTTATAAACTGAATTTTATAAGGAGTAGGTATGAAAGAAAAAATTGCAGTTATATTAAACAATGCAAAAACTGACGTTATTGCAGTTACGTCGTTAAAAGATTTAACTGACCTTAAAGTTAAATATCTTGGTAAAAACGGCGCTGTAACCGAACTTCTTAAAGGAATGAAAGATATTCCTAAAGAAGATAGGCCGTCTGCTGGTAAACTCGTTAACGATTTAAGAAGTGAAATTGAAAACGTGTTTGGTGAAAAAGAAAAGGTTTTAAAAGAAATTGAACTTCAAAAAACTTTTGAAAAAGAAGCAATTGATATAACTTTACCCGGAAAATCAAAAGAAGTTGGTACGCTTCACCCAATTACTTTAATTAAAAACGAACTTATCGAAGCGTTTACAAGCATGGGCTTTAATATTTTCGAAGGTCCTGAAATTGAAGAAGATTACTACAACTTCCAAATGCTTAATATTCCGCCTGACCATCCTGCGCGTGATATGCAAGATACTTTCTATATTAACGACAATATTTTACTTAGAACGCAAACTTCTGCAGGACAAGTTAGGGTTATGCTCGATAAAAAACCTCCTATTAAAGTTTTAAGCCCTGGTAAAGTATACAGAAGTGACGATGATGCTTCTCACTCTCCAATTTTCCACCAAATGGAAGGTCTTGTTGTAGATAAGGGCATTACTTTATGTGATTTAAAAGGCACGTTAGACGAGTTTTGTAAAATTATGTTTGGTAAAGATGCTAAAACAAGACTTCGTCCTTCATACTTCCCGTTTACTGAACCGAGCGTAGAAGTTGACGTTTCGTGTTCAGAGTGTCACGGCAAGGGTTGTAAACTTTGTAAAGGTACGGGCTGGATTGAAATTTTAGGCGCTGGTATAGTTAATAAAAAGGTGCTTGAAGGTTGCGGTATTGATAGTGAAGTTTATTCTGGTTACGCTTTTGGTATGGGTATTGAGCGTATTGCAATACTTAAATATAAAATTCCTGATATTAGACTTTTCTACGAAAACGATATTAGATTTTTAAAACAATTCAAATAAGGAGAAAATTATGAAGCTTCCATTAAATTGGTTAAATGATTACGTTGATATTAGTGACGTTTCGGTAGAAACACTTAAAAATAAACTTTTCTCCTGCGGGTTTGAAGTTGAAGAAGTTATTGAAAACGGCAAAGAAATTTCTGGTGTTGTAGTTGGTGAAGTTATTGAATGCGAAGCAATTCCAGATACTCATCTTCACGTTTGTAAGGTTGATTGTGGTAGCCATGGCGTTTTCCAAATTTGTTGCGGGGCGGACAACGTTAAAGTTGGTATTAAAGCGCCTTGCGCGTTAATTGGCGCAACCGTATACGAAACGGGTAAAAATCACGACGAGATTTTAGGTGTGATGAAAATTAAAGCGGGCAAACTTCGTGGCGTTGAATCTAACGGTATGCTTTGCGCCGGCGTTGAAATTGGCGTTACTGAAGAAATGTATAAGGGCGCGTCTTACGACGGATTACTTATATTAGATAACTCAGTACAAAACGGTGCTGATATTAAGCCTATAGTTGGTCTTGACGAAGTAATTTTCGATATTGGTGTAACTGCAAATAGACCTGATTGTAACAGTATTTTAGGCTTAGCAAGAGAAGTTGCCGCTGTTTTAAATAAAGACTTAAAAATGCCAGACTTAACGTATGAAGTTAGTAATTTTGATACGTCTGATAATATTTCTATTACAGTTGAAGATACTGACTTATGTTCGCGTTATATTGGTTGTTTAGTTAAAGATATTAAAATTGACGAGTCTCCAAAGTGGCTACAAAAACGTTTAATGAGCGTTGGTATTCGTTCAATTAACAATATTGTTGACATAACCAACTTTGTTTTAACCGAAATTGGTCAACCAATGCACAGTTTTGACTACGATTTACTTGAAGGTAATAAAATAATTGTTCGTCGCGCAAAAGAAAATGAAAAAATTACTACGCTTGACGATACAGAATTTGTACTTAACCCATCTAACTTACTTATTTGCGATGCATATAATCCACAATGTATAGCAGGTATTATGGGTGGAAAGTCAAGTTGTATTGAAACTACGACTAAAAACGTGTTGTTTGAGTCGGCAACGTTTAAACGCGATAGTATTCGTAAAACGTCGCGCGCCCTTGGAAAACGTTCTGATTCTTCTTCAAGATATGAAAAGGGTACTGACGGTTACGGCGCGGAACTTGGTATGAAACGCGCGCTTTCGCTTATTTCTAAACTTGGCGCTGGTAAAATTGCTACTAATTATATTGACGTTAATAGTGAAAGCGTAGAACCTAAAACAATGGATACAAAAATATCAAAAATTAACAAAGTTTTAGGTATTGAAGTGCCTAGCGACGTTATTAAAGATATTTTAACACGTTTAAATTTTGGCGTTGAAATTAACGGTGACAATATTCATTTAGTAATTCCGCCGTATAGAAATGATATTGAAGACTATCCTTGTATTGCCGAAGAAGTTATTAGAATGTATGGTTACGACCATATTATAGATACTTTGCTTGACGATGCTTCAATAACCGTAGGTGGTCTTAATAAAGAGCAAAAAGACATTGAAAACGCTAAAAATTACCTTGTTTCGCAAGGTTTTAACGAAGCAATTACTTATTCGTTTATTTCTGAAAAAGATTATGATAATTTAAAACTTGACGTAAATTCGGACGAGTATAAGTTTGTTAAAATTTTAAATCCGCTTGGCGAAGACGTATCCGTTATGAGAACTACGCTTATTCCGTCAATGTTAAAAGTTATTGCAAACAACCTTAATAAAAAGAATTTAAACGGAAGACTTTTTGAGTTTGCAAAAGAATATCACCCAATTGAGTTGCCACTTACTGAACTTCCTATTCAAGAAGATTGCATTTCGCTTGGTATGTTTGGCGACAACGAAGACTTCTTTACAATTAAAGGCATTGTAGAAGGTTTACTTTTTGCTATTAAAGCAACGTTTAAAGTTGATTTTATTAAGTGTGAACGCTCGTTTATGCACCCAACAAGAAGCGCAGAAGTTGTTATTGGTAATAAATCTATTGGTTATATTGGCGAACTTAATCCTATAATTGCTGAAAAGTTAGGTATTGATAAACGCGTTTATATTGGTGAAATTAAATATAGTCAAATTGCTAAAATGCTTAACCGTAAACTTAACTATAAAGCAATTTCTAAATATCCTTTGGTTGAAAGAGATTTAGCGCTTGTTATGGATAATAGCGTTACTAACGCTCAAACAATTAAGTATATTAAAAAGTTTGCCGATAAAACCTTACAAAATATTGAAATTTTTGATATTTATACGGGTGGTCAACTTGCCGAGCAAGGCAAAAAGAGTATGGCGTACCATTTAACGTTCGCTATGCCTGATAGATCTCTTACTTTAGAAGAAGTTGATAAGACGGTTGGTAAAATTTTAAATAACCTTAAAAACGTTGGAATTGAACTTAGATAATTAAAAAAGAACGGTTTTTACCGTTCTTTTTTATTAATATATACAAAATAACTTTTAAAATTAAGTAATTTATGATAAAATAAACGTATGATAGAAATTTTAGCGCCTGCGGGTAATAAACAAAACTTAATACAAGCGGTTAATAGCGGTGCTGACGCCGTTTATTTAGGTCTTAAAAATTTTTCTGCGCGTCAAAGCGCTGATAATTTTAACGACGACGAACTTAAATATTCAATAGCGTACGCTAAAACTTTCGGTGTTAAGGTTTACGTTACTATTAATACCTTAATTAAAGATAGTGAAATTGAAAATTTGCTATCAAGCGTAAAATTTGCATACGAAAACGGAGCGGACGCTTTTATAGTGCAAGATATTTTTTTAGGTAAACTTTTAAAAGAGTTTATTCCTGAAATTACCTTGCATTTATCTACCCAAGCGGGCGTTTGTAACGTGTACGGCGCTGAAATGGCTAAAAAGTACGGGTTTTCACGCGTTATTTTAGCAAGAGAAACTAAACTTGAAGATATTAAAAAAATTTCAAGCATTATTGAAACTGAAGTTTTCGTTCAGGGCGCGCTTTGTACGTCGTTATCGGGGCATTGTTATTTTTCTTCATTTATTGGTGGGAATAGCGGTAATAGGGGCGCATGCAAACAACCTTGTAGAAAATTATACTCATATAAAGACGGTGAAAAAACTTTAAATAATGGGTTTGTTTTGTCGCTTTCTGATTTATGTCTTTATGAAAGAATTGACGTTTTAAAAGATTTAGGCGTAAAATCGTTTAAAATTGAAGGAAGAATGCGTAGCGAAGAATACGTAGCAGTTAGCGTACAATTTTATAAAAGCGCCGTAAATGGCAAATTTAGACCCGATTTATTTAAGGCGTTAAAATCAATATATAATCGTGGTGATTACACCGAAGGTCTAGCATTTAACCAATCTAAAACCTTTATTAGCGATAAAATTCAAAACCATAAAGGGCTACTTGTAGGTAAAGTTGGCAAAACTTTTAAAGATACCTTTTTATTTGAAAGTTACTATAATTATGAAGAAGGCGATTGCTTTAAGATTTTAAGAAATGGTCGTGAAATTGGTAATAGTATTTGCGTAAAAGAAAACGGCAAACTTTTACTAAAATTCAAAGGCAATATTTTAAAAGGCGACGACGTTTATATTACTAAAGACGTTTCAGTAATTAAAAAATATTTAATGCCTAATTTAAAAAAGAAAATTACAGTTTCCGTTTGCGCCAAGGTTGGTGAAAAATTAACACTTTGTTGTAATGGTATAGTCGTTACGTCTGATAACGTTTTAGAAAAAGCAAAGTCGCTTCCTATAACTAAGGAAAGTATAATTTCCAACTTAAATAAAACGGACGTTTATCCGTTTGATGTTAGTTTAGGGAATATAATTATTGAAGGCGAGCCATTTATTGTTAGTAGCACGCTTAATAAGTTAAGAGCAGAATTATACAGTAAATTATTTTATATAAAAACGCCTATAAATTGCGATAATATCGTAAAATATGAAAATTATTCTAATTTTAAATATAATGATATAAATAACGGATTTGCGGTAATTACAGATAAAAAACTAACACTACAAAGCAAGGTGACAGATGTTGTAATTTGTCCAACTAATTATAATTTAATTGATGATTTATATAATTATTACAATCAACTAAAAGTTAAGTTATGGTTATATCTTCCACCATTTTTATCAGGTAACGATTTAAATATAATTGATAAATACGTTAATAAATTTTACGGAATATACGGTGACAGTTATTGGTGTTTAGAGTATGCAACCGCTAAAAACGTTAAACTTTTTGCAGGCGTAGGCTTTAACGTGTTTAATAGCTATGATGTTTATACTCTTTATCAAAATGAGGTTAAAAATATTACAATATCAAAAGAATTAAAAGCAAGTGAAATTTCAAATTTCAATTATAAATTATACGCGTTAACTCGTGGCTCTATTGAAGTTATGGATTTAATTTACTGTCCTTTTTCAAAAGATTGTAAAACTTGCTCAATAAATAACGAGTTTACGTTAGTTGACACCGAAAAAAGAGAATTTCCTGTATTTAGATATAAAACTACTGAATGCCGTTTTAAAGTATTTAATAGCGCTAAAATTATTTTCACGTTAAATAACGTCAATAATTTATACGATTTAAGATGCTTAACAAATAGTGAAATTGAAAGTATTTTTAATATTTTAGACGAAAAAACTTTAAAATCAGTAATAAAAAATTACACGTCAGGCAATTACGTTAGGGGTGTTGAATGATTAGTGAAAAAACGTTAATTTCTCTTGAGTACGATAAAATTTTATTATCATTAACAAATTTTAGCGTTCTTAAAGAAACTAAAAATTTAATATTAAAATTAAAACCGCAAACCGATTATGATAGCGCTCAGTTTTTACTTAACAAAACTAGCGAAGCGTATAAACTTATATACACTCACGGCGTTGGTAACGTTGAGTTTTTTGACGAAATGTTTGATGAAACTGAACGCGCTAAGCGTGGTAGCGTTTTAACTATGGGCGAACTTTTAAAAGTTGCGAGAGTTTTACGCTCGTCAAGAATTGCCGTTTCTTCAATTGACGCTATAATTGACGACGAAATAACAATATTTAAAGATTTAGTTAAGTGTATTTATTTTGATAAATACTTAGAAAATGAAATTACAACTAAAATTTTAAGTGACGAGCAAATTGCTGATACCGCGTCGGATAAATTGTATCAAATACGTCAAAATATTAAGCGTTTAAATGAAAAAATTAGAGAAAAGTTAACGTCTTATATGCGCGCGGGCGCAAATAAATTTATGCAAGATAACGTCGTATCTATTCGCTCTGGTAGATACGTTATTCCTGTAAAATCAGAGTGTAGAAGTCAAGTTAAAGGCTTTATTCACGACCATTCGGCAAGTGGAAGCACGGTATTTATTGAGCCTGCCGAAATTTTAGAACTTAATAACGATTTAAAATCTGAAACAATTAACGAAAAGGTTGAAATTGAGCGAATTTTAAGTGATTTATCTTCAAAAGTAGGCTTAATTAGTGAAAAAATTGATGAAAATATTTTATATTTGACTGATATTGATTGCACTTTTTCTAAGGCGCAATACGCTCATACCTCGCGCTCAATTTGTCCGTTTTTATCCTCAAACGGCGTAACGCAAATTATTGGTGGACGACACCCGCTAATAAATAAAGATAAAGTTGTGCCCGTTAGTATTGAGTTTGGTAAAGATTATAAAATTATATTAATCACAGGACCAAATACAGGCGGTAAAACGGTTACGCTTAAACTTACCGGTCTTCTTACTCTTATGAGTATGAGCGGTATGTTTATTCCGGCAAAAGAAGGCACTATAATTTCGGTATTTAGTAAAATTTTCGTTGATATTGGCGACGAGCAAAGTATTGAACAAAACCTTTCAACCTTTTCTTCGCATTTAAAAAATTTAATTAGCATTACTAATAACGTTGACGGAAATTCACTTGTTTTAATTGACGAAATTGGCGCTGGAACAGACCCCGAAGAGGGTAGCGCGCTTGCTCAAGCAATAATTAAACGCATTTTAGATAAGTTAGCAAGTGGTGTTATAACGACGCATTATACCGCTTTGAAAGAGTTTGCGTATAATACTAAAAACATCGTTAACGGATCAATGGAATTTGACGGCAATACTTTTGCTCCTCTTTATAAACTTAATATTGGAATGCCGGGTGTTTCTAATGCCATAGAAATTGCGCGTAGACTTGGACTTGATGAAGATATAGTAAATAGCGCAAAATCATTACTTTCTGGTGAAAAAATCGAGTTTGATAGCGTTTTATTGCAAGCGGAAAAAATTAAATCTACCGCTGAAGAAAAATTAAACGAACTCAATAAACTTTTAGAAGACGAAAAGGTAATTTATCAAAAATTAAAAGAAGAAAAAGATAAACTTCAATCAGAGCGTGAAAAGTTTTTAGTTAAAGCAAAAGCGGAATCAAGAAAACTTATTAACGATAAACTTGAAGTTGCCGAAGATTTACTTAGTCAAATGAAAGAAATTTTTGATAAAGACGTTTATACCGAAAGCGACCTTGTAAAAATGTCGACTTTAAAAAATAAAATCGACAATGAAAAATATTTAATTGATAGCGACGTAAGTAAAGTTTCTCCATATAAAGAAATTGAGATTGAAAAACTTAAAATTGGCGATAAAGTTTACGTTACAACGCTTGAAAGTGAAGGGGAAGTAAGCGATATTAAACTTTCTCAAAAACAAATTTGGGTTATGGTAGGCTCGCTTAGGGTAAAAGTTAAAATTGATGATATTAGGTTTATATCAAAAACTCCTAAAAACACTAAAAAAGAAGTATCAATTAAAAAGCCAAACACAATTCAAACGCAAGTTAAAACTGAAATTAACGTTGTAGGTTTAAATAGTGACGATGCTTTAATGGAAGTTAGAGATTTTATTGATAAATCAGTCGTTGCTAATTTAGAAGAAGTGCGAATTGTTCACGGTAAAGGTATGAGAATTTTATCAAAAGCAATTCATAACTACTTAAAAACTGAAAGTAGAGTTGATAGTTTTAGGTTTGGTAAATACGGCGAAGGCGAAGACGGAGTTACAATCGTTAAACTCAAATAACTCAATCATATTGTTAAAATAATTAAAATATTAAGTGTTAAACATCAAAAATTTATTTTATACGTTGCATAAATTAATATAATATGCTAAAATTATTTAGTTAAAAGGAGATTTATGAATTACAATTTATATGAAGTTTCGGTTGCTCCGAAAAATGATAAATTTCAAAAAACATTATATATTATTTTTACAATATTAAAATATCTTAATTTAACGGTAATTGGCGTATCACTCGTGCTAACTGTTAGTTTATTTTCTTATTTTATTTTAGTTGCGCTTATTTTTGTAGTGTCGTATTTAATTTGTTTATACTTTTCAAGCAAGTTTTACAACTATTACGATTATTCTTTCGTAGGCGGTTCAATTAGAATTATTAAAGTTGTAAATAATAGAATGCGTCGTTTAACTATTGATTTTGACGCTAAAAATATTATTTCAATAGGTAACGTGTTTGGTGAAACTTACAATAAATATTATAAAGATAAAAGTGTTAAAAATTTATTTGCTTCTCCTAACGCGTTTACTGAAGACGATATTGTTATATATTTTAATAAAAGCGGTAAAGATTATTTATTGTTTTTACAGTATGACGAAGGTTTTATGACGGTAATTACTAAATATATCGGCACTAAAAAACTTGATAAAGATTTTGTAGAAAAAATTAAAAATTCTTAATATGACTAAAATTATTTATTTAGACAATGCGGCAACTACTAAACCAATGCCGTCCGCTTTAGAAAAAGCATCAAAATTTAATAGTGAAGAGTATTTTAATCCGTCAGCGCTTTATCACGGTGGTTTGGAAGTTTCAAAATCACTACTTCAAGCAAAAACGGCAATTCAATCCTATTTTTCTCAAAATTTTGACGTAATTTTTACTTCATGCGGTAGCGAAAGCGATAACATGGCAATATTTTCATATTGTAAACGTGGTAACGCTGTAACAACGCTTGGTGAACATTCCGCCGTACATAATCCGTTTACTTACTTAAAAAATAATGGGTACGATGCAAGATTTGCATCGTTAAATAGTGACGGTAGCGTAAATATAAAATCACTACTTTCACTCATTGATAAAAATACAGTTTTCGTTTCGGTTGTGCACGTTAATAATGAAACGGGCGCAATAAACGATATAAATAAAATAGCAAAACTTGTTAAAGAGATAAATCCGCGTATTATTTTCCATTCAGACGGTGTTCAGGCATTTATGAAAATTCCGTATAAACCGTCAAACGACGTAGATTTATATTCAATTTCCGCTCATAAAATTAACGCTTTAAAGGGTGTTGGGGCTATTTTAAAAAATAAGCGCGTACAAAATTTAAAACCGTTAATTTACGGTGGTGGTCAAGAAAATAACTTGCGTAGCGGTACTGAAAACGTATTTGGCATAAAAGTTCTTGAACATGCGTTTTTAACCCATTTAAAAACACTTGTTGAAGACTATAACAACGCTATGAAATTGAAAGAACGTTTTATTTCTAAGTTAATTAGCGAAAATTTTACCTTAATTTCAAGCGAAAATTCATCTCCATACGTCATTTGTTTATCGGCAACGGGACTTAAAGGCGAAGTTATTCAACATATGCTTGAACAAGATGGTATTATTATCGGCACGGGTTCGGCTTGTTCTTCTAAGCATAATCATAGTAGAATGCTTAAAGAAATTGGTTATTCAAATAGCGTTCTTGACGGTGTTATAAGAATAAGTTTTAGCAATGAAACTACTTTAGAAGAAGTTGATTTTGCAGTTAATAAACTTAACGAAAAAGTAATAAAATTAAAAAATACAATGAGTTAAAATGAAAAAAGTAATTATTATTCGCTGGAGCGAAATACATCTTAAAGGCAAAAATAGAGGGTATTTTGAAAAATTATTAGAAGATAATATCAAACATTCCTTAAAAGATTTCAACTGTAAGTTCGTTAAAATTTTAGGTAGATATTTAATTGAAGATTTTAATGAATTTGAAGAAAGTGAAATTTTAGAAAAACTTAAAAAAATTAGCGGTATTTTCACTTGCTCGGTTGCAAACTCAGTTCCCACTAATTTAGATGATATTATTAAATATTCAGTTGATGCCGTTGAATTTAAAAGGGGTACTTTTAAAGTTGAAACGCGTAGAGCGTATAAAGAATTTCCACTTCCTTCGGTTGATACGTCAAGAAAAGTTGGCGGAGAAATCTTAAAAGCAAATAAAGAATTATCAGTTGACGTACACGAGCCTGATTTTACGCTTTATATTGATATTCGCGACGCAAAACAAACTTTAATTTATACTGACGTTATAAAAATGATGGGTGGTATGCCTGTTGGGTCGGCTGCAAAAGGTATGCTTATGATATCTGGCGGTATTGATAGCCCGGTTGCTGGTTATATGATGGCTAAAAGGGGAATGAAACTTGACGCTATCCATTATCATTCTTATCCATATACGGGTGAGGCGGCAAAAGAAAAGGTAATTACGTTATCTAAAATTGTTAGCGAGTACACGAGCGGTATGAATTTATACGTCGTACCTTTTACTGAAATTCAAGAAAGTATTCACGAAAAATGCCCTGAAGAGTATATGATAACGATTATGCGCCGTTTTATGATGCGTATTAGCGAAAGAATTGCTAAAAAAGTAAACGCGCAAGCAATTATTACGGGCGAAAGTTTAGGTCAAGTTGCTTCGCAAACAGTTGAAAGTATAAATTCTTCAAATAGCGTTGCGACTATTCCGGTTTTAAGACCGCTTATTGCGTTTGATAAACTTGATATTATTGAAATTTCTGAAAAAATTAACACTTATAAAACGTCAATTTTACCTTATGAAGATTGTTGTACGGTATTTTTACCAAAAAACCCGCTAATTAAACCAAAACTTGAACGCGTTATTGAAGTTGAAAGCGCGTTAGATATTGAAACTTTAATTGAAAACGCAATAAATAACGTCGAATTAATTAAATTATAAAAAAACTCAGTTGAGATCCTAATTATAGGTTCAACTGAGTTTTTTTAAATATCATTTTTAATTATATCATCTAAACTTTCACGCTTTACGGCAACGTAAGGTTTACCATCTTTTAGCATTATTACAGGTGGGCGTGGAATTCTGTTATAGTTCGACGACATTGAGTAGTTATAAGCGCCGGTAGTTAAAACGCAAATATTATCGCCACGTTTAACGGTAGACGGAAGATATACGTTTTCTTGTAAAATATCGCCACTTTCACAACATCTACCAACAACTGAACAAAGCATATCACGATTTTGAGTTAAGTTTTTAGTAGGTATAATAGTGTATTTAGCGCGGTATAATGCAAAACGCGGGTTATCAGTCATACCACCGTCAACTGAAACGTAATTTTTATAGCCTTGAATTTTCTTAATAGTACCAACTGTATATAACGTAATACCACTATCGGCAACAATACTTCTACCAGGTTCTAAACAAATAAATGGTAGGGCAACGCCAACTTCATTACATTTATTTTTAATTGTTTTAGCAATATTTTTTACGTTTTCGCCAATTTTAAGTAGTGGGTCGGTGTAATCATATCTAACGCCTAAACCACCGCCTAAATCTAAAATTTCGGTAATAAAATTGTATTTTTGCTTAACAAACGCTATAAAGTCAACCATTTTATCAATAGTTTGCGTATAAACGTCACTATCAAATACTTGCGAGCCAATATGACAATGAAAACCGCAAAGTTTTACGTTAGATAACTTTTGAGCAATTACCGTTACTTCTTCGGCTTTTCCCGTTTCGATTGGAGAGCCAAACTTACTGTCAACTTGTCCTGTTGATACGGCGGCGTAAGTGTGTGGGTCTATACCAGGGGTTAAACGCAATAAAACGTTTTGTATTATGCCTTTTTTAATAGCAATATCGTTAATTGCGTAAAGTTCTTCTTCATTATCTGCAACAAAATAACCAATTTTATTGTCAATAGCAAACTCGATATCAAAATCAGTTTTATTATTTGAATGAAAAAAGGTATTTTTAAGTGGAAAATTTGCTTTAATACAAGTATAAATTTCGCCCGTTGAAACAACGTCAGCGCCTAAACCTTCTTCATTAATAATTTCATAAATACGTTTAAACGAACACGCTTTTGATGCGTATAAAACTTTGCAGTTATCGCCAAGTTCACTCTCAAGCGCATTTTTATATTCACGGCAACGCTCTCTTATTGAGTTTTCATCCATAACGTAAAGGGGAGTTCCAAAACTTGAAATTAAGTCGTTTGCGTTCGCGCCACCAAATATAAGTTCGTCGTTTTTTGACGTTAAATTTTTTGAAATAAAATCTTTTTCAATTTGTTGCATATATAATATTAACCTTAGAAAAAATTGTAAATTTTACGATAAATACTTAAATTATTAAAATTATTATAACATTGTTTTTAATAATTCTTCTTTGCTTAAAGGCGATAAATCAAATGGTGAAACGTCAAATACCGTTTTACAACCGTAATCACCTTTTTCGTTCATTTTATATACAGCGCGAGCATAAGCAACTAAAACGCTTGCCGTAAATTCGGGGTTAGAATCGAGTTTTAAGTTATACTCTATAACGTGATTATTTTGATTATCTATTCCCGTTGTTCCCGTTCTAATAACACATCCGCCGTGTGGAATTCCGCTATGATTTTTAGCCATTTCTTCTTTAGAAATAAACGTAACAGTTGTATCGTAATCGGCAAAATAGTTAGGCATTGTTTTTATTTTATTTTCAATTTCAACTAAATTTGCATTATCTTCGGCAACAACGTAACACTCTCTAACGTGTTTTTGTCTAACTGAAAGGGTAGGATTTTCGCCGTTTCTAACGCTATTTAATGCTTTTTCAACTGGAACTGTGTATTGGCGAGCGTCAATTACACCGTCAATTCTTCTAATAGCGTCAGAATGACCTTGGCTTACGCCACGTCCCCAAAAAGTATAATCGTTACCGTTTGGTAAAATTGCTTGAGCGTAAACTCTTGCAATAGAAAACATACCAGGATCCCAACCTGCTGAAATAAGCGCAGTTTTTTTGTTAGACTTAGCAGTTTCGTCAACGTTTTTATAATGTTCTGGGATTTTAGCGTGAGTGTCAAAACTATCAACAACGTTAAAGTGTTTTGATAGTGTAGGCGTCATTTTAGGTAAATCGGTTGCGCTTCCACCACAAATAATTAAAACGTCAATATCATTTTTAAAGTTTAATATATCGTTAGCGTTATAAACGGGAGCGCCAAAAGTTTTAACGTCACTTGGGTTTCTACGAGTAAACACGCCAACTAATTCTATATCCGTCGTATTTTTAATAGCGCATTCAACGCCACGACCTAAATTACCATAACCATAAATTGCAACTTTCATAATAACCTAAATAAAGTACTTAACTTTTAACAATGTCTTGCATTGTGTAGTGGCCGACAGGCTTTCCAACTAAAAATTTAGTAGCGGAAATAGCGCCTTCGGCAAATAATGAGCGCGAAAATGCTTCATGTTTTAACGTAATTTGTTGATTTTGCGTACCAACGATTACTTCGTGTTCACCAACGATATTACCCATTCTTATTGCGTGAATGCCTATCTCGTCTTTTTCGCGTTTACCTTGACCGCTACGGCCGTTATGGACGTAACTGTTTGGTCGTACAGTTTTAATAGCGTCGGCAATCATAAGGGCAGTACCGCTAGGCGCGTCCACTTTTCTATTATGATGCTTTTCAATTATTTCAATTTCAGCGTCAGGGAATGCGCTAGCAGTCTTTTTAGCAAGTTCAACTAAAAGTGCAACGCCAAGCGAATAGTTTGCCGAGAAAAAAAGTGGAATATACTTAGAAGCGTTTAAAATAGTTTGTTTTTCTTCTTCAGTTTGACCTGTAGTTGCTAATACTAAAGGTAATTTATTTTCAACCGCAAAAGCAATTAAATCATTAGTTGCTAAATGGTGTGAAAAGTCAATAATACAGTCAACATCGCAAATTTTGAGAATTTTTTCATTTGCTTCCGCAAACGTTTTAACACAAGGAACATTAAACTCATCGGTAGCGTTAACGTCAACGCCTCCAACAAGATTAAGACCATCAGTGTTATTTATAATTTTAACGACTTCTTTACCCATAAAGCCGTTAATACCGCTTAATAAAATATTCATAAATCACCTTAAATTAAGTTTTGTTCTTTCATTAAATCAAATAAAACTTTTTCATTCTTTTCTTCCATTGGAGTTAAAGGAAGTCTTAAATAGTTTTCACCAAAGCCCATTTTAGCGCAGGCCGCTTTAACAGGGATTGGGTTAACTTCAACGAATAATTGGTTAATAAGTGGAAGTAAATCAAGTTGAAGTTTTAACGCTTCTTGAGTTTTTCCAGCTAAATACATTTTAACCATTTGTGAAGTTGCTTTTGGCATAATATTAGATAAAACTGAAATAACGCCTTTACCACCAAGCGATAAAACGGGGATAATCTGGTCGTCGTTACCAGAATAAATATCAATATCGTTACCGCAAAGTTGAGCAACCTTAGCAATTTGTGAAATATTACCGCTTGCTTCTTTAATTGCAACGATATTAGGGTGCTTTGCTAAAACTGCGCAAGTTTCAGGAAGAAGGTTACAACCTGTTCTTGATGGAACGTTATATAAAATACAAGGCTTCGTACTAGCGTTTGCAATAGCGGTAAAAGACTCAATAAGACCTTTTTGAGTTGCTTTATTATAATAAGGTGTAACTAAAAGCATAGCGTCAGCGCCAACTTCACAAGCGTATTTTGTAAGTTTGATAGCATAATCAATATCGTTTGAGCCAGTACCAGCGATAACTGGAACACGACCTGCTACTTTTTCAACACAAAATTTAAATGCTTGTTTATGTTCTTCGTCGGTAAGGGTAGAACCTTCGCCAGTTGTTCCAACTGAAACTATAGCGTCAATACCTTCTTGAATTTGCCATTCAATAAGTCTACCAAACGCTTCATAATCAATACCGTTTTCGTTAAGCGGTGTGATAATTGCTGTTGCTGCACCTGTAAATACTGTGTTTTTCATGATATATCTCCTAAAAATTTATACTAATATATACTAAAAATAATAAAAGAGACAACCTTTACAAAAAAGACTATCTCTTAATAAATAAGTTATTAAAAGGATAGCACTCCGCTGTAAAGCGACAACAGGGCGGATATTCTCCGTACTGCCAGCTAAACGCTTGCCTATGGCGTTTGCTTCGGCGCTCGTTCCTTTCGCGTAATTTATAGGCAAACGGCAAAGCCGTATACGTTACTTATAACAAAGCGCGCCTCTATCTTTATTTTTGCATATAATACCACATATTTTACTTAATGTCAAAGTATTTTTACTTATTTTTCAAAATTATTATATTTTTTTAAAAAAAATTTTGTTACAATATTTATTTTTTTATATTTATATGCTAAAATACTATAAAATATTAAATAATAGATGGAGATAATTATGCAAGATATTTTAATTGTTGTTGATATGCAAAATGATTTTATAAGCGGTTCGCTTGGAACTAAAGAAGCGCAAAAAATAGTGACAAACGTTAAACATCTTATTGAAAATTTTAACGGTAAAGTGTATTACACTCGCGATACTCATTACCAAAATTATCTTCAAACGAAAGAAGGTAAAAATTTACCCGTTGAGCATTGTATAAAAAACACTTACGGGTGGGAAATTTGTGATGAACTTAAAAATCTTAAGTGTGACGGCATTATTGACAAACCAACGTTTGGCTCGTTAGATCTTGTAAATATCTTATTAAAGGTTAACGACGTTGAAAGTATTAATTCTGTAACGTTATGCGGTCTTTGTACCGATATTTGCGTTATCTCAAACGCAATGCTTTTAAAATCGGCATTTTTAGATAGTGAAATTATAGTAAATTCGTCTTGTTGCGCGGGGGTTACTCCTGACAGTCATAATAACGCTATAAACGCTATGAAAATGTGCCAAATTAAAATTTTAGATTAAAATTTAGTTTTATTAAAAAAATTATTCCAAAAATTAACGCGCCTATTAAGATTAACTCTTTAGGCGCATTTTTATTTTTTTAATTAAACGTTTTTATATTGACTAGGGGTATAATTAGTATATTTTTTAAAAACCTTTGTAAAATAATTAGGTTCTTGAAAACCTACCAACTCTGCAACTTTATTAACGGATAAACCGTTTTTAATAAGTTCTTTTGCTTTTTCTATGCGCTTTTTTGTAACAAATTCAGATATACTCATTCCAAAACTTTTATTAGAAATTTCGTAAAGTTTAGTTCTTGAAATTAAAAAATTACGACAAATAGCGTCGGAAGATAAATCAAAAGCAAGATTTTTGCAAACGTAGTCGTGAATTTTAGTCGCTATGTTTTCATTTTTAAATTTAACAAGGTCTGAAACATAAATATAAGACGCAACTGCATTACATAATTTAACTGATGCGTAAATTTGTTCCTTACTTTTAGGGGAAATTTCTTTAAGCAAAGTTTTAGCAAAATCTATATCAACGTCGTATTTACTAATTAAATTTATAGCGTTATCAATCGCTTCGTTATAATTTTCAATAGGCATCATATGTGCTAAAATAACGTAACCTAAAATTACTCCGCTATATGTTATAGGTGTAACCGCTTCAGTAATACCAGCGTGACACAAATAAACGTGCTGAGTTTTAGTGAGTTTTGCCTTTTTACAAGCATCTAAATCGCATTTTTTACAACCTTCTTCTCCGCTAATTGTCGAACGAATTAACTTGCAAATTTCAGGCGCGTTTTCGGGGTATTCAGTTACTATATTAAACTCGTCGTCAAAAACTGAAATTCGAATACCCACAGAGTGATAAAAGTCTTTTAAAAACTCGTTTAAATTTTTAATATCAAAAGAACTAATCATATTAAAATGTTATCACAAAAAAACTAAAAAATCAATAATTATTTTCAAACTTTGAACAAATTTACCTATAATAGAACATAAAAACATTGTAACGGTAAAAATTTATTGTTATAATAAAACAAAAAACTGTGGGGTGGATTATGGAAATTTTTAAAAATATTCCTAAAATTCAATTTGAAGGAAGCAATAGCAAAAACTCTTTGTCATTCAAATACTATGATAAAGATAAGGTAATTTTAGGCAAAAAAATGAGTGAACATTTACCATTTGCAATGGCTTGGTGGCATAACTTATGCGCTTGTGGCGTTGATATGTTCGGCTCTAAAGTTGCTAATAAAAGTTTTGGCGCTGTTGAAGGCACGATGGAACATGCTAAAGCAAAAGTTGACGCAGGTTTTGAATTTATGCAAAAACTTGGTATTGAATATTTTTGTTTTCACGACGTTGATATTGTTCCTGAAGCGGACGATATAAATGAAACAAACCGCCGTCTTGACGAAATTTCAGACTATATTTTACAAAAAATGAACGAAACGGGCATTAAGTGTTTATGGGGAACTGCTAATATGTTCTCTAATCCACGTTACGTTAACGGCGCAGGTTCAACAAATAGCGCTGAAGTTTTTGCGTTTGCTTGCGCTCAAGTTAAAAAAGCGCTTGATATTACCGTTAAACTTGGTGGTAAAGGTTACGTTTTCTGGGGTGGTCGTGAAGGTTACGAAACTTTACTTAATACTGACGTAAAGTTTGAAACTGACAATATTGCGCGTCTTATGAAAATGGCTGTTGAATATGGTAGAAAAATTGGTTTTACAGGCGATTTCTATATCGAACCTAAGCCGAAGGAACCAATGAAACATCAATATGATTTTGACGCTTCAACAGCAATAGGCTTTTTAAAAGCGCACGGTTTAGATAAAGACTTTAAACTTAATATTGAAGCAAACCACGCTACTCTTGCAGCGCATACGTTTGAGCATGAACTTAGAATAAGCGCAGTTAACGGTATGCTTGGCTCTATTGATGCTAACCAAGGCGATATGTTGCTTGGTTGGGATACTGATGAATTCCCGTTTGACGTTTATAGCGCAACAATGTGTATGTATGAAGTTTTAAAAGCAGGTGGTTTAACGGGCGGATTTAACTTTGATGCTAAAACGCGTCGTCCTTCTTACACTTACGAAGATATGTTTGAAAGTTTTATACTTGGTATGGACACGTTTGCTTTAGGTTTAATTAAGGCTGCCGAAATTATTGAAGACGGCAGAATTGATAACTTTAAAAAAGAACGTTATTCAAGTTATTTTAATAGCGAAATTGGTAAAAAAATATTATCTGACAACGCTAAACTTGAAGAAATTGCCGAATATGCTTTAAACGCTAAAGTTGCAAAACTTCCGGGTAGTGGTAAACAAGAATATCTTGAAAGCGTAGTAAACAACGTATTATTTAAAATTTAATTAAAATAGGGCGCGTACTTAAAATATAGGTGCGCGCCTATATTAAAAATATAATAAAAATATTTGATATTTTACTTAAAAATGCTTGCAATATTTATTAAAATACTATATAATAGCAAACGTTGAGAATATTTGGAAGGTTGGCTGAGCGGTCGAAGGCGGCGGTCTTGAAAACCGTTGATGGTGATGAGCCATCCTGGGGTTCGAATCCCTAACCTTCCGCCAAGAGCGATTCTATTTGAACCCAAATAGAGTCGCTTTTTCTATTACAATAATTAAATATATTTTCATTAAAGGAAATGCTGGTATAATTTTTGTATTAAAACGAAATATTAAAGAAAAACAATAATAAAAGCGTTAGAAGTTTCTAACGCTTTTATGTGTTTATAGACCTAATTCTTTTAATATGTTTTCTAAAAACGGATAAGTGTTGTTAATGAAATTATATATGTCAATTACAATTTCAACTTCACTAGCGCCTTTAAGGTCAAACCTTACAAGCCAAGTAAAATTTTCACCTTTATACTTGCTAATTTCATAATTCTTATTTTCGGTTTTGAAATGATTTTCAAATTTGTCTTTAATTTTATTTCTAAAACCCAAAATTTCCAAGGCTTTTTCGTCACTATAATAACTTTTAACTCTATCAATAAATTTTTCTTTTTTATTACGAGTTTCCCAGTATGGAAAAACAGTAAATGCAAGTTCTATGAAAGTTAGGTTTTTATTAGAGTGAATTTTATATTGTAAGTCAAGCCCTTTTGCACGCAACGATAAAAGCCTTTGGTTAACTATATGATAAATCGTATCTTCTTTTACGGCACTTTCTCCATTAAAAAAGAAATAGTAATCGTTTAAAGCCTTGATCAAAATTTTATTATCCACAAAATTACTCCTTTATTTGATAATGATAATATTCCACTCCGTCAATTTCTTCTACCCCTAGATTATTGAATATTATATTATAAATATTTGCGGTTACCGTGATATCTGTGTGAATGTATACATCTATTGCGTTTTGCAATAATTCTCCTATAAATGAAACGTTGGCAACGTACGAAGAATTTATTATCATTGTTTTTAATTCATTACTGTCTCCAAATACATCATCACCTATATAAGTTATGCCTGCCGGGATTTCTATACTTGTTAATGAATCGCAATTATAGAACGCACGTCCATTTATACTCCTTACACTGTCGGGTATTTCTATACTTGACAATGAACTACAATTTTCGAACGCAGAATAATCTATTTCATTCAATTTGCTATCTTCTTCAAAAATCACACTTGTCAAATTTTCGCAATAACTGAACGCATATCCACCTATACCTGTTACACTGTTCGGTATTTCTATACTTGTTAGTGAAGAGCAATTAGAGAACACATAATAACCTATACTTGTTACGCTATTAGGAATTTCTATGCTTGCTAATGAACTACAATTATAGAACGCCATATCACCTATACTTGTTACACTGTTCGGTATTTCTATACTTGTTAATGAATCGCAATTATAGAACGCAGAAGCACCTATACTTTTTACCGCAACTCCTCTATATAAAGAGGGAATAGATAAATCCTTGCCGTTACCAGTATAGCCACTTACTTCGTAACCTTGCAATCCTTCGTTATATCTATAAGTTAAAAATTCTGCCGAGTTTTCGTAGTGAGCATATACTTCATAATTTTTTAGTTCGGTGATCTTTTCAATAGAATTTTGCCCAGTTTCATCTGTTGTCCATTTAACAAAACATAATTCACCTTGTGGCATAGGATTTGGCAAAGAGTAAGGCAAATCTTGAATTGTGAAGTTTGTCTTTTTGTTTTCAAGCACACCCTCGCCCAAATTATAAATAATACTATACGTATCAATAGCCCAACTTGCATATGCTGTTGTATTAGACGTAATTGTTATTATTTCTCCAGCTTGTTTTAATTGCCCGTTAATGCGCCAACCATTAAACGTATATCCTTCCTTTGTTATGGAATCTAATTTTACAACACTATTTTCTTGAACGCTTATTATGGATATTTCTCTATCGTCGTAAAGTATAAAATTAAAAAAATCTAACTCTTCTTCATTCTCTTCTTCATTTGAACCAGAGCCTCCGCCTTGCTCACCATCATCATTTGAACCGGAGCCTCCGCCTTGCTCACCATCTTCGGCAAAAATAGCGTAACACGTGTTATATTCAAAATAGAAATTAATCATTACAGTTCCGTTAACATTAATAATATAACTTCCGTCTTCACTTGCCGACCAGCCAACAAACTTATATCCTTCATCAGCTATTGCTTGTATATAATAAATTGTTTCCGAGTTAGTTGGTGGTGTTATGCTTAACTTCATTTCCGTTTCTTCGTTGTCACTTTCATATATTTTACCGCCAGTTGTTGCAATCACGTTGATTTCTCTTGCAAAAACTGCTTGAATGGTTGTATCGTGCGTAAGAACGTCAGTACGTGTTTCCGTTTTAACCCCGTCTTTCCATTCGACGAAAACCCAACCCTTATCAGCTATCGCCGTTGCCGTTACAGTATAATTATTTGCATGATTTGCAATATTTGTAGAAATTTCTATTCTTCCACCAGCACAATTTTCCGCATAATATTCATACTGCGGTTTGAATATAGCCTTTACGGATATATTACCTTGAACGTTAAGGTCTGTTCTTTCAGCCGTTTTTACACCGTCGCTCCACTCTATAAACTGATACGGATAACCTCCTGTTATTGAGCTTTTATTGGGAATAGCTGTAACCTTTGTTCCGTTTAATCCTTGAAACAAAGTTTGAGATAGTTCGCCTTGTAAAGTTCCGCCATCCGTAGATGTATACGTTAGCGTATATTTAGGCAAAGCCTCAACAAAATGTGCAGTTACTTCTATTTTAGAATATACGTTAGTTTCTTTTCTTGTGGCCGAGGTAACTCCATCGCTCCAACGATTAAAAGCATAACCGTAATCAGGAACCGCTGTTACTTCTACAGTATCTTCACCTTCAATTATTGATTGATTTGTATAACCATTTATTTTACCTCCGGCACTTGCAATATACGTAACTTCATATTTTAGTTTACTATATTCTGCCTTATATTGATTGCCATCTTTGCCAAAATACACGGACGCTCCGTATTGATAGTGGTCAATATAATACCACCAATAGTCCATATAAAATCCTTGTGTTATATATCCGTAAAATCCGTACACCGATTCATAATTTGCAAACCCCGTGCTTAAGTATGGGGTTAATGACAACATATATATAACGTTCATTGTTTCATCAAAAATTGGTTCGTCTAAGGTGCTCATTGAATAAGACCCCTCTTCCGTAACGTCAACAAGACAAAGACCGTTAACACTATAAACATCTAGCGTCATTTCATACTTGTTATCTTTACCAAGCTTAAAATTTAATTCCAACGTTCCGCCATTAGATAAATTGCTTCTAAAACTATAATTGCCATAATAGTTATATTTTGAATAATCTATTTCTGGGGCTTGTGGTTCTGGCTCCTCACACGCTGTTAAACCAACTAAAGCACACAAGGTCAACAATAAAGTTAATAATGTGATTAAAAGTTTTTTCATAACCATTTCTCCTTTGAGCAAAACAAAAAGTGCGACAACCGAAGTTATCGCACTAAAAACGCAAACTCCGATTGTCGCCAAACAAAATCGGTATAAAGCAAGAAAGTTGCTGTTCATTACCATTATGGAATTTGCATTTTTATCAAATTCAATTAGTAAAGAACAACAAAATTTTGCCTTTTAAAATTAAAAGACTTTCTTGCGCTAAAATTATTCGATTTTGTTTGGCACAATCATTATATCACTATATAAAACAAAAATCAACTATTTGAAAAAAAGTTCAAACGCTATCACTACTGTCCCGCCAATCGTAACCTAATCCGAACTTAATTCGGGTTAGGTTATAATTATATTATTGGAGTGATTATGAAAGAATATAAAATGGAAACAATATATTTAAGTTCTCTTCAAGATGACTTAAATTCGTATGCTAAAGATGGATGGAAAGTTATTTCAATATTGCCTAAGGAAATGCAATCAACTTTTGATTGGGAATATCATTATGATGAAGTTGTTGTGGTTTTTGAACGATAAACTTTTAAATATGAAAGTGTGAAATTATGTTAAATTTTATTAGAAATGTTGCAAAAGAATTAATTGACGATATGGTATTAAACTATGGAGTAACAAAGGCTGTTGATATTTTACTAGAATTAAAAATTAATGACGAACATACAAAACAACTATTAATTAAACATTTTGATTTGCGATATAGTGAAGCAGAAAATATACTTAAAGATGCTAAAGAATATCATAAGAAATAATAGCAAATAGTTTTACGTACCTAATCTTCCGCCACGAAAAAGGATACCAAGCAAGGTATCCTTTTTTTATTTACTGTAAATATTGTCTTTATTAGTAAAGTGTGATATAATATAAAAAAGGAATATTGGAGTGTTATATGATTTACGAAAAATTTGCAGTAGATGAACAAAGTAGAGAAAAAGACTTTTTATTAGTTAAGAATTTTTTTAATGACGACGTTAGCGATAGCACGGTTGAAACTTTACTTAATTTTTTATATTCTCATATTGATGAATATTATAAAAAGGGTAGAACTATTAACGTTGATAAAGGTAGTTTAACTTTTAAACAAGTTGGCGATAAACTTTTTTTTCATAGCGACGTTGAAGAAGAACATATAACAATATCCTTTAAAGTTATTGACGAAAGTATATTATCTACATATAAAGAAAGTGAACCTTACATTAAAATTGACATTTCGTCACTTTGTAAAAGTTTTAAGTATTACAAAAACCCACGAACTTTTGATACTGTAGCCATCGCAAAAGATTTTTTAGGTTTTCCACTTGTAGAAGTTTTTTATGACTTATACGCTGATTTATTTTAAAATTACTTGATATTACAAATAGGTGAACTTATGAAATACGTTGCGGTAACAGGCGCTTACGGTGGAATAGGTAAAGCGGTTGTTGATATTTTAAAAAACAATGGCTATTTCGTTTTTGCGCTCGATAAAGAAATTGAAAGCGAAGAAAAAAACGTTATGCCAATTAAAACTGACCTAACTAATGAGTTAAGCGTAAAAAACGCCTTTGACGTAATAAATTCGGTAACTGATAGTTTATACGCTATACTTCATTTTGCCGGTAGATACGTTTTAAATTCTCTTATAGAAATAAACGAAAGCGATTTTATAAACACTTTTAACGTTAATTTATTTGGGGCGTATAGAGTAAACAAATATTTTTTACCGCTACTTAAAAAGGGTAGTAAAATTTTAATTACTACAAGTGAACTTGCTCCGCTTGAGCCGTTACCGTTTACAGGCTTATACGCAATTACTAAAACGGCGTTAGATAAATACGCTTATTCTCTTAGAATGGAATTGCAATTACTTGACGTTCAAGTATGTGTTTTACGTCCAGGAGCGGTAAAAACGCCAATGATAGACGTTTCAACGTCGGATTTAGATATGTTTTGCAAAAATTCAACGCTATACTCGTGTAACGCAACTAGATTTAAAAAAATTGTTGACGGTGTTGAGGCTAAAAACGTAAGTCCAACAAAAATTGCAAATAAGGTTTTAAAAATAATCAATAAAAATAAAGTAAAACAAGTTTATACTATAAATAGAAATCCTTTGTTATTACTTTTAAACGCTTTACCTAAGTCATTACAAACTAAAATTATTAAAATTATTTTAAAATAAATTGATATTTACGTTGTAATTTTATTAAAATTTTTCACTATTGCTTGCATATTAATATCATTAGTGATATTATTTAGTTGAAGATAATGTAGTTTAATTACAAAATTTTCATAAAATAAAAAACAAAAAGGAGATAATTATGGGATATTTAACGTTAGGTATTCTTAGTTTTACCGCTATTGCGTTATTCTTTGGCGCAATTTTTGGTGCGGGTAGAGGCTCAAATCGCGCGTTTTTAAGATTAATTTTAGTAGTAGCGTCAGTTGCGGTTGCCTTCTTCATTCGCGAAACTGTAGTTGAAGTTATAATGAATTTAGAAACTGATGAGGGAACGTTGTACGAATCTTTAACGGCATCGCTCATTGCTGATTCTGACCTTCCAACAGAAATTGTAAATTTAGTTTTAGCATTAGTTGAAATTATTTTTGGTTTAGTTGCTTTCTACGTTTCGTTCTTCGTTTTAAGATTTGTTTCTTGGTTAATTATTTATCCAATTTGCAAAATTTTCGTTAAGAAAGGCAATAACCCACACAGATTTTTCGGTTTCATTTTCGGTTTACTTCAAGGTGTTGTAATTGCATTTATTATTTGCGCGCCAATTACTGGTATGATTACTCAACTTAATAAATTATCTGACCTTGAAATTGAAGGGGAAAAAGTTTTAGAACTTCCTGAAGAAGTTGGCGTTGAAGACTATATGCAATCTATGCCGTATGAAATTTATACTTCGGCTGGAACTTGGTTTTTCGATGCTTTAACTACAACCGTTGACGAAGATGGTAATAAAATTACTATTAACGATACAGTTGACGTTGTTTCAACCTTCTCTGGTATTGCCAACTCAATGGAAAAAGTCGACGATAGTATTAACGTTATGACGTCTGAAACGGCAACGCCACAAGAACAAGTTAACGCTATGAAAGATTTTGGTAATACTCTTATTGAAATAGGTAATTCAATTGACAATCTTACTGAAGATGCTAAAAACACCGTTAATAACGTAATTTCATCAGTTAAAGATATGATTGCAAGTGATGGCGAAGAACTCCCTGAAGACGTTGCTGAAATGCTTGATAATTTTGATATTGACGACCTTGATTTCAAATCGGTAGGCGAAGCAATGAACGGTATTGCAACTTATATTGAAAAAACTAGCGACGAGTTTGAACTTGACGAAGAAGTTACTGCTACTGAAGTTAACGCAATCGTTAACGGTATAGCAAATAACGATTTTATCTTCTCGCTTATGACGTCAGGTGATGAAGTTCCAACAATTTTAGAAATTGAAAACGATGCTGATAAAACTTTATTTAGCGATGCAATTAATAATACCACTTTAAGTGATAGCGATAAAGATAATTTACGCTCGTTATTTGGATTAATTTAACGTCTTAAAATGTATAAATATAAAAGCCAAATTTAATTATTTGGCTTTTTATTATGCAAAAATTATAAATTTGTTTAATATGCTTGATTATTTTTAATTTAGTGATATAATTTATTTATGGATAAATTAGTTTTTAAAAATGATAAAAGAAGCGTTAAGACGCGTAACCAAATAAAAACAACTCTAATGTTTTTACTCAAAACAAAATCACGCGATAATATTACTATAAGTGAAATTACTGAACTTGCTAACGTTAATAGGAACAGTTTTTATACTCATTATAAGTCAATATCAGACGTTATGAGTGATATTTACCAAAGCATTTTCGAGCAATTTCAAGAAGTTTGTGATAAATATTCATACTTTGAATTGATTGAAGAGCCTTACCATTTTTTAAAGGAAATTACTCTTATAATCGTAGATAATTCGGCATTTTCTGAATACGTTATGTTTTCAAAAGATTCTGGCAAACTCGTTCAAGACTTGATCGATTCGCTTAGCGACATTATTTATACTAAGTATTTAGATGCGCGAAAAGACACAAATCCATCAGTACCGTATCTTATTAACTTTTTAGTTGGTGGAACTATTGAATTTATTTATCATTGGTATAAAAACGGTAAAAGCGTTCCTATTGAACATTTAGTAACGAGCGTATCCGCTATGATTAGAGAGGGCGTTTTCTCGGCGCGAACTGTAAAACGCGAATTAAAATAACGTTAAAATTAAAATTGCCTACGATTGTAGGCAATTTTTTATATTGTTTGATAAAAATCAAGACGCGCTAAGAAATATTTAATAACGAAGAAAATTGGAACGTTAATTGCTAATAAACACGGCGTTAATATATTATTGAAAATTTCAGTAACGTTAGAATAATCAATTGAAAGTATTGCTGAAAGCGCAATTACAATTATTATAGCGCTAATAGTAACAATAAGGGCAATTTCCAAAACGTCTTTAAAGCGCGGTAAATCTTTAATAGTGTAGCGAGTATTAACAAGGTAAACTATTATTGAAATAACCGGCACAACGGCTGTAAAAAGGCAAATTTTACCAAATATACCACCGTTAAACTCAACGCTACCAGAAAAGAATAAACTTAAAAGTAAATATTCGATAATTATGAATGCATACCAAATAACTGAAGTGTGAAAACGAAGTAAATTATTTAAAATTTTAGAGCCTTGATATCTGTTAGTGTCAGTTGACGTTCTAATGGAAATACCGTCACGCTCAGCAAAAGTATAAATATCGTCAAAATCAGTAGTTGTAGTGGTTGCGGTAGTAGTCGTTGAAGTTGTAACGTTTGTAGTGGTAGTATCGGCAGTAGTTGTTGTAGTATCGTCAGTATACGGTTGATAAACGTTAAAATCTACTGTGTTTTTCTTAGGGAAAAGGCTATTTAACACCGATTTATACTCAAAACTCGTGTCATTAACGCTATCGTAATCAATTTCACGCTTACGCGGTTTATCGTCTTTAGTGTCGCTTATAGGAACGTAAGGGTTTACAGAATTTGTAACGTTTACGGGAACTTCAACAATTGTATCACGCACTTCAACTTCAACGTCCGTAGTCGTAGTAGTCGTATCGTCAGTAGACGTGTCCGTTGTAGTAGTGTCAGTCGTTGTTGGCTTATCGGTGGTTGTAGTTGTTTCAGTTGTTGTTGGCTTATCGGTAATATTAAACGAGTTAAAATCTGTTATATTTGAAAAGTCAATATCGCCGATAGGGGAGTTAAACTCGTCACGACTAATGTTATTAACGTATTCTTCAAAAAGTTGTTGTTTTTTGTTTGTTACGGGCTTAGGATCTTTTTTAGAAATAGGTTGTTGAACAATTCTTGCCGTGCGCGTATCAACCGTTGGAGCGTTAACAAATTTTTCGCTAAACTCTTTATCAAAATGCTTTTTACCTAAGTCAGTAAGTGAAAAATATTTACGGCGCGAACCATCGCTACTTGAACGATATTCATTTATGTATTTTTGATTTTTTAAGCGGGTAATTACAGAGTATAAAGTACCAACTTTAATTTCAAAAAATAAACTATCAATTAACTCTTTAAGTTCGTCAGTATGTCTATCGCCACTTTTTAAAATATATAAAATTATACCGTCGTTCATACCGCGAAATTCATTATTTTCCATAAAATCTCCAATAACTACTAAAATTTTAATAGAAATTCAATTATTTACTTAATTATAACACTTGACAATTGTATTGTCAATTTATATTTTTATTTACTTTTAATTTTTATGATTATATGATATAATATTTTTATGAAAGTAACAATAAAAAGAACTAGTAGAACTACAATTGAAATTAGAATTAAAGACGTTAATAATATTTTAGTTACAGCGCCCAAAAACACGTCAGATGATAAAATTAAAGAAGTTTTAAAAAATAAAGAAGATTGGATTAATGAAAATCTTAATAAAATGAGGGCGAAAAGTAACGTAAATCAAGACGTTTTAAATTACTTAAAGTGTTATTTGTTTGGTGAAAAAATTGATTATACGTCAAGTTTTCCAAAGCGTTATAAAGAAATAGCAAAAACATATTTAAAAGAACGCATTGAATTTCTTGCTAGTTTTTACGGTTTTAATTATACGTCGCTAAAAATTCGCGATTATAAAGGCAGATGGGGAAGTTGTAGTAGAAGTAAACAAATTTGCCTTAACTCTAAATTAGTTATGCTAAATAAACGCGTAATAGATTACGTTATTATTCATGAACTTTGCCATACTTTATATTTAAATCATAAATTAGAGTTTAAAAACAAATTGTCGTCGTATTTTAAAGACGAAAAACAAATTAAATCATATTTAAATAAGTTTTCGTTTTTAACTAAAATTACATATTGAAAAAACTTTAAAATTTACGATAATATCTTAAATTTTTAAACATTTACAGTAGGGCAATTTCGTGTGAGTTTTATAATTAAATTAGCGCGTTTTTATAAATTTAATAGTAAAAATTATTAAGTAGCGATAAAATAGTCGCTATTATCCTATAAAAATTAACAAACAATAAGCATTATTAAATAATTAAGTTAAAAATAACCTAAAATTTTTAATAGTGCAATTTTTTTAACATTAATACATCTATGCGCAAAACTCAGGTTTTACGCATAGATACGGTATAAATATAGTAAAAATAACTAAATTTACAATTTTATAAAAAATTCTAAAATCTTCGATATAATCTATAATTTTATATCTGACAAATATTTTACTTAATAAATTTTAAATAAATCTTTGCGTAAAACAAATTTATATGATACAATGTAATTATGATTAATATTGGTCACATTATTTTAATATCATTTATATTATTTTTAATTATATTAGTTATTGAGTATTTTATTGATAAACGCAAAAAATTTCCGTATTCGTACACGCTTAAAGACTGTTTAATGACTAATACTGAATTAAAGTATTTTAACGCAATTAAAAGCATTTTAAACGGTACGCCTTATATTTTACAACCTCAAGTATGCTTATCAAGTATTATTGAAAGAAAAGAGCCACACACATTTCAAAGCGAACTTAATAGAGTTGTTGATTTTGCTATATTTTCGCCAGAATACTCCCCCGTTTTACTTATAGAAATAAACGATAAATCACACCTTAAAAAAGATAGAAAAGAGCGTGATAAAAAGGTAAAATTTATATTAAAATCGGCAAAAATACCACTTATGACTATATGGACAAAAGACCAATTTGACATAAAATTAATTGCAAAAGAGTTAAAAAGTTACGGTTTAAAAATTGAATTAGGAAGTATTTATAATGGAATACAATAATAATTATTACAAACAGCGTGAAGCTAATTGTATTGATAAAATTGAATATTTATGTGAACAATTACCGCCAATGACGCGTGAATTTATTTACGGAATTACCGAATATACTTCCCCGTTAACAAGGCTTAATTACGTTTATGATTTAAGAATTTTTTTTGATTTTGTAATAAAGAACGTTTGCACGGATAAAACTATAAAAACTTTATCGTATTCAGACTTAGAACGATTAGATATTACTGATTTTGAGTCATTTATGGCTTATTTAAGTATGTATAAAATTAATGGTAAGGTTGAAATGTGCAACGAGCGCGCAAAATCAAGAAAACTTGCTACAATTCGCGCTTTTTACAAATATTTTTTCAATAAAAACAAAATAACGTCTAACACCGCGTCAAAAATAGCGTTACCAAAAAAACATGATAAAGAAATAATACGTCTTGACGTTAATGAAGTTGCAAAAATTATAGACCTTGCCGAAAATGGCGAAGAATTAAATTCACGTCAGCGCGCTTACCATAAAAATACTAAAATTCGTGACGTTGCTATTTTAACTTTGTTTTTAGGCACAGGCATAAGAAATAGCGAACTTGTTGGTTTAAACGTTGAAGACGTTAACTTTGAAGATATGAGTTTTGCTGTAACTAGAAAAGGCGGAAATAGAACTATTTTGCCTTTTGCCGACGAGGTTGGCGAAGCGTTATATAACTGGATTGAATATAGAAATAAAATTAAAGATTTACCAAAAGAAGAAAAAGCGTTGTTTATAAGTTTACAAAACAGGCGTATAAGCGTTAGAACTATACAAGAACTTGTTAAAAAATACGCTAAAATTATTAGTCCGCTTAAAAAAATAACTCCACACAAATTAAGAAGTACGTTTGGTACTAATTTATATCGCGAAACTGAAGATATTTATATGGTAGCAGATTACCTTGGACATAGCGACGTAAATACAACTAAGAAACATTACGCAGCAATGAGCGATGATTTAAGGCGAAAAGCAATTAAATCGGTTAAACTTCGCGATGATGAAGAATAATATATTATTATGACTGAAAATATACAAAAATTTATTGAAAACGTTTATATAATTTTACCCGTTAGTGAATATTCTAATGAAGATGATTATAGAATAAACGAAACAAAATCACTAATTTATAGCGCTGATGCCCAATGTGTTGGCTATAAAATCGTTAAAGTTAGAGAAATTACGCCGTCAACATATATTGGAAAAGGTAAAATTGAAGAAATTAAACTTGAAATAAGCGATTTAGACGTTAATTTAGTAGTGTTTGATGGGCAATTATCCCCTTCGCAAACGCTAAATTTAGCCGAACAATTAGACGTTACAGTTGTAGATAGAACTACGCTTATTTTAGATATTTTTGCTAAAAACGCAAAAACTGCCGAGGGCAAATTGCAAGTTGAACTTGCTCAACTTAATTATTTGTACCCGCGTTTAAAAGGTAAAGGACAAGCGTTATCACGTCTTGGCGGTGGTATTGGAACTAGAGGCCCGGGCGAAACACAACTTGAAACAGACCGTAGACATATTCGTCGTAGAATTGATACGATTAAATTAATGCTTGAAGAACAAGTTTCAAAACGAGAACTTCAAAAATACAGGCGCAAAAAAAATTGTGTAATTTCAATTTCTTTAGTTGGTTATACAAACACGGGAAAATCAACGCTGTTAAATAAAATTACAGGCTCGAACGTATTAAGCCAAGATAAATTATTCGCAACCTTAGACCCAACCGTAAGAAAGGCAAAATTTGGCGATATAGACGTTTTACTTACCGATACCGTAGGTTTTATTAAAGATATTCCAACAAACTTAATTGAAGCGTTTAAGTCTACCTTGGAAAGCGCTGTGTTTAGCGACCTAAATTTAATAATTTTAGACGCAACATCTAACTGGCAAAGCGAACTTGACGTTACAAGGTCCACTATATCTTCCTTAGGCTCGACTTCGCCCGAGATTTTAGTTTTTAATAAATGTGATTTAGTTAGTGATTTTACAGTTTATCCAACTGACGCAGTTTTTATTTCGGCTAAAACAGGTTTTGGTTTAAGCGCGCTTTCAAATAAAATTGAGGAATTTTTTAATAACGAGTTTATTAAAATTAAATTTAAAGTGCCTTACTTAGATATTTCAAAAGTAAATTCAATTTTAAACTTAACTATAAACCATTTAGAAGAATACCTTGACGACGGCGTTAGTTACGACGTAACGGTTAGAAAAATATACGCCGATAAATTTTTAAAATTTAAATAAATATATATTCTTGAAAGGAGGAAAAATCATGGTAAAGATAAGACTACAAAGGGCTGGTAAGAAAAAATCACCATTCTATCATATAGTTGTTGCTGATTCTAAATCACCAAGAGATGGAAAAATAATTGAACAAATAGGAACATATAACCCAATGGTAAATCCATCAGAATTAAAATTAGATAAAGAAAAAGTTGAGCAATGGATAAAAAATGGAGCAAAGCCAACAGATACAGTGAAAAGTTTAATCGAAAGGGAGGCTAAATAGCAAATGAAAGAGTCATTACAATCAATAATTACTAGTTTAGTAAATGATGAAAATTCTGTTTCTATAAATGAAATAGATGGAGAAAAATCAATTATTTTTGAAGTAAAGGTAGCTCAAAGCGATATGGGAAAAGTAATTGGTAAAGAAGGAAGAATAGCAAAAGCTATAAGAACAATAATGAAAGCATTAGCTGCAAAAGAAGGAAAAAAGGTTAGTATAGAATTTATTGATTAGGTATAAGATTATGGAAGAATATTTTGAAATAGGTCAAATTGTAAATACATCAGGGTTAAAAGGTGAAATAAAAGTAAAACCTTTTACAGATGATATTACAAAATTTGAAACTTTAAAAACAATTTATATATCACTAAAAAACGAATTAAAAGAGTTTGAAATTGAAAAAGTTAGATATAGCAAAAATATGGTATTTTTAAAATTAAAAGGAATTGGTACAATAGAAGAAGCAGAAAGGTATAGAAATCTATATTTAAAAATACATAGGGATAGTGCAAAAAAGTTAGAACAAGGTTCTTATTATATAGTAGATATTATAGGTTGCAAGGTATACACAGAGCAAGAAGAAGTTTTAGGAAGTATAGTAGATGTATTTCAAACAGGAAGTAATGATGTTTATGTTGTAAAAAATGAAGAAGGAAGACAGATTTTATTACCAGCAATAAAAGAAGTAATAAAAGAAGTAGATATTGAAAATAAAAGAATTATAGTTAATTTATTAGAAGGATTAATGTAATATGAAAATTGATATACTCACACTTTTTCCAGATATGTTTAAACCACTTACTCAAAGTATTATAGGTAAGGCATTAGAGAAAAGTTTAATAGAAATTAATTTAATTAATATTAGAGATTTTTCTAAAGATAAGCATAAAAAAGTAGATGATACACCATATGGTGGTGGAGCAGGAATGGTTATTAAACCAGATGTTGTATACGATGCATTTGAATCAATTAAAGGAAATAATGCAAAGACAATATATCTATCTCCACAAGGTAAAGTACTTAATTCTAGTAAAGTAAAAGAATTGTCTAAGGAAAAGCATCTAATACTATTATGTGGACATTACGAAGGAATAGACCAGAGAGTTTTAGATGAAATAGTAGATGAAGAAATATCAATTGGAGATTATGTTTTAACTGGTGGAGAACTACCAGCAATGGTCCTAATTGATACAGTTTCTAGATATGTAGAAGGTGTAATAAATAAAGAATCTGCAAGTGAGGATTCATTTTCAAACGGATTGTTAGAATATCCCCAATACACAAGACCAGAAGTATTCCTGAATAAGAGCGTACCTGAAATTTTAAAATCTCGGAAATCATAAAGAGATTATCAAATGGAGAAAAAAGAAAGCTTTAGAGGTCACTAGAAATAAACGACCAGATTTATTAAAAAAAACCTTAAAGTGTAAAGGATAAGAAATTGACATCACCTACTGTTCAAGTATGAGATGTATCTTAATCCGATAAATGGAATGACGCTATTGTAAAAAGCGTCCATTCCTTAAAAATAATAAAAAAGGAGGTTCATATAAAAATGGACATTATAAAGTCAATAGAACATGAACAAATGAAAAATAAAATTCCATTATTAAATGTTGGTGATACTGTAAAAGTTCATGTAAGAGTAAAAGAAGGAAATAGAGAAAGAATCCAAATTTTTGAAGGAATTATTATAAAAGTACAAGGTGGAGGAGTGAATGCAACATTTACAGTAAGAAAAACATCTTATGGTGTAGGTGTAGAAAAGACATTTTTAGTTCATTCACCAACAGTAGAAAAGGTTGAAGTAATAAGAGTAGGTAAAGCAAGACGTGCAAAATTATTCTATTTAAGAGATAGACTTGGAAAATCTGCTAAGACTAAAGAAAAAATTGGTGCAAGAATTGAAACTAAAGAAGTAACAATTAAAGAAGAATTAGTAGAAGAACCAGTCCAAGAAGTTGCAGAAGAGGCACCAGTAGCAGAGCAAGAAGTAGTAGAAAGTAAAGAAGAACCAAAAGCAGAATAAATATTAAAAAACTTTCCTTATATAAAGGAGAGTTTTTTTGTTACAAAAAAATAACATTTTAGTGTTATTTATGTAAAT
>CALDOZ010000010.1 GCA_937912025.1 uncultured Clostridia bacterium | reverse complement strand
GGCGAGGCACTTGCCGCACTTATCGTTAATAAATTAAAAGGTGTATTCAACTCCGTTGCAGTAAAAGCACCCGGATTTGGTGACAGAAGAAAAGATATGCTTCAAGATATCGCTATTTTGACGGGTGGTACCGTTATTTCCAACGACCTTGGTGTTGAATTCAAAGACGTTACGACGGATATGCTTGGTAGAGCAGGAACCGTTCGTATCGATAAAGAAACCACTACCATCGTTGACGGTGCAGGTATGCCCGAAGATATTAAAGCAAGAGTTGCTTCCATTAAAGCACAAATTGCCGAAACGAAATCCGATTACGATAGAGAAAAATTGCAAGAACGTCTTGCAAAACTTGCAGGTGGCGTAGCAGTTATTTCCGTAGGTGCCGCAACCGAAGTTGAAATGAAAGAAAAGAAACTTCGTATTGAAGACGCGTTAGCGGCAACTAAAGCAGCGGTTGAAGAAGGTATTGTGCCTGGTGGTGGAACTGCCCTTTTAACAACTATTCCTGCCCTTAAAGAACTTGCTAAAACGTTAAGTGGCGATGAAAAAACGGGCGCTGAAATTATACTTCGCGCAGTTGAAGAGCCTGTAAGACAAATTGCTAAAAACGCAGGGCTTGACGGCTCGGTTATATTAAACGATATTTTACGCGCCAACGATAAATACTACGGTTTTGACGCTTATAAAAACGAATATTGCGATATGGTTACTGCAGGTATTATTGACCCTACTAAAGTTACGCGTTCTGCCCTTCAAAACGCAGCGTCAATCGCTTCAACGTTATTGACTACTGAAAGTATTGTTACCGATATTCCTCAACCAGAACCAGTTAACCCTAACGCTAATATGGGCGGAATGTACTAAAATTAAATAATTAATTTAATTAAAAATTAAGCGGTGCTAACCTAGCACCGCTTTTTGTATAGTTATATAATATTTTAATTAATAATTAAGTAATTAAATAATTAAATCACTTTCATTTTTAATTTGTTTATTTATTTTAGCCATAGCGTCAACAGGGACTTTTATAACCTTTCTATCGTAAGTAACAAGACCGTTAATTTCGTCTTCAACGTCAGATACTTGAGTGTAAATACTTGCGCAAAGCCCTTTTTTTATTAAAGGTTTTAATTTTTTAATAAATAAAACTTCTAATGCGTTTAAAAGATCTTGTTGATTTTTAAACTTTTTATACCCAAACTCGTCTTGAGAAAAAACGTGATTTTCAGTTTTTAAAGAATATCCGCCAAACTCACTTAATACTACCGCCCTTTTATCTTTAGGAACTTTAAGCGGAGTATAATAAGTGTGCAAACTTTTAAGTTCAGTTTTACCTACGCCTTGGTCGTGCCAACCGCTTACGCTATCAATAATTCTAGTATTATCTACACCTTTAACGTAATTAGTAAAATATTCACTATCAAACTGACCCCAACCTTCGTTAAAAATAACCCAAACACCAATGCTTACAACGTTAAATAATTGACTTAAAATTTCGTCAACCATTATTTTAAACTCTTTTCTTCCTCTTTCGTCTAACCTAGAAAAGTATTTATAATCGCTATCTTTATGATGGAATCCTAAGAACGGCAACGCTGCAACGTGCATAAAACTGTATTCGCCACCACCGTTAATAAAATCTTGCCAAACTATTAACCCAAGTTTATCGCAATGATAGTACCACCGCATTGGCTCGATTTTAATGTGTTTTCTTACTGTATTAAAGCCCATATCTTTAAGCATTTTAAGTTCGTCGTAAGCGCTTTTATCGCTTGGATAAGTAAGCATACCGTCAGACCAATATCCTTGGTCTAAAACACCGTTCATAAAATATGGTTTACCGTTTAAAGTAAGGCGCATTATACCGCTACTATCTTTACTAACGCTAAATGTTCTAACCCCAAAGTACGACGAAATTTTATCACCGCTTTTGTTTTTTAACGTAAAATTATATAGTTTAGGATTTTCCGGCGACCAAACTTCAAAATCATATTCTAAAGTAATTTTATTTGTAAAGGTCTTATTTATAATAACGTTTTCGCCGTCATAAACGGTAATTTCAACTTCGTTTAAGTAGTTTTCAAGCAAAACGTCAACGCTTTTTAAATTATCGTTACAAACAACTTTAAAATTGCTAACGTAATCGCTTGGCATACTTTCAAGCCAAACGGTTTGCCATATCCCACTTTGTGGAGTATACCAAATACCACCACGCTTATCTGCTTGTTTCCCGCGAGCGCCACTATTTCTCGTTCCCTCGTCGTAAACGATTACTTTTATATCGTTTTCTCCGCTTTTAATAAACTTTGTTACGTCAAACTTAAACGCGGTAAAACCACCTTCGTGACTACCAACGAAATTTTCGTTAATGTATACTTCGGCGTAACTATCAACAGCGCCAAAGCGTATAAACGTTACGCCTAAATTCATATTTGAATTTAAGTTAAACTTTTTAGTGTACACAAGTTTTTCGTTTGGCAATAACTTAAACTCATAATTTAAACCGCTATTTAACGTTTCAGGAGAAAACGGAACGATAATCTCGTCATTAGAAATTACGTTTTCGTTTTTATCAACTTTAGATAAATTCCATTTTCCGTTTAATATTTGATAGTTTTCACGCCTAAATTGTGGCAATGGGTGTTCATTATGTGGAATTTCGCCAATTTCGTAATTAGTTTTTAAGTTCATAATATCTCCGTACAATAATCAATTTTTATCTTTTTTAATAAGAAACGGCAGTACAACAAAAATTAATAATGCTATTATTGACGCTACTAAAAATATTTCAGGCGCAGGAATATATTGCGTCGTCATAGCGTCTGCACCAGCGTCATAATATGGAATACTTCTCGCTTTATTTATTGCATTACCAATCATAGGGCCGATAATCATAGGAATTAACACGCTAAAAATCATTCTAATACCTTGCAATTTTCCGGTATGCTCAGTAGGAGTATAGTCACGCATAAGCGCGCCGGTTAACGCCGAAATGAAAATATAACCAACAATCATAATAAAGCCTGCTACACCAAATAAAATTAACGTTAAAGTTTTATTTTCAAAGTGAAAAAAATACATAAATAGTAAGCCTATCGAGAAAATTACCGTAGCAATGTAAATAAGTTTAGTTTTATTTAACTTATCAGTTTTTCCACCTAAAATAACGTTGATAATTGCGCCAAATACGATAGCAACGCCAAATACAACGCTATATTCTATCGTTGAAAAATCAAGATAAGTTTTCATGTAAATAATTAAGTATGGCATAAACACTTGGCACGCTATACCGTAAATACACACGATTATAAAGGTTAAGTATAATTTTACGTTAGTTTTTACTACAGTAGGTTTAAACCCGTAAAAAATTTCTTTAAACGAACCGCTTGGCTGTAATTTATTGCTATCATTAATAATAAATAAACCTATCACGCCAACTACGCTAATAACTAACCCTAAAAGCGCAAACAACCATTTATAAGTTAAAACTTCTACAAGAATTCCAAATCCACCTGCAACAATAAGCATTGCAATAAGTGGAAGTATTGCTATAACGCCTTCAACTTTTCCGCGGTATTCTTCTTCTGTATTATCAGTAACCCAAGCGTTAAAAGCGGCGTCATTAGCGGTAGAGCCAAATACAGTCATAACACAGTCGCCAACTATAACGACAACGAGCGCAATAGTTATTGCCTTAAACTCGTCAACGTTAAAGATACTAACCATAAGCGACGAGTCAATAAAACCGAATAGCGCAACCGTTACACCCCAAATAATATACCCTATTGAAATGTAACTACGTCTATTACCCGTTTTATCTGATAAGCAACCAGATAGTAGCGTAACTACGGTTGCAGTTAAGCCCGAAAGTTGCACCATAAGAGTTATTGCATCAAGATTTTTAGAAATAGTATCAAACACGAATAAGTTAAAGTACATATTTTCAACTGACCATGCTATTTGACCAATTAACCCAAACAATATTAATATTACCCAATTTTTTCTATCAAATACTTTATTCATAAGCACCTCTAATTTTTATTTTATCATCAATCTTAAATATAGTCAATAAAAAAGAAAAAACGGTATGAAATACCGTTTTTAATTTGCTGTAAATATATTATTAAGTTGTTTAAATTAAAGTTTCAACAAAGGCATAGTCTTCACGCGCGCAATCATCCCACGAAGATGGTCCAACGCATGGATTTTCATACAAAGAATGGAACGGACCAAGCGTATTTCTATTACTAATAGTAAGCGTTAACTCAAACTCATTAACACCTACGCTTAGATATTTAGAAATATCAACTTCGTTATAAAGCATCATATCGCACACAAATTTTCCGTTAATTTTAATTTTAGCAATGTGGAAATTGTTATTTAATACGAGTTTATAGTTAACGTCGTCTAAATAAATAGTCTTTTTAAGGGTTATATCGCCCGATTTAAACGGAAAACCGTCTTTAACAATACTTTTTACAGTTTTAACGTTTTGAACGATTTTAAAGTCTTTTCCGCGTATTATACCTTTTTCAACCCCACCTGTAAACGTGCCGTTTACACCAAATTTACCAACGACGTAAGCACATTCTATATCAGTATCGTAAACAAGGCAATTTCTTAAACTCTCAGTAACGTTTTCGCCAAATAAAGCGTAATAAACGTTATCATTTTGGAAATAGTCGTATTTTAACACCGCTTCGTTATTGCCAACCTTAACTAAACTCGTTACGTCATACTTATAAAAGCCACGACCAAACCTATAAGGCTTAGCGTTTGTTAAAAGCGTTCCATTAAAATATACGTTTTGACTTTCACAAACAAAACTAATATCATTAGGTAAAAATTCAGCGTTAAAAGAGTATTTAACGTATAAATCGCCTTTATATCTATCTTTTAACAATTTTTGGAATAATTTACGAACGTTTAACTTTTCAAAATAATTTACGCCGTCGTATGAATATTCTACGTTATCAATCGTAAGATAATTTTCGTCAAAATCAACAAGTTCGTAACTGCCGTATAAGTTTAACTCTTTTAAAATGTTATTTTCAGGCGCTACGTTACTACTAAACTTAATAAATTTAGACTGTTTTGCCTTTAAACATACCATATTATCTACGTTTTCAGTTACGTCGCTTGCCATATCGTAAGTAATTAACGAGTTAGCGCCGTTTTTATAAACTGAAAAATACTCGTCGTTATCTCCGTGATTAACAGCATAAAAAATAAGCTCACCGCTATTATTTCTAACAAGGCGCGAAAATACGTTTTTAGTAGGAGTTACAGTAATTAGTTGTGAGTTTTTAATTTCGTCAAAAGTAACGTTGCTATTAAAATTATACTCAAACTGTTTATCTTCAAGATAAGTAGGTTTTAAACCCTCAAACAATACTTTACCGCCTTGACGTATAAACTCGCTAATTATGTTATAGCTTGATTTATCCATTGTATAAATTGACGGAAAAACAAGATATTTATACGAGCAATTTCCAAGTTTGAGTACTCCGTTTTCAACGCTTCCGTATTTTTTAAGTAGTGTTTCATCAATATAATGGAACATTATATGATTATTAGCGTACTTTTTAGTTACCCTTTCAAACTCGTCGTTAAGCCATTTTACAGACTCTTCAAGATAGTCGCGCTTATAATCGAAATACGCGCTACGAATTGGGTGGAAAATACCAACGTCAGTAACACATTCAGTATCGGCAACAAACTCAGATAACTTATTAAAATACTCGTTGAACTCTTTAAAATTTCTTTCTACCCACGGATTTACCCATGAAAAGTGTTCTGGATAGTCACGCTTACGATTTCCCCTTTCAGTAACGGGAATAAGATGCTGACAAGTTACGTTAATTCCGCTTGCGTAAAACGACTCGGCAAGCGCTTTAAGTGACCTTGGAGAGTAACTCCACCCCGTCAAAGCAAATATTTCAATAAGACGGTATTTTTTACCAAGTTGAGTTGCTACGCTATCTAATTGCTTAGCCATAAGCGGACTATCGTTAACTCTTCTTAAAAAGTCTATGCCTGGAATGTGTTGATATTCGTAAAACGGCATAACGCCTGCGCAACAGAGCATTTGACCTTGCAAACTTCTTTCTTCAATATAATGACCAGTTAATTGATATCCGTTTTCTTCACACCAATCGTAAATTTGCTTAGCGAAAGAATTAAGCATTAAGTCATTTAACGCTTTATAATATTTATATCTAAACGCTTTATAACCATCGTAATCGTAAAAAAGTAACGCGAGATTGTCTGTAACGTCTTCGTTGTAATTTTCTTTAAAATAATCAATTAAAACGGTTGTAAAAGGCATGCCTGCGCGATAATATTGCGGTTCATCAGTGAAAAAACCGTAAATTTTGCCATTAATTTCATTTTTATAGCGCTCGTGCGTGCTATCAATAAACTTTTTAACAACGTCTTTATTCAAAATATCGGCAGTTGATACAGAGCGGTTAAAATATACGTTAACGTATTCAGCCCCATCTTCTTCAACTAAACTTTTTATAAGTTTATTACCGTCAATTTTATACGATGCGTATGCATTTTTATCAAACTTACCTTTATTTTGAGTAAAATAGCAATCGCAATTATTTTCATCTTCAAGAAGTTTGCCCCCACAAAAACCGCTTGGCCAACCGTTTTCGTCATAAGCCCATGCTTCCATGCCAAGTTTTTTAGCCTCGTCAGCGCACGCTTCAATGCATTCCATCCACTTTTTAGACAAATACTCCGTTTTTAAACCGCTTCTTGCATGCATGAAAAAACCGCCTATACCGTTATCGTGCATCCAACGTATTTGACTTCTAAGTTCTTCGGGATTTAGTTCGTCGTTCCAACTCCAAAATGGTAAACTTTTATATCCAGACATAATATCACCTCAAATTAATTTTAACATATAAAATATAATTTTACTATAAGTATTTTGCAATTTTATTATATTTTTTAGCAAAATAAAACCCGACGCAAGTCGGGCTAATTTAAAAATTTATTTCACTAATCGGAAATACCGCTATTTGACGTTTACCATTATGTAGCGTATCAAAAGAAACGTGCGTTCCATCATAAACGTAACGAGCATGTAAGTCACATCGTATATCCGTACAAATAGGGTTATTAGTTTTAACTTTTATAATTTCTTTACTTTGCATCGTTTTTAAATTAATAGCAAGTATACTTCTATAATCGCCTATTGGGTAACCATCGCCAATAATATATTTTCCATCGGGCGTCAAACTACAATGTATATCAGGATTATGTTCACGATGAAAATAATAACTATCATACTCTACAAAAGAACAATCGTCAACGTTAATTATATATAAATTGCAGTATTCTTCGCCTTTTTTCACGTTACAATGCACAAGAATTTTATTAGCAGTAATCCATTTATAATGTGAAACGTAAGTTTTTTCAAGAATAGTTTTTATATTGCCGTTTAGGTCGCCAACAACCATTGAAGTTCCCCACATTTTTCCATCTTGCGGAAAATTCCTAACAAGCATAACGTATTTATTAGACGTCGTATTAAAAGTTATATGATTAACTAAAATTTTTTCATTGTCATTAAACCCGACCTTTTTAGCCATATCTTTATAAGATATAAGTAAACGCGACTTACCCGTTGCCATATTAGTTAAAAATACACCATCGTCGCTTGGAGCGTTAACGTTAGCGTTTTTATCTATAAAATTAGCGTAACCATAGCCTGGCCTAAACGCAAATATCCTACCAAAATTTATTGATAAACCATATCTGCCGTCAGGAGATACACAAGCAGTAGCCATATCGGTATAAGATTTCTCGCCCGTCTTAAAATTATGCGTTACTGTTTTAAACTTACCGTCAATTTCAACGTTATAAAAAACGGTATCTTCTTTAAACGGGTGATATTGAAGCATAGCGCCTTGCTGAAAATTCCAAGCAGTTGTTTCGCCTATTTTATAAAATTCGTTATCATCAAGATAGCCAAGTTCGCAAACGTCGTTTGGAGTTGGAAGTCTATCCATAAATTTTACACGGTGACACAAATGCTTTTTATTTATACCGTTTTCACCCGTCGCTCTCATATCGTAATAAGCAAAAAAGTAATGATAATCATCATTTGGCGTAATGATTTTTATTTTGTTATTAAATACACTAATTAAATTATTCATATATGCTTTACCAAAATTATACGTTTAATTAAATTATAAATAATTTTACTTTATAAATCAACCCTATTTAGTTAAAACTATTAAAAAACCGATTTAATACCCTAAGACATTAAATCGGTTTTAAATTATTCGTTTTCACATCTTTCAAGTGAAATAATAAAGGAATGAGCTCGCATAATTTCGTCAAGCCTTTCAGAAGAATACTCAACGTCAGTATTAAGTATTGCGTGATAATAAACAACACCGTCTTTACGTTCAATTACCAAACGGTTATACCTATCCGTTCCGAAAAGTTTTTTAACGATATTGCGCTCAACGTCTTTTTGAATAAACTTAATTTCAACTTGGAAATAACGTTTATGACTAAAAACTTTTCTATGTAAAACCCATTGAATTGCAATTAATATAATTGTTGCTCCTATCGCCACAAAATAAAGGCCACCACCGCAAGCCATACCGATACCAGCAGTTGACCACACGCCTGCCGCCGTTGTAAGTCCGCGAACTTCATTTTTCTTATATACGATAATACCAGCACCCAAAAAACCTATGCCCGTTACGATTTGAGCGGCAATACGACCTGGATCACCAACCCCACCAAACGCATACTTTGATACAACCATCATAAGAGCCGCGCCTACGCAAACTATAGTATGAGTTCGAATTCCCGCTTCTTTAGAACGGAGTTTCCTTTCAAATCCAACAGCAAAACCAAGTACCGCCGAAATTAAAATATCAAGCACTAGCCTAATTTCAATAGAAAAATTTTCAAACATAATTAACCTCTTGAATACATTCTATTATATATCATTTAAATAATCAATTTAAATTTAAAAATAGACTGATATTTGATTGTATAAAGTTAAAAACGCGCAAACATTTGCACGTTTGCTCGTTTTCACTCATATATTACCATCCTAATTTCTTAGTTTCTTCTAAAATCGTATTCCAAACTATATCAACGCACCACCAATGGCCTTTAGGTGTTTTAACAAGTTTACAATTATCTTCTGCGCCAGACGCTTTATATATTTTTTTAATAACTTCAAAACCTTCTTCTACGCCATTTATTGGAAAAATCGTATCTTTTTCGCCATTTATAAGCACAAGATTTCTTGGAGCAATTAACGCGCTAAAATCTTGCATTTCAAAATATTTACCAACGTATGGAATAAAATTACAAGAACAATGATAAACGTTAACAATTGACTCTTTATAAGTACAAAAAGCGCAACTTGGAACGGCAAGTTTAATTCTCTCGTCAAAACAAGCGCCGTAATACGTTGCAGTACCACCGCCAGAATTTCCCGTTAAAACAATTTTATCAAGGTCAATAAATTCTTTAAAATAATCAAGCGCGTCAATACATCTTGAAATATCCCAAACGCGTTCGCCGATAACAGTTCTTCCAAGTAAAATTGCAGAAAAAGAATGAAAATCACAACCACGGCTTGGTTGTTTATCTTTTTCAGTAACCCTTCTTTCACCCATTGCGCGCTGTTCAATAGCAAGCGCCGCAAAACCGTTTTCTACGGCTTGAATGGCTAATGCTCCGCGTGGCATTAAATCAATATCATCTTCAAACTTAGGCTCGCCTATTGAGTTATGAAAACCAGTTGAATGACCTTGAAGAGTAATTGCAAGTGGATATTTACCTTTATTTGTGTTTGGAATAAGTAAATAGCAAGGACAAAACGCGCCTTTTTCCGTTTCTATTACAAACCTAATACGGCGGTATCCATCTTTTTGAATATCTTCTTCAATTGTAAGGTTAAGAGGACACGCATTTTTAGCAATTTCATTAAGACCTAATAGTTCAGTTGCCTTTTCTTTAACTTCATTTTTCCATTTTAAAAAATCAACTCCATCTTTATAAGAAAGTGCTGGTTTTAAATTATCAATTAATAATTGATGACATAAACTACCTTTAATTTCCATATCAAACCTCTAAATTTTTTATTAAGATTATTTTAACATAAATAACATTACATTTCTATAATAATATTGATTTTAAATATTAAAAAATACAAAAATATTGACATCTTTCAAATAAATAAAAAGAACTAAATAAAGGGCGTGTCCCTTAGGGATTTAAAGTATCACACTAATTTGTTTGACCTTTTAGTGCTTTTTAGATATAATAAAAATAAATAATTAACGGGTATTATTATGAAATATGAACTTCACGATAGCCAAATTAACGATATTTTAATTGGTGAAAATAAAATAGTGCTATCTTTTTCAGAAGGTTTTTGGGAATTGGATACAAACGGTAAGGAATCTTCTCAAAAACAAAATTCTAAAATTATTTTTAACATAGACAATGAATTTTCAGTCCCTATTGAAGATTTTATTTCTATTCGTATTTCAAAGAAAAAAAATGTTTTTAAGCCACTTTCTTTACGGGATTTTAAAAAACTTATAAAAAAATCCCCATTTGATGTCGATATGGAATATACTTGTGTTTTTTCTGGAAGAAAATTTTTGCAATTATATTCAAACAAAATAAGAGCATTGGTTGAAATCTTTATTCAAGATATAAAAAGTGTCGAATATATCCACGATTAGCCTAAAAGTGTAGCACACTATACTTTCAAATGAAAGTCGTGTGTTTTGCAGAGCAAAAATGAAAAAGACTAACGAAAAATTCGTTAGTCTTTTATGTTGCCAAAAATCCCTATGGGAAGAGCGGTAATTTTAGTTCCTTTTTAAATTAACATTGTTTAAGTAATCTTAAATAAAATTCTACCGACTTTATTATTGCGCTTAGTCTTAAATGTTCGTCAATACCGTGAATGCTTGCGCGCTCGTCTTTAGTTAAATCGCACGCTGAAAAACGATAAACTTTATCTGATATTTTGCCGTAATGTCTACTGTCAGAACATTGCACCATAAGATATGGCGAAACGATAGAGCCTTTCCAAGTATTTGCAATGGCGCTTTCAACCTTAGCGTAACCGTCGCAATCAGTTGTAGAAATCCTACTAGGGTTTACGCCTAAAATTGCCGTAATTTCAATATCACTATCGTTAACCGTACGCTTTAAATACGCTAATGCCGAATCTATCGTATCGCTTGGATTAAGACGTATATTTGATACCATTTTTGCTTTTGCGGGAATTACGTTTTGCGCTTTACTACCTTCCATTTGAGTAAAAGCAACGGTTGTTCTAAGCAATGCGTTAATATCTCCGCCTTGTTTTTTGCCAAGTAAATCAATAACCCAACCAAACGCCCATAAATTTGCAAAAATCATTCTATACACGAATGAAGAATGACGACCAAGCGTATCAAACATTTGCTTAACAGGTTCGGTCAATTTCATTTTGAACGGTTTATTTTCAATTTTGGTACACGCTGAAGAAAGTTTACCAATAGGCGTGTGTGGTTTTGGCGCAGATGCGTGTCCACCATTACAATTTGTAACGTATTCAACAATCATCATACCCTTTTCAGCAATACCAACTACGCCACAAGGCGCTTTTACACCCGGGAAAACGTTTTCTACTACGCCACCGCCTTCGTCAACAACAAGGTTTGGTACGATATTATTTTCTTCAAAATAATTAACTATATTCCTTGCGCCTTCGCCGTTAATTTCTTCACCGCCCGAAAAAGCAAGATAAACGTCGTTATTAGGAATAAAACCGTCGCTAATAAGTTTATCTACCGACGACATAACCGCGTTAAACGTAACTTTCGTATCGACAACGCCACGCCCGTACATTACACCGTCTTTGATTAACCCGTCAAAACAAGGTACTGACCATAATTCTTCGTTAACCGGAACAACGTCGTAATGCGACATCATAACGGACGGTTTATCGTGATTTTTGCCTTCCCACTTAAAAAGCAACGCTCTACCGTTAAATTTTTTTAAAGAACAAGTTTTTATTACGTTAGGATATAATTTAGGTAAAACGTCAACAAAGCCTTTAAACTCGTTTTCATCTTCAAGGCTTGAATTTACGTTAGATACAGTTTTAAATTTAATTAAGGTTTGTAAGTTAGAAATAACTTTTTCACTATCAAAGCCAATAGTATCATTAGTAATTTCTACATTTTTATTTGGTTTAAAAAGTAACGTTCTTATAATTATAACCGCTAAAAATATAATTATTACTACCGCTATTACAAGTAAAGCAATTTGATAACCTTCCATAATAATTAAAGCCATCCTTTTTTATACATTATTCTTGCAACGATTAAAGTAAATATTACGCCAACTGGAACCATAATGCCTACCGTACTAGCGTTTAAAGCAGGTATTGCAATAAAAAGTATTAACATTAATATCATAGGCGCAATAGCAAGTTTTAAGTTTTTAGAAACGAATACAACGCCAAGTCCACCAAATAATGCAGGTAATAATTGATCAAATGCCGCTTGCAACTGTGGCGACTCTAAAATTGGTGTTAAAGGCGATATAAACAATAAGCCTATTATTATAATAAGCGTTGTAACTATACTTGAAACGGCAATTGAAATAGTTGAAATTATTTCGCCTTCTTCAGTCGTTGGTTTAACGTTTGCTAGTTCCATAGCGTTCAACGCGCAAGGAAGTTTAAGATTTGAAATATTACCGGTAACGAACGATAAATACGCGCCACCAGCGCCGAGCATAGGAACGTAAGTTATTACTTCAATAATACTTACCGCCCAATACATAGGACCAACTGCAATCAAACCATTCCAAAACGCGCTCCATTCAGGCACGGCGTTAAAAATTATTGAAACGAGTATTGGAAATAATAAAATTGCGCCAAATAGCGTAAATCCCCAAATTTTACCGTCACGGTGTACGCTTTCTAAGTACGTTAAAGGAAGTTTTTCATCAGTAAATTTATCCATAACTATACCTCCTTAACCTAACCACATTGTAAGTGGAATTGCAGACGCCATACCAAGTACGAGTGAGATTGGTAGAGCGTAGTCTGTAAGCCATTTAAGTTTTGGTTTTTTAGAAAGTAAACCTAAAATTACCATTACTACTGCTGAAACAAGCATAACGCAAACAGGAATTAAGCAAGCCGTTCTTACTATAGGTATAAATTCGTAAATTCCAGTTTTTTCAAAATTTGATAGCGCTACTTTTTCAGCCATTTCATATAGAGTGCTATCGCTTAAAAATAAATTAGTAACGTCACAGAAAACGTAACCTAAAAACGCAGATATCATACCTAAAAATAACGCGTTATTAAAAATTTCCATCCACTTTTTATCTTTATTTTCAAGTTTAACCATTCCGTTTTGGATTTTTTTAGTAAAGAGCGGAACGATAATTAAACCTAAAATAATACCAAGCGTCATTATCCAAGCAACGGTAACGAACGACGACGGATCAGTTATTTTTTCGCCCATAGTAGAGCCAAGTTCAATAAGCGTACTACCAGCGGCAACCGTTTCGTATGAAAGCGAGCCAACAACTGAAAGTCTAAGCCATGGAAGTGGTAAGCCAAGAGCAACAGAAAGCGAAATTACGCCTACCAGTATAGCAACTGCCGGCGCAATAGTAAAAGTTATTGAAGACGTAACCGTCTTTTTAACAACTTCTTTTTTCATTCCAAGTTCTTTAGCGCGCTTTAACGCTTTTACAAGGAAAAAGACTGACTGACCAAGCACAAGCGCAACTATTATAGCAACGATAACGTAAAGAATAGGATGATTAACGTAAAAATCCATAATATTTCGTCCTTTTGTTTAAAAAATTTTTAAAACTTCAATTACGTTTTGAGGCGTAATTTCGTTAAATATCATTTGATTTGAAACTGTATCGTGTTCAATAAACTTATCTTTAACACCAAAAGAATAGAATTTTTTACTAAAAGAGTTTTTATATAAAAACGCTAAAACACTCTCACCAAATCCACCAATTTTAACGTTATCTTCTAATGTAATTACATTATAATCGATAAATTTTAGTAAAGTTTTACTATCTAACGGCTTAACAGTACGAGCGTTTACGATTGTAACGCTATTATCAACCAAATTAGCGACTTTATTTGCAATATCAAGCATTCTACCGCCAACACAGTATAACACGGTATTACCACCCGTTTTTAAAACGTCCCAACTTAAATTTTTATCAATTTCATTATTAATTTCAACGTCAGCGTCGTCGCCGTTAGGATATCTAATTGCAACTGGCGAATTTATATCAAGCGAAAGTTTTAACATGCTTTTAAACTCACTAGTTGTGCTTGGCGCTAAAATAGTTAAGTTAGGAATGTGTTTAAGATAACTTAAATCAAACACGCCTTGATGCGTTTTACCATCACTTCCAACAAGACCTGCTCTATCTAAACAAAACACTACTGGTAAATTTTGCAGACATACGTCATGCACTATTTGGTCGTATGAGCGCTGTAAAAAAGTAGAATATATAAACACGAACGGTTTTATTCCGCCCTTAGCCATACCGCCGGCGTAAGTTACGGCAAACTCTTCGGCAATACCAACGTCAACGAATTTATCGGGGTGATTTTCAGAAAATTTAGTCAACCCCACCCCGTCGCGCATACCTGCGGTAATAACTGCTAAATTAGGGTTAATGGTTAATAATTCTTCCATAGCATCGCTTACAACGTTAGAGTATGCGTTTGTTGATGATTGCATATTTTTTGAAACGCCGTGATATTTGGTGCTGTTTTCTTCGGCAATAGTTAACCCTTTACCCTTAACCGTTTTAACGTGTAAAAGAGTTGGATTTTCACTTTCTTTAATTTGAGTAAGGAGTCGAATAAGTGATTTTAGGTCGTGACCATCAAAAATACCAACGTATTTATAACCTAAATTCTCAATAAAGTTATTTTTGTTAAAAATACGTTTTATGAGTTTTTTAATACCGCGTAAAAAAGTACCAATAAAGCATTTTCCTATTGTGCGAGATAAAAAATCGTTAAACTTGTTATAACGCTTAGTAGTCGTTACTTTAGAAATAAATTTATACAGCCCGTTATTGTTTTTACTAATGGACATTCCGTTATCATTTAAAATAGTTAAAAACTTTTTAGGTTTATTTTCGTTAGCCGAAATAGCCTCAAGATTTTCACCGTTTAAAAATGAAGCGTCGCCTACAACGTTAATAACGTAATAATCTTCCTTTTTGCTATCGCGAGCAAACGCGTAGCCAAGCCCTGCCGATATAGAAGTGCCGGCGTGCCCTACTGAAAATGCGTCAAACGGACTTTCATTAGGATCTGGAAAACCGCTAATTCCGTCACCTTTTCTAATTGTATTTATTTTTTCAAGCCTATCAGTTAAAATTTTATGCGTATACGCTTGATGCCCAACGTCAAAAATAAATTTATCAGTTTTAGCGTCAAAAACGTAATGTAAAGCAACGGTAAGTTCAACCGCGCCGAGATTTGAAGACAAATGCCCACCGTTTTTACTTACCGCTTCAATAATCAACTCGCGAATTTCTAAACAAAGTTCGTTAAGTTGTTTTATATTAAGTTGTTTTAACGTGTAATCTTTGTTTAATGAGTTGAGTATAGACATATTATTTTGTGTATTTTAAAATTATCTGTTTAATTTTATCGCTTTTAGCAATTATATCTTTACATAAAGCAATTTGACAACGCGCTCTTAATAAGTTTTGGTTTTCATAGCTTATTTTAAAATAAACGTCACCGTTTAAATAATCTTCTAAAAATCTTGACGCAAGTTCAATTGTCATAACGAAAACGCCGTCAATAAGCGAATATATTTCATTATTAGTTAACGTTGCGCGTAAATGACTTAAATACCCTTTAGTAAACGCTTCAAAACGCTTTAAATCGAACGTAACTTTACTTAAATCAGCCTCGTCTTCAAGTGAAGTACAGCATATACTTCTCGCCCCGTCGCCAAAATCGTACGCTGTAAGCCCCGACATTATTGTATCTAAATCAATAACAGCAAGAGCCTTTAAGGTCTTTTTATTAAAAACGACGTTATTACACTTTGTATCGTTATGAGTTACTCTTAACGGCAAACTGCCGTCGTTAAGTAAATTTATTAAAATAGACGCTTTTTCTTTATTTTCAATTAAAAATTTAATTTCACTAGCGCACTCAGATTTTCTACCCGCTACGTCTAAATTAATCGCATTTTCAAGATTTTCAAATCTTTTTACGGTATTGTGGAAATTAGGAATGCTTTCAAACAACGTTGACGCGTCGTAACCGTCAAGAAGATATTGGAATTCGCCAAAAGCAATACCTGCTTGCTCTATAACACTTAAATTATCCGTAGTATTGAAACATACGCAATCTAAAAACTCTCTAGCGCGCCAAAAATCGCCGTTATCGTCAACAACGTACGCTTTACCGTTAACGTCTTTAGAAAATTGCAAAGTTTTTAAGTTAGAGTTATTAGACTTATTAGCAATGAAGTCTGTAACGTTAACTATATTGCCCATAATGCCTTCGGGGTTTTTAAAGACGTTTTTGTTTATGCGTTGCAACAAATAGTCTACTTCGCCACTATTATTTTTACAAGTAACGTGATACGTTGTATTAATATTACCGCCATTAAGCACTTCATACTTAACAACTTCACCATCAAATTGCAATGCTTTACATACTGAATAAATATCCATAAAATTCTCCTTTTATTATTATACTAAAAAATATTAATATAATCAATAAAAAAGCGAAAATTATTATAAATTTACCCTAAAAATATAATAAAAATATTAAAAAATCGTAAAAAATAATCAACCCACTACAAAAAGTGGGTTGAAAATTATTATTTTGCATATTCAACGCTTCTAGATTCTCTAATAACGTTGACTTTAATTTGACCTGGATATTCAAGTGTCTCTTCAATCTTTTTAGCAATGTCTTTTGCTAAGAAAAGCGCTTGACTATCGTCAATTTGTTCAGGTTTAACAATAACTCTAACTTCTCTACCTGCTTGAATAGCGTATGCTTTTTCAACGCCTTTAAATTCACTAGCAAGGTCTTCAAGTTGCTCTAAACGTTTAATGTAGTTAGATTCAATTTCACGTCTTGCCCCAGGTCTTACACCTGAAATAGCGTCAGCCGCTTGAACTAACACAGCCTCAATACATTTAGGCTCTACGTCGCCGTGGTGAGCCTCTATACAGTTAATAACGAATTTGTTTTCTTTATACTTTTTAGCAAGGTCAACACCAAGTTGAATGTGAGTTCCTTCATTTTCAAAGTCAACCGCTTTACCGATATCGTGAAGTAAACCGGCGCGTTTTGCTAAATTAACGTCAACTCCAAGTTCTTGAGCCATTAAACCGGCAATATGAGCAACTTCGCGCGAGTGTTGAAGGACGTTTTGACCGTAACTAGTTCTAAATTTAAGTCTACCAAGAATTTTGATAAGTTCAGGGTGAATACCGTAAACACCAAGTTCAAACGTAGCGTTTTCGCCTGCTTCTTTAATAATTACGTCAAGGTCTTTTTTTACTTTTGCAACAGTTTCTTCAATACGAGTTGGTTGAATTCTACCGTCAGCAATAAGTTTTTCAAGAGAAAGGCGGGCAATTTCACGGCGTACCGGATCAAAACCCGATGCTACTACTACTTCAGGAGTATCGTCAATTATAAGCCTAATACCCGTTGCGTTTTCAAGAGCGGTAATGTTTCTACCCTCCCTACCAATAAGACGGGCTTTCATATCGTCGTTCGGTATAGAAATACTTGTAACGGTAAGTTCGTTACTTTGGTCAACCGCGCAACGTTGGATAGCAAGGCTTATAATTTCTTTTGCCTTTTTATCCGCTTCTTCTTTAGCGTTTTGTTCTACGTTTCTAACGTAGCCAGCCGCTTCACGACGCGCTTCTTCTTTAATTTCTTCAATAACCATTGCTTTTGCTTCTTCTAACGTAAGCTGAGCAACTTTTTCAAGTTCTTGAATAAAAAGGTCGTGTTGAGTTTCGAGTTTACGCATAAGTTCGTCAACTTCTTGATTTTTCTTTTCAAGAGCGCGAGTTGCGTTGTCAAGTTCTTCAGTTCGTTTTAAAAGCGTTGCGTCTTTTTTATTGAGAATTTCGTCTTTTTGGTTAAGGCGTTGCTCTACTTTTTGAAGTTCCGCTTTCTTTTCACGAGTTTCTTTTTCAAACTCGTTTTTGAGTTGTAATTCCTGCTCCTTTGCCTCTAATATTGCTTGTTTTTTTAATGATTTACATTCTTCTTCGGTTTTAGATATCATATCGGCAATAACTTTTTTAGTTGAACCGATCTTTTTCTCTCTTACCGTTTTTAATACAACGTAAGCGCATACAGCACCAACAAGTATACCCGCAACTGCAGCGACAATCGAAAAGATTACCACTTGCGAGGAAAGTAACAGGAAGGTTGCGTTTTGTAACATAAACGTTACCCTCCTAAGAATAAATTTAATAAAAAATATACCAAATCATTGACACAGTCAATAGATATAAACTTTTACTATGTATATATTTTATATCAAGTGAATAAAAATGTCAATAACTTCATAATTAATTATAATAAAAAATGCGGTTATTTAAACAATTTTTTAATATTTTATTTGTGGGTAAATTTCATTTACGTCTTTATGGTAAACACATAAATCATTCTAAACAGCAAATTATAACGTGATTATAATACTTAAACGTATAAAAATTTTAGAAATCATAATTAATTAAATTTCGTCCATTAAAAAAAAACGCAAAACAAAATTTGCGTTTTTAAAATTTAGTTGTTTTCTACTTTAGGAGAGTTTTTCTCGGCAAAAGCTTGTCTAATTTTATCTTCAACTTCCTTCATCATTTCAGGATTATTCTTTAAATAATCTTTTGCTTTTTCTCTACCTTGAGCAAATTTTTCGCCGTTATAACTAAACCATGCGCCCGACTTATCAATAGCGCCATACTCAACGCCAAGGTCTAAAATGCAACCTTCTTGAGATACGCCGTGACCATAAATAATATCAAACTCGGCAGTTTTAAATGGCGGAGCAACTTTGTTTTTAACGATTTTTGCTTTAGTTTTATTACCAAACATACCATCGCCATCTTTTAAAGCGTCTGCTTTTCTAACGTCAATTCTAACGCTTGAATAGAATTTAAGCGCTTTACCGCCAGGAGTAGTTTCAGGGTTACCGAACATAACGCCTACTTTTTCACGAAGTTGGTTAATGAAGATAACGCAAGTTTTGCTCTTGTTTGTAATACCGGTAAGTTTTCTAAGCGCTTGTGACATTAATCGCGCTTGTAAACCAACGTGTTGATCGCCCATATCCCCTTCGATTTCCGCCTTAGGAGTGAGCGCCGCAACTGAGTCAACTACGATAATATCAACCGCACCACTACGAACAAGACTTTCAGTAATATCAAGCGCTTGCTCGCCCGTATCTGGTTGAGAAACGTATAAATCATCAAGTTTAACGCCGAGTTTTTGAGCATAAGTTGGGTCTAAAGCGTGTTCAGCGTCAACAAATGCCGCAATACCGCCCGCTTTTTGCGTTTCGGCTATAATATGAAGAGCAACCGTAGTTTTACCGGAAGATTCAGGTCCAAAAATTTCAACGATTCTTCCTCTTGGAACACCGCCAACACCAAGAGCAAGGTCGAGCGCAAGACAACCCGTTGGAATTACTTCAATTGACATATCTTGAGCGTTTGCGCCAAGTTTCATAATAGCGCCCTTACCCCATTGCTTTTCAATTTGATTTAATACTTGTTCAAGTGCTTTAAGTTTTTCATCCATAATAGTTCCCTCTCTAATTTTTATTTAATGCCGTATGGCTATGTTTCTATTTAATGCCGTATGGCTTAGTTTTATAGTAAAGTTTTTATTGCTAAGCAAAGCGCAGTTTTTACGCCTTGATTAGTAATTTCTTCACGCGTGCCTTTAAAGTTAAATTTGTAAACAGTAATTTTATCAATCGTTCCCACCGCTATATAGCATAAACCAACTGGAAAAAGTGAATTATCTGAATTTGGGCCTGCAATACCCGTTGTTGATATTGCAATATCACATTTACCGCTTTTTAATAAACCAAGACACATTTCATACGCTACTTGCTTACTTACGGGCTTATACTCTTTTAAAGTTGTTGTTTTAACGCCTAATCTAGACGCTTTTGCCATTTCGTTGTAAACGACTTGACCTTCGTAAAAAACGCTACTTGCTCCAGATACAGATATTATCGACGCCGATAAATTACCGCCCGTAAACGACTCCGCAACGGAAATTTTAGCGCCCCTAATTTTTAAAATGTCTACTAATAAATTTTGCGGTAAAACGTCTTGAGTTGCATAAATTTTATCGCCAAACTCACTGAGAAATATTTTTCTAAAATTATCAATTTCTTCTAAGGAATAGCCTTTATAATCAATTTTTAGTAAAGTATCGCCGTCTACGTTTTTAAATGTATAATCAACGTTAAACTTAACAAGTAAATTATCAATTAAATTACCGTCTACGTTAAAAAGTTTATAATAATCGCACGAAGATTTAATAAAATATAGTTTACTCAAATTTTCATCAAAATTATTATCGTAAGAAACGGCGTTAATAGTTAAGTTATCGCTATGTATTTCTTTAATTGACTTTAAAACGTAAGAATAATTATTAGTATCTGTAACGATTAAATAATTACCAACTTTACTATTAAAATACTCTTTTAAATTATTTTTAAAATCAATTTTAACAACTTCTTCACATTCAACGAAATTGCGTATTTTTTTGAGTGCAAAGATGTTTTTGTCGCTAAATAATTCGTTATTTTGATGAGTTAAAAAGACAATTTTTACTTGCATTGTTTAAATAATTCCTTATTCTTAACAAGGTAGAAAATACCCGAATAAATAGTTAAAATTACCGAAATTATGTAAAGAGCAAGAGAAATATAATAAAATACAAGGTAAACTGTTCCTAAACAAATTAATTCAGCGGTAATGAAAAGTAAAATTATTGCAAAATCGGTAACCAAGGTTTTTAGTTTTCCAATTTTTTCAGCAGCCAAAACAATTCCTTTTTCAGCGGCAATCATTCTAAGAACTGATACCGTCATTTCACGCGCAACTATAATAGTAACGCCAACGCCACCAATAACCGCGCCAAAGGTACAACCTAAAGGTCCTGATAAAATAATTGGATTTGTAAGCATAATTACAAACGCGCTTAAAACGAGTATTTTATCAGCAATTGGGTCTATAAATTTACCAAAATCAGTAACCATATTGTATTTACGAGCAATATAGCCGTCTAAAAAATCGGTAAACGCCGCCAAAGCAAAAACTACTGCCGTTATTATAAATCTAATCGGTAACGCTTCAACGTAAAAAGTTATAAGCATTAACGGAATTAAACATATTCTTAAAAGTGAAAGTTTATTAGGTAAGTTCATTAGTAACCCTCCCATACAAGTCGTATTCGTCAAAATTTTCAATATAAACGTCGTAATATTCGCCTTGGTTTATTACGTCGTCACTACTAAAATATACTTTACCGTCAATATCAGGCGCGCTAAAATAGGCGCGACCGTAAAAGGACTGTTTTTCATAATCAACACCGTCGCATAAAACGGTAATAGTTTTTCCAACGTAGTTTTTTTGTGTTTTTTTACAAATATTACGTTGAACAGAATATAATTTTTTTACTCTTTTTTGCTTAACGTCTTCGTCTATTTGGTTTGGTAATTTATACGCAGGCGTTCCCTCTTCACGCGAATAAGCAAAAAATCCGCAATTTGTAAATTTTGCAAGTTTTATAAAGTTTACAAGTTCGTTAAAATCTTCTTCAGTTTCACCAGGAAAACCAGCAATAAACGTTGACCTTAACGAAACGTTAGGTATTTTATCTCTAAGTTTATTAATAAGCGCCAAGTAAGTTTGACTATTACCCTTTCTATTCATGCGTTTTAACACGTTAGACGCTGAGTGTTGAAGTGGAATATCAAGATATTTAATAACTTTATCGTTAGCGCTAATTTCTTCAATAAGGTCATCAGTTATCATATCAGGATAACAATAAAGCAATCTAATGCTTTCAACGTAGTCAAGCGAAGATAATTGTTTTATAAGTTCAACGAGCATTGGCTTACCGTATAAATCAATGCCGTAACGAGTTACGTCTTGAGCAACCAATATAAGTTCTTTAACGTAGCCTAAATTTTCAACTTCTTTAACAAGTTCTTCAATCGGCGTTGAAAAATACTTTCCACGAATTTTAGGAATTAAACAGTAAGTACACTTATTGTTGCACCCGTCTGCTATTTTAAGATAATAATAGTGACAAGGTGTTGTCAGTATTCTTTTATTTTTTGTAAAATTTTGAAGTTTTTTTACAAAATTTACCCTTTGACCGCTAACGTAAGATAATTCAAGCGCTTCAAAAAGCAAATCGTAATCTTTATATCCTAAAAAAACGTCTACTTCCGTAAATTCTTCAAAAAGTTCGTCAATAAACTTTTCGGGCAAGCAACCTGTTAAAACAATTTTTTCAAGTTTACCCGTCTTTCTATACTCGTTACATTCAATAACTGTATTTATCGCTTCACGGCGCGCGCTTTCTAAAAATGCGCAAGAATTGATAATAATAACTTCGGCGTTAGAAATATCATTAGTTATTACAGCATTTTCATTGACAATAGCAAGCGCTTTTTCACTATCAACACGGTTTTTATCACAACCGAGTGAAATTAAGCCAATTTTTTTAGTTTTAGAAATAGCGTATTTATCCATTGTGTAAAATTGCCGTTAACCTTCGTCAACGTTGTCCTCATCATCAATTTGAGAAAATTTTTCGTCAAATTCTTCTTTTGTAATTAATAATTGTTTTTTACCGTGAGTAGAATCAACCGATAAATATCCGTTATCCACAAGCCAATCGACAACTTTTGCCGCTTTAGGATAACCAAGTCCTAATCTACGTTGCAACGACGACGTTGAAATTCCGCCGTAATCAAAACCAACTTTCATTGCTTTAACGTAAACTTCGGGAACACCGTTTATCATAACGCCTTCTCTTACCGTTACCGGCGAGCCACCGCCCGAAGTTGACGGAGTTGTAGTTGAACTGTCAACAGAGTCCGCCTCAACGCGTGATTTAATTTTAGCCCAAGCGTTATGGTCGTAATATGCAACGTTATTTTTAGAAACGTATTCAACAATATCGTAAAGTTCGTCGTCAGACACAAATGCGCCCATAGCGCGTTCTGTATTGAGCATACCGCCCGTTTTGTATAAACAGTCGCCTTTGCCGAGAAGTTTTTCAGCACCCGTTTCACCAAGGCTAACTGAAGAATCAATATGCGAACTTGCTCTAAATACAAGTCTTGCTGGAAGATTGGCTTTAATAGGACCGTTAACAACGTCCGCAGACGGTCTTTGAGCGGCAAGAACAAGGTGAATACCGGCAGCGCGTGATTTTTGCGCAAGTAAACAAATCTTTTCGCCTATACCCTTTTTATCTCTCATCATTAAATCGGCAAACTCGTCGATAATAATAACAATTCTTGGCATAATGCGTTCTTTATTTTGAACTGCTCGGCGGTTATAGTCGCCAATGTTTTTACTTTTACTTGCTTTTAAAATGGCGTATCGTTTTTCCATTTCGTCAACCGCCCAAGTAAGCATTGAGTTACAAAGCGCGAGATTGTTATCAATAATGGTGTTAAACATCATATGCGGTAAATCTCTAAACGGCTCAAAATCAACTTGCTTAGGGTCAACTATTACAAATCTTAATTGGTCAGGTCCGTACTTACTAACCATACTCAAAATCATTGAGTTAAGACATACACTCTTACCAGAACCCGTTGTACCTGAAATAAGAACGTGAGGCATATCAGCAAGATTGAGAGATACGGGATTACCAATAATATCTTTACCAAACGCAAAGAAAAGCGAAAATGGTGGAGTATCGATAAACCCGTCCGAAGAAATAATATCTTTTAAACTTACGCTATCTGCTTTTTGGTTTGGAACTTCAATACCGATATACGAAGTGTTTGGAACGGGAGCAACCATTCTTATTGCGCTTTTAGCGGCAATTCTTAAATTTAAATCGTCCGCTAATTTAACAATGCGTGACATTGACATTGCCGGCGGAACGACTATATCAAAACGAGTTACCGCAGGTCCACGGAATACGTTTGCAATAGTTGTATCAACACCAAACGTTTTTAAGGTTGTTAAAATTTTGCCTTTAATGTCGTTTTTAAATATTTCGTTTTCAAAATTGTTTTGTGAATTATCGATAGTCTTAAATAACGATATTGGCGGTGGATTATATTTATAATTTATAGGCATATTTTCAATAATATTGCCTAAAAGTTTTGGCTCTACTTTCGTAGTTTGAGTATCGTCTACCGTACTATCACCCGTGGTAGTATCGCCACTAATAATCGGCTTATTGATAGGTTTATCGTTAGGTTTTACGTCAACGATAGGTTTATCTTGCTTTTTGCGTAAATTATTAAAGAACGACGTCGTTGTTGAAGTTTCGGTATCGATAGTAGTATCGTCGTCAGTTGTAGTATCGTCAATAGTAGTCGTATCGTCGTCAAACTCGTCGGTAGTAGTATCGCCAGAACCTATAACGGTAGTATCGTCGTCATCGTCGCCGTATAGATTAACCGTTGTTACTTCGCCTTCAGTGGTAGTGTCACGATAATCAAAAGTTGGCTTAACGTCATTTTTCAAAATAGGTTTAGAAACGCCGTTTACGCCAGTAGTTCCGTCAACAGTTCCGTTTACGTTAACGTTATCAACTCTAACTCTATCACCATTTACAGTGTTACCGTATGCCGTTGAATAAGTAAACGGTTGTTGACCGTATAAAATTCGCATACCTTCACGGCGTTTTGCTTCTTCTTCAGGCGTTGGCTTATAGTTGTTTGAATCATACCTATTACCGTCGTATGGATTAACGTAACCGTTATTTAAGTAACCATTATAATTAACGTTTCCACCTTGATTATAACCGTTTGTATTTTGGTTGTACCCGTTATTAACTCCCGTTTGATTATAACCGCCGTTTACACCCGTTTGACCTACCACGTTACCGTTTAACGTTTGATTGGTGTTAACGTATCCGCCTTGGTTAGCGTTTACCGTCGTACCGTTTACGTTAACGCCGTTAGTTGTTGAATTTACGCCGTTAGTAGTTGCATTCGTTGTTATAGTGCCTGGATATTCCCTTTCAACCGTAGTTGCTTTTTGTTTTTTACCGCGCTTAACAACGACGTATAAAAGCAAAACTATGCATAACGAAAAGGCTATAATAGCGCCAACGTACGATAAATACGCTACGAAAGGATAGGTAATTATAGAAAAAAGAGCGCCACCTGCTACAACGCCTGCTAAACCGTTGCGACCTGATTTATAACCATAACCAACGTAATTAGCAAACGTACCGCTTTCTTTTAACGAAGTAATGGCGGTAAGCAAGCAAAGTAGCAACGTTACGAAAGCAATCGCAACGATAACTTTACCCTTTAAGTTAGATTTTATAATCTTTTTACCAAATAAAAGCATAAACCCAACGTAAATTAAGCACGTTAAAAGCGGATACGAAAAGTATCCAAAAACCCCAAGCAAGAAATACTGAACTTCTTCGCCGATAACGAAAAGTACGTCTTTACCAAATAGTAGACATACTAAAAGCAATACCGAGGTAATTATGAGCGTAACGCCAAAAAATTCTATTGTAAAAAACTTTGTGTCGCTATTTTTAGGTTTAACGCCGTTACTCAAAATAAACTCCTTTAGTGAACTAATTAAAAAATAAAGAACGTGTTTTAACTAATTAACTTAATACACGTTCTATTTTAACACAGTTTATTAAAATATGCAATATTTTTAATAAACTCTGCCACCTAATTATTAACTAATATTTAATTTTTAAAACTGTTTTTGCTAAATTAAAAACAATTTGTCGAATAACTGCAACGATTTTTGAGCAATATCTTTAATTAAGTCTTCGTCAAACGGAGATTTTAAGCCTATTTTTTGTAAAATTTCGATATAGTTAAAATCACAACCGTACGAAATAAACTCGTTATATTTTTTAAACGCCAAATCGTAATCTTCAAGCGATAAAAACAAAAACTGCAACGCTGTAATTTGCGCAATAGCGTAATCGATATAGTAAAAAGGACTTTCGTAAATATGCATTTGGTATTGCCATCTCCCGCCTTGTTCAAGGTAAGGTATACCGTCGCTATCCATATACGGACGGAATACTTTTTCAAGTTCTTTCCATTTGTTCTTACGCCAAGACGGACTTTCAAAAAAATTTTTATATACTTCTTCTTGAAAAGCGTCAACCATCACACCGTAAGGAATAAAACAAAAACTGTCCGTAAAATGTTTAAGTTTATATTTGTTTGTATCATAGCCAAAAATTTTGTCTAAATATTTATAGCAAAAGAATTCCATACTCATTGAATGAGTTTCGGCAACGTCCATACAAGGAAGACCAATTTCAAGATCAGCGCCGTTTTTATTCATAACGTAACTTGCATAAGCGTGACCTGCTTCGTGAGTTAATACGTCAACGTCTTGAGAAGAATTATTAAAGTTTGCTAAAATAAACGGCTGGCCGTATTTTTTTAACTCAGTTTCATAACCTCCGCCCCACTTGTTTTTTCTTGATAAGCAATCAAAGGCTTCGTTTTCAATCATCATAGCGAAAAATTCGCCCGTTTCTTTACTCATAAGCGAATAAATTTCACTACCAAGTTTAAAAAGTTCAACGCCTTGTTTTTTAGTTTTTACGCTATCGTTACTTAAAACGGTATCGTTATCGTAGAGTTTTAATTTATCAACGTTAAGGTTTTTTGCAATTGTGTTTTTAATACTACAAACGCTAGGCACGATATATTTTATAACGTTATTTCTAAACTTTTCAATTTCACTACTTCCATAACAAATTCTATTCATTCTAAAGTAGCCTAGTTTTACAAAATTATCATAACCTAATTTTTTAGCCATTTTAGTGCGGATTTCCACTAAATTTTTAAAGTTTTCATCTAAAAAAGTAGCGTTTTTATTAAGGGCGGTACCAAGCGAATTATAAGCGCGTTTTCTAACGTTTCTATCGCTATCTACCATATATTTTTTTAAGATGGTAAAAGGTATAACATGCCCGTCAAACTCAACGGTAAGCGCACTCATAAAATCGGAATATTTAGAAATTTCTAAGTTCTCTTCAATAACGTAATTTGCAATTTTAGGATCTTCACTTTTAAGTAAACACTCGTAAACGTCAAAAAGCGTTTTAGGTAAAACCGACTTTAACTCGTTAATATATTTGCTACTTATTAAACTTTTAATATACTCGCTTTTGCTTTGTGAAATTAAAGGAATATTTTCTTCATAATATCTTTTTTCATTTGCGTAAAAACTATCGCTTGTGTTAAGCGACCAACGAATATACGCTAAGTTATAAGCAGTATCAAGTTCAACAACGTGGTTAATTAACTCGTTTCTTATATCTAAAACTTCATTAACGTTACTTGCGCTATTTATCTTTAAAGTTGCGTTATTATATTCTTTTATTAAATTTTCAACGTTATAACGATTATATTTTATTTCACTAACTTTCATAATAACCCACAAGCAAAAAAGCCACGATTTCGTGGCTTTTTAATTACTTTTTATCAATAATATTAACGATATCTTGAACGGTAGAAATGTTTTCAGTTTCTTCATCAGAAATTGTGATGCCGAAATTTTCTTCCATTGTAAGTAACATTTCAACAAGGTCAAGCGAGTCAGCGCCGAGGTCTTTAATGATCTCACTTTCAAGAGTGATTTTTTCAGGCGCAATGCCAAGTTTTTCTACTAACATATCTTTTACTTTTTCAAAAGTATTCATTTTACATAATCCTCCTTGGTTTTATTAATAATACCAAATTTATTTAAAATTGTCAATACATACTATTAATATTAAATTAAAAATATGCATATGCTTAATATTTTTTAAGATAAACCTTTCATTGTAAGCGCAATTCTTTTACGCTTTATGTCTACGCTTAAAACTTTAACTTTTACTTGTTGACCTACTTTTACAACGTCTGACGGATTTGAAACGAATTTATCTGAAAGTTCAGAAATATGAACTAAACCGTCTTGATGTACGCTTATATCAACGAACGCGCCAAACGCCGTAACGTTTCTAACCGTGCCGTTTAATATCATACCTTCTTTTAAGTCTTCAAGTTCAAAAATATCAGAGCGAAGAATTGGTTTTGGTAACGTGTCTCTTACGTCTCTACCCGGTTTAACAAGTTCGTCGGCAACGTCTTTTAACGTTTCTTCGCCAAGACCTACTTCTTCGGCAACGAGTTTATAACCGCGTTTAGCAATTTTTTCTTTAAGGTCTTGAAGTTCAAACGCTTTAACGTTATCGTCGGTATAGCCGAACAATTTTAAAAGTTTTTGCGCTCCCTCGTAAGATTCTGGATGTACCGCCGTGTTGTCAAGAATATTCTCGCCACCAACAATTCGCAAGAAACCTGCGCATTGCGTATAGGCTTTTTCGCCAAGTTTAGCAACCTTTAAAAGTTGTTTTCTCGACGTAAACTTACCGTTCTTTTCGCGATACTCAACAATATTTTTGGCAATACCGCTGTTAAGCCCTGCAACGTGAGATAAAAGCGGAACGCTCGCCGTATTTAAGTCAACGCCAACCGTATTAACGCAGTCTTCTAAAACACCGCTTAAAACTTCATCAAGCCTTGCTTCAGGCATATCGTGTTGATATTGACCAACACCGATTGATTTTGGGTCAATTTTAATAAGTTCGGCAAGCGGATCTTGTAAACGACGCGCAATTGATACTGCCGAACGCTCTGAAACGTCAAAATCAGGGAATTCCTTAGCGCCAAGTTCAGACGCTGAATATACTGACGCGCCCGCTTCGCTTACAACTATATACGAAACTTTTCCAGCGTATTCTTTAATAAGGTCGGCAATAAAAATTTCGGAAATTTTAGACGCAGTACCGTTACCAATAGAAATTACGTCAACGTTATATTTATTTATAAGTTCTTTAAGAATTTTTCTTGATTTTTCTTTATCGCTTTCGCTTTCTTTCGTTGCATAAACTACCGTTTTATCTAAAACTTTACCCGTTTCGTCAACAACGGCAATTTTGCAACCCGTTCTAATACCAGGGTCAAAACCCATAACGATTTTACCTTTAAGCGGTGCTGCCATAAGTAACGGTTTAAGGTTTTCTTCAAATAATTTTATTGCTTTTTCTTGCGCTTTTTCAGTTAAGAGATTTCTAACTTCCCTTTCAACTGACGGTTTAATTAAACGGTCATAAGCATCGGCGCAAGCATCTTTTATAATTTGCTTATAAGGACTTTCGCCTTTAACGAAGAAACCTTCACAAATAGAGCAAGCAAAATTATCGTCAATAGTAAGTTTTACCTTTAACGCGTCTTCTTTTTCGCCTCTATTTAAAGCAAGAACTCTATGAGATTTTAATTGAGAAACAGGTTCGCTAAAATCTTTATACATAGCGTATACGCCTGCTTTTTCGTCGTTTTCATCAAGACCTTTTGTAAAAGTAGACGAGCAAACGCCAACTTTAATAAATAAATAACGTAATTTTTTTCTAAGTTCGGCGTTATCACTAACAATTTCGGCGATTATATCGCTAGCGCCTAAAATAGCGTCTTTAACACAATTTACACCAAGTTCTTCGTTAATATATTTTTCCGCAACAACTTCTGCTGGCTCGCCGTTTTTATCTTGAGAAAGTAAAATATCGGCAAGTGGAGAAAGCCCCTTTGAAATAGCCACGGTAGCGCGAGTTTTTTTCTTTTGTTTATACGGGCGGTAAATATCTTCAACTTCAGTTAAAGTTTCCGCTTTAGATAACGCAAGTACAATATCGTCGTTGAGTTTACCTTGTTCGGCGATAGTTTTTTGAACGTCGTCTTTACGTTTATCAAGATTTCTTAAATAAGTAAGCCTTTCAGATAAAGAACGTAAAACTTGGTCGTCAATATGACCGGTAAGTTCTTTTCTGTAACGCGCTATAAACGGAATGGTATTACCCTCGTCAAGTAAAGAAATAACGTTGTTAGTATGTTCTTCGGTTAAATTAAATTCCTGACAAATTTTCTGTGTTATATTCATAGTGTTGCCTCGTTGCTTTTAATAATTTTAAAGCCAAATTTTTCAATAGTAAATTTTTTATCAACTTGCCCCGAAAAAAGTTCGGTAGCATTGTTATTTAGTAAAATATCGTACTTGTATTCATTTACGTTAACAGCGACGTATAATTCTTCGTTATCCTTTACGCGTTTAAATACAAACAATCCGTTATCAGCGGTAATTATTTCAACATCGCCGTCAATAAATATATTGTTATCACGCCTAATTTGAGTTATTTTTTTATAAAAAGAATAAATTTCTTTATCTTCATTACCCCAAGGAAAACACGCTCTATTAAATGGGTCGGACTCGCCTTGTAATCCAACTTCATCGCCATAATAAATACTTGGAACGCCGTATAAAGTAAACTGTAAAATTGCCGAAATAAATAAACGTTTTTTTGCAATTTCAAGTTGACTTTCGCTAAGCGTTGAAAGAGCCATTTCATTACGGTTTTTAGGAATTTTATCACGACCAAGCACAGTTAAAATTCTAGCGGTGTCGTGCGTATCTAAAATATTCATTAACGAATCAAGCGCTTGTTTAGGATAGTTGTTTATTTGCTCTATTACCGTACGCTTTAATCCAAGTGAATTTTTATTTAAAACGTAGTCGATTATAGCGTTTTTTAAAGGATAATTCATAACAGAATCGAGTTCTAAACCTAAAAAGTACTCTTTTCTTGTATCGTAGGCTATTTTATTAGTAGCATCTTCCCAAACTTCGCCAATCAAAATTGAATTTTCATTTTGACTTTTAATTTTATTTCTAATTTTTTTAACAAAACGCGACGGCAATTCGTCCACAACGTCAAGCCTAAACCCGCCAGCGCCTAAATTTAAATATTTTTCTAAAACTCCACCGTCACCAGTAATAAAGTCTTCAAACTGGGCGGAGTCTTTATTTATAGTTGGTAAAATTAAAATATCCCACCAACACTTGTATTTGTTTGGAAATTTTTCAAAAATATACCAATCGTAGTACGGCGAATTTTTAGACTGATACGCGCCTATAGTGTCGTAATTGCCGTATTTATTAAAGTATACGCTATCATCACCCGTATGATTGTAAACACCGTCTAAAATAATGGTTATACCTAAACTTTTTGCTTTATCGGTTAAACGCTTAAAGTCGCTATCATCACCAAGCAAACTATCAATTTTTAAATAGTCGCTCGTGTCGTACCTATGATTAGAATATGACGCTGTTATGGGGTTTAAATATATTGCCGTAACGCCTAAATCTTTAAGGTAACTAAGTTTACTTTCAACACCTTTAAAGTTACCGCCAAAGAAGTCGTTATTTAACATTTTACCTTCTTTATTAGGTTTATAATACGGTTGCTCTCCCCAATTTCTTAAAACCTTACCTTTTTCAAGTTTAGGAGTTTTTCCATCTTTGCAAAACCTATCTGGAAAAATTTGATAAATTATACCACCCTTAAACCAATTAGGCACTTTATAAGATTTATCATAAACGATAAGTTGATACCATTTTAAATTATCTTCTAAAATAAGATTTAAATCGTCATCTCTACCGTAAACGTAACCGTCAATTTCAAAAACGTACCAGTATAGCCCAACTTTTAAATTATTTAATTGAAATTTAAACTTGTCGTTAAATTTTTCGCCCTTTAAAATTAACAAATCACCCGTTTTGTCGCTACGAATAAACAACTTAACGTCGCTTGCGCTTGCCGTTATAGTAATATGAGAGTTTTCACCTTCCATAATAGCGCCTAACGGCAATTTGCAATTTTTATCAAGCGGATTATAGTACAAATTCATAAATAGTTTTACCTGTTTACATTATTTAATTAAAAATTAATTTAATTAATAAGTAAAATTAACAAAATTATTTAATAACTTTTAAATCCCAAATATCGTTAGCGTATTCCATAATTGCCCTATCAGCAGCAAAGAAACCAGCGCACGAAATATTGATAAGGGATTTTTTAGCCCAAGAAATTTTATCTTGGTAAACTTTTTCAAGTTTGCTTCTTTCAAGAAGATAGTCGTTAAAGTCAGCCATACACATATATGGGTCTGCAATACCTCGTTGAGAAACGAGATAGTCTGCTATCATATTGAAACTTTCACCGTTAAAGCCAATTCTAAGCGCGTCAATAACCTTTTTAAGACGTGGGTTATTATTATAAAACTCGCTAGCATTGTAACCACGTTGCCATAACGCGTCAACTTCGTTTGCTTTAAGACCAAAAATGAATATATTATCATCGCCAACAAGTCCGTGCATTTCAACGTTAGCGCCGTCAAGAGTACCGATAGTAAGCGCGCCGTTAATCATGAACTTCATGTTACCAGTACCACTCGCCTCTTTACCAGCCATTGAAATTTGCTCTGAAACTTCGGCTGCAGGCATTAATTTTTCGGCAATAGAAACGTTGTAGTCTTCAATATAAACTACTTTAAGTTTTTCTCTAATTTTTTTGTTAGGATTGTTATTGATATCTTCTGCTAAATAGCAAATAAGTTTAATTATTTGCTTAGCAAGATAATAACCTGGCGCTGCTTTCGCTGCGAAAATAAACGTTTTAGGTTGAATAGGAAGGTCAGGATTTTCTTTTAAGTCGTTATAAATAGAAATGATATTCAACGCGTTTAAAAGTTGACGTTTATATTCGTGTAAGCGTTTTGCTTGAACGTCGAACAACGTGTTAGGATTAATATCAATATTGCGTTTTTTCTTTAAATAATCGCAAAGTTGAGATTTTTTAATATTCTTAATTTCGTTAAGTTTTTTAAGAACTTCTTGGTCGTCAACGTAACCTTTAAGTTTTTCAAGTTCAGCGCCGTTTTTAATAAAACCGTCGCCAATAAGGTCGCAAATTAATGATGACAGTTCTTTATTTGATTGACAAAGCCATCTTCTGTGCGCAATACCGTTAGTAACGTTAGTAAATCTTTCAGGATATACTTCGCCAAAATCTTTAAATACGCTTTGTTTTATTATATCGCTGTGGAGCGCCGATACGCCGTTTACTTTATGTGATCCAATAACTGAAAGATTTGCCATTCTAACTTGACCGTGACTTAAAATTGCCATTCTTTCAATCTTATCCCAAGAGCCTGGGAATTTATCCCACATCAAACCGCAGAAACGTTGGTTAATTTCTTTAATTATAGAATAAATACGAGGCAGACGGCGTTCAATTAAATCTTCATTCCATTTTTCAAGCGCTTCCGGCATAACGGTATGGTTAGTATAAGCAATAGTATTAACTACTATATGCCATGCATCATCCCATGTGAAGCCGTAGTCGTCCATTAAAATACGCATGAGCTCAGGAACGCAAAGCGCAGGGTGCGTATCGTTAATATGAATAGCAACTTTTTCGTGCAAATTAGTTAAAGTTTTATATCTTGAATAATGGTCTGTTAAAATATTTTGTAAACTTGCTGAAACAAGAAAATATTGTTGTTTAAGTCTAAGCGATTTACCTTCAAAATGGTTATCCGACGGATATAACACCTTGCTAATAAGTTCAGCCTCGTTATTATGGCGCATACTTTCCATATAATTACCTTGCGAGAAGGAAGCCATATCGAAGTTTTCAACGCTTCTTGCCGCCCATAAACGTAAAATTGAAACAGCTTCGCTATCTTTACCAGATATCATCATATCGTAAGGAATAGCCTCGATTTCAGTACAATCAACTTGACGTACTTTCATTCCGTTTTCAGTCCAATCTTCTAAAATTCTACCGTCGAATTTAACGCGGAAAGCCTTATCTAAACGTTGAGTAAGCCAAACTTCGCCACCAGGAAGCCAAACGTCAGGAAGTTCCATTTGCCAACCATCGACTATTTTTTGTTTAAATAAACCATATTCGTATCTAATTGAGTAACCCATTGCTGGTAAATCTTGCGTTGCTAAACCGTCCATATAGCACGCAGCAAGTCTACCAAGACCGCCGTTACCTAAACCAGCGTCCGGTTCAAGTTCGTATAAATCTTCTAAATCAAAACCGTTTGATTTTAAAACTTTACCAAGTTGATCTTCAATTCCAAGATTATATACGTTATTTTTAAGCGATCTACCAAGTAAAAATTCCATGCAAAGATAGTAAACTCTTTTGCCTTGCGCGTTTTTTACTTTTTGATGATAACTTTTACGCTTTTCAAGTAAAATATCTCTAACCGTCATTGCAACGGCTTTATACATTTGCTCGGGTGTTGCCTCGGCAAAGGTTATACCAAAATATCTTGATAATTTACCCGATAAAAGTTCTTCTGCATCTTTTGTTGTCATAACTTTATTGTTCATTTTAACTCCTTAAAAGTTCATTATATATAAGTTCGTACACTTTTGCGGATTTTTGCCAAGAAAAATCCGTGTTCATTGCTCTTTTCATTATTTTAAGCCATTCATCCTTATTTTGATAAGTGTAAATAGCATCTTTAATAACAAAAAGCATTTCGTGCGCGTTATAATTTTCAAAATTAAATCCTATACCGTTTTCTTTATCGCGATTATACGGCGTAATACTGTCGGCAAGGCCACCCGTTTTTCTAACGATAGGTACGGTGCCGTATTTTGCCGCCATCATTTGAGAAAGTCCGCACGGCTCTTGTTTAGACGGCATTAAAAACATATCTGAGCCCGAATAAATTTTAGTAGACAAATCTCTATTATACGCTATTATCGCGCGACATTTATTTGGGTAACGCTCTTGAATATATTTAAAAAATTCCTCGTATTGCGCTTCACCCTTGCCTAAAATAACAAGTTGAACGTCTTCGCACAATAACTCGTCGACAACGGCTTTAACTAAGTCTAACCCTTTATGCGCAACTAATCTTGAAATCATTGAAATTAAAGGCACGTCACGCTCTGGTAAGTTAAGCATTTTTTGTAATTCTTTTTTGCAAACCGACTTACCTTGTAAATTATCAACGTCGTAACTACTAAACAATGATTTATTTGTTCTAGGGTCAAACAAACTCTCGTCAATGCCGTTTAAAATACCAAGCGTTTTACCTTCAAATGCTTGAGTAATTGTAGAAAGACCGTGCGAGAAGAAATCATACTTAATTTCACTAGCGTAAGTTGGACTAACGGTAGAAACTTTATCAGCTAATACCATTGCGCCTTTCATCAAGTTTAAGCAACCGTCGTACTCTAAAACGTCTAAGTACTCGTTACCTATTCCAAATAAATCGCCAAGTTGGTCTTTACCGTATTTGCCTTGATATTCAATATTATGAATTGTAAATATGGTTTTTATATCATTATAACCTTTTACGCCGTTAAATAACGTTTTAAGGTAAACGATAGACATAGCCGTTTGCCAATCGTGACAATGCATTATATTAGGATAAAAATCAATAACTTTAAGCATTTCAACAGTTGCTTTAGAAAAATAAGCAAAACGTTCGCCATCGTCAAAATAACCGTATAAACCGTCTCTCTTAAAATAATATTCGTTATCAATAAAATAGAAAATTACGTTATTTAACGTATAAGTGAAAATTCCACAATATTGATTTCTCCAAGAAAGCGGTACGTTAAAATTAGTAACAAATTTTAATTTATCACGATATTCCGTTGCAAAATCTTTATAAAGCGGAGCAACAACTCTAACGTCGAAATTGCAGTTATTTGCAAGAGCCTTAGGAAGCGAACCGATAACGTCGGCAAGACCGCCCGTCCCTGCAAAAGGATTACATTCAGACGCTACGAATAAAATACTGTTTTTCTTTTGAATTTTTATACTGTTTTTACCCATATATTCTCCTTTAAAAACAAAACTCGGGCTACGAAAAACGTAACTCGGTTTTGTTATATCTACTACATAACAATTAAGCGTAAACTATTTAATTATTATCAAGCCCAAAATAAAGTTTAGCAAAATTGCTATTAAATTATATTGTTTTTGCTAATATAGAACGGATGCGTTTCACAACCTGAAAGCACGCGTTTATCTTTTATAACTACACTCTTATCTGTAATTATACAATTGAGTTGAGCGTTTTCACCAACGATAGAGCCTTGCATTACTATAGAATTTTTAACAACCGCTCCCCTTGCTATTTTAACACCACGGAAAATAATAGAATTTTCTACCGCACCTTCAATAACGCAACCGTCGGCAATAAGAGAGTTTTTAATAACCGAATTAGCGCCGTATCTCGTTGGAGCGCTATCTTTAACTTTTGTAAACACGTCAACAGTTCTAAAAATTTCATCTCTAACCTTTCTATCAAGGAATTTAAGCGATTCTTTATAGTAACCGTAAAGCGAATTTATAGCAACGAAATAACCGCAATGCTCGTAACCGAAAATTCTTAAATTATTAACGTTTCTAACTAAAACGTCTTTACCAAAGTGAGAATAACCGTGAGAAATCGCATCGTTAATTAACGTTAATAATAGCGTTCTTTTTAAAATATAAACGTTAGTTGAGTATTTAACCTCACCTTCAACGCTAGGATCTATTGAAATTTCAGTAATTCTACCGTCAAGATTAGGTTCAACGATAATTTTGCCTTGAACGTCTTTAAGTTCGCCTGCATCTTTTTTAACGTAAACCACTGTAATATCGGCGTTAACGTGTGTATGATATCTTAAAATTTTATCATAGTCCATATTGCATACGGTATCACAGTCAGACATAATAACGTATTCTTCATCAGAACGCCTTAAAAAGTTTTGCGCGCCTCTTAACGCTTCAAGACGAGTATTGTATAAAACGTTACCTTTTAAACCAAACGGCGGTAAAATATGAAGACCTCCTTGTCTTCTTGCTAAGTCCCAATCTTTACCAGAGCCAATATGATCCATAAGAGATTGATAATTGCTTTTAGTAATAACTCCAACCTTGGCAACGCCGGAATTTACCATATTAGATAAGGTAAAGTCAACTAAACGGTATCTACCGCAAAACGGTATTGAACCCATAGTTCTTTCCTGAGTGAGTTCAGGAACGCTTCTATCATGTATATTTGAAAAAACAAGACCTAATGCATTCATAACTTTACCTCCTTATATATTTTTTTCTATAATTGCGCCAGGCTCAACAACTTTACCTGCCGAAATTACAATTTCTCTACCAACAACGGCAATTTTATTGTCAGTATTTTTCTTTCCTATTATAGCGTTTTCGCAAATAACCGCGTTTTCGTCAATAATAGAATTTTCAACGACAGCGCCACTTTTTATAATAGAACCAGCAAAAACAACGCTGTTTTTAACGATAGCGCCATTTTCAACGATAACGTTGTGCGAAAGTACTGAATTTTCTACCGTTCCTTCAATTTCACAGCCTGAAATTATCGCCGAGTTAACTACTCTTGCAGTATCGCTTATATAATGAGGTGGAGCAATTGGGTTTCTTGAACGAATAACCCACGACCTATCGTCAATATCAAGGTTAGGAATATCGCCTAGAAGATCCATATTCGCTTCATAAAGTGAAGATATAGTTCCAACGTCTTTCCAATAACCTTTAAATTCGTACGACATCATCTTTTCGCCCTTAGATAACATTCTTGGTAAAACGTCACCACCAAAGTCGTTTTTAGAGCCTTCGATTTTATCGTCTTCTTCTAAATATTTATAAAGTTTTTCGGCTTTGAAGATATAAATACCCATTGATGCGAGAGTGCTTTTAGGTTGTTTAGGTTTTTCTTCAAACTCGTAAATTTCCCCGTCTTCATTAACGTTTAAAATACCAAAACGCGACGCTTCTTCAATAGGCACGTTAATAGCGGCAATAGTACAATCAGCGTCAGTTAAAATATGTTGTTCAAGCATTTTAGAGTAATCCATTTTATAAATATGGTCGCCCGATAAAATTAAAACGTATTCAGGAGCGTAACGCTTAATAAAGTATAAGTTTTGATAAATAGCGTTTGCGGTACCTTTATACCATTCAGAGCCTTCTTTTGCTTGATACGGCGAAAGAATATGAACGCCACCGAAGTTTCTATCTAAGTCCCACGGTTGTCCGTTACCGATATACTCGTTAAGTATAAGCGGTTGGTATTGAGTAAGAACGCCAACGGTATCAATACCCGAATTTACACAGTTGCTAAGCGGAAAGTCTATAATTCTATACTTACCACCGAATGAAACTGCAGGTTTTGCAATTTTATTAGTGAGTGTGTACAAACGGCTTCCCTGACCGCCTGCAAGTAACATTGCAATACATTGTTTTTTGGATAACATAAAATCCTCCGTATCATATAAACCGTTATTAACGGCATTTTTCAAAAAATTAAGGTAATATTACAAAACCTTTTTTAAATAAACAGCAGTGAGCGGCGGCATGTCGATTTTAAGCAAATATTTTTTACCATTACCACGATTGCGTTTTAAATTATATACGTTCTTTCTAGTTAAACCATTACCGCCAAATTCTTTATCGTCAGAATTAAGTATACGCTCGTATCTTTTACCATTAACTGCTAATTTATAATTATTAATAGGCGCTCCGTTAAAACTTACAATAACAACAATTTCTTCCCCATCGCCAGAATGCCTATTAAACGCTACTACGTTATTTGCGCTATTATCGGCGTCAAGCCATTCAAAACCACTCCAACTATCGTCAATAGAATATAGCGCTTTTTGATTTTTATAAACGTTATTAACTTTTTTATAAAATTGTTGAAGCTTATAATGAAGCGGATAAACAGTCATAAAAAACTCTATACCCTCTTCGTAATTCCACTCTTTAAACTGACCAAACTCCTCACCCATAAAAGTTAATTTTTTACCGGGGTGAGCCATCATAAATGATAAAAACGCTCTATTATTAGCAAATTTTTGCTCATAAGTACCGGGCATTTTATCAAGTAAAGACTTTTTACCGTGCACTACTTCGTCGTGCGATATAGGAAGCACGAAATTTTCACTAAAAGCGTACATTAACGAAAAAGTTAGTTTATTATGACTACCTTTTCTAAACAACGGGTCAACGCTCATATACGATAAAACGTCGTTCATCCAACCCATATTCCACTTGAAATTAAATCCTAAACCACCGTCGCAAACCCTACCTGTAATTTTAACTTTAGCGGCGGACTCTTCGGCAATCATTAAAGCGTACGGATATCGTTCAAACACTGCTTTATTAAGTTTATGGAAGAACGCTATCGCTTCTAAATTTATATTTTCACCATACTCGTTTGGCACCCACTGCCCAGGACGCTTGTCATAATCAAGATACAGCATAGACGCTACCGCATCAACCCTAATACCGTCGATATGGAATTTGCTAAACAAGAAGTTTGCATTAGACACTAAAAAACTTTGAATTTCAGGTCGCCCAAGGTCAAAATATCTAGTGCCCCAATTTTCATTTTCTTGCCTATCTAACCCTTGATACTCATATAGTGGCTGACCGTCAAACTCATATAAACCGTGTTCGTCTTTTGGAAAATGCGCGGGAACCCAGTCAACTATTACGCCGATATTATTTAGGTGGAACTCGTTAACTAAATCCATAAACTGCTTAGGATTACCAAAGCGCGAAGTTATTGAGTAATAACCCGTAACTTGATACCCCCACGAACCGTCAAACGGATATTCTGAAACGGGCATAAATTCAACGTGTGTATAACCCATATCTACAACGTATTTAACAAGTTCGACTTTTAATTCTTCGTAAGTATAATAGTCGCCATTATCTTTTCTCTTCCACGAAGCAAGATTAACTTCATAAATGTTTATAGGGCTTTTTAAATGATTTTTATCTTTTATATTTTTAAAATATTCATCGTCTTGCCAATTATAACCGTCAAGCGAATATATTTTAGACGCGGTATACGGCGGATTTTCAGAAAAAAACGCATAAGGGTCTGCTTTATTTACAATTCTACCGCTTTTGCCTTTAATGGCGTACTTATATACGTCGTACTCTTTAAGCCCTTCAACAAATAACTCCCAAACACCTTGGTCGTTAAGTTTGTTCATTGGATATTTATTATAATCCCACGAGCAAAAATCACCAATTACCGACACGCTAATAGCGTTAGGAGCCCACACACGAAAAACAACGCCACTTTTATCATTGTTAACGGCATAGTGCGCCCCAAGATAATCGTAAGCGTTGTAATTTGTTCCTTGATGAAATAAATAATTGGCTAAGTCGTTTTGCAAAATAAACTCCAAACGTACTAATATGGTTACTAACGTACATTTTATATATTTATTATATACTATAATTATATATTTTACAAGACGTTTTTTAATTTTTTTGTTAAAAAAATGCTGTTTTTTATGTAAAAATCGACTATTTTAATATTTTTTTAGCATTTTTATACAAAATTTTTTGTAAAGTACTTTTAGTATATCCTTTATTTAAAATCGCATTAATTATTACTTCGAATTTATTGTAGTTATCAACGTCGCCTATAAAAATATCCGTGCCAAAAAAATCAGTACCAATCGCTAAATTGTTATCTTCAAACTTTTGAATAAAATAATCGACGTGGTTAACAAATTCACTGAGCGATTGACTCTTCCCTGCAAAATAACCAACTAAACAAGCGCCGATAATACCGCCACGATTAATTATACCTTTAATAACGTCTTCGTCGATATTTCGTTTATGATTATACACTTGTTTAAAAAGCGTATGAGAACAAATAACCTTATCGGTATTTTCTAAAACTGATAGCGCACCCTTTTTAGATAGGTGCGCCAAGTCAACGTATATACCGTTTTTATATAGTTTTTTAACAAAATTAACGCCTAATTGTTTTAGAGGTAAATTATAGTTACAGCCATACCCGTACTTGTTTTCATCGTTATACGTTAGTTGAACGTATAACGGATTATACGATATAATTTGCTCGTCGCAAATATTATAATACCCAACGTCTTCAAAACATAATTTTGCGTTGATTGGATTGTTTTTATAAAATTCATTAACCTTACTTATAAATTGATTATCGGTTAAATTACCTTTATAAATTGCAGTACAAACGGTAACGTTACTAGAATAACCTTTTAAAACTTCATACGGGTTATTAGTTGCAGTTAAAACGTCGCTATGTAAATCAAAAATTTCCATAGTACATTATATTAAAATTTACTAAAAATCGCCAACCACGTTTAAAAAATTAAAATATTAAGTAATAACACGCGCCAAGTAAAGCAGGAAGCATATTTGCAACGGGGATTTTTTTAACTTCTAATAAGTTAAGCCCAATCATCATTACGATTACACCGCCAATAGCGGAAAGTTCTTGTCTAAAAGTAATACTTGAATTTAAAAATTCACCAACGCTACCAGCAAGCAACGCAAATGCGCCTTGAATTACAAGTATAGGTAACGCCGCAAAAGATACGCCTATACCGTATTTAACCGTTAATAAAAGCGCAACAACACCGTCAAGCACAGATTTTATAAGTAAAGTTTTATTATCGCCAAGACCTGCGGAAATACTGCCGTATATCGTCATAGCGCCTACGCAAAAGACCATAGTTGCTTGAACAAAACCTTCGGCGAAATTGTGATTTGTAGGGTTCTTTTGGGTAATATTTGAACTTTCGCTTGCCTTTTTTGTAAACTTTCCTAAAAGTTTCTTTTCAAAAATTACACCTAAATTATCAAGACCTTTTTGAATATTAATAGCACTACCAATCGCTCCGCCAACAGCAAAACTTATAAGTAAAACTAAAATTCCAGACGTTCCCGAAACTGGATTTATAGCATCTATAATACCAATAAGCAAAACGCATACGCCGAGCGCTTGCATTACGGTATTTTCTATTCTTTCATTTATAATTTTTTTACAGCACAATCCAATTAATGAGCAAACTATAACGGAAAGCGCGTTAACTACAACACCTAACATAATTATTTTAAAATATCTAACTTAAATTCATTATCCTTATAGTTTACCGATACGAGAGTGCTAACTTTATTATCAAAACTAATCGCCATAACGTTTACTTGATTATTTTTAATAAAATTAGTAATGTTATTAAATACGCCCTCATCTCCGCTTGCGTAACAATTTAACACGTCGTCTACCGTTTTAAATTTGCACGTTGAAGACTGTCTTAAACCGCCAAACAACTTTTTTTCGCCCGAGAAAAACTCAACCGACGCGTATTCACCACTTAAAATATTTTTACAATGAGTAATTACGCCATCAACGTCTTCTTTACTAAAAACGGCGGAATGATAACCAAAAGTTACCGTAATTTCTTTAGCGTTTATGTAAACTACAAGGTCGCAACCGTTTACGTCGTTTGCAACGCCAACTACTTGGTCGTTACCATAATCAACGTTAACGGCATTATAATCTTTAAGAGCCTCAATTAAAGGCTCTACAATTTTTTTATACTTAGCCATTTTAATCAATCTCCGTAGAAAAATAAGTTGCCGAGTCTAAAATATTATTAGTGATATTTAGTTTTGTGAAATCAAACTCCATAACAAAATCAATCGTTTCATAACTATCTTTTACAAGATTAACAACTTCTTTTATAAAACTATTGCCTTGACCTAAAGTAGTTGTGTACGTTTTCTTGCCATCAATAGAAATTTGCATTGGAGAACCTTCCACTTCCGTATACGTTCTATCTTTAATATGAACGCGCTGAATGTACGGCATTAGCGTTTTTACCGCATCAATAGGATTTTCCCCAGCAAGCAAGAAATTGCCACTATCGTAAATTAAACCTAAACCTTTAACTGATTTTAAAACGTCTAAACATTTATCAATAGTTGAAAATGGACTTAACTCTTTACCAAAATTCTCAATACCAACTTTAATATTGAAATTTGACGCGTACTTTACAATTCTACGCAAATTCTTTTTAAGTAGAGTATTATACTCTAATTCATTATCACCGCTTTTGATAAATTCAGTTAAAAGCATAATGTTTCTAATATTATGTTCAGCGCAAAAATCTATCATAGAAAGTTCGTATCCAATATTGTCGCTATGACCGTAATCACCCTTGTGAAAAACGCAATCAATACTTAAACCTGAGCGCAACACGTCAGCGCGATAGTTAGTATTATCCATAACGTCGCAAACGTTAACGTCTAAGGAAGAAACACCGTACATTTTAATTTTTTTAAGCACGTCAAACACGCTTAAGTTATTTTCTTTTGACGCTACCTTAACGTGTTCAAAATTCAAACCAAGTTTATACATAATTAACCTACTAATAATATTTGAAAAAGGGGTGCAAATACACCCCTTTTTTATTACATCGACTCGTGAATTGTACGAGAAATTACGTCATCCTGTTGTTCTTTTGTAAGCTTAATAAAGTTTACAGCGTAACCAGAAACTCTAATAGTGAGTTGTGGGTATTTTTCAGGATGTTTTTGAGCGTCTAAAAGCGTATCACGATTGAAAACGTTTACGTTAAGGTGATGTCCACCATTAGCGCAATAAGCATCTAACATATTAACTAAATTATCAACTTTTTGAGACATAATAAACCTCCTATTATATATTATTATATTAATCGTCTTTACCTAATGATTCAGGTGTAATTGAGAACGTATTAGAAATACCGTCTCTAGAATATTCGTATGGTAATTTTGCAACTGATTCAAGTGAAGCAAGAGCGCCGTGAGTATCTCTACCGTGCATTGGATTTGCACCAGGAGCAAGAGGTTCGCCTGCGCGTCTACCATCAGGAGTATTACCAGTCTTTTTACCGTAAACTACGTTTGAAGTAATAGTAAGAATTGACATTGTTGGAACAGAATCTCTATAAGTATAGTGAGTTCTAATCATATTCATGAACTTTTTAACAAGAGTAACTGCAAGTTCGTCAACTCTATCGTCATTATTGCCGTATTTAGGGAATTCACCTTCAATCTTGAAGTCAACAACGATACCGTCTTCATTTCTAATTGGGTATACTTTAGCATATTTAATAGCCGAAAGTGAGTCTGCAACGCAAGAAAGACCTGCAACACCGGTAGCAAAGAATCTTCTAACATTAGAATCATGAAGAGCCATTTCAATTGCTTCGTAAGCGTATTTATCGTGCATGTAGTGGATAAGGTTAAGAGCGTTAACGTATACACCGGCAAGCCATTCCATCATTTGAGTATATTTATCCATAACTTCGTTAAAGTCAAGAGCTTCGTTAGAAGTAATGGCTTCAAACTTAGGACCAACTTGCATTGGTTTGCCTGTAACTTTATCCTTCATTAATTCGTCTTTACCACCGTTAATAGCGTAAAGTAAGCACTTTGCAAGGTTAGCGCGAGCGCCGAAGAATTGCATGTCTTTACCAATCTTCATACAAGATACGCAACAAGCAATACCGTAATCGTCACCCATTTCAGGTCTCATAAGGTCATCACTTTCATATTGGATAGCAGACGTTTTGATAGAAACGTTAGCGCAGAATTTTTTGAAATTTGCAGGAAGATTTTTAGACCATAAAACCGTAAGGTTTGGTTCTGGAGCAGGACCAAGGTTAATAAGAGTGTGAAGAACACGGAAAGAGTTTTTAGTAACTAAAGTTCTACCGTCAACACCCATACCACCAATCGCTTCAGTAACCCAAGTAGGATCACCTGAGAAAAGTTCGTTGTAAGATTGAATTCTCATAAATCTTACCATACGAAGTTTCATAATGAAGTGATCCATATATTCTTGCGCTTCGCTTTCGGTAATAACGCCGTTTTTAAGGTCTCTTTCAATATAAATATCAAGGAAAGTAGAAGTACGACCGATAGACATTGCCGCGCCGTTTTGGTCTTTTACAGCGCCAAGGTAACCGAAGTATACCGCTTGAATTGCTTCTTTAGCAGTAGTTGCTGGCTCGCTAATGTCACAACCGTAAATTTTAGCCATTTCTTTAAGACCTTTTAATGCCTTAATTTGTTCAGAAATTTCTTCTCTGTTTCTAATCTTATCAGGAGTCATTTCTCCGCAAATAAGAAGTTTATCTTCTTCTTTTTTCTTAATAAGATAATCTACACCGTAAAGAGCAACACGTCTATAGTCACCGATAATTCTACCACGACCGTAAGTATCAGGAAGACCTGTTAAGATGTGTGAAGAACGGCATGCGCGCATTTCTGGAGTATAAGCATCAAATACACCGTCGTTATGAGTTTTACGATATTTAGTGAAAATTTCAGTAACCAACGGATCAACTTGATATCCATACATTTCAAGCGCTTGCGATGACATTTTAATACCACCAAACGGTTGAAGCGAACGTTTGAACGGAGCATCAGTTTGAAGACCAACGATTGTTTCAAGGTCTTTATTAATATATCCAGGACCGTGACTTGTAAGAGTTGATACAACTTTTGTGTCAGCGTCAAGAACGCCGTTGTTTGCTCTTTCTTTAGCGCTTAATTCCATTACTTCCTTCCAAAGTTGTTTAGTTGCTTCGGTTGCAGGAGCAAGGAAACTATCATCACCTTCGTATGGAGCGTAGTTTTTTTGAATGAAATCTCTTACGTTAACTTCATCATCAGACCATTTGCCGGGAATAAAACCTTCCCAACCTTTGTAATTTTTCATTTTTAACTCTCCTTAAGACTTAATTTTCTTTTTCTATATAAATAATAACATATTATTTTTCAAATAAGTGTTGCATTTGCAACATAATACTTAAAAAATTACGTTTTTATTTTAAAATTTTAAACATTTTTATTACAAATAAAAAGTTAATTATTATTTTGACTTTTTATACTCGTCAATTTTATAATCGAGCCAAATTTCGAACACTTCTTCGGGCTGAAAACCGACTACCCTTGCAATTTCTTTTCCATCGTCTAAAAGTAAAACGGTAGGAACTCTATCAATGTTATATTCGCTAGCGAATTTATTAGAATTTTCGTCAAGTTCAAAATGGACGAGTTCAACGTCGTTACGAGCGCTAACAACACTGTAAAGCATTGGCATAAGCGAAATGCAATTAGCGCAACCTTCGCCACTAACTTCTAAAACTTGTAACCCTTTAAGATTTTCTTTGTAATTATTATCGTTTAACATTATACACCTAAAATTTTCTTTGCGTTAAGTACCCTTTCTTTAGTAGGAGCAGGAACGTCTTTAAGCGGATAGTCGTACCCTAAATTTTTATATTTGACAATACCCATAGTATGATATGGCAAAACTTCTACTTTTTCAACGTTTTTAAGCGTTTTAATAAAGTTTGAAAGTTTTATAAGGTCTTCGTCATTATCAGTATAATTTGGAACTAAAACGTGCCTTATCCAAACTTTACTTCCCCTATCGCTAAGCCATTTAGCATAGTTTAAAGTGTTTTTATTTGTAACACCGGTAAGTTGCTTATGTTTATCATCGTCAATATGTTTAATATCTAACAAATAAAGGTCGCAATACTTATCAAGTTCTTGATATTTTTTTAACGTATGTTCATCGTCAATTTTAAACAAGTAACCAGACGTATCAACCGCGGTATTTATTCCATAACGCTTTACCGTTTTTAAAAGTTCAATAACAAAATCAATTTGAACGAGCGGTTCTCCGCCAGAAACCGTCAACCCGCCTTTTTCGCCAAAATAATTGCGGTATTTAATAATTTCATTAGTTAAGTCGCTAACTGTGCGAACTTCCCCGTCTTGAACGAGCCAACTGTCAGGATTATGACAATACTTGCACCTTAACGGACAACCTTGCATAAAGACAACGAAACGTATTCCCGGACCGTCAACCGTACCGCCTGAAAAAACGGAATGAATTTTACCTTCCATAATTGCCTCCACACAACATTTTGCACTTTTTTGCTCAGTATATGTAATTTTAACACAAAATGTAGTTTTTGTAAATACTAATAACGCAAAAAAACTAAAATATTTAAAATAAAAAAGCGTAAATTCCTAAAAAAAGGAAAATACGCTTATTTACATCAAAGTTAACGTGCATTTTTAAATATTGTATTCTTTTTTAAAGTCAACGATAACGTCTTCTTTTCTTGATTTTTCCGCGCCGTAAACGCAAAGATGACCATTAACGCTATCTTCAATGCTAGTAATAGAAATTGAACTTCTATCGCCATTTAAGTAATTAAGAAGTTCACCAACTAAACCAAAGTCGCCACCGCCGTGTCCACTTGAAATATTTTTTGAAACGTCGTACTCAACGTCAGAATACGTAAACGTTGAATAATCGAATTTTCTTACCGTGTATTTATTTGAACCGTGCGTACCAATAATTTCACCGTCTTCACCAACGATATGTAAATATCTTTCACCCTTTGCGCATGAGCCTATAAGGTCAAACGTTCCAACCGAACCGTTTTCAAACTTAACGATAATATTTTGACGGTCAACCAAGTCTTTATTTTCAAATACGCATTTACCGTAGTTACTTTTATTTGTTTGCTCAATAATATCATCAATAGTAACTTCGTTCATTGGTTTATCAATATCAAGTTTAATTCTACCCGTCATAGATTTAGGGTCTTTCATTTGACGAATCATTGAATATTTACAAGTTGGTTCACAAGGACAAGTACAGCATCTATCAGTATGCCCTTCAGGAGCATTTTCAGGAATGAACGTTTTTCTATCTGCAAAACTTACGATTTTATTAGGAACGGTTTCATTGTTAAACCAGCACATTAAGTCAAGGTCGTGACAAGATTTTGCAAGCAAAAATCCCGAACCGCATTCTTTTTCACTACGCCATTTACCAACAACGTAACTTTCGCAATAGTGGTTTACGCCAACGTGTTCTGCCATGTAAATTGATTTAATTTTACCAATTTCACCGTCTAAAATGTGGCGTTTAATGCTTTTATAGAATGGAGTGTATCTTAAAACGTGGCAAACGAATAAGTTTACACCTTTGTTAATTGCAGTATTTTTTAAACTTAAAAGTTCGTTAACATCGGCAGTAACTGGTTTTTCCATCAAAACGTTATAACCTGCTTCAAGTAACGGCATAGTCGTTTCATAGTGTAAATTATCAATAGTAGCGTTAATTACAAGGTCGCATTCTATTTTAGCATTTAAAAAGTCTTCAACGTAATTAAATCTTAAATCATTAGGAATATCGTGACTTAAAGCAAATTGATCGCGGTGAATTTTATTTGGGTCAACTATTGCAATAACTTTCATTTTTTCAGGATAACTTAAGGCATATTTACAATAATTAATACCTCTATTACCTGCGCCAACGCATACAACTTTAATTTGTTTCATAAAAAATCTCCTTTCGGTTTGTAATTAGAGTATACCAAAAGGAGTTTTTCTTTTCATTTCTTATATTATCATTTTTATGTCAAATTTTACGATTTTTGTGTATTTTCAAATTTTTTCTTCGTTCTATAAAAAGTATTCATACTACCAAAACCACAACTAAACGCAATATCGGTTATTGAATAGTTATGAACGTTATTTTTTAATATTTTAAGCGCTTTTTTATATCTTATTAAGTTAACGTAGTCGTTAAACGACATTTTTGTAAACTTATTAAAAATATTAGAAAAATAGTTAGGAGTATATCCAAACTCATTAGCAACGCTCGGCATATCAATTTCTTTATCAAAATTATCGTTAATATAATTTAAAACTTCAACCATAACTTCTTTAGTTTTATCTTTATTTTTTGTTATGGTAGTTTCGTTTTGAAGCAATACTCCCATAATAAATGAAGATAAACTTTCAACTAAATACCTATTATTTTTATTATCATTATAGTTTGCGTAAAAATTTTTAACGGTATTTAAAATTTTATTAAACGCATCAGCATTTAACGTTATAAAATTATTAAACGTGTACTCAGCCTCTGAAAAAAGCCTACAATATTCCTTTGAAAAAACTAGAACATAACTAGACAACTCAGTAGCATAATAGGAATGTATATCATAACTATCAATAAACGCAATTGAATTTTCACATAGCGTTCGAGAAACTCCGTTAACTGAAGTTAACACACTACCCTTTTCTATTATTAAAAATTCTATACTATCATGACAATGCGGAGCAACGCTAAATTTACAGTAATCGCATTTTCTTTCGTCTAATAAAAAGTAATAATTTTTATCTGCAGCTTTTTCGTATAACATAATTATTTTCTTGATAACAACTGTTTATTTTGATATATAACCGATAGTTCTTTACCAACTACCGTAATAACCGTTTGAACTATTATATCTTTCAAATTTTTACTACTTATACCGTTAATTAGGCGTTTACTTATGCTTGTTGGAGAGAATATAGACGCCACTTTTAAACAAAAATCAAGCACTCCTTTAACGATAAAAAAGGTTACGCCGATTTTACTTTTAGTAAAGTTAGAATAAAGGTTAAAAAAATGTAAAATTACGGCAATTTTTATTTGTTTAAGCCAAATTATTTTAGTGCTGTCTAAAATAACAATTAAACGTTCTTTTAAAGTATTCAAAATATAAAAAATCTCTTTTTCTGAAAATTTTAAAAATACGTCTTCGGCATCGTCGCCGTAAAATACTTTTGCAAGATTTTTTATATAATCAAAAAATATTCCTTTAATATTTACGTCAATATTAGGCTCGTCAAGTTGTTTGAGTTTAAAAAATTTACGCCTTTTATTGCGCTTTTTTATTTTGTTAACGTTATCTGATTGTTGCAAATATTTATCAACGTCAATTTTAACGTTTTCAATTATTTTATCACACTCGCCACGCTTAGTATAATCAATTGATAAATAATTAACGTCAGACGCGTCTTGAATTTTTTTAATAGTTTTTACTGTAAATGATTTTACAGCGATAGAAAACCCTAAAACTACAAAACCAACAATACTAAAAACGCTTAAAACGTCACTTAAAAGAGATAAAAAATCATTCATTATTGTTTTCTACCGCCTTTTTAGTTTTTGGTTTCTTTCCGTTTTTGCTAAAAACTCTAAAACCTTCACCCGCAACGAATACGAGTACGTCGTTTAAAAGGGAGGTTAATGGAGCGCTAATAATATAATTACCTATTTTTTTACTTTTATCAACTATTTTATTTTTTACATTAGTAAAAAACTTTTTAAAAGCGGACGACTCTTCCCCCGTTACCGCAAGTTCTTCAATTTTATTATCGTCTAAACTTTTTTCTATAACGCCTTTCAAATTGATAAACGACCAATTTTGCAAATTTAAGCCTTTAAAATATTTATCAATACCGTTATGTAAATAATTTATTGCGTTTCCAAAAATATCTAACGCGTCGTAAACGGTATAATTAACGTATGCATACTCACTTTCTTGACTATATTTTGATGCTATATCGTTCATAGTTTGAGAAATTTTAGTAGCAAAATTAGATAGATTATTTTTTAAAGTAAGTTCGCCTTTATATTTAAAATAAACGTCGTCACCGTTAAAATATTCGGCAAGTTCGTCGTCGCAATTTATAACGTTGTTTGAAAGTTTCTTCGCCTTACGTTTAAGCGATAAAAAACTAATAAAATAAGCCAAATAATAAACAACGTAAAACAATAAAAAACCAACCACGCCAAAAGCAACTAATAAAATCAATTTTCTATTAGTTTCATTTAATCCATTTAGATATAGCGAAATAGCATAGGCTATTATAAACGCTAAAAGTAATACGCACGTCTTTAACACTCCGTAATTTTTAACGTTTTCGCCACTTTTTATTGTATTGTTTACGTCGTTTTTCTTCATTTTAATCAGTAATATCAAAAAAACTTGCACCAATATAACTTGCAAGGTCGTTAGCGTTTATTTTTATTTGCTTACCAACCTTGCCAGCGGAAACGTAAATATAATCAAAAAGTTCCGCAGTATCGTTAATAACCGTCTTAAAAGGCTTTTTCATACCTATTGGCGAGCAACCGCCGTGAATATACCCAGTAAGCGGTAACAAGTCTTTTTGTTTGAGCATTTCTATTGATTTTTCATTTACTACTTTTGCCGCTTTTTTTAGATTAAGCGTGCAGTTAACCGGAATTACGAAAACGTAATAATTTTTTGTAGGAGCAACCGTGACAAGCGTTTTAAAAACGCAATTTTCATCTTCATTTAAAGCCCTAGCAACCAATTTCCCGTCAGTTATTTCGCTACTGTATTCAAATGCAAAATACTCTATACTAGTTACGTCTAATAGACGCATTACGTTTGTTTTTTCCATTATATTTTAAGTTTAAATACAAATTTCTTTACCTTTTCTTCGCTATCTGCAACAAACCCGCCAGCGTGTAAATCGTTAGGAAATATTAAAGCAAAATTGCCAGCGTATAGACAAAGAGAATTAGCCCACGCGGAAGTGAAAAATTCTATATCTTTCTTTTTATTGTAATCAATTATACTTTCTCCAAGTTCTATAGCTTGATAATAAAGCATTTCGCTACCTAAAACGGTAAATTGAATATCAAGATATTCAACGTGCGCTTCAAGTTCGATACCGTCTTCATCCTCTTCTTTGGTCAAGTATTCGCTAACGTTAACAAAACACTCGTCGCCAAGGTCATACTTACCACAATCAAGAGTTAACAAATCGTTGTTTTTTATAAATTCAACCGCTTTAGATACGTTTGGAACGTAATCATATCTACTTAAATTTTCAAGTTTATCAATTATCATAATAAATTCTCCTTACAATACACTTGACTAATAACGTAGTTTGCGTATGCTTTTGCAACGTTTACTTTAGAAACCTTTTCCATTACGCCGAAAAACGCGTTAGAATTTACTTCACATAAAATAGGCTCGTTATCTTTGCCAAACATTAAATCAACACCCATATAATCAAGATCTAAAACGTCGGCAATTTTCTCAGCAACTTCAATAAATTCTTTTGGCGGATTATATTCATAGCCCACTCCGCCAAGTTCAGCGTTAGAACGAAAATCAGTCGTTGATTTTCTAAGCATCGCGCATAAGTATTTTTTACCTATACAAATAATTCTTACGTCTTTACCATAACTTGAACTAACGTATTCTTGATAAAGTTTGGCGCTATTTTTATTTGCGTTTACAATTTTATAAAAATCTTCAATATTATCAACTTTAAAAACGCCTTTCCCAAGCGAACTATAACTAAGTTTAACAACTAGCGGAAATTTAAGCGCGTCACTTACTTTTTTTAACTCATCGACGCCAACTTCACAATTTGAATAATTTAGCGGAGCATAAAAAGTCTTTGGCATTTTAACGTTAATATTACATAGTGCAATTTGAGTAAGCATCTTATCGTCGCAAGTTGTTATCGAAGAAATTTTATTAAACGTTCTTATACCCTTTCTTTGTAAAAGTTCGGCAAAATACTTATCTTTATCAAGATAAATACAAAAATCGTAACTATCAATATCACCAGATATATTACCGTCGCTATCTAAAAATAAGTTATATCCGTTTTTAACTACGTCAACGTTAACGCCAAGTCTTTCAAACTCTTCTTTGAGTCTAACGCTTTGATTAAGCATTGACGGAATATTACAATACGCGTTAACAACAATTAAGCCTTTTTTCATACTTTCTCCGTAAAATTAACGCATTGACCGTTAAGTTTAAATTTAATTTCCACGTTTACAAGTGCGTTAAGGCGGTTAACGTAATATAATCTTATAACGTAATAATACTCGTTATTAGATTTCATACTTGTTAAAATTGCCGTACAGTCGCTATAAACGGTTGGCGTATATTCGCTACCATTATAACTATATTGGATATAGTCTGCTTTATTGTTTTCTTTAACGGTAACGTCAACGTAACTTGTAGTATCGTTAATCTTAGTTGTATATTCACCTATAAAATAATTATAAAGATAAGGATAATCTTGAGCGGTTAAAGTATTCTCCGCATCACAAACGAAAACGTAAGTGTATTTTTTAGTTATGCCGGTAGGTTTGTTTAAAATGGTTGTAAATAATTCTAATTGCCCGTTTTTTATTTCTCCAAGGTAAGTTTTCGTTGTTTTTTTGTATTCGGCAGTATTAGTATATTGATTGACGTCAACCCCGTCACTCTCAACTTTTACAGTAACTAATTTTTCTTGTTCAACGTATGCAATTTTATAATCAATAGGAGAGCCAAAATTACAGTAGCCAACTCCGTTACCTAAGAAAGTTAAATTATAATTATCTACAGTGTAATTATTTGTTCCAACATTGTGTCTTTCCCAATTTGTTCCGTCTTCATCGCTAACGATAACGGACTTTAATTTAAACGTTTTATTATCAAGCGAAGTTATTTCAACAGGCGGTTGTTCTTGAGAATTACCATCTTTAACTTCTCCACAAATACATTTGTCGTCATTATCAAAAGAATGCGTATGTTTATACCCGCAAACGATACATTCGTAATTAAAATTATATTCGTGTTTAAAACGATCGTCTCGAAGTTCAGAATGCTCGCACGTTGCAGCATACCAATGGTAAACGTCGTTATAAGAATACGTATCACTATAGGTATGAACGTGCTCATCTTCACAAGCCATAGCCATAAAAGAAAATATTAGTAATAAAATGCTTATAATTGTTAATTTAAATTTCTTCATACTAATCCTTTAAAATATAAGAATTTGTTTTTTCGTTATAAACGTACCCAACACTTTCAAGTTTACAATTAACTAAATTAAAATCTACGTCTTCATAGTCGCATAAGTCATAGATTGAACTATATTTATCTCTAAGTAACGTGTTGATTACACTTAATAAAATTTCTGCGTTTTGAGGAATATACATAATTATTTTTTATAACAAATTTATTATATTACAATATTTTTATCAAAATATTTCAATACATTTTCATTTTAACATAACGCGCTAAAAATTTCAAGATGCAAACAAAAAAATTAAAACAATATATATAAAACGAGTAGTTGATTACGCAACGTTTAAACGTAATAACTACTCGCCTTTACTAAGGATAAATTATTTTAAAATTATAAATTAATAATTTTGTTTTCTTACTTCAAAATAACTTTGTGGGTGTACGCATACAGGACATACCTTAGGAGCAGAAGTTCCAATATGAAGATGTCCGCAATTTCTGCATTCCCAAACAACAACGCCTTCTTTTTCAAAAACTTTGTTTTCTTGAATATTTTTTAAAAGCGCTTGGTATCTTTCTTCGTGTTCTTTTTCTACTTTAGCAACTGCTCTAAATTGAGCGGCAATAGCTTTAAAACCTTCTTCTTCGGCTTCGTTAGCCATTCTAACGTACATATCAGTCCATTCGCCGTGTTCGCCTTCAGCGGCGGCAACAAGGTTTTGAGCAGTATTACCAATACCATCTAACGCTTTAAACCAAAGCTTAGCGTGTTCTTTTTCGTTATCAGCAGTTTTTAAGAAAAATTCTGCAATTTGTTCATAACCTTCTTTTTTAGCAACGCTTGCAAAATATGTGTATTTATTACGCGCTTGGCTTTCGCCTGCAAATGCTTCCATTAAATTTTTTTCAGTTTTTGTACCTTTAAGTTCCATAATATTTCTCCTTTAGTGTTAATTTATTTATATTTAGCGAAATTTTCGCTTAAATTACTATTACATTGCCTGCACACGCCCGTAACTAAAAAATCAATTTTCTCAATTTTAATTTCATTGTACGTTTCTATTGCATTTTTAACGTCAAAAACGTTAACACCTAATAAATCGCTAACTCCCCCACAACACGAACACTTAAGGTGAACGTGAGGATGTAAAGTTTTATCAAACCTATCACCCATAGGACAAGAGATTTTTAAAATTTTACCTTCGTTTGAGAGGCTTGTAAGCGCTCTATACACCGTAGCAAATGATATTGATGGATAATATGCTTTACTTCTTATATATACAGCCTCGGCATTAGGATGATCACAACTTTCAAGCACTGCTTTTAGCACTGCTTCTTTTTGTAGCGTTTTACGCATTTTACCCTCCTTTATCTTTATTGCTAATGATAATCATTCTCATTAACAAAATAATAAACTAAAAAAAATTTTTTGTCAAGAGTTTTTAAAAAAATTTTTAATAATATTTGACTATTATTTATTATAGTGTTAAAATTTACTTAAAAATGTACAATGGATAATTTTTTGATGAAACACGTTTTTATTATTAACCCTAAAGCAGGCATAAAAAATTCATACGATAAAATAAGCACAGATTTAAAATCGTATATTAATAATTACGATATTGAAATTCACCAAACTGACCACCAGCGCGATGCCACTGAATTTACACGCGAGTATTTAAAAAACTACTCGGGTGAAGTTCGTTTCTACGCTTGCGGTGGCGACGGAACGCTTAATGAAGTTGTAAACGGCGTTGTTGGTTACGATAATGCAAGCGTATCTTTATACCCTTGCGGTAGCGGTAACGATTTTGTAAAATCTATTGGCGATATAAACAGTTTTAATAATTTAGAAAAACTTTTAAATTCAAAAAATAAAGAGATAGACGTTATTAAGGTTAACGATTTATACTCTTTAAACGTAACGAACTTTGGTTTTGAAGCGTACGTTTGTAAAGTTGCCAATAAACTCAAAAATAATAGAACGCAAAACGCCTACACTCTTGGTATTATTGCGGCGCTTTTTAAAGCGACTGTTAACGACATTACTGTAGAAGTTAACGGCGAAATATTAAACCCTAACGGCAAACTTTTATTATGTACTCTCGCTAACGGCGCTTACGTTGGCGGTAAATATAAATGCGCGCCTCGTTACGTTATTGACGACGGTCTTATGGAAATTTGTCTTGTCAAACCAACAAACGTGTTCAATTTAATTTCGCTTATAGGGGTATATAAAAAAGGCGAACACTTAGACAATAAGCGAATTAATAAACTTTTGGAATATCGCCGTTCTTCTAAAGTAAAAGTTTATTCTAACAAAGAGTTTGACGTTTGTATTGACGGCGAAATAGTTTCAGGTAAGGAATTTGAAGTTGAAATTTTAAATAAAGCAATTAAGTTTGGTATTCCAAACTAATAATAAACTCAATCAAAAAGATAAAAGACGGTGCTAACGATAGCACCGTCTTTTTTTACATATATTTTTCAAGCAACGATTTTAACTGCTCTTTACTTGATAACCCTACTTTATTTTCAACAAATTTTCCATTTTTAAACACGGCAAGATACGGAATAGCGTTTACTTTATATTTTATTGCTAAATCTTCGCATTCGTCTACGTTTACTTTTGCAATAACCGCTTTACCTTGCAAATCGTTTGCTAACTCGTCAAGCGTTGGCGCTTGCATTTTACAAGGCATACACCAATTAGCCCAAAAATCCACTAATACGGGAATTGCTTGATTTGAAATAAACTCGTCAAAATTATTAGAGTTTAAAATTACTACGTTATTACTCATATTTCCTCCTAATAGTTATTATTAAAATATTTTTAATTATTCATAACTTAAAAATTGTAATTTACGATATCGTTAATTAAAATTTCAGTTTCTACGCCGTCACTCATACGTTTAAGAGAAACGCTACCCTTTTCAAGTTCGTTGTCGCCGATAGCAATAACGTACTCGGCGTTTATCTTGTCCGCATACTTAAATTGAGCTTTAAAACTTCTTGACATATGATCAATTTCAGCGCTTATACCCTTAGTTCTTAACGTGTTAACCACTTCAAACGCCTTTAAATACGGCTTTTCGCCCATTGTAGCAAAATACACTTTAACGCCTTTATCTTGTGGAATTGGGGCGTTTACAGCCTCCATTAACATTAAAACTCTTTCAAGCCCCATACCAAAACCAACGCCAGGAATAGACTTTCCGCCAATTTGCTCAATTAACCCATCGTATCTTCCGCCACCACATACAGTTCCTTGCGAACCAAGGGCATTTGTTACAAACTCAAATACGGTTTTGGTATAGTAATCAAGACCGCGAACGATAAACGGATTGATTTTATAACTAAGCCCAGCGGATGCAAGACAGTTTTGTAAATCTTCAAAATGCTTTTTACAATCGTCGCATAAGTAATCAACGATTTTAGGAGCGTTTAAAGTAAGTTTTTTACAATTTTCTTCTTTGCAGTCTAAAATTCTAAGCGGGTTTTTATTGTATCTATCTTTACAAGTAGGACACATATCGTCAATATTGTCGCTTAAAAACTCTTTAAGCGCTTTATTGTATTCCGCCCTACAAGTTTTACAACCCATACTATTTATATTAAGCTCAACTTGTAAACCCAACTTAGTAAGTAAGGTATAAGCGGTTAAAATAACTTCCGCGTCAATGTTAGCGCAATCTGAACCGTAAAACTCTACTCCAAATTGGTGGTGTTCGCGAAGTCTACCCGCTTGTGGTCTTTCATAACGAAAAACGGGGGTAATATAATACGTTTTAAGTGGCATAGCGCTACTATATAAACCGTTTTCAATAAAGGCGCGAGCAACGCCTGCCGTTCCTTCAGGCTTTAAGGTTATACTTCTATTACCTTTGTCAAGGAAGGTATACATTTCTTTGTTAACGATATCAGTCGTATCGCCAACGCCCCTTAAAAATAACTCTGTATGCTCAAAAGTAGGAGTTCTTATTTCTTTAATATTAAATATAGACGCAACTTCACGAGCGGTATTTTCTATATAGTGCCACTTATAACTTTCACTTGGTAATACGTCTTTAGTTCCTTTTGGTATGTTTATCATAGTTTCACCTTAAAGTATATATTTTTTGAGATTGCGTTGACTATCTGAATTTAAATGTTCACGAACGTATTTTTCGTCAACAGTAACCGTTGTTAAAGGAATATCTCCGCCTGCGTTAAAGGAAATATCTTCAAGTAAATTTTCCATAACGGTATGAAGACGTCTTGCGCCGATATCTTCGCTTGTTAAATTCATTTCAACGGCAACTTCAGCAATATACTCAATTGCTTCGCTTGTAAATTTCAAGTCGATATTATCAACGAGCAATAACGTTTTATACTGAAGCGTAATTGCGTTTTGTGGCATTGTAAGAATTTTAATAAAATCATCTTTAGTTAAACTTGAAAGTTCAACTTTAATTGGAAAACGACCTTGAAGTTCAGGTATTAAATCTTCAACCTTAGAAACGTGGAATGCTCCTGCCGCGATAAATAAAATATAATCCGTTTTAATAGGTCCGTATTTTGTCATAACCGTGCTACCTTCAACGATTGGAAGTATATCACGCTGAACGCCTTCTCTTGAAACGTCCGCTCCGCCCTTATTTGCTTTTGAAGCAATTTTATCAATTTCGTCGATAAAAATAATACCTTCTTGCTCTGCTCTACGCACGCCTTCAGTGTTAACCGCTTCAACGTCGATAAGTTTATCGCTTTCTTCAGCAATTATAATTTTAGTTGCTTCTTCAACGGTAACTTTTCTCTTTTTTGTCTTTTTAGGCATAATATCGCCAAAAATAGAGCCGAGATTAATTTCAGCACCTACGCCCGCCATAATATCAAGTTGTTTAGGTTTGTCAACAACTTGCATTTCAATTAACGTTTTGTTAAGTTTGCCTTCTCTATAATCGTCTAAAATTTGACGTTCGAAAACTTCTTGTGGAGTTTCACCCTTTTCGTTAATTTTAGCGTCTACTAAAAGTTTAACGACTTTCTTTTCCGCTATTGCCGTTGCTTTTGCTTCAACAATTTTCATTTGCTCGTCTTTAACAAGTCTAACGCTACACTCAACAAGGTCGCGAATCATTGACTCTACGTCTCTACCAACGTATCCGACTTCAGTATATTTAGTCGCTTCAACTTTTACAAACGGAGCGCCAACGAGTTTTGCAAGTCTACGGGCAATTTCAGTTTTACCAACGCCTGTTGGACCTTTCATTATAATATTTTTAGGCGTAATTTCTTCTCTTAACGCTGGAGATAATTGACTTCTTCTATACCTATTACGAAGCGCAATTGCTACCGCGCGTTTAGCAGGATTTTGACCTATAATAAACTTATCAAGTTCTTGAACAATTTCTCTTGGAGATAAATTCATATTAGTTCCCCCTTAAACTTTTTCAACGATAATATTGTCGTTAGTAAAAATGCAAATGCTACTTGCTATTTTTAATGCTTTTTGAGCGATAACGTCGGCTTCATAATCAGTTTCGTTGTAAAGCGCAAGACCTGCGGCAAGCGCGTAATTTCCACCGCTACCAATAGCGCATACCCCACCGTCCGGCTCTATAACTTCACCGCTACCTGATACGATAAGTAAAGTATCTTTATCGGCGCAAATCATCATTGCTTCAAGTTTTCTACCAACTTTATCTTCACGCCAAAGTTCAGCAAGAGAAACAGCGCTACGCATTAAATTGCCTGAAAATTTATTGAGCATTTCTTCAAATCTTTCAGTGAGAGAAAACGCATCGGCAACTGAGCCTGCAAATCCTACTACTACGTTTCCACCGTAAATTCTTCTAACTTTTACCGCGTTATTTTTAAATACTACGTTTTGACCGAAAGTTACTTGACCGTCACCGGCAATTGCCGTCATACCGTTTTTCTTAACGGCGCAAATAGTAGTACCACGAAATTCCATATTCATATTACTTATTCTCCTTAAGTTCTACCGTATAATTACATTTTTTATCTGAACACTTAATTTTTCCGTCTTTTTCAATGAGATAATTTCCGCACGTTGGACACATTTCACCCGTTGGAACGTCCCAACTTCTAAAATTACAACTTGGATATCCAGAACAACCGTAATATACCGTACCTTTTTTAGATAACATTTTTTGCGCTGGTTTATGGCAAATAGGACAAACTCCTACAAGTTCCGAGATGCTTTTTGTTGCGTTACAACTAGCACATTTACAATACTTACCAAACTTACCAGTTTTTACAATCATTACCGAACCGCACGAGCAACGCTCTTTTGCGATTGTGTCGCCTTCTTGCATTTTAATTCCGCACTTTTCACACGATAAATACTTACCAAACTTACCGTCTTTTTCTATCATAAAATCATCGCAATTAGGACATTTAATTTTAGATACTTTATCGTTAGGGTTTTTTGTCTTTTTGCATTCAGGACAAATTAAAAACTCACCAAATCTACCTTGCTTTTTCATAAGTAAAGTACCGCAATAATCGCAAGGAATATCGGTAGGTTCACCGTTATCGCTCATTGCAATTTTAAGTTCAGCCATAAACGGCTTATAAAAATCGGCAACGGTAGTTCTCCAATCTTCGTTACCTTCGGCAACGTAGTCGAGTTTATCTTCCATTTTAGCAGTAAAACCAACGTCCATAACGTCTGAAAAATATTTAACGAGTAAGTCGGTTGCGTCAAAGGCAATTTGAGTTGGCTTCAAATACTTACCTTCTCTAACGATATATTTATGTTTCGTTAAAGTTCCAATAATCGTTGCGTAAGTCGACGGTCTACCAATACCGTTTTCTTCTATTGCTTTTACAAGCGTACTGTCGGTATAGCGAACGGGTGGCTTGGTAAATTTTTGTTCAAGCGACGGATTACCGTCTTTACCTTTTTTTTCAGTTAAAATCAACTTCAACTCGTCGCCAGCATTCATATCTGGAAGAAGTTTATTTACTTCAATATCGTCGTCAGTTTTACCCGCAACGTAATCGTAAACTGCCGTATAGCCTTTAAACTTAACGCTTTTACCGCTTGCTTTAAAACCGTACTCGCCTGCATTTACTAAGATTTGCATTGAGTAAAATTGCGCTTCAGCCATTTGAGAAGCAAGATATCTTTCGTATATCAATCTATAAAGTTTATAATGGTTTTTATCAAGAATATCTTTAACGCTTTCAGGCGTAATAGAAATATCTATCGGGCGAATTGCCTCGTGCGCGTCTTGAGCGTTCTTTTTAGTCGAATACACGTTCGGTTTATTAGGACAGTATTCTTTACCAAAATTCTTTTCTATATAGTTAAGCGCTTCTTTTTGCGCGTCGGAAGAAATTCTAGTACTATCAGTTCTAATATAAGTAACTAACGCAAGATGTCCGCGCGAAGTTTCAATACCTTCGTATAAATGCTGAGCAAGTTGCATTACTTGTGGCGCTGAAAGACCTAACTTACTTGACGCGTCTTGTTGCATTGTTGACGTAGTAAACGGCGGTAACGCGTGCGATTTTGACACGCCCTTTTTAACGTCTTTAACAATAAAATTATTTATTTTGCAAGCGTTTTCAACCGCCAACGCTTCACTTTCGTTTGACGGGCGGAATTTTTTACCGTTTTTATCGTTTAAAACAACTTTTAATTCCGATTTATTATCAGGCGCTTTAAGTTTAGCGGTAATAAACCAATATTCTTCGGGAACGAAATTTAAAATTTTTCTTTCAAGTTCAACGGCAAGTCTTACTGCAACTGATTGAACTCTACCGGCAGATTCGCCGTCTTTAACTCTCGTTCTAACAAAAGGAGAAAGTTTATAACCCACTATTCTATCTAAAATACGTCTTGCTTGTTGACTGTCTACTAAATTATAGTCGATTTTACAAGGTTCTTTAATAGCGGCGCGAACTGCCTTTTCGCTAATTTCGTTAAATTTAATACGGTGAGTTTTACCTTTTATACCTAAAACTTCGTAAAGATGCCAAGCAATTGCTTCGCCTTCTCTATCAGGGTCGGTTGCAAGATAAACAAGTTCTGCTTTATCGGAATATTTTTTCAATTCTTCAACAAGTTTTTTTTGTTTAGGTTCTATAACGTAAGTTGGTGTAAAATTATCGTCAACGTCTACGCCAAAACGTTTTTCAGGTAAGCCTCGAACGTGGCCACCACTACCTAAAACTTTATATTTTCCGTCTAAAAAACGCTCAATTGTTTTTGCTTTTTTAGGTGATTCTACAATAATTAGTTGCATTTAATTCTCCATATTATAGTCAATTTTCTACTTAATTGCAGTATACTCGTTTGAATTATTTTTTACTACAACGCCTTTAAGTTCTAACGTTGTTAAAATTGGAACGACTTCGTAAATTTTTTTATCTAATTTAATAGATAGTTGGTCGGGTGATTTAACCCCTTCAATTATTAAGTTATAAACTTCACTTTCTTCTTTAGTTAGTCGCACCTTTTTACTCTCGTTAAGCGCGTAACCCATAACTTCGCTAACGTCTTTAACGTTGACTACTAAATGCGCGCCGTCTTTAATTAAGTTATTACAAAGTTCGCCAGTTAAGTCGCCTATTCCGTACGGAAAAGCAAAAACTTCTTTGCCGTAATCGAGAGCATAATCAGCGGTGTGTCTTGCTCCGCTAGTTACCGTTCCACTTACTATAAGAGTACCGCTAGAAAGCCCTGCGATTATTCTATTTCTAATTGGATAATGATAGTTTTTAGGCGGAACCTCTGGTGGATATTCGCTTATAACTAAACCGCTTGCAATTACTTTTTCAATAATATCACGATTAGCTTCACTTTTAATAAAATCATGACCAGACGCTAAAACGCAAATTATATTACCGCTTTCGAGCGCGCCTTTTATAGCCGACTTATCTCCGCCGTTTGCTACGCCCGTAACGATAACTATTTCATTTTTAGATAAGTCGCTTGCAATACTTTCAGTTAATTTTAATATATGTGGCGCAGTTTTTCTTGAGCCTACTATTGAAAACTTTTTATTAGAATTTAAAAGTTTAACGTTACCAAGCGCGTATAAACATATTGGTCTAAAAGAAAGCGGATAAAGTTCAGTTGGATAACCTTCGCTTTCTTCCGTTATAACGGTTATTCCCCTTTCTTGATATTTTTTAACTAAAACGTCAACAAAATTATTATGAATTGCCGAAACGAACGTATTAGCGGACGCCGTTGAAATGTTTTCTTTTAAATAGTAACACGCCTCGTCGGGATTTGTAAAAATTTGAGATACGTCGTCGTATAAATTTATTATTGCTCTTTTATGTTTATAATCAAGATTTAGTAGTCCATCTAAAAATATTAAAGCAAGTTCATTATTTTTCATACTAAACCTCGTTACTTCTATATCCTATTGCTTCAAGTAAATGCTTTTCTGATATATTATCTGAAAAATCAAGGTCTGCAATAGTTCTTGCTACCTTTATAATTCTACTACGCGCTCTTGCCGAAAGTCCTAAGGAAATAAACGAAGTTTTTAATATCTCTTCACACTCAGGCGACAACTTACAATATTTTTTAATGTGTTTTTCGCCCATTTCAGAGTTGGTATTAATTTTCTCATCCTTAAAACGTTCGCGTTGAATTTTACGCGCCCAATTAACGCGCTCTCTTACAACTTCGCTAGTTTCTTCCTCGCCGTTTGACACAAGGTCGGTATAACTTACGCTATCAACGTTTATTTGAAGGTCTATTCTATCAAGTAAAGGCCCTGAAATTTTAGCGCGATATTTTGAAATTGAACTTGCCGAACACTTACACTCTTTATCTTTAGAGCCGTAATTTCCACAAGGACAAGGATTCATACTTCCACATAAAATAAAGTTTGCAGGATATTCTACCGATACGCGCGCTCTTGAAACGGTAACAACCCTATCTTCAAGAGGTTGACGTAAACATTCTAACACCGAGCGCGGATATTCAGGCATTTCATCTAAAAACAATACGCCGTTATTTGCAAGACTAATAATACCGGGAGTTGCGTTTGGTCCGCCACCTATAATAGATACGCTTGACGCGGTATGGTGCGGAGTCATAAACGGACGGCGATAAACAATACCTTCTTCTTTACCAATAAGTCCTGCAACGCTATGAATTTTAGTTGTTTCAAGCGCTTCGTCAAAACTCATATCGGGCATAATGGTAGGAATGCATTTAGCAAGCATAGTTTTACCAGAACCGGGAGGGCCCATCATTAGCATATTATGTCCACCGGCAACGGCAACTTCTAGCGCGCGTTTTGCAAAACTTTGACCTTTAACGAGCGACATATCCGTATCGTAAACGTTACTTGCTTGACCGCTAACGTAACTTGACGTATCAACTTCTTTAAATTCTTTTATTCCTGCCAATAAGTCAACGGTATCTTTTAAGTTATCAAGCGCGTAAATTTTTATACCGCCAATAAAACTTGCTTCTTTTTTATTTGCAGACGGTATTATAAAGTTAGTAAAACCAAGCGACTTTGCCGAAATTAACATAGGAAGTATTCCCTTTACTTCTCTAAGCGTTCCGTCAAGCGATAGTTCGCCAAGTATAACGTAACTTGATATATCGTTTGATATTTCACCTGACGACGCTTTTAAAATTCCAACGGCAATGGCTAAATCAAAATACGCGCCACCCTTTTTAACGTCGGCAGGGGCAAGGTTAATAGTTAGTTTTGTAGTAGGAAATTTTTTACCGCTATTTTTAATTGCCGAGCGCACACGCTCTTTTGCTTCTTTAACCGCGGTATCGGGAAGTCCTACGATTTCAAACGACGGCATACCGTTAGCAACGTCACATTCAACGTCAACTAAAAAACCGTCTAAACCATATAAAGCAAAACTTTTAACTTTTGCAAGCATAACTTCCTCCTACGTTAGTAAATAATTTTTGCACTTGTTTATTTTAACTCAATAAATAAAAAAAGTAAACAGTTTTTTAAAACTTTCTTTTCTATATATTATATATAAAGATAGGAGCAAATTTCTAAATATATATAATATATTTACCAAAAATCTAAAATTTAAACGTTAAAAAAATTTTATTTTATTTTCACTTTTATAGGTTAAAAATTGGCGTTGCATTTATATTAAATTCGTGTTAAAATATCTATTGAGGTGATTTATGGTTAAATTTGATAATTGTTGGGACGATTTGTTAGCCCCTTTATTTAGCGACGAAAAATATCTTAAAATCCGTGAGTTTTTAAAAGCAGAATACTCTTGTAGAACGATTTATCCTAATATGTATAACATTTTTAGATGTTTTAAGGAAACTGACTATAACGACGTTAAAGCGGTTATTTTAGGTCAAGACCCATATCACGAAGAAGGTCAAGCGGAGGGGCTTTCTTTTTCCGTACCAAGCGGAGTTAAATTTCCACCTTCTCTTAAAAATATTTTTAAAGAATTAAATAGCGACTTGAATATACCTGAGCCAAAATCGGGCGAACTTATAAAGTGGGCTAAAGAAGGCGTTTTACTATTAAACACGACGTTAACCGTTCGTCAAGGTCAAGCAAACAGCCATAAAGACTGCGGTTGGCAATGGTTTACCGACGAAGTTATTAAAATTTTATCAGATAGAAAAGAACCTATCGTGTTTATACTTTGGGGTGGTAACGCTAGGGCTAAAAAGAAACTTATTGACACGTCGCGCCATTATATAATAGAAAGCGCGCACCCTTCTCCATTATCGTGTTATAACGGTTTTTGGGGCTCTAAACCGTTTTCTAAAACAAACGACATATTAAAAAAATTAAATAAAGAACAAATAAACTGGAATTTAAACGATTAACTCTATTGACTTTAAAAAATTTAAGGTTTATAATAAAAAAAGATTTAAGCACGTTTGTGCTTGCAACTTTATTAATGAATTACGAGGTGTATTATGAAAATTATTATTGCTGAAAATTACGACGAAATGAGCGCAAAAGCTTATGAAGTAATGAAAGAAGTTGTAACTTCAAAAAACGATGCTATTTTAGGTTTAGCAACAGGTTCTACCCCTATTGGTCTATACAAATGTATGATTGAAGATTATAAAAAAGGTAACGTTTCTTATAAAAACGTTAAATCGGTTAACCTTGACGAATATATTGGTCAAGGCGTTGGCGATGAACAAAGTTACGTTGAATTTATGAGAAATAATTTATTTAATCACATTGATATCGACCTTAACAACACTGACCTTCCTTGCGGTAAATGTGACGATATAGTTGCTGAATGTAATAGATACAATGCTAAACTTGCTGGTTTATCAGTTGATATTCAAGTTCTTGGTATAGGCTCTAACGGTCATATCGGTTTTAACGAACCAAACACTCCGTTTGGCTCGGTTACTCACGTTGTTGACCTTACTGAAAACACAATTAAAGATAACGCTCGTTTCTTTAATAGTATTGACGAAGTTCCAACTCAAGCAATTTCAATGGGTATTAAAAACGTTATGAACTCTAAAGCAATTTTATTAATTGCTTCAGGCGCTAATAAAGCAGACGCCATAAAAGCAACCGTTGAAGGTCCTGTAACAGAAAAAGTTCCAGCATCGGTACTTCAACTTCACCCTAACTGCTATATCGTTATTGATAAAGCGGCTGCATCAAAACTTTCAAAATAATTTAATTATAATAAAATTTAAAATCGCGTAACCAGCAAGTTACGCGATTTTTTGCTTTTATGAAAATTCTTTGCGTGAACTTCTTGAAAACAATAAATTAAACATTTCACGCGGGTTTTTATTTTGATAAATTATAGAATAAACGGCATTTACAATGGGCAATTCTTCCCCGTATTTCTCGCCTAAAAGTTTAAGCGCTTTACAAGTTTGAACGCCTTCGGCAGTTTTTATAAACGTGTCGTTCTTAATAAGTGAAATGCCGTAATTTCTATTATGCGAGTAGTCTGAAAATAACGTCGTTTCATAATCACCTAAATGACATAAACCGTAAGCGGAAAGTTCGTTTCCGCCCATTTTTTTAATTAAACGCGAAATTTCCCTTGCTCCACGAGCCATTAACGAGCCTTTAAGCGAAGTATAACCACCACCGTCAAGCATACCAGCGGCAATACCCATAACGTTTTTAGCGGCAGCGCCTATTTCGTTACCGATAAGATCGTCACCATAATAAAAACGTATTAAATCGCTTCTTAAAGCGTCGGCAAGTTTTACGGTAAGGTCATAATTTTCACTATCAATAACCATGCAATTAGGTCTACCTTTTAAAAATTCTTGAATATGACCAGGACCTAACCACACGGCAACGTAATTTTTATCAATTCCGCACTCAACGGCTATTTGCGATAGTCTTTTACCCGTATTTTCTTCAAGACCTTTCATACATAATAATACGGGGACGTTTTTACTTTTATATTTAACTAACTCAGTTAAAACCGATCTAAGCGATTGACTCAAAACTGATACGACAATAAGTTCAGAGTTACTAACTGCGCTTTGTAAATCAGACGTAAGAGTGACGTTTTTATCTAAAGTAACGTATTCGTTTTTACCAGTTTGTTTTAATACGGTATATGATTTTCCGCCTTCACGTCCCCACTCAGTAACGTTATGACCGTTTGAAGATAAATACCAAGTAATAAAACTACCCCATCTACCACAACCAAGTACAGTTATTTTCATATAATCTCCTTTTAAACAGGACTAAAAATTCCAAGTAATATTATACCAATTATGGTCACAGAAATAGTTGCGTAATGTTTTAAAGATAATTTTTCTTTAATAACTAATCTACTCCATAAAAGCGAAAGTACACAGTACGCTGAAATTATAACCATACCAACGCTATAATCGCCAAACATAACTGCCATATAGAATATTTGACCTATCGTTTCACAAAAACCACCAAGGTATAAAAATTTGTTTTGCTTATCAAATAACGTATCTTTTTTAACAAATTTAACCCATATAAACGCAAATACGGCAAGTAAAAAGAAAGTAAGTTCAAATGCTGAATTTGAAGCATAATCGGTAATAATGCCGGTAGCGTCTAACATATCTTCAGTATGAGGAAGTCCACAATTACCGCAAACGTCGTGTATCCAGAAAAGTTCGCCACAATCTAAACATCTATGTATTGAAAATAAAAGTTCGTCGCCAACCGTTCCTAACGCATCGATAACTAAATAAATTATAGGTAAAAGTAAAGCCCAAATTGTTTTAACGTATTTTTTATTGCTTTCTTGTCTTCTTAAAACTTTTAATTCGTCGTCTTCACCATTTTCAACAAAACCTAACGTTACTATACCTATTGTAATTAAAATAACACCTATAATAGAACCGATATCTAAAGTTAAGTCGCCCCACCAAATAATTGCGCAAATTAAAAGAGCAAGTGAACCTGAACAGTTACAAATTGGTGAAGAGATTGAAAGTTCAATATATCTTAAACCAATATAACCAAACACCATTGCAAGTATATAAAGCGCTGCAACTGGCAAGTAAATTAGAAAATCAGAAAGCTGAAAGTCTGTATAAAATAAACTACCTACAAAATCAGGAACGTTGTCTATTCCTACGGTGCTATCAATAATTGCTCCACCTATTAAAGTAATTAAAAAGTGAATACCCATGATAAAACCAACCGCGAAAACTACTTTCCAATGGCTATTTTTATCGTTTTCTAAAGTGCCCATTTTTGAAAACAAGTCAGAACCACTCCATGCTAAAAGCGCTACTAATGAGAATATAAACATATTAAATTCCTCCAACTGTGATTTTTTATAATTTTTTAATAATGTAAATTGATTTTAAAATGAAAATAAGTTTAAAATTTTACTATTAAAAAATTTAAATCACGTTTGAAGTTCAAGCAAATTAGCGTTAAGCATTTCTTGAAGTGATTTAAGTATTCCAAGTTTTGCGTGATACCAAGTTATTCCGCCTTGGAAATATACCGCAAAAGGCTCACGAATAGGACCGTCTGCCGAAAGTTCGATTGAAGATCCTTGAACAAACGCGCCTGCCGCCATAATAACGTCGCTATCATATCCAGGCATTTCGCTTGGTACAGGCGTAACGTAACTATCAACGGGTGCGGCGTATTGAATACCCTTACAGAAAGCGCACATACCTTCGGCGCTTTTAAGTTCAACCGCTTGAATAATGTCGTGACGTTCCTCAGTAGAGTTAGGAACAACCTTAAACCCTAACTTTTCATAAACATTTGCAGCGAAAATTGCTCCTTTTAACGCTCCCGCAGTAACTGTTGGAGCCATAAAAAATCCTTGATAAAATCTAGGAAGCACGCCAAGAGTAGCGCCAACTTCCGCGCCAAGACCTGGCGAAGTTAAGCGATAAGCGCATCTATCAACTAAGTCTTTACGTCCGCAAATGTATCCGCCGATTGGAGCAAGTCCACCACCCGGATTTTTAATAAGAGAACCAACCGTCATATCAGCGCCAACGTCGCTTGGTTCAATTTTTTCAACGAATTCGCCGTAGCAGTTATCAACCATAACAATTACGTCAGGTTTAATTTCTTTTACAAACTTAATTAAATTACCAATTTGCTCAATTGAAAACGTTGGACGCGTTTGATAACCTTTTGAACGTTGAATTGTTACAAGTTTTGTTTTTTTGTTTATGGCTTTTTTTATATTTTCATAATCAAAAGTTCCATCAGAAAGTAAGTCTACTTGCTTGTAACTAACTCCATATTCTTTAAGCGAACATGTTGAAGGTCTAATACCAATAACTTCTTCAAGTGTATCATACGGCTTGCCTACGGGAGATAATAGTTCGTCGCCAGGTAATAAATTTGCCGATAACGCAATAGTTAATGCGTGAGTACCGCAAGTAATTTGAGGTCTAACGAGAGCGCTTTCAGTATGAAAAACGTCAGCATATACTTTTTCGAGTTTATCTCTACCAACGTCATCGTATCCGTAGCCGGTAGACTCTTGCATACATTGAGCGTCAACTTTATTTTTTTGCATAGCAAGTAGCACTTTGTTTTGATTATACTCTGCTATTTTATCAATTATATCAAAGCGTTCTTTTAACCCGTTTATAATATTTTCGCCGAAGTTATAAACTTCACTACTAACGCCAAGGGCGTTATACATCTCAATATCAGTCATAATTCACCATTAGTTTAAGTTTACAAATCAAGTATATTTGTACAATTATTTTAACATATTTAATTTTAAATAGTCAAATAATACAAGCGCGCGCAATAAAAAAACGTTGTGAAATTTTTAAAAATCACAACGCTTTATTATTTTAACACAAATAATTATTTAATTATTGCATAAGTTTTTTAAACGCTTCAATCTTTTCTCTATTTTCATCAACCGCGCGTTTAATAATGTTATTAGTAACTTCAACGGTCTTACCGCCGTTTAATTTAACGTAAACCATAAAATCATTCCAAAGTTCGTCGTCAATATAAATTGAACGTACCGACTTATTAGATTTTGCCTTTTTAACGTCATTATTTACCGTTTCAGCAGGTTTTACGATAGGAGTAACCGTTTCAACTTCAGTTTTAATTGTATCTGCAAATAAATTATCAAGATTAAATTGCTTTTTAGCCATTATTTAATATCCTCCAATATTTCTTTAGTAAGATTACGGTAATCAACCGCCACTTTTGAATTCTTTTTATAATCAGAAACAGATAAATGTAGCGCTTGAGAAGATGGAACGTCTACCGTAAAACTAATTTTAGTTTTAAATACTTTACTTTTGAATACGCGAGTTGCAGCGTCGTTAAGCACTTTTTCAATGTGTGATGTTAAACTTCTTCTACCGTTATACTTAACTATTAAAAGACCTAAAACTTTAAGGCTTTCATTAAGCTGTTTAACTTGCTCGATAGTATTATAAAGTTTAGCAACGCCGTCCGCGCTAAAATATTCGGCTTCGGTTGGAATTATAGTATAGTCTGCAGCAACGAGAGCGGCAACGGTAATTTGGTTAGGACTAGGCGCACAATCCATTAAAACAACGTCGTATCCACCAAGATTTTTGACTATATTTTTTAAACTCAATATAAACGCAGGCATTGATGCAAATCGTAAAAGTTCGCCTTGTAGCGCTTCGTCTGCCGGAATAAGATCGCCATACTTAGTATGCTGAACAGTTTCAGAAAAAGTCGCCTCTTTAAGTAAAAGTTCACGCACAGTATTTTTATCTTCTGTAGGCGCTTGTAAAAATTTTGTAAGATTACCTTGCCCGTCTAAATCAAACGCAAGTACTTTTTTGCCAGCGTTATGAAGTTCCGCCATCAAGTTAACGACGGTAGACGTTTTGCCTACGCCACCTTTTTGGTTGAAAATAACTATTGATTTCATTATTACCCCCTTTAACTTATTAAAATTTAACTTGAATTTATTATAATACGCATATGCGCATTTGTCAATACATTTTTTAATTATTTATTTTTTAATTAAAGTTTAATTATTTAATTATTTAATTATTTTTTTAAAAGCATATCAAATATTACAATTAATGGATAAAATAAACAAAAAAACTCTACAAAAATGAATTTCGTAGAGTTTTAAATTATTTATAAAATAAATTTTAATTATAAATTAAACGCCACTATAAGCAGAGAAACCACCGTCAACAGGAATAACAGTACCCGTAACGAAACCACTTGCATCATCGCAAGAAAGCCATAAAAGCGCGCCGATAAGGTCAGAAATTTCACCAAACTTCTTCATAGGAGTTCCATTTAAAATCTTGCCCGTTCTTGCAGTTGGCGTACCATCTTCATTATAAAGTAAACCACGGTTTTGATTAGTAACGAAAAATCCAGGAGCGATAGCGTTACAACGAATATTACAAGGAGCAAAGTGAACGGCAAGCCATTCAGTAAAGTTAGATATGCCCGCTTTTGCAGCGCTGTACGCTGGAATTTTTGTTAATGGACGGAAAGCGTTCATTGACGAAACGTTAATAATGTTACCACCCGTTTTTACCATATCTTTAGCAAAAACTTGAGTTACTAAAAAGGCTGAAGTAATATTAAGGTCAAACACGAATTTAAAACCTTTTTCATCGATATCAAAGAAAGTTTTACCACCATCTAAGTCAGGAGTCATATATTCATTATCGGTAGTTGCTTTAGGATTGTTACCACCAGCGCCGTTAATTAAAATATTAACTGGACCAAACGCTTCGTTAACAACGTTTTTTGCTTCTTCAATGCTTGCTTTATCAAGGCAGTTACATCTAACTGCAATTGCATTTTCGCCAATTTCATCAGCGTACACTTTAGCAGCGTCGTAATTAATGTCTAAAAGAGCAACTTTTGCACCGCATTGAGCCATTGCCTTAGCAAATTCACTACAAATAATTCCACCCGCGCCAGTTATGGCAACTACTTTATCACTTAAATCAATTTTAAATGGTAATTTCATAATATCTCCTTACTTATCAATATTTTTCTTAAAGCATTCAACCCATTTTTTAGCGATAATAGTAGCGCCGTATAAACAAGGATGAACACCATCTTTAACAACGATATCTGAGCCATATTTTTCAACGGCTTTATCAAAATCTTCTTGCAACGTAATATAAGCAAAATTATATTCTTTTGCTAATTTAACAACAACATCTTCATATTTAGAAACGTCGTTAAACTTATCTAAATATTTTTCAGTTGCAGTACCACGTGTTACAAACGGAGCAACAAGAATAAATTTTACATTTGGTAAACGTTTCAAAGTATCTTCAATAAGCATTCTATATACTTTTTCAAATCTTTCTACGTCCACACCATTATTGTAATCAATTTCGTGCCAAATATCGTTGACGCCAATATATATTGATAAAACGTCAGGCTCAATATTCCACACGTCACTTTTAATTCTTGCGTAAAGGTCAACAACTCTATTACCGCTTATACCACGGTTAATTACTTTATATTTAATAGGATCTTCACTAACTAAATAATCGGCAACAGAACGAACGTAGCCAATACCTAAAGAATCTTCTACTTGACGATTACGATCCATATCTGTTATGCTATCACCATAAAACAAAATTTTCATATTACCACCTATATATAACTAAAATTATTTATTTTTTTTAACTGCTTCAAATAAGCCTGCAAGATAGCAAGCACCCATTGCTCTATCATATAAACCATACCCAGGCTTAGCGTCTTCTCCCCAAACGTTTCTGCCGTGGTCAGGACGAAGATAACCTTTAAATCCATTATCTTCAAGCGCTTTTACAATACCGTACATATCAATATTACCAGCGTACGTCATATGTCCGTTTTCGTAAAAATCAACGTCGCCGGTATATTTTAATTGACGAAGGTGAGCAAAATAAATACGGTCAGCGTACATTCCAGCCATTTTAGGAAGGTCGTTAAATCTACCCGCGCCTAAACTACCCGTACAGAAAGTAATACCGTTATGCTTGTTAGGAACAGCGGCAAAAAGTCTATCGTAATCACTTTCTTTACAAATAATACGCGGAAGATTAAACATATCCCATGGTGGATCGTCTGGGTGAATAGCCATGTCAACGTCAGCCTCGTCACACGCTGGCATAATAGCGTTTAAGAAATACACTAAATTTTCAAACAACTTTTCATGAGTCATATTTTTATACTCGTCTAAAAGACCGTTAAGCTCTTCTTGAGTATAACTTTCGTCCCAACCTGGCAAATGAAGGTTATGAGGATCGCATTTTAAAAGTTCTTCGTGAGAGTATGAAAGCGAAGTCGCACCGTCTGGATGCTTAAAATAAAGGTTTGTTCTAAGCCAGTCGAAAACAGGCATAAAGTTATAGCAAATACATTTAACACCCGCTTTACCGCAGTTTATAATATTTTGCTTGTACGCTTCAATATATTTATCACGCGTAGGCTTACCAAGTTTAATATCTTCATGAACGGGAACAGACTCGATAACTTCCATCTCTAAACCAGCGTCGTTTGCAAGTTTTTTGAGTTTTAAAAGTTTTTCGAGTGGCCAAACAGCACCAACAGGCTCGTCGTAAACAGCGGTAACAACACCCGTCATTCCTTGAATTTGTTTGATGTAGTTTAAAGGAATACAGTCGTTTTCGCCATACCATCTAAAAGTCATTTTCATAATAAATTAACCTCATTTTCGGCAAATGCCGTTATTTTAAATTGCAAAGTTTGCAATTAAACTGTTTAAAGTCTTTACGTTTTTATAATTATATCACGCCAAAACCAACATTTCAAGTATAACATGAAAATTTTACCTAAAAAAAGCAATTACTGCATAAAAATATTGCATTTTATGCATTTTAAGTATTTTCGATATTCTTAATAAAACTTTACTCTAATTTGATAACGTTATTAAACTTCAAACGGCTAAAAAGCACAAACTAAAAAAAACAACTCTAAAATATTAGAGTTGTTTTTTACTTAATATTCAATTACATACCTTTAATAAATCTATCAACGACAAGTTGTCTAAATTCAGGAGATAAAGTTGCAAAATAAGCGGTAAATCCTGTAACTCTAACGACTAAATCGGGATATAAATCTGGGTTTTCATGCGCTTTTAAAAGTTTATCACCGTCAAGAACGTTTATATTTATCAGCGTTCCACCTTTAGCAAAATGACCTTTTATAAACGCGCCGATAATAGCAACGCCGTTTTCTTCGGCAACTTGCGGGTCAAACTCAATTTGCAAAGGCGCGGTATTACCATAACCACATTGGACTGACGCTATACCATTTGATTGCGCTGTTGCAGCGCCGTCTATTCTAAAACGCGGGTTTGGGTTTGCGCCGTGTGAAACGGGAGTGCCTGCAAAGCGACCGTTAGGAGTAGCGCCGACAGTTTTGCCGTATTCAACCGACCTTGCCCAACTAAACCAGCCCGGGATTAACTGTCTTCCTTTTGGCATTTTTTGATTTTTAACGTTTTTAACCCACGTTTGAGTTAATTTTAAAGCGTATTCGTCGGCAACGCTATTTCCACTACAATATTTAGGAGTTGAATTTAAAATAAGTCTTACACGCTCGTTTTCAAAATTGTTTTCAATTTGCTCGTAAACAGTTTTCCAATCAAGAACTTTTTCATTTTCAACCTTAACTTTAAGCGCCGCAAAACTATCAGCAACAACGGCAAGACCAACTCCGTCCACGCCAACCGTGTAAAGTTCGGCGCATTTAGAAATATCTTGACCTAATTCAATAGTGTTTTTCATCATTAAATTCATGATGAGTTCAGGAGTTACTTGCCATTGATTATCAATATGCAAGTTAACACCTTGCGCTGTAACGTCAATTGCAATTTTAAGATGCTTTTCAAAAATCTCATATAATAATTGCGTACTTTTATTGGGCTCGTCTTTCATTTCCATAAACGCTTCGTAAAAAACCTTTGCAACGTTTATTTTAACGGTATCGTTCATAGGGAATTCCTTACCCGGAACACACATCCAATTACAACCTACGGCAATGCGTTCGCGCGCCGTCTTTTTATCAACACCGTTTTTCATATAACCTTCTGAAAGCGCCTTATCGTTACAAAATCTAGGCCAACCGTTTTTGTTTTTAATAAGGTAATAAACGGCTTTATCAAAGAACTTAGCGTCACAATTATCATGTACGCGAACAGTCAAGTTGCAAGCAATATTTATACTGTCCGCCGCATCTAAAATTAAATAAGACAACTCGTTGGTTAAATCGTTATCAAACTCGTCAACACCAGAAATTTGATAATAATGGGGATCAATTAAAAGTAAATTCGCTATTAAAAATTTAGCCTTTTCATCATCTAAAATACCTTCCTTTTTATCGCGAAGGTAATACGGATATAAAAGCGCGTCAAGTTGAAAACCTGCGCCGTCACGAGTATATATTCTTGACGCGCAATTAAAAAACGCCGTCCATTGACACACTTCGTGAAAAGTTTTAGGAGGATTAAGTCTTACGTTTTTACAAGCAGTTAGCATATCTTGTAGCGACGTAACAATTTCAGGTCTTGTTTCGCTTTTTAGCATTTCTTCAATTTTTAAGATATGCCTATCTATAAACCTAATTATAGCAAGAACAACCTTTTCTTCGGCATTATAAAAATCTTTATTTTTTACGTTAATATCGCGATATTTACGAATTTTTTCAAGTAGTCCACCAAAACCTAACTCAAAACCGATAGAGTAATCGCAAGCAAGATGAGCATCACCGTCAATACCTGTTTGAATATTATATTTTTTCTGCAACGGTTTCAAATGATCGTAAGGAAAACGTTGCTCATCCCAACGCTTACTAAACTGAGTATCAGCGCTACTCATCACTTTCATTACTTCGGGTTTATTTTTTAACCAATTAGGTGCGTAGTGAACGTCGCCACGATAGTTAACGAGCATATCTCGCCATCTACCGCAAAGCATTTCCATAGCATCAACGTACGGTTCGTGAGCATCAATTACCCTACAAAAGTTTTCGCTCATTCCGTCGTAACCGTAAAAACTTCCGTTAGCGCTATTATACCACGGCATAACTTCGTAACCTTCTGATATTGGCACAGTACCAAAATCGTCAAGATCAGTATAACCGTTTTGTATTTTCTTTGCTAAAGTATGCTCGATTTTAGTTTGACGTAAAATTTTTAGTCTATCATTATAGGTAAGCATTTAATACCTCAAATACTTTTTTATTTTAAAACTTTTTCGCTTTTACCGTTTTTTGAACTTTCAATACAAGCGTCAAGTAACGCCATAATTTCCATATTTTTTTCAAGAGTAACCATCTCGAAAACTTCTTGATTATTGTTTTTTAATTCGGCGTACATATTAGGCATATTTTTGTATTTAACGTGCATATTTACGTCGTCAATAACAATCTCGTTACCATAAATATCGTAAACTTTAACGTCTGGCATATTTTCAGCGCCACCCGTACAAGTAATTACGCCGTTTTCACATAGAAGCATTGGTCCTGACGGAATAACAACGCGCGGAGTAGTCCACGTTCCTTCAATAACCGCCATTTGCTTATCGTAACTAATAATAGCGCCAAAGTTGTCGTCCGTATCTCCAAAAGGAGTATTTAAATTTTTACCTACGCTCACAACCGAGTTAGCGTTACCCGTTAAAAACCAATCGGCAAAATAACAACCGTAGCACGCTATATCAAGATACACGCCACCACCGTACTCAGACTTATGCCACCACGTTTTACTTCTAACTTCGTCAGTCATTTCTTCGGCGTTTTCGCTTACGCCACGATGTTTAGCGCCTTTACCAAGCGGTCCTGTATGACCGTTTATATAGCGAAGTTTAATAGGCTTCCCTACCACACCGCTATCAAGCGCCTTTTTCATTTTATGAACGTAAGGTCTCCACGCAACAGGCCAGTTAACGAGCGCTGTAATACCGTATTTTTCAACGCTTTCTTTAATTTTTTTAGCCTCGCTTAAACTAACCGCCATAGGTTTTTCAATACAAACGTCAATTTTACGTTTAGCGCATTCTTCAACTATATACGGTTTTAACGAGTTTTCAGTTAAAATAAACGCAACGTCAGGCTTAACTTCGTCAAGCATAACTTTAAAATCTTCATAAACGTTAGAGCAGTATTTTTCTTTAACGTTTTGTAAATTCCATTTTTGAGTATAACGATAGCCGTCTATTTGCTCGTTACCGCTATCAGCATCGGCAACGGCAACAAGTTCCATATCTTCCCTTTCGCTAATATATAACGCAACTTCGTTAACGTGCATATGAGAAAAACCAATAATTACGCTTTTAATTTTCATCAAAATAAACCTCTCTTTTGAGTTTTGCCGATTTATAGAACATTTCTATTATTTTAGATACGTTAATAGTTTCTTCAGGCTTAACTATAGGTTGCTCTTCGCCTTTTAAAACCTTTCTAAAGTTATCAATTATATAAACGTGACCAGAAAAAGGCGTATCGTAAGGACACGGCGTTGTTTCAAGAGTTTTTTCACCCTTTTCACCAAAATAGATTTTACCTTCAGGTAAATAAAGTCCACCTTTTTTGCCTACGATTTTAATATCGTTATATTCTGGCATATTTGCCGCCCAAGCAACTTTAAAAGTGATATTTGCGCCGTTTTTAAACTTAATAAGTCCGCAAGAAAAATCTTCAACGTCCATTTCGTCTGGATTAAACTTTCTCGCGTTTGAAACGTTGCCCGTAAACGCTCCACTACCTTCTAAAGAGCCTATTTCGTCTTTATGGTTTTGCATAGTCGTTGCAGTAACGCTTAAAACTTCAGGGTTATCCATAAGGTAGATAAGCGCGTCAAGCATATGAACGCCTATATCAACAAACGCTCCGCCTTTACTAATCTTTTCAATATGGAAAGCGCCCCAAAATGGTATACCTCTACGACGTATTCTTGCAACTTCGCCGTAATAAACGTCGCCAACACCTTCCGCTTGCATGTATTTTTTAGCGGCAATTCTATCAGGAGTAAAACGCATTGTTTGGCAAGCCATTAAAATTTTACCACATTCTTTAGCAACGTTAAACATTTCTACAGCGTCGCTATAAGTAAAAGCAAGTGGTTTTTCGCATAAAACGTTTGCGCCTGCTTTAAGCGCCATTATAGCGTATTCTTTATGAAAACAGTTAGGAACGCATATAGAAACAAGGTCTGGTTTAACTTCGTCAAGCATAGTTTTAGCATCTAAATAGTATTTAGAAATTCCGTGATTTTGAGCAGTTTCTTTTGCGGATTTTTCATTAATATCGCAAACTGCAACAATTTCAAAATCATCACTAAATCTTTTATACGCTGGTATATGCGCCGAGTTGGCAATCATACCACAACTGATAATACATACTTTAAACATAATTACTCCTTAAATTTTACTAATTCATTTAGAAATTCAAAAGTATCTTCATCACGCTTAGTCGCGCGATATTCTAAACCTATATAATTTTTATACCCAAATTTTATAATGGTATTTATAATTTTAACGTAATCAATTTTAGCGCTACCCGGTTCGTGTCTACCAGGCGCGTCGGCAACGTGAAAATGACCGATATACTCTAAATTTTTAATAACGTTATCTAAGTCAAAGTCGCCCGTAACGTTTTGATGATAAATATCGTATAAAACTTTAACGTGTTTACTATTTACTTTTTTAACTAAATCAAAAACGGGGGCTACATACGGCATACTATACCCTACGCGGTCAGTAGCGTTTAATGGTTCAATAACTAAATTAACGTTCTCTTTTTCTAAAATTGGTTTTGCTTTTAATAAACACTTTAAACAATTTTCTTCACTATAATTAGCATTTTCACCAATTAATACAATCATTGCTTTAGCATTTAGTTTTTTGTATACGGGAATACTTTCATTTAGCGCTGAAATAAAATCGTCAACTCTACCATCGTTAATTATCCCGCGAGATAAGTCGTAAGACAATTTATCGTTACTACTATCAAGGTTAAAAATACTAACGTTTAAACTGCTATTAATTATTTCGTTTAAATTTTTATTTGACCATTTCCAAAACTCAATAGTTTTAAAATTACAGTTTTTGCACCTAATTAATTTTTCATTAAACGTTGACGGCGCAAACATCATATCAACGCAAACACTAATTCTATCTATCATTTTTTATTTCATTATATTTTATAAAAAGTTAATTGTCCATATAAAATCATATTGTTTATATGGACAAAGTTAACATTAATATTTTATTTCGTCAAAATCAATGTAATCCCAATCAGCAGGTTTATGTCCCACGTCTGGAATTTTAACTGGAACTCCACCCATCATTGAACTCTTATGCGCATATATTCCTGTAAGCGTGCAATACGCCGCAAACCAAGGGTCAACAGGCGGTAATTTTTTCGTTATAACAGAGCGAACAAAATCGTCAACCAATAAAATATGCGAACCGTTATGACCGTGCATAAAATTTTCCTTTTGCTTTTCTGTAAACGTTAAAAAGTTTTTAGGCAAACGGTTGTAGTTTTGACAAGGCGAAAATCCGCAATGATATTTATAATCAAAAATTAATTGAGATTTATCAATATCCGTTTTATTTCTATCTTCAAGCCACTTAAAAGTGTTTACTTGTTCGCTAACGTCTTCAGTAGAAAATTCTCTTGGGTTTTCAACGTTTCTTGAAAATAAATGTTGTTGTCCGCTATATTCATAACCGCCTAAATCGCCGTATAAACTACTTAAATACGACGACGGTTTAGTCGTACCAATACGTCTAAATTCGTTTATTCTTGCAACGCCACCACCACTCATTCTAACTATTGACGTTTGATTTGAATAAGGATTGCCCCACTCGTTTTTATCTTCGCCGTATATATCGTCGTTATAAGTATCTCTTATACCATAACACGATACTTCTACCGGATACTCGTTAATTACTGAATAAAGCATTGATGTTGAGTGAGTTGAATAATACATAGGCGGAATACCAGCAAACCATTTCCAACTTTTATCGGTATTTACGTTAGACGCGTAAAAAGCGCTAAACATATCTGAAATATCGTGATAATATTGTGATTCTCCGTATTGGAATTTACCAAACTTACCTTGCTTATATTGTTCGCGACACCATACCGCGCACGGAAAATAATAACAAGTTTCCGCCATCATATAAGTAAGGCGAGTTTTTTCAACCAAACGCAAGATTTCAACTATTTCTTCTTCAGTAACCGCCATTGGTACTGCCGAGAAAACGTTTTTACCCATATTAAGCGCTTTAATAACTTGAGGCCCGTGCATGTGCCTACCCGTGAAAATAGCAACCGCGTTAAGGTCTGACTCGTTTTCAAGCATTTCGTCAAACGATTTGTACGTTTTAATTTTATACTCGTCTTCTACTTGCTTACGTCTATCGTCTAAAAACTCAGCGCCAACTACTTTTTCAATAAGTGGATGGTTTAACCATATATTTATATATTGAAAACTATAATTCCCAAAACCAACTATACCAATTTTTAATTTTTCCATAAAATACTCCTTAACCTTATTAAGTAATTAAAGTTTAATATAAAATTGCGTTAAAAACAATAGACAAAATAATATATTTTTTGTACAATTTAACAAATAAGGTTATTTTTATAATTAAGGTTAACGCTTATAAATTGAATTGCCACTTTTAAGGTTTTTATTATGGATATAGAAAAATTAAAACAAATTTTAAATAATGAATGCAAAATAGTTGATATTTTAGCCTTTTATTCTCCCAATAATAAAATTAAAAAATATACTATTAGAAAAAAAGGTCAATATAACATTCAGCGTTTTTATTATATAATAAACGGAAATGCAAAATTTGTACTAAACAACAATTTAGTTATATATGCAAAACCTGGCGATATTTTATATCTACCGCCCGACGTAACGTATAAAAGTTGTTGGACGGACACTGAAAATAACAGCGCTACGTCTATATACTTTAACTTATATCAAAACGAAAAAGAAGTATTGCTATTTGATAATTTAACTTTAGTTTTAAACGATAAATTTAAGGTGTATTATAAACTTTTCAACTCGCTACTTCAAACTTATAACGATTCAAAACTTGGGTATAAATTGAAATGTCAATCAATTTTACTTGAAATTATAACGCTAATATCAAGCGAAGTTATAAATAAAACGTTAAATCAACGTAGCGACGTTACGGCTGGAATTATTTATATTGAAAACAACTATTTAGAACAAATAAACGTTGATAGTCTTGCTAAAATGTGCAATATGTCAAGTAGTAGTTTTAGGCAAAAATTTCATAATGCGACGGGAATGTCGCCAATTAAATACAAAAATTATATAATAATGCGAAAAGCAAGCGAACTAATAAAAAGCGGAGAATTTACAATAGGCGAAGTTGCCGACAAACTTAATTTTGATGATATTTATTATTTTAATAGGCTTTTTAAATCTTTTTACGGTGTTCCACCAGGAAAATTTAAAAACAAGACGTAAATTTTTTATCATACTATTGTATTTTTATTTTAATTGTTATACAATATAACTATCAAATAACACACAATGGAGTAACAAAAAATGAAAAAAATCTTAACAAAAATTACAACCTTACTTATTTTAATCTGTTCAATGCTTTGCATGGCTTCTTGCGATTTTGTTTTTAATCAAGTCAAAATTCCCGAAGGTTATAAGAAATTTGAAAACGACTTTGAAGTTTCGTTTGCGTATCCTGAAGACTGGACTGTTACCAACGGTTCTATCGTTATAATCACTTCTCCTGACGAAAACGAAAATATCACGGTAACGTACGAACAAAAATCTAACATATATAAAAATATGACGGAAGAATACTTTAATGAAAATCTTGCTCCTATGTATTCAGCGCAAGGTATTAACGTACAAAGCGTTACAATTGAGCAACTTGATAGAGACGTTACAAAAATTAGCATGGTTAACTCGGTATATTCTACCACACTTTACCAAACACAATTAATAATACCGTCATCTGATTACAACTATTGTATAACTATTACGGGAAGAACGTTAAATACTACCTTAATAGATAACGTATATAACACTTTAAGAGCATAAAATTTTATATTAATTTATTAAGACCTTATTAAAAAGTTTTACATTAACATTTTTAAACAATAAAAAAGAGCGCTACACTTTACTCAACGTAAAAGTAGCGCTTTTATATTTATACAAATTAAAAAGTTATTTTCTTATTCCTAATATACGAATACATCTTAAACTGTCAAAACTATAATTAAATAATGGATAATTACGAACGTTATACGTTCTTGCGCAAACTAACGGTTCGTTTCCGTTAAACCCAACTATAATTGCGCTATGAAAATAATTACCATTATTTGCAAGTTGAACTACGTCGCCAAGTTTAGAGTTTGTAACGTCAACCACCTTGCCAAAAGGACCGTTTCCGTTACCTATACCGCCGTTTTTAGCATTGTTTACGATAAAATTATAAAACTCGTCAACACCCGTCCACGCTGGACTTCTAAGACCTACACTACTATAATACCAGCCAAACGTTTTAGTATAATTCATAACACCACTACTGGCGTACACGCATTGAGAAACAAAATTGGTGCAATCTCCACCAATATTTGTAAAATCATAATATTCATCGTTGCCGTTTAAAGAATATTTCAAAGCGTATTCTACGGCTCTTTCACTTTCAAAATCAACTACCATACATTAATTTATTATAATTTAAAAATTTTTGTGATAGTTTTACAAAGATTTTTACGATAGTAAAAAGATTAACTTTCTTTAGATTAAACTATTTCAAGTTCGTTAGGACTTAACATTTCAATATATGAATCGTTTAAATTGTCACTATACCAATATGCAACTGATGAAATATCGTCTTGTAACGGAAGGTAGCGACCTTCACTTCTCCAACCAAGCGCTTGAACGGTTACTTTTAAATTATTTTTAAAATAAATAGGGTCTACAATATGAAATCTATACATATCAAAACCGCGTTGCGACTTATATATATTATCTGTTTCACAAACTTTTGTTAATCCGGCATAAGCGGTTGAATATTCAACGTATTTACCCTTAACGTCAAAATTATACGCTCCACAAAAATAATCTTCAGTTCCCGTACCGCAAATCGTAGGGAATTCTTTATCTCCGTCTATATAAAACTTAAACTCCCCTTCTCCCCACCAACCGTTAGATTTTACGTTCCAATGAAGGTAAGTTCCAACGTAAACGCCGTTACCATTAACCCCGTCTAAAACTGTATACACTTCTTTATATGGCAACGGATTAACTCTTCTAAACTGAGCGTGAAAATACAAACTATCGTTTGGAATTTCTTTGCGTTCGCAATCAATTTGATAGTAAACAGGGCAGTCAACGTTATCTATATTTTCAATTTCAATTTTAAAACTTTTAAAATACGGCATTTCAAAATATGAATTCATTGCTTTACCCGGATTAAAACAAATTGGCAAACTTGAAATTTGCCTAAACTCTTTATAATCGCAGTTTAAAAAGAAATCTGATAGCGGAACGTTAACAGACGGATTTTTTTGACCATCAAAATATATTCGTAAAATTAATAACCTACCCGCTTTTGCTCCGTCAGTTATCCATATATGTTTAATTGCGCCTTGCCCTTCAACGTCGGCTAAAACGGCTTTTTTGCCTGCGCCAATGACGATATAAGGGTTAACTTTCCACCCTACGCCTAACTCTCTTGAAGCATACGATGCCGAGCCCTCAATCGCCCTACCGCCATTACCTTTAGCCCCGGTCGGATTTTCAGGACAAATTGAAAAAGTTTCCACATTACGTTTGCGAGTTAAATTATTTAACATTTTATACCACCTTATTTTTATTTAAACAATTTTTATCATTTATATTGAAATTTTACCACCATTATACTATAATTAAAATATCAATTTTTGTTTTAAATTTAACATTTCTTGCTATAGGTTATTATGGATATTTCAAAAATAAATCCTTATATAAGATTATCAACTCCATCGATATTAAATAAAAACTCAAAAATTAACACCCGCGTTATATTCGACTACGAACTAATTTACGTTGAAAAAGGTAAATTTATTTTTACTTACAACGATGTACAATTCTTAGCAAAAACTAACGATTTTATTTTTATTCGTCCTGGCATTGAGCATAGTTTTAAAGTTTTAGACGAAGACGTTTCGCAACCACATATTCATTTTGATTTAACCCACCGACCTAACAGCGAAGAAATTCCAATATCTTTTAAATCAATAGAAAATATGAATGATTATGAGTTGAGTTTAATTAGCGAAGATTTTTTTGATAACTATAATTATTATCCTTTTTTAAAAATTAACGATATTGATAATTTTAAAGAAATTTTTTATGATATTATTTTGTCAAATAACAACAACTGCTATATTTACAAAAAAGGATTACTTATTCAATTACTTTCAATTATAATCAACGACAATTTTAGTCAATTATTATGTACTCGGCAAAATTCGTTTTCGCTCGTAAATCAAATTAAAGATTACATAGACAGCGAACAGGGTTTAACCATGAATCTTGACGAGTTTGAAAAACAATTTTTTTATAATAAATTTTACTTAGAAAAACAGTTTAAACTAAAATATAATTGTGGGATTATTGAATATCGCAATAAAAAGCGAATGGAAGTAGCAAAAAAACTACTAAATACTAAAACAGTAACTGAAACTGCTCAAATTCTTGGTTATAGTTCAATTTATTCATTTAGCAGAGCGTTTAAATTATTTTACGGTTATTCCCCCAAAAACAAAAAGCACTTCAATTAGTGAAGTGCTTTTAAAGTATAATAATTTATTAGGCTTTTGTTGGTTTTTTAATTTTGTTTGATATATAAGACGGCAGATAAAATAACGCTGGCACAATAACGTATAAAAGATAAATTATAATAGTTACTACTACCGTTTCAACTCCGCCAAATATTGCCGGTAAAAAGGCTGAAGTTCCCCTAAAAAACATATAATCGGCACCAAAAGTATAGTTGACGATATTTGCTGGAATTGACACTATTAACGATGGTATACACGGTAAAAGTAAATCAACAAAACTTGTAACGTTAGTGTATTTATGATACTTAGATATAATCATAGTAAGACAAGTAAATAACATTATTGCATGATATATCATTGAATGCATTGCCGAAAAAGATATAATAGAATATCTAAAAAGTACCGTCATAGGATAGAAGAAGTTTACCAAAGCGCCCAACAAACCGAGAGTGCAAACGTAAGAGCAAGCAACGTGTTTAACTTTACCTTTTCCCCAAACTGCAAACGGCATAACGTACATAAATATACTACAAGGATATAAAGGCAATATTCCCGTTACTTCTAAACGAACTTCGTTACCAGTTGTGCTTTCCCATACAATTTTAACAACTTCAAGAACGGTAACCGTAACCCATAACACGCTAAAAACGGGCTTTATCAATTTTTCTTTTTTACAAATTAAAATTGCAAAAATAATAACTATTGCAAGTAGTATTCCAGCAACAACGAAGTGAAGCGTTGAAAACATCGTTCCAGGAAGTTGTTCCGCCGGCGCTAATTTATCTTTATGAGTAAAAAAGTTTTCTATTAAATATTTAAAATCTTTCATAATCTTTTCTCCTTGCGAGTTAAAATTAACTTATATATTGCGTAATTTAACCAATACATTGCTACCGCTTGCGCTAATACGACAACAAGCATATATAACGGGTGAGAAAATTTAAGTAAATCGTCAAGTACGGGTAGTTTAAACGCGTGGTGTAAAAACATACAATTACTATGCGCGTATTCGTTTATAAAATATCCGATAACACACGCTATAAAGACGTAAATACCGTATAAAATAGCGTCTTTTTTAGTAGGAGCAAATTGCTTTTTCCACAAAACTAAAATGCCCGTAAATGCCATTACTAAGTGATATAACATACTGTGCATACTTGCAGGATGCCACGCTGGGTAAATTGCTAAACTTGTCGACGGATAAAGAGTAAACAAACACGCCGCTAAAATACCGCCCATTGTTATAAACGCATACCCCATTCGTGATAACCATTGTATTTTACTTCTCGTCATCCAAATAGCGTATATAAATAAACTACAATAGTATAAAGGAATCCAATTATCTACGCTACCACCTTTTGCAATTCTTATTGAAATTTTTAAAATTTCACATAGCGTAACTATTATGGTAACCCACCAAATAATTTTTTGAACTTGTTTATCGTTTGCATTTCTGCACGCATATAGTGAAAAAACAAGTAATACTATAAATATAACCGTATAAATTAAATGCCACCATGAAAACATTCCGGCAACGTCGTTTTTTGTAAAATTATCGTAAAACAGTTTTATTGCTAGCATATTAAAGTATTAAACTATAACTCCTTGTTACTAAATTTAACGATTAATTTATACCACATTATAATAAATTAGTCAAGAAAAGGAAAACTAAGTAAACGCATTTTTAATATTAACTGTTCTCATCCACCTCACCCGATACAATTCAAAAACGCACCGTTACTAAAGTAAGAGTGCGTTTTTGTGAGTAATCTAAATTTTTGATACCATTTTACAATGGGGACAAATTTTTGAACTATGGGGTGCATCTTCCTACAAGGGTTTGCAACCATTTTAGTTCGATAAATTGGAATTTGTAATGCTGTTAAGCGCAGTTATCTACCTAATAGTTGTTCGAGTGCGGGAGTTATCGTATTTGTAAGAACCTCGTATCCTGCGGATGTTAAGTGACCGCCATCGGTCGTATATTCTGCATATATTTCACCTGTTTCAAGATTCAAAAGTGGAGAATACAGATCGACAAATTCGTATCCGTATTTTTCTGACAGGAGCTTTATTTTAACGTTGTTATAAGCTGCTTTTTGATTATTTTTACCCCATTCCTGACTCATAGATGTAAGAGATAGCAATACTATTTTTGTATTTGGCAGATTTTCCTTAAATCCCTTCAAAATATTTTCATAGTTATCAAACATTGTATCAAAGTTATTTGCCCCTATGAGCATTACTGCCACTTTAGGCTTTAAATCATAAACCGATACCTTAAGACGTTTTTCAAGACCAAAGGTCGTTTCACCACCAATTCCGCGATTAAGAACAAGATATTGCGGAAAGTATTTTTCAAGATCGTATCCGTCGGTAAGGCTGTCGCCAAGGAATGCAACGTCCACCTCATAGTCATCATATTTCTCGTTTTCCGCTGTATACATAGCAAGCTTTGCGTCATAATACTCCTGCGCCGCTTTTAATAATTGCTCCTTCTCTCGCTTTTGCGGCAATGCCACAGCAAAAATATATGTAAGACTTACCCCTATAACCAATAAAATAGAGATCGCTACCGTTGCAAGAATAATCTTCCTCTTTTTAGTCATAAAGATCCCCTCCTAATTTGTTAATCATCTTAAAAGTGGCCGTCAAATTCTTATTTATCGGTGAGTTTATTTTATCACATAATCCATTAAAAATCAATAATTCTTTTAAGCGAATCAATAATTGAACGATACCCCATAAATTGAACGAAAGGGGTATAAAGTAAACGATTTATTTTTTATGGCTAAAAACAAAAAAGGCTTGCGAGGACAAAAATTATCCCTGCTAGCCTAAATTTTTGCTGTAAAACCTATAAAAAAGGGAAAAATACCCCCATTTTGGCAATAAAAAACATAATACCGATATTTTTCGTATCAATATTATGGTTTCTTTATGTGAGTAAACTAAAATTCTGATACCATTTTCGGGTGGGTGCAAATTTTAGAGCTATGGGTGCATTTTCTTGTAACGGGTAGCACCTATTTTAGTTCGATAAATTGGAATTTGTCAAATACTGATGATCTCTCTTATTTTTTGAGCATAATCGTTGCCGTGGTTTATGGAAAATTCGCCGTGATACAATTTTGGCAAAACTTGTAGTGTACTTTTTGGCAAGGCGTTGTGAATATCCACGGCTGATTTTCTTATAGAACTATTTTCCTTTTCTCCGATATATATATGTACTTTTGCGGTACATTCCTTTATTGATTCTTTTAGGTAATACAATGAGTTGGCTTGCAAAAACGCAATCATATCTTTTTTTGAAATTGCACAAGTATCCCTAAAATAATGCTCAAACAAATTCGCTTTTATTTTTAACGATTTGAATTGAAGCGCAGAAAACCATTTATGTTTAATCAAACCATAACAGCTGCCAAATGCCGGTTTTATCATATAATACGTTAGTTTTGATGGTCTGACAAGAGTACTTTCAACGACGGCATATTGGCAGATATCTTTCCGTTGGGATAAGATTTCTAACAGAATCTGCCCACCCAAAGATAAACCGCCAATCATCAAAACCGAACCGCCACAGTGCGCATCGATATATTCAATAATCTCCTTGGCATTATTCTCTATTGTTGTAAAAGCTTTGTCGCTTTCGGCGTGACCGTTCAGTATAGGTAAAATGATATGATAATCATTTTGAAGCGCATTTGCTACATCCTCATAATTCCACCACGACAACCCACCGCCGTGTAGAAGAATAATTGTATTAAGACAATGCTTTCCATATTCTATATACTTCATTTTTACACTCACTTGTAAATTCTTATTTATCGGTGAGTTTATTTTATCACATAATCCATTAAAAATCAATA
>CALDOZ010000009.1 GCA_937912025.1 uncultured Clostridia bacterium | reverse complement strand
TTGTGTCTATCCACCCAAAGTGAGCCTAGCCTAACTTGTTTCTATCCCTTTAAAAACGCACATTATTAAACTTAATTGAGCGGAGTAAATTATCGCTTCGCTTTTAAAACACTTCGTTTAGCGTCGTTTTTTTAAAAATCGCGGACTAAAACAACATCAAAGGTCAATTCAATATAAATTTATGCAAAATAAAAATTTTAAAATTTTCGACAAATATTTTTAAATAATGACATAATGTTGTCATATATAACTTAATATAATAGCGATGTAAACAGGAGGAAATTATGAAATTTATATCGCTTATTGTTGATTATTTATTAGGTTACGAAGTTAAAAAAGTTGAAAAGGACACTAAGGTTTACCTTCCTTGTAATAAAATATTTGGTAATTTAAGCGCTAAAAATAATAGTGTTAAAGTTGAAAGTTCATATCAAAACGCGCAATTCACTACAGTTGATATAGTAGACTAACAACTAAAAAATTCCCGTAAAAAGTCCGCAAAAATCAAATAATTAAAGTTAAAAAATATACAACGATGCTAAGGCTTGCTTTTGTTAGCAAGCTTTTTATTTTTTATAAACTAATTTTTACTTTGTCTTCAATTATGCAAGTTCAAATTTTGTTGTAAATTTTAAAAAAATTGTTATTTGTTATAAAAAATGTTGTAATTCAAAAAATTATATGCTAAACTTTAACTGCGTTTAGTAAATTCAACGTAATTTACGGCGACAAATTTTATAAATTCATACTATCAAGGAGAGTTATGGAAAAGATTACCACTATTGAAGAAGGCGTGAAGCGTCTTTATATTGAAGCGGACCTTCCCGAAAAACCGTTCAAATATATTCCGCGTGGCGAAAAAGCCTTTTGTGATGCCGTTGAAATAAACGGTAAAGTAGTGCCTATGTACGATTGGCGTTATTACGTTAAAAACTACGGAATGTATTTAAATTGCGATAATAAACTTGGCAAACTTAGCACTTTAAGAACGTCGCATTTTGCAGGACGTGATAAAACTTTAGAGCAAGTTTTGTTTGTTGAACTTGACTTGGCGGAGTATTTTTTACGCAGTAAAGTTGCTTATATTATGGGATTTGGAAATGAAAAAGCAGCAAACTTCATCGTTAAGATGGAAAACGACACTATTTGTAGTTTAGAACTTGCCGTTACGATGCCGGCAGGCGAAAAAGCGCGCGCTAAACACACCATTTATTCAACTAACGGTCAAACGAGCGATGTTTGTTTTGACAATAAACTCGACCAAGACGAAATTTTCCTTTTCTCTGACGATGGAAACAAATCGTTTATTGATATTGACGTTCCTCTTTTCGGTCTTACCCTTAAACAAATGGATAAAGCGTACACAATTTTCGGTTTACTTCGCAATCTTGACGATATTGACGAGTGGATTGCCCGTGAAGATTATCTTAAAAACCTTGTTGACGGCGCAATGAAATCGCTTGCGACGGGCGAAAAAACAACTTATAAGGAGTTAAGAGTATGAGCAAAGAAATTAAACCTATAAAAATAGCAGTTTTGTCGTGTAATCACGGTCACGCTCGTCATTATTACGGACTTTCAAAAAGCCCATACTTCGATTTAGTAGGCGTTTCGATAGCGCCTGGATATAGAAATAACGTTGGTCTTGAAAATTGGCCAGACATTAAGCAATACGATAGTGACGACGAACTTTACGCCGAACATCCCGACATTGAAGCGGTAGTTATTGCAAGTGATAACCAAAGCCATTTCCGTCAAGTTAAATGGGCGTGCGAACGCAAACTCCATATTTTAAGCATGAAAATTCCTACTTTCGATATGGACGAATATGAAGAAATGATACGTTTAACCGACGAAGCGGGCGTAGTTTTCAAAATTGAACTTGAAATGCGCGTTCACGGCGAACTTATGCGCGTTAAAGACCTTGTAGAGAGTGGCGCTGTCGGTGACGTTATATCTATTACTGCGCTCAACTTCTCACACAACCCCGTATGGTGGCGCGCTTGGCAATCTAACCCTGAAGCAAGTTATGGTAAACGCGTAAGGCTTTATAAAGGTTGCGACCGTTTCCGCGGTGGCGCTCTTGCCGACCATCCACACGTTTTTGATGCTATTCGTTTTGTTCTTGACGATGATTTCGACGTTATGTTCGCTGACGTTGGTCCTAACATTCGCGATACTGAAATTGATGAAATGATACCTATTATTGGTAAAACTAAAAAAGGCGTGTACGTTTCAATTGATCCGTCTTATGCTAACATAGAAAATAAAGTGGTAAGAATGGTAAACTGGCAAAAAAGCCCTAAAACCGTCGAAGTTGATATGACCGTTCACGGAACTAAAGGCTCTATCATCGCCGACCTTTACGGTATTCATACTTATCAAAATGGTGGAGATAATAACGATTATATGCTCGGTTCACAAGCGCGTAAGGGTGGAGTTAGCGGTTTAACCCAACAATTCTATCACGCAATTCGTAACAACCAACTTCCAACCGTTGGTGTTAAGTATCACTACAATTCAATTGCCGCTATGAACGCCGCTTACGAAAGTGTAACAAGCGGAAAGCCTGAGAAGGTTAAGAACAAATACTTTTCTTAAAGTGATATAAACGGCGCAATACTGCGTTACTACTTTATCGTCTCGACCTGAATGACCACAAAGGTCAATTCAGTCCGTGCCAATAAAGTGAGCCTTGTCTTGCTTGTTTCTATCCCTTTAAAAAGTACGTTATTAAACTAATCAATATCAAACTTAATAAAGCGGAGCGGTTTTCGTTTCGCTTTTTTCATTATTAAAACTATTAATTTTAACTAGAAATTCTGTCAAAAATAAAAAACTAAACGTAATATACTATCGAAATCGGACATGTTTTTTGAAAAATGTCCGATTTCGATAGTACCCTAAAGTAAAAATATTTTAAACATTGAAAAAAGTAATCAAGTTTATTGCGTTTTTTATTGGAGTTAATCGTTGGTGTTGACATAATATTGCAAATAAGTTAAACTTATAGTATTAATTTACGAGGTGAATTATGGATAAAAGTTACGACCTTTCATTAGGCAAATGCGGTCCATATAACAAAGAGTATTTAGGAGCAACGCACATAGCGGATAGCGTTTATGGTACAACCTTTAACGTTGAAGTTTTCCCTGGATTTTTTCGTAGAAACGTTATAGCGTCAAAAAGCATTAGCGGTGGCCCTGTAAAAATGTGGAAGTCTAACGTTGATTTAACGCGTTTTACTTACCGATATGAACTTGAATGGAAAGATAGGGTTTATTGCGACGTTACCTATAATATTACCGATGATAAACGTATTGACGTTGATTGTAATTTTGTTAACAACACCGAATTAAATCAATCGGTGTATCCTAACGTTGCTTTTTCACTTCAAACTCAAAAAGTAAAAAACGGGCTTGTTCCGTTATATCATAAAACGTACGTTAAACCTAATTTAAACGCTAACCAAAAGTTCGTTGACGCATTAGATTATCAAGACGTTAAAATTTGCGATAGGTACGCTGTTCAAGGAAGATATTTAGGCGAAGAAGTTTGTGATTTTACGTCGGGAGTTCAAGGCACGGCGCTTTCTGGTAATTATTTTTATAACGATAGTCATTTTGCCTTATATAACGTAAGCGCTCAAGCAAATTCTATTGGTATTAGATATAAAAGCGATTGCGACGGCGCTTTAAAAATTATACTTAATGGCGTAAAACAATTACTTTTACCTATAAAAAGTAGTCAAAACTTTACTTACGCTTGCTTAGAGTTTGAAGATATAAACGTTAATAGCGTTAAGTTAATACCGTTGCAGTCTATAACAATAGACGGGTTTGCTATTGGTAAAAACGTTGATAGCGTTACTTTTACTCAATTTAAACAAAACGTTACGCCAAACAAAGTTTTAACCGATAATAAAATGACTTTAAAATACGACGGTATAGGCACCGTGTACACAGTAACGTGGGATAATTCCGTTGAACTTGTTCGTCGTATTTTGTGTGACGATATAGGTCCTGCGTTAGAACATCGCGTTCACGATCACGTTTTTAATTTCTTCGACGCTGGCGGAAAAGACGTTTACGAAGTTTTAGTTGGAAAACCTATCTATCTTTTACCAAACGAAAGTAAAACTGTTACGTTTACTGTGTTTTGCGGTGATGAAAACGTGCTTAGAAAAGAGCAGTTAGAGTTTTCGTTAAACTGCAATAATTGCGGTGAAAAGTTTGCGTTTTCTCAAAATTTTATAGCAACAAACACGTTACTTAACATAGTATATCCTATCTATAATAGACGTTCATTTATTCGCCATAGCACCCCTGGTAGATTTTGGGATTGTTTATATCAATGGGACAGCGGTATGATAGGTATAGGTCTTGGCGTTACCGATTTTAATCGCGCATACGAATGTTTAAACACATATTTAACTCCCGTTGGTGATAAGCATAGCCCGTTTATTTTTGCAGGCTCGCTTGTGCCTACGCAAATTTTCTTATACAAATACTTGTTTGATAAATACCCTGAAAATCGTGATAAACTGTTAAAGTTATATCCTATGATAAAACAATATTACGATTTTTACGCTAAAATGGACGCAGACGTTTGTCAAGTAAATTCGGGACTTATAAAAACGTGGCACTTGTTTTATAATTCGGGCGGTTGGGATGATTATCCACCGCAAAAACACATACGTTTACGCACTATCGAAAACGAAAAAACGGCGACTTATAACGATACGACTTGTGTTATTACTACCGCAGAAACGGTGCTAATTGCTAAAATTTTAAAAAATATTTCTCTATACTTTGGCTTTAACGACCAATCTGATTACGAAGTTGCAATTGCTAAATATTCCGCCGTTATAGAAGACAATTTATTTGACGACGAGTGTGGTTATTATTCGTATATGATTCACGACGAAAACGGCAAGCCTAAAAACTTCTTGCGCTATCAAGACGGTACTAACTATAACCAAGGTCTTGACGGTGTATATCCGTACATTGCGGGTATTTCGTCAAAAGAAAGAAGTCAAAAAGTTTTAGAAAACATTAAAAATGGTTTACTAACTGAATACGGTGTTAGCGCCGTTGATACAAGGGCAAGTTATTTTTCTAAAAAGGGGTACTGGAACGGCTCAGTTTGGATACCGCATCAATGGATATTATTTATATCGTTACTTGATAGGGGTGAAATTGACTTAGCGTGTCAAATTGCAAACGTCGTTTTATCGGTATGGCAACGCGAGTGTTACGATACTTATAATTCTTTCGAGCATTTTATGATAGAAAACGGTAGGGGAGCAGGATTTCCGCAGTTTTCGGGTTTATCATCGCCAGTTCTTTCGTTTTTTGAAAGTTTTTACGTTAAAAACTCAGTTACGGTAGGTTTTGAAACGTTAATAACTAAAAAAACGGTAACGAAAACGGGTTTAGAGTTTAAAACTATTACGGCGCTTGATACCGCTTATGCAATAGTTTGTCTTGACGATAATAAAAAATACTCTTTTACCGTCAATGGCAAAAAAGTAAACGCTAAACTATTAGTTGAAGGCGCGTACGTCATTAAACTAAATAAAGGCGAAAGTGAAGTTGTAATTAAATTACTTTAATAAAAAATTCTACCCTTTGGTTGATTTTCCAAAGGGTAGTTTAATATGCTATGAAATTATTTACTTAAAAAACTAACGCATATTATTTACAAAAATAATCGAAGTTTGTTCTAATCATTATTTAAAAAACTCTTGGTTTTTCCCAAGAGTTTTTATCGTTATTTTATTTCTTTTTCTTTTTAAATTCTTTCATTCCGCGAGTTGAACCGCCGTCTACAAGCACGTCAACGCCGGCAAGATAGCCGTTTCTTTCGTCGGCAACGGTTGCTAATGCGTAACCAAGTTCGTCAGGTTTGCCCATTCTTTCTTCGCAAGACATTGGAATAAGCATACCGCCGTTTTCTTTCTCAAGGTCGCCCATATCAGTTGCGATTAAGCCTGGACTTAACGAACAAACGCGGATACCTTTAGGTCCGTATTCGAACGCGCATTTAGCGGCGTACCAAGTTACGAAGTTTTTAGAAAGAGCGTAAGCAAAGCCGGCTTGTTGATAGTCGCCTTTAGCAATTGAAGCGCGTTTTAAAATTTTCTTAACGAATAATTCTTCATCGGTATCGGCAAGTTTATACGCCTTTTTAGGTAAGATAATATTTGGTAAAGAGTACGCTGAGTTTGAAGCAACGTCAACTATAACAGAACCTTCCTTCATTACTTTAGAAAATTCTTGGTTGATATATACCGTACCTAAAGCGTTAATTCTCACGATAGGTTCAGGCTTAGACATTGCAGGAGATACGCCTGCCGAGTTAATAACGTTAGTTACTTCGCCTTTAGATACTGCAAACTCAACGAGTGCTTGAACGCTTTCACGCTTGCTTGTATCACACGCTTTAGCGTAAGCGGTAAAACCTAAAGAAGTAAGTTCGTCTATTGCTTTTTGTAATTTTGCTTCAGTTCTTCCAGATAAAATTATAATTTTGCTTTTATCCATAAATTTTGCGGCAGATAAGCCCATTCCGCTACCGCCACCAGTTATCACGCATACTTTTGCCATACTGTTAATTAGGAAATAATTCCTTCCTCCTATAATAGTTTTAAATTAATAGTATTGTAGCATAAAAAAAGCGTTTTGTGAATACAAAACGCAAAAAATTATTTGGTTATTAAATAGTTTTCTTTGTCAAGTGGACATATTTTTAAATTAAGCGCGCATACCGCTCCGCATAATAGGTCTAATATTCGTTGACTATTTACCGCGTTGCAAAACTGCAAAGTTATAATTGCAGGGTGTTGTTTTATATACTGTATAATTTCTTCCGTTTGGCTTGGTTTTTTAGGTGAAAATGCTTTAATTTCTTTTGTGCCTTGATTTTGATTATTACTCAAAACGGTGGACTTTTTCAATATCTTTTTCCAAAAATGGCGCTACCTACTCGTATCATATTCGAGCCGTGCTTTATTGCTAATTTGTAATCGCCACTCATTCCCATTGATAAATATTTAAAGTTGTAAACGTCTTTCAACTCGTCGTACTTACTGCGCATTAAATCAAATAAAGAAGCAAGCAAGTCTTGGTCGTCGCTTTCAGGAAGCATTGCCATAAGTCCTAAAACTTTTAAATTTGGCATACTACTTGCGTAACTTACGGCAGAGTTAACTTCGTCTAACGTATAGCCGTGCTTGTTTTCTTCATTTCCAATATTTACTTGAATTAAAATATTCGTCGTTACGTTTTTGTTTACGCTTTGGCGTGAAATTTCGTCAATAAGTTCTTTTCGAGATACGCTTTCAATTAGCGAAGTTTTACCAATTAAATACTTGATTTTATTTGTCTGTAAAGTTCCAATAAAGTGATAATTTACCGGTAAAACTAACGGAAATTTATCTTTAAATTCTTGGGCGCGGTTTTCGCCAATATCAGTTAAGCCTAGCGAAATAGCCTCGTTAATAATTTCAACGGGGACAAACTTAGTCGCGCCGACAAGGGTAATTTTTTCGCCTCTATCGTTACCTAGTGATATTTCGTTTAAAATTGCTTGCAAATTTTTACTTATCATAATTTATACTCGCTTAGCCTTGCTTAATAAACTCGGTCAGTTTTATTTTTAAAAGGGCAATGGAAAAACCAAAGCCCTTAGCGTCGAAAGTACTGCGCATCCCTTTCCGATAGTGAGTACCGAAGCGTTAGCAAAGCAGTTGACTCCGCCAAAGCAACCTTATGGCACACGAAACGGTCCGCTTAGTGCTGCTGTATTCCTACCCTGACACGGTTCACGGGGCCTCGTTGCATAAGACCTTGACATCAACGTTACTTACTTTGCGCAGCCTTCCATACCAACAACCTCGAAGGGCGATTCGGCCTTGCTATAGCGGATTGCAAGTTACAGGGCACCGCTAGCTCCCCACTTAGCGCAGTAACGTTATTTTATACTAAATTTGACAAATAATCAAGTATTTAGAGCAATTTATTGCTTTTTTAGTTTGACTATTATAACTTTATTTGTTAAAATAAATAAAAAAGTTACTTTTGTCGACATAAAAGACGAGTTTGCGCGGGCAGTAGCCCGTTTTTTAACTGCAAAGTACTAAAAGCCATAAACTGTTATACAGTTTCGTTAAGGAGATATTATGTATAAAAAAGTTGAAACCACTCTTAATTTCCTTGAAAGAGAAAAAGAAATTATTAAGTTTTGGGAAGAAAACGACGTGTTTGCTGAAAGCGTTAAAAAGAACGAAGGCAAAGAAGAATTTTGTTTTTACGACGGTCCTCCAACAGCCAACGGTAAACCGCATATCGGTCACGTTTTAACACGCGTTATGAAAGATATTATCCCACGTTACCAAACAATGAAAGGTAAACACGTTTTAAGAAAAGCGGGTTGGGATACGCACGGTCTTCCGGTTGAACTTGAAATAGAGAAAAAACTCGGGCTTGACGGTAAGCAAGATATTGAAAAATACGGTATCGAGCCGTTTATTAAACAATGTAAACAATCGGTATTCAAGTATACGTCTGAATGGAAAACTATGTCAGACCGTCTTGGATATTGGTGCGATATGGATAATCCTTACGTTACCTATCACGACGATTATATTGAAAGCGAATGGTGGGCAATTAAAGAAATTTGGAAGAAAGGGCTTTTATATAAAGGCTATAAAATCGTTCCTTATTGTCCTCGTTGCGGAACTGCTCTTTCTTCTCACGAAGTAGCGCAAGGGTATAAAGACGTTACTGAAAAGTCAGTTTACGTTAAGTTTAAAATTAAGGGCGAAGAAAATAAGTATTTCTTAGCGTGGACGACTACGCCTTGGACTTTACCTTCTAACGTTGCGCTCTGTTTTAACCCTACCGCAAATTACGCTGAAATTAAAGCAAACGACGGTTGCATTTACGTTCTTGCTGAGGCTTTAGCGTCTAAACTTTTTGAAGAATACGAAGTTTTATCAGTAAAGCCAGGTAAAGAGTACGAGTACGCCGAATACGAGCCGTTATTTAGTTACGCTCAAAGCGAACTTGAAAAAAATAAAAAAGCGTATATCGTAGTACTTGACGATTACGTTACTCTTGAAGACGGTACTGGTATAGTTCATAACGCTCCTGCGTTTGGTGAAGACGATAGCCGTGTTTGCCAAAAATACGACGTTGCGTTTGTTAATCTCGTTGACAATCGTGGTAGAATGCTTGATTGTTGCGACGGTATAGCGGGTTTATTCGTTAAAGATGCCGACAAGGTTATTATCGACCAACTCAACGAGCGTTCGTTAATGTTTAAAGTTCAAGAATTTACGCACAGTTATCCGTTCTGTTGGCGTTGTAATACCCCTCTTATCTACTATGCAAGAAGTTCGTGGTTTATTAAAACTACGGCGGTTAAAGACCAACTCCTTGCGTCAAACAACTCTGTTAATTGGATGCCTGAAACTATCAAGTCTGGTAGAATGGGCAACTTCCTTGAAAACGTAATTGATTGGGGTTTATCTCGTGAAAGATATTGGGGTACTCCGCTTCCTGTTTGGACGTGTGATAAATGTAATAAAGTACATGTTATAGGTTCAAGACAAGAACTCAAAGAGCTTTGCGGTATTGAAGGTGAAATTGAACTTCACCGTCCGTATATCGACGCGCCTACGTTTAAGTGTGAATGCGGTGGAACTATGAGTAGAGTTAAAGACGTTATAGACTGTTGGTTTGACTCTGGTTCAATGCCTTTTGCTCAACTTCACTATCCGTTTGAAAATAAAGAACTTTTCGACACTCAATTCCCAGCCGACTTTATTAGCGAAGCAATTGACCAAACTCGTGGTTGGTTCTATACTTTATTAGTTATTTCAACAATTTTATTTGGAAAATCTCCATTTAAAAACTGTATAGTTTTAGGTCACGTTAACGATAAAAACGGCGTTAAAATGTCTAAGCATATAGGTAACGTAGTAGATCCTTGGTCGGTACTTGATAAACAAGGCGCAGACGCTGTTAGATGGTATTTCTACACCGGTTCAGCGCCATGGCTTCCATCACGTTTCTATCCTGAAGCGGTAAGCGAAGCGCAACGTAAATTTATGGGTACGCTTTGGAATGCTTACGCGTTCTTTGTGCTTTACGCTGAAATTGATAAATATAATCCAAGCGAATACGATATTAAAAAATGCAAACTTTCGCTTATGGATAAGTGGATTTTAAGCAAACTTAACACCCTTATTGAAAATATTGATAAGGGTCTTGAAAAATACCAAATTTTTGAAACTTCGCGTATGCTTCAAGAATACGTTGACGATTTAAGTAACTGGTATATTCGCCGTGGTAGAGAAAGATATTGGGGTAAGGAAATGACTGACGACAAGGCTGCCGCTTACACTACGCTTTACACAGTGCTTGTAACGCTTGCTAAACTTTCAGCGCCGTACGTTCCGTTTATGGCTGAAAGTATTTATCTCAACCTTGTTCCAGAGTTTTATAAAGACGCGCCTAAGTCCGTTCATCTTTGCGAGTTCCCTAAAAAAGACGATAGTCTTACAGATAGCGAACTTGAAGAAAATATGTCGGTAGTATTAGAAGTAGTAGTACTTGGTAGAGCGGCAAGAAATTCGGCTAACATTAAAAACCGTCAACCGCTTAGCAAACTTTACGTTACTACTGAAAGACGCGTTAATTTAACAGACGATTTACTTGAAATTGCTAAAGACGAACTCAACGTTAAAGAAGTTGAACTTTTAAAAGACGCAAAATCTTTCGTTACTTACAAAATTAAACCACAACTTAAAACTTTAGGCCCTAAATACGGCGCAAAACTTGGGTTAATTCGTCAATTCCTTGAAAGTTGCGACGCTGGCCTTATCGTTGATACAGTTAAAAAAGGCGAAGTATACAAAGTTACTCTTGGCGGAGCGGAAATTGAATTTAGCGAAAACGACTTATTAATTTCGTCGGAAAGCAAATCGGGCTTCGTGTCGGCAAGTGAAAACGGTATGACAGTCGTTTTAGATAGTAATATAACTGAAGAACTTTTACTTGAAGGTATCGAGCGTGAAATAATTTCTAAAATTCAAACGATGAGAAAAGAAGCAGGCTTTGAAGTTACTGATAGAATTAATTTATATTACAACGCTAACGGCAACGCTCAAAAAGTTCTTATAAGTAAAGAAAAAGAACTTGCTTCAAGCGTGCTTGCCGTAAAAGTTATACCTAGCGATAGCGTAAGCGGTTACGTTAAAGAATGGGATATTGGCTCAGATAAAGTTATTTTAGGCGTAGAAAAAGCGGAGTAATATGGTTTTAGCAGACAAATGGCAAGATTATGAAATTATAGCGACGGGGGACGGGTATAAACTCGAACGTTGGAAAGACGTACATCTTTTACGACCAGATCCTCAAGTTATATGGCCAAGCAGTACTAATATGGACGGGTACAATCAACTCAACGCTAAATACGTTCGTAGTTCAACGGGCGGTGGCGGTTGGGAAGAGCGTAAGCCTATGCCTAAAGAGTGGGTAGTAACGTACGGCGAACTTAAGTTTTTAATTAAGCCTATGGGTTTTAAGCATACGGGATTATTTCCTGAGCAAGCGGGTAATTGGGAGAAGATGTCCGCGCTTATAAAAAATGCAAATAGACCTATAAACGTACTTAATTTATTTGCTTACACGGGCGGAGCAACCGTTGCTTGCTTAAAGGCAGGCGCGTCCGTTTGTCACGTTGACGCGGCAAAAGGTATGGTTGAACGCGCGGGTGAAAATTGTAGGTTGTCGGGCGTTGGCGAAGGTAAAGTTAGATTTATTATTGACGACTGTCTTAAATTCGTTCAGCGTGAAATTCGTAGAGGAAGAAAATACGACGCTATTATTATGGACCCTCCAAGTTTTGGTAGAGGACCTAACGGCGAAACGTGGAAGATTGAAAACGAACTTTTCAACCTTGTAAAAACGTGCGTAAACGTGTTGTCGGATAATCCGTTATTCTTCCTTATAAACAGTTATACTACCGGGCTTCAACCTCAAGTTATTAAAAACATTTTATCGCTTAATCTTAAAGATTTTGGCGGAGAAATTGAAGCGTACGAAGTGGGGCTTCCTACAAACGAAGGTATAGCGTTGCCTTGCGGATGTTCGGGGCTTTGGAAAAACGAAAAATGAAAAACAGCAACTTTTTGTGGAAATTATTATGATAGAGCCTATTATTTTATATGAAGATAATCACATAATGGTCGTTTTAAAACCTCAAAATATGCCGTCTTGCGCTGACGATAGCAAAGACGTTGATATGCTTACGGTTATTAAAGACTATATTAAAGTTAGAGATAATAAACCGGGCAACGTTTACGTTGGTCTTGTTCATAGGCTTGACCGTCCTACTGGTGGCGTTATGGTATACGCTAAAACGTCAAAGGCGGCGGGAAGACTTAGCGAACAAATGAAAACGGGTGATTTTATTAAAAAATACTATACCGTTTTAGTCGGCACGTTACCTAAAAAGCAACAAACGTTAACAAATTACTTAAAAAAGAACGTTATTAATAATATGGTATACGTTTGCGGTCAGTCTGTTGAAGGCGCTAAGTTTGCCGAACTTGAATATAAAGTTATTGAAGAAAAGTCGGGACTTTCGTTTACAGAAGTTACTTTGCACACGGGTAGAAGCCATCAAATTCGCGTTCAAATGAGTCACTTAGGATATCCCGTTTACGGCGATATGCGTTACGGTGGCGAAAACGCCGTTAAAGGTAATTTAGCGTTATGGGCAACGTCGTTATCGTTCACTCACCCCGTTACTAAGGAAAGGCTTACTTTTAAAATAGAACCGCCAAAAGATTTATCGCCTTGGAAAATTTTTGATACGGGCGTATCTCTTGTTCCACGCATTGATTAAAATAATTATGAATAGTTAGTGTAGGGCGAAAATATTGTCGCTAAAATAAAAATTTACGGTAATATGCTTAAACACAATGCAATAAAAAACACTCGGAAATTACAAGAATTAAACCGAGTGTTTTATTTTATAAAAAAGTTAATTATTTTATACGCTCCCATTACGGCTACTATTAACGGTGCTATATAGTTAGAACTAAGTAGTTTTTTAGTTATAACGTTGTTTGCTATGGTGATTGCAAATAGCATAGCGATAACGTGCATAATAGTTACTAAAAGCACTATTAAAATAGCGTTATAACCTATTGCGACGAGTGAAAAGCACGCAAGCGCTCCGTCAAGCCCTACGCCGACGCCGACCGTAATAGAAATTGCTAAAATTTTACCATTTTTTGCTGATATTAATTGGCGTTTGGGTTGTTTAAAATTTAAGTTAATGCAAGCAACTATATAAAGAATAATTCCGCCGAGTAGTTCGGCAAAATTATCAAGTAGCGCTCCAATAAAATTCCCGCTAATTGCTCCAATAGTACAAGTAATAAATACTGAAAAACAAATACCAAAAAGTATTTTTGAGTTGCTTTTGAATTGTGACTGAAGAGACAGTCCGCATATAAACGAATCAATGCTAACGGTAATAGCAGTAGTAAGTAGTAATATTAGTTGCATTTTATCCTTTGAATACTTAAGTTACTAAAAAGGTAGTTCCTTACGTTTTATTGTATTCAAGCAAAATAAAAAGCGTTACAAGCATATTTTTTACAAAATAGGGCGTAAGTATTAAAATTAATTTTAATAAAGCGTTGACAAAATTCGTTGATAATAGTAAAATAGTATAGTAATTATAAAATACAATGGGTAAGAATTAATCTTACTTGTTTTCAGGAGTTGCTTTCATGACTAGAAAGAATGCTTTAAGATTTTTAATAATACCACTTCTTGCCGTACTCGTATTGCCGTTTACCGCTATCAGCGGTGGCGTTGCAAAAGCGTCTACTTCAATAACCGTTCCACGTTCGGTTGAATTTTGTTACGAAGTTCAAAATCAGGCTATTTTAGGCGCTGATAGTAACGACGTTACTATTGAAGTTGATGACGTAGTTGTTTATACTAATGGCGCTAAGGCTGACGTTGCTGAAGGTAACGTTAAAGATGCCCTTGCTTCAATTTCGTATAAAGACGGTGTGATAGTTGCTAAATTGGTTAAAACTGGCGCGTACACTATTGAAGTGTTTAAAACGAGCGATACCGCTAACGTTGAAAGCGTAGAAGTTACCGTTACGACTGACGCGTCTACTCTTGCTCCTATTAAATACTTAACGGCAAACGGATTTGACGATTATAAAGAAGAAATTCTTAAAAACGCTAAAACGGACGAAAATAACTCTTTAAAAGTAGGCGACGAATTCCAAGTTCCTTCACTTAAAGATATAGTTGAAATTTCAACGCTTGCTTACGATTCTTCTGCCGTTCAAAAAACGGTACATTACGCATCTAACGGTTCGACTTATTACGCAACTACTACGTCTGATAAATTTACAATTTCAAGCGTAGGTACTTACAAATTCTACGTTACTTTCAAAACTGATGCGTTAATTCTTGATAATGAAGATTCTATTTTAGAACTTAGTGAAAAATATCTCGTTGAAAAACAAGACGGTTTCTATATGCCTAAAAACAACTTAGGCGAACGCGTTTACGCAGTAAAACAAGCGGACGGTGAGTATAAGTATTACCCTAACGACGAAATTAAAGACGACGAAGTTATTGATACTACCGCTAATCCTATTACGTCTAATGAACTAGTAATTCCTATTTTCTCGTTTGAAATTGAAAGCACAGAGCCGTCAATTACATCTAACTCAACTTACCAAGAAAACGGTTACGTTGATTACGAGTACGACGATATTTCATTTACCGCTAAGGGTAACGACATAACGACTACTTACGTTTTAAAATATTCTTCAGACGATGGCGCTACTTGGGTAGACGCTGAAGAAGAACTTTCTTCAAGTTTATCGTTTACACCTAAAAAACTTGGTCTTTACAAAGTGGTAGCAACGGTACTTGATTGTGAAGGTAAGTCTGATGAAGCAGAAACAGCAATTATCAAAGTTGCTGATAAATACGTTACGGTAGAATTTGAAACGAGTTTTTCAGATTGGCTTTCAGTTAATACCGTTCCGTTTATCTTCCTTTGTATTTCGGCATTATGTCTTATTGGTATAATTTTAATTTTATTCATTAAACCTAAAGAAAAGGTTAAAGAAGAAAAAGCAACTGAAGAAGATAGATAATCAAAACTAAATTAAACGCGTTAAAATCACTAAATGTGAAATTAACGCGTTTTTTATATAATGACTTTTATACTTAGATGCTAAAATTATTTTTAGTCATATATAATTAAATTCCATTACTTATTATGTCATAGCGGTTAGTTTAAATTCATACAATTTTGTATGAAACTTAAAAATGCAAAAATATCTTCTTGCGTTATAATAGAAGACGTAAATTATCCTTATGAAAACATTACTAATAGACTATTAGATCTCGGTATAAAAAAAGGTCAAAAAATAAACGTTTTACGCACTTTAAAAAACGGCGCGTGTATGATTATTTTAGTGGGTGGCAGACTCGTTGCGCTATCAAGTGAAATTGCAAGTTCAATAACGTGTAGTTATATAAATTCTAAAGGGGGCTTGCAAAATGAATAAAATAATTATAACGGGTATGCCAAACTCTGGTAAAAGCACGGTGTTTAACGGTCTAACTAACGGAAACGCTCACGTTGGTAATTGGCACGGGGTAACGGTAGACGTGCTATCAAAAATAGCTAAAATTGGCGGTAAAGAATATTTAATTAGCGATTTACCCGGCGCGTATTCGCTAACTCCGTCTACGTTAGAAGAAAAAAAGGCGTTAGAGTTTATAAAAAGTAGCGACGGAATAATTTTATTTATAATTGAAGCGGTAACTTTTAGCCTCGCAATAAAAAGCGCTATTGAATATATTAGACAGGGTAGACAAGTTATAATTGCTATAAATATGGTAAAAGAATTGACGGCGCGTGGTGGTAATATCAATTTTAATAAACTTAGTAAACTTTTACCTTGCGACGTTATTTACGGTGAATTTAACACTAAAAAAGGCATCGAATTAATAAAAAAAGCAATTGCAACTTGTAAATTAAGAGATAATATCGACGACAAAGCGCTTTTTAATTTTAACGCTAATAGCGTTTTTACTCCACCGCTTTATAAAGAAAGTTTTTTAGATAAAATAACTCTATCTCCAATATTTGCTTTTCCATGCTTTATACTATTAACGCTTTTTATTTTTTATATTTCTTTTGGAAAGTTTGGGCTTGGTCAGTATTTAAGTAACGAGTTTAGTGATTTTTTTACTAAATTTCAAAGCGATACGTTTTCGTTTTTGCAAAGCGTAAAAATTTCTCCGTTTGTAATCAATTTAATATGCGACGGTATAATCGGCGGACTATTAGGAGTAGTTTGCTTTTTACCGCAAATGCTAATTATATCGTTATCGCTAACAGTTTGCGAGCAGAGTGGTTATATGGCAAGGCTTGCTTACGTTAGCGAAGGGGCTCTTAAAAACACAGGGCTTAACGGTCGGGCAATTTTTAGCGTTTTTATGGGGTTTGGTTGTACGGCAATGTCGGTAATTTCAACGGGTGGTCTTGAAAATATTCAAACGAGAAAACGCGCGGTGTTAACGGCGTCAACTGTGCCGTGTTCGGCTAAAATTCCCGTACTTACTTATTTGTCTACTTATTCAAAATATCCCTTTTTATTTATGGTAGGAATTTATGCGGTGGGAGTAGTTTTTAGCCTTACGCAACTGTATTTATCGGGCAAGTTATTCGTTAAAGGTGATAGACAACCGCTCGTAATAGAATTACCGCCGTATCGTAAACCTAAAATAACAATGTTATTAAAATCCTTGCTAAGTGACGCAAAACAGTTTATAATAAAAATATGTACCGTAATATTTATAATTTCGGTAGCATTATTTTTGTTAAAATCTGTAACGCCAAATTTAAGTTACGCTGGTGAAAACTTTAATCAAAGCATACTTTTTAGCGTTGGAAAAGCATTGTCGTTTTTAACGATACCGATAGGCATACACGACGCGCGAATTAGCGCTTGCGTTCTTGCTGGTTTTTTTGCAAAAGAGGGAATACTTAGCGCTATAATTACTCTTTTTCCGCAAGGAATACCTTTTAGTTTTGCAAGTTTGTTTGCCCTTTCCGTGTTTATTTACGCTTACACGCCTTGCGTTACGGCAATGTACACGGTAAGCGTTCAAATTAGTAAAAAATTCTCGGTAAAACTTGGCGTTTTGCAATTAATTGAAGCGCTTTTAATATCGTATACGGCGTATTGGTTTATTAAATATACCGTGCCTAGCGTTTTAATTTTAATATTTATAATAACGGCGTTTACGCTTTACAAATTTATTAAACGGAAGAATAAATGAAGAATTTTATTTGCAACAAAGCACAAAAACTTAGCGATTTTTTACTTAGTAGTTACGGCGGTAGTATTTCGTATTCAACGATAATGAAACTACTTCGTAAAAAAGACGTAAAAATAAACGGTCTTCGCGTAAGCAAAGACGTTGGGTTGTTAGTTGGGGACGAAGTTTGTTGTTATTACGACGGTAAACTTCCAGAGCTTAACGTAGTTTATAAAGACGATAATATTGTCATTTTAGATAAGCCTTGTAAAATTACAAGCGAAGATTTTGAAAGGATAGTAAAACAAACTTACGCTACCGCAGAACTTTGTCATAGGCTTGATACTAATACCGACGGGTTGCTTTGCTTTTCGCTTAACGAAATGGCGAAAACACAACTTTTTAACGCCTTTAAAAATAGAACTATTAAAAAATACTATTTAGCCGAAGTGTACGGCGAATTTACTCAAAAAAGTGGCACTTTTACTGATTATTTAGTTAAAGATGCTGATAGCGGAAGTGTTAAAATTTTTTCCAAACAACAAAAAAATTCAGTTAAAATTATAACGCTTTATAAAACGCTTAAACAAAGCGGAGGTACGTCGTTAATTGAAGTTGAACTTGTAACGGGTAAAACGCATCAAATACGCGCGCACCTTGCTTATCACGGTCATTTTATTATAGGCGACGGCAAATACGGCGATAATAAAATTAACAAGTTGTATAAAGCAAACTCACAACGTTTAACGGCATATAAAATAGCGTTTAGTTTTGAAGGTGAACTTAGTTATTTAAACGGCAAAGAAATAACGTTAAATCGTGAAGTTTACGGCGTGAAGGTATAATATGGAAGTTGCAATTATAATAGTTTTATCAATCATATTATTAACGCTAATACTTTGTTTTGTCACTTACTATATGGCGTTTTACTCTCCTAAGAAAAGAGTGTCAAACGTGTACGATATACCTAAGTGCGATAATCCCGAAGTTACTAATGCAAAAATTAAGTCTATGATAGACGATATGTTAAGTAGGGATTTTGAAGAAGTTTATATAACTTCATACGACGGTAAAAAACTATACGGTAGATTTTATAATTTTTACGACGGCGCGCCCATTTTACTTCAATTTCACGGTTATCGCGGTAGCGCTGAAAGAGATATGTGCGGTGGTAATAAAGTTGCGTACGAAAAAGGCTATAACTGTCTTATAGTAGACCAACGCTCGCACGGCAAAAGCGACGGCGTTACCATCACTTTTGGTATAAAAGAACGTCACGACGTAATTAGTTGGGTAGAGTATTTAAACAAGCGTTTTAACAATAATTGCTTAATTACAATTTCAGGCGTCAGTATGGGTGGAGCAACCGTGCTTATGGCAAGCGACCTTAATCTTCCTAAAAACGTAATAGGAATTTTAGCCGATTGCCCGTACTCTTCACCTAAAGATATTATCAAAAAAGTCGTTAAAGAAATGGGCTTTCCGACGTCTATTACCTATCCTTTTATATATTTAGGCGCGTTAATTTACGGTCACGTTAATTTACATAAAACGTCGGCAGAAAAGGCATTAAAAAATTGTAAAATTCCCGTTTTAATTGTTCACGGTGAAGAGGACAAGTTAGTGCCTTGCCAAATGAGTACAAAATTACAACAAATTAACCCTGATTTTGTCCGTGTTGAAATTTTCAAAAATGCAGGGCACGGGTTGAGTTTTATTGTTGATACAGATTACTATTTGCAACTTGAAGACGAGTTTTGGAAATATTGTATAAAAAATTACCAAGATAAAAAAGGAGAAAATTTATGAGCGAAAAATCACCATCAACGTCATTTTTAGACGAATTAAGAGCAAACACGACTGACGTGGGAGGCGAATTTTTAAAAGAGTTTGAAAAACTTAACGAAGAAGTGTTTGATTACCACGTTAATTTAGTTTTAAAATATATTAAAGATAGCGTTCTTCAAAAATCAAAAGCAAAACAATTCGAAACGATAGGCGACGTTAAAATTATAGAAGGCTACGCTACAATAGGCTTAGTTGATTATTATCAATCTTCTATGACGCTAAAAGGTAAATATTTAGAGTTATACAAAAAATTAAACGAAAGAAGCGTAAAAATGCCCTTAATATCTCTTATATGTAATATGAGAGAAGAAGTTGAAAAAACAACTGTTGAAAACAAGTTTTTATTCTTTAAAACGACTAAGGAAGTTGAAAAGAAAAAGTACGTTTTTACAACTAACAAAGACCAGCGCTATTTCTTAGAAAAATTAACTCAACTCGCTCAAAAAGACGGCATTATTATTTCCGATGCAATTTTCCCGTACAGGCTCGAATACCGTAAGTACGAATACGTTAAAACAAGCGCCTACAGTTCTGATTATAAATGGGATTACGTTTGGCGTGGTGCTGGCGAAGGTTTTATTACCTTTAAACAACCTTATACCGAAGAAAATCATATCGATTGTTTAAAAGATTATCGTTATAGTCCATCAAATTCTTTTAGAAGTATTCCCGAATATATGCGAGAAAAAGTGATAGTTCCGTGTGGTTATGGCGATAGGAGTTTTATTGTTAAGTTTAAGGTCGAATTCTAATTTTAAAGGCTAAGGTTTTTCAATAATTTTTATGCAATATCTAACGGTTTATCTACTGCGTAACTCATCGTTAAAGCCCTAAACTATTGCCTACGGGCATTTGCCTTGATTTGCTTGCATTTAAACCGTTATATAAAAGCAAAAAATCATTTCAAAACCTTTAAAACCGCACTACATTTAAATTTGTAGTTGACCACAATAACTAAGACAGTCAATCATAGTCTAAAATTATGTAAAAGCGCAAACAAAACATAAAAATAATTGTAAAGCACTATCGAAATCGGACATTTTTTAAAAAATATGTCCGATTTCGATAGTGTCGTTTTAATAAAATTTAATAATTTTAATAAAAAATATAACCACCAACGCAAAATGAGTTGGTGGTTATATTTAATTTTTAAGTAATTCTTTGTGTTCATTAGGCGTAACGTAAACCGTTTTAAAATCAGTATAAATTACGCTACCAGGTTTTGCTTTTGGTGGTTTTTTAACGTATTTTTTATGGGTGTAGTCAACGGGAATTTTTTCGCCTTGCTTACCGTTAGAAAAATATGCGCATATCTCGGCAACCGTAAGAATAACGCTATCACTAACGGGTTTGTTTTCCGTTTGAATAATAACGTGCGACGAGTGATAGTTTTTAGTGTGTAACCATAAATCGTATCTGTTGCTTGAAAAAGTTAACTCGTCGTTTTGTACGTTATTTTTGCCGACTTTTACTAAGAATTTTTCAACTATATACTCTCTAGGCTTAGAAATTTCACGCTTAGTTTTCTTATTAGTTTTAGTTTCTTTTCCGTTTAAGTTTATAAGCGCAATTTCGTCGCTAATTTCTTCAAGGGTAGTTATGTCGCTTGCGTTATCAATTTCAAATTTTATAGACTCAATATAATTTAGTTCTTTTAAAATCTCGTCTTTTCTTGGAGTAAGCGCGTTTGCCGTCTTTTTAAGTTTAGCGTACTTTTTATAATACTTTTGAGCATTTTCATTAGGCGTTAAGTTTTTGTCAAGGGGTATTAATATGCTGTCTCCGTTTTCGCTATAATAGTTAACTAAACGCGCTTTAGTCATTCCTTTTTTAAGAGCGTAAATATTAGCCGTTATAAGTTCGGCGTAAAGTTTAACTTTTTCCGCTCCGCTAGCCTCGGTAATTTTTTCGTTAATGCCGTCAAGATTTTTAAGTTGTTTTTTCTCGTATGCGTTAATTTTGGAAGATAACGCGTTTTTCATCACGTCAAAATTAAGTTTTAATTCTTCAATAGTTGCCCACTCACTAATAGCGTCTAATATAGAAGAAAAATACTTTCTTTCCCCGTCAATATGAGTATAGTCAAAGGCGTAATAATCGCTTTTGTTGCCGCTTGTAATAATTACGGGATTGGCATTTTTATTCATAAAACTTAACGTAACGTCAACTGCCGTGTTAATTGAAAATTCGCCCTTTAATGATATAAGATGCTCAATTTCTCTTGCCGTTACGGGTGAAAACCCGTCTATATTTTGCGTAATAAACTTACTTAAATCTCCGCCGTTAAACTTAGAGTATACCGAGCATAAATCTTCGCTATTATATGGCGAAATTTTATTTTGCTTTTCAGGTAAAGTGTATTTAGCGCCCGTAAGAGTTATTCGTTTTCCGTCAAGGTTTTGCGGGGCTTGTCTAAGCGCGCCCATAATTACGCCGTTATTGACTAAGAATACGTTGGAGTATTTATTCATAATCTCAACGTATAATTGGTGAGTAGTTTTTTCTTTAAGGTCGTTTTCGTTTTCTAAAACGAGTTTAATTATCCTATCTTCGCCTTCAATTTCAACCCCTTTGATTTTCGCGCCGAGCAAATACTTTCTAAGTAGCATACAAAAGTTTTTAGCAACGATGGGGTTTTTCTTTTCCTCGCGCAATAAAGACACCCTTGCATACTTAGCCCTTGCCGACAAACACAATTTTAAAGTCTTACCATTGTAAATGGTAAAAACTACTTCATAATCGTCTGGAACGTTGATTTTTTGTATTTTTGCTCCTACGATAGTGGTATTCAATTCTTTTTGAAGATAGTTAAGCGTAAATAAATCTTGGGGCATAATAATCCTTAAAAAGTTAAAAAGCAAATTTATTAGGTAAATTATACTAAAAAAGGCGTAAAAAGTAAATAAAAATTGTAAATAATTACGCTAATAACTTTACAAGTTATAAAAACTTTGCTAAAATAGTTAAAGACTATTAAAACCTTTACAGGAGATTTTTTATGAAATATACATTTAAAGCCGATAAAAACAGCATCGTAAAAATTAAAATTACTCTTAACGCTGAAGAATGGGCTGAAGCACAAAAAAAAGCATACAACAAAAACAAAGGTAAATTCAATATTCCTGGTTTTAGAAAAGGCAAAGTTCCTATGAACGTTATTTTAAAACAATACGGTCCAGGCGTTTTCTTTGAAGATGCAATCAACCTTGTTTTCCCTGAATATTATTATGATATTCTTGACAAAGAACCTACAATCGAAGCGATTGATAGACCTGAACTTGAAGTTGATAAAATTGACGAAAAGGGTATTGTTTTAATTGCAAACGTTCCTGTTAGACCAGAAGTTAAACTTGGCGCATATAAAGGTATAAACGTTGATAAAGTTGCGTATAATGTAACTGACGCTGATATCGACGCTGAACTTCAACGCTTAGTTGAAAGAAACGCAAGAGAAGTTGAAGTTACTGATAGACCTGCTCAAAGCGGTGATATTACTAATATTGATTACTCTGGCTCGGTTGACGGGGTTAAATTCCAAGGCGGTACTGCTGAAGGTCAAACACTCGTTCTTGGTTCTGGTCAATTTATTCCTGGCTTTGAAGAAGGTGTTGTAGGAATGAATATTGGCGATGAAAAAGATATTGAAGTTAAATTCCCTGACGAATATCACGCTGAAGAACTTAAAGGCAAACCTGCTATCTTCCACGTTAAACTTAACGGCATTAAAATTAAAGAACTTCCTGAAGTGAACGACGAGTTTATTAAAGACGCTGCCGGTGAAGAAAATCTTGACGCGTACAAACAAGCAACTAAGAAAAAACTTCAAGAAGCAAACGATAAAAAGGCTAAGTACGAAACTGAAGATAAACTTATTAAAACTATTGCAGACTCTTCAGAAGTTGAAGTTCCAAAAGCGCTTGTTGAAAGACAAATTGACAACAACGTTCGCGATATGGAATATAGAATGATGTATCAAGGTCTTAAACTTGAAGATTATCTTAAATACGTTGGTCAAACTATGGCTGATTATAGAAAATCTTTTGAAAAACAAGCAAAAGAACAAGTTAAAACTCAACTTGTTATTGAAGAAATTATTAAACTTGAAAACATCAAAGCCGAAGATAGCGAAATCGACGCTAAAATCGCTGAACAAGCAGCCGCTATGGGTAAAGACGTTGAAGAATACAAAAAATCTATTCCTCAAAATCAACTCAGTTATTTTGAAAACAACGTACTTATCGAAAAACTTTTTGCTTTCTTAACAGCAAATAACAAAATTGACTAATTAAATAAAATAATTTTTCACAATCCGTTATATTTAATATAGCGGATTGTAATCTCTATAAGGAGTTTATATGGCATTAATACCTATGGTTATAGAGCAGTCTAATAAAGGCGAACGCTCTTACGATATCTATTCACGTTTACTTGAAGATAGAATTATTATGTTATCAGGCGAAATTAACGACGCGGTAGCAAACACCGTTGTTGCTCAACTTATTTATCTTGAAGGTAAAGACCCTGATAAAGATATTTCTATTTATATAAATAGTCCAGGCGGTTCGGTTACCGCTGGTCTTGCAATTTACGACACGATGAACTATATTAAGTGCGACGTTAACACTATTTGTATTGGTATGGCGGCGTCAATGGGCGCTTTCTTGCTTTCAAGCGGAACAAAGGGTAAAAGATTTGCTTTACCTAATAGCGAAATTATGATTCACCAACCACTTGGCGGAGCGCAAGGTCAAGCAAGCGATATTAAAATTCAAGCCGACCATATTATTAAAATTAAAAATAAACTCAATAAAATTTTATCTGAAAATACTGGTAAACCTATTGAAGAAGTTGAAAAAGATACTGATAGAGATAATTACCTTAGCGCAGACGAAGCGTTGAGTTACGGGTTAATTGATAAAATTTTTAAAAGTAGACAGTAAGGAGATTTAATGGCTAATAACGAAACTCTTGGTAACGGACTTTATTGCGCGTTTTGCGGTAAACCCAAAGAACTTGCAAAAAAACTCGTTGCAGGACCTAACGGTTTGTATATTTGCGACGAATGTCTTGAAATTTGTAATATGATTTTAAGTGAAGAAGAAAGCGAAAGCGTAACTTCTGAAATTGAACTTAAAAAACCAAAGGAAATTAAAGACGAGCTTGACAAATATATAGTTGGTCAAGATAAAGCGAAGAAAGTTTTATCCGTTGCCGTATATAATCATTATAAAAGAATAAATTCTAAAACAAAGTTAGACGACGATACTGAAATTGAAAAAAGCAACGTTTTACTTTTAGGCCCAACCGGTTCTGGTAAAACGCTACTTGCTAGAACGCTTGCAAAAATTTTAAACGTGCCTTTTGCCGTTGCCGACGCTACTACGTTAACTGAGGCTGGCTACGTTGGCGAAGACGTTGAAAATATTTTACTTAAACTCATTCAAAATGCCGACTATGATATTGAACGCGCCGAGCGTGGTATAGTTTATATTGACGAGATTGACAAAATTGCGCGCAAGTCTGAAAACGTATCTATCACGCGTGACGTATCGGGCGAAGGCGTTCAACAAGCGCTTTTAAAAATTATTGAAAGCACGGTAGCGTCAGTACCTCCTCAAGGCGGAAGAAAACACCCACAACAAGAACTTTTGCATATTGACACCACTAATATTTTATTTATTTGCGGTGGCGCTTTCGTTGGTCTTGATAAAATTATAGAAAAGCGTAAAGACGTATCAAGCCTTGGTTTTGGCGGTAATATTACCACTAAAGAAGGTGAAAATCCTCTTGTTTTAAACGACGTTCAACCGCAAGATTTAACAAAATACGGTTTAATTCCAGAATTTGTTGGTCGTGTGCCGATTACCGTTACTCTTGAAGCGCTTAATGAAGATGCGCTCGTTAAAATTATGACCGAGCCTAAAAACGCGCTTGTTAAACAGTATAAAAAACTTGTTGGTATGGATAATTGTGACCTTGAAGTTACCGAGTCAGCAGTTTACGAAATAGCAAGAAAAGCAATTTCGTTAAAGACGGGTGCGCGTGGACTTCGTACTATTTTTGAAAACTTAATGCTTGATTGTATGTACGATATCCCAAGCGCTGAAAACGTTGAAAAAGTTATTATCGACGGCGAAGTTGTAAAAGGCGTAAAAAAACCAGAAGTAGTTTACAAAAAAATAGCGTAAAATAAAAAGAGAGAATAGGTAGATAATTTACCCGTTCTCTCTTTATTTTTTAAAAATCTTTTAGCCCTATTAAATAGTCGCTAGTAACGTTAAAAACTTCGGCAAGTGTTATAAGCATATCAATATCTGGTAGCGTTGCGCCACGCTCCCACTTACTTATGCAAGATTGCTTTACGTTACAAGCAATAGCAAGGTCTTTTTGACTGATACTATTTTCAATGCGCAATTCTTTTATTCTTTGCGATAATTTGTTTTTCATATTTTAAGTATAGTCAGATTTATTCCAAATAAGACTAAATAGTCTTGACAAGACTATTTTATTTTTGATACAATTATAATATTCTAAATTAAGACTAGCAAAGGAGAAGAATTAATGGTTAACGAAAATGAAAAAATCACTTTAAAATGTGATAATTGTAATTCGTTTGTAGAAATTAAAGAAAACGTTCACAGTACGTTTTGCCCGTTTTGTGGCGCGAAAATAGACGTTGAAGAAAATGCTAATAAAATTAAATATTCAAACGAAGAAGAAACTGACTTAGATAAAAAAATAAAACTAAAACAACTTGAAATTAAAGAAAAAGAATTAAAAGAACAAAGGGTTATTAAATATATAAAAATAAGCGCATTTTTGCTTGGGGTTGCATTAAGTGTTTTTTTGTTGGCGGCTGGCTCATACGTTGCAGGTGGAGCATTAAGTTTTATAACTGTATTTACAGGGGCGTATATATTTGTGAATAATGAAGAAAAAGAAGATGAAAACAAAGATAAATTGCAATCACAAATTACAATTACAAAACAATTAATAGATTTATTTGGTTGTAAATACGGTGACGTTGTTTCTTTGTTTAAAAATATAGGATTTCAAAAAATATCTATTGTAGCAGTTCGCGATTTATATGAAAAAGATAATATTAAAAACGATACAATTCTTTCAGTTAGCATCAACGGAATTGAAGAATTTAAAGTAGGGGACGTTTTTGATAAAAACGATAGCGTTTTAATAAAATATCATACACACTAAAAAACAGCGGAAAATTCCGCTGTTTTTTATATATCTTCAAAAATTTTCATTTTTGTTTTTTTCAAAAACCAAGTAATAATGCGTGGGGCGGAGCGTGGGAAAAACTTAAACAAAAAGTTCATAAAGTGCGCGTCAATACCTATAATTACACGTTTTTTGCGTTTTTTAGCGCTGTTTAAAATTTTTCTTGCAACACGCATAGGATTTGCCGATATTCGACCTATAAGCCCTTTTTCTTTATCGGTAGCCGTTTGACTTCTTAAAACTTCAGTCTTAGTAAAGCCCGGCATAGCAGTTAAAACAGAAAGGTTAGTTTCTTCAACTTGTAAACATTCTGAAAATCTTTCCGCTCCCGCTTTTGACGCTGAGTAACTTGCAACTCCACTAAACGGGCAAAGAGCGGAAGAACTAATTACGTTAATCATTATACCTTTATTTTTTCTAATTAATGGTAAAACGGTTTTTGAAGAATAAACTATTGAAAAAAAGTTGATATTCATAACGTCTTCGATAGTTTTAACGTCGGTAAAATTCACGCTAGAAAACTTAGGTAAAACTCCCGCGCAATTTATTAAAACTGACGGGTTAGCGCCACTTGAAACCAAGTTAGTATAAAAGTTTTGCCAATTTTCGTGCACGCCAACGTCAAAAGGGGTAACAATATACAAATTGCTTTTTTGGTTAAAAGAGTTTTTAACGTCTATTAATTTTTGTTCACTTCTTGCAACGGCGTAAACGGTAGCGTTATACTCGTTAATTAAAATTTCGGCAATGCATTTACCTATGCCTGAAGATGCGCCCGTCAAAATAACCGTTTTATTATTAAAATCGTAATTGCTCATATAACCATTTTAGCACATATTTTAACTATATAAAAGCGCTATAAAAAAATAGTTGAAAAAAAATTAAAAATGTATTACAATTATATTTACACTACATAGTAGTATCGGAGAAATTTATGCCAGATATTGAAAACACTATAAACGAAATGATTGAAAATAAAAGCGAAGTAACAACTGAAGAAAGACCGTTTACTTCAATTATGAGTTTTAATGCCGTTGCGCTTCGCGGAAAGGTTATTTTTCCTAACGTATTTACAACAATTGATATAGGAAGAATAAAATCTCTTAACGCCGTAAACAAAGCAATGAACGGCAATAAACTTTTACTATGCTTAACTCAAAAAGATTCTAATTTAGATAGTCCTACGCTTAGCGACTTGTACTCGATTGGTACGGTTGTAAAAATTACTAATATAGGAAAGGTAGGCTCTGAAAACTTCCGCATCACCGTTGAAGGTTTGTATAGGGCAAAAGTCATTGCTGAACTTGACGGAGGCGACAGTTTTTACGTTGAAGCCCAAAGACTTAACGCCGTTAACGACGACGCAATGCAAACTGAGGCGTATCTTCGCGTTGTAAAAGATATTTTTAAAGATAATTTTGCAAGTTCTTTTAAAACTAATCGCGATGCCTTTATTTCTATATATAATATGCAAGATGCTGATGATTTTATCAACTCGGCGACCTTTAACTTGCCTTTTAAAGAAAAAGATAAGCAAGACCTTTTACAAACTTTAAACACCTTAGAGCGTTTAGAAAAGTTTGCTAAACTTTTATCGGCGGAAATGGAAATAGCAAAACTTCAAAAAGTTATTTCCGATAAAGTAAAACAGAGCGTTGAAAAAAATCAAAAAGAATTTTATCTTCGCGAGCAGTTAAAGGCTATACACGAAGAACTTGGCGATAACGAAGAAAAAGAACACGAAATTTTAGAAAAGAAAATTAAAGAAAAAGGTCTTTCAAAAGAGTGTGAAGAAAAGGTGTTGAAAGAACTTTTTAGAATGTCTAAAATGAACCCGTCTTCGCCAGACTATACCGTACTTCGCTCGTATCTTGATTGGATTGTAGAACTTCCGTTTAATAACGAAAGTCAAGACACCGAACTACTAAGCGAGTGCAGTCGAATGCTTGAAGAAGACCATTTTGGTTTAGAAAAGGTAAAGAAAAGAATTATTGAATACCTTGCCGTTTTAAAACTTACAAAATCACTTCGCGGTCCTATTTTATGTCTTGTTGGACCACCGGGGGTTGGTAAAACGTCTATTGCTAAATCGGTAGCGCGCGCTCTTAACCGCAAACTTGTTAGAATGAGTTTAGGTGGCGTTAAAGACGAAGCCGAAATTCGTGGTCACCGTAAAACTTACATTGGCGCAATGCCGGGTAGAATTATTTACGGTATGAGAGAGGCTGGCGCTATTAACCCCGTATTTTTACTTGACGAAATTGACAAACTTTCGTCAGATATGCGTGGCGATCCTGCAAGCGCGTTGTTAGAAGTTTTAGACCCTGAACAAAACGCTACCTTCCGTGATAGATATCTTGAAATTCCTTACGACCTTTCAAAAGTTATGTTTATTACGACGGCGAACAGTTTAAGTACTATTCCCGCTCCGCTTTTAGATAGAATGGAAGTTATTGAAATTCCAGGCTACACCCAAGAAGAAAAAATACAAATTGCAAAACGCTATCTTGCGCCTAAGCAATCAAAACTTAACGGATTAACTAGCGATAACGTAGAATTTACTGAAGATGGTATTCGCGCTATTATTGAAGGTTACACGGCAGAAGCAGGCGTTAGAAAACTTGAACAGCAAGTTTCCGCTGTTTGCCGTAAAATAGCAACTATGGTGGCGGATGATAAAAACTATCCTAAACAAATTGTAAAAGGCGATAACGTAACTAATTATCTTGGCGCGGTTAAATATCTTAAAGACGATATTAAGTTTAGCGACGACGTTGGTTGCGCTACCGGTCTTGCGTGGACGTCTATCGGCGGAACTACGCTTACTATTGAAGTTGCAACAATGAAAGGTAAAGGCAATTTATCTCTTACAGGTAAACTTGGCGACGTTATGCAAGAAAGCGCTAAAGCGGCAATTACTTACATTCGCGCAAATGCCGAAAAGTATAGTTTAAAGAGTAATATTTTCGACGAAATAGATATTCACGTTCACGTTCCAGAAGGCGCAACGCCAAAAGACGGGCCAAGCGCAGGTATTACTATGGCTACCGCTATATTATCTGCTTTAACGGGTAGAAAAGTAAAACGCAGTATTGCTATGACGGGTGAAATTACACTTCGCGGTAACGTACTCCCAATTGGCGGACTTAAAGAAAAAGCGCTTGCTGCATATAGGCTTGGCATTAAGAAAATTATTATACCGTCAAAAAACGTTAAAGATTTAGAAGAAATACCAACTGAAATAGCAAGCAAAATTAAATTTTTACCCGTATCAAACGTAGATAAAGTGTTTAATACGGTGTTAAGGAAATTATGATTATAAAAAACGCAACTTTTATCACGTCGGTTGCCGACAAAAAAAACTTTATAAAATCTAATAAGCCAATTATTGCAATTTGCGGAAAGTCTAACGTTGGTAAAAGTTCGCTTATAAACACTCTTGCTAATCGTAAAAATTTAGCGCGCACTTCAGTTACTCCCGGACGCACAAGACTCGTAAACTATTTTGATTTCGGTGAATTTATTCTTGCCGATTTGCCCGGTTACGGCTTTGCAAAAGTAAGCGATAAAGAAAAGCAAAAGTGGGCGCATTTAATGGAAGATTTTTTTGCTCTTTCTCAAATAGCGCATGTTTTATCGCTCGTTGACATTCGCCACGACCCAACGCGTGACGACGAAAGCATGATTAATTATCTTCACTCGTACGCAATACCGTTTACTATTATTGCAACTAAGGCTGACAAAATAGGGAAAACGCGCATAAAACAACGCCTTGATAGTATTGGCGCTTACTTAACGGTAGGCGGTAATATGATAACGGCGGTATCGTCTGAAACGGGGTATGGCAAAGATAAAATTTTAGCAAAACTCGAGCAAGTAATTTCGGTATATAACGACGAGTTTTACAAAACTGACTTAGACGGCGATGACGATGAAATTGACGATATTATAGACGGTGAATAAATAAAATTACTTTAAAAGGCAAGAATTTTTCTTGTCTTTTTGTATTTAGGGAGTTAAAGGACTATCGAAATCGGACATATTTTTAAAAATATGTCCGATTTCGATAGTATGTAAAAGTTAGGTTATTATAAAATTAATTATTTTATTAAAAAATAAGTCGAAAAAAAACGAAAAATATATTGAAAGTGTGAAAATAGTGTGATAAAATATATATAATTAATATCGCGTTAAAGCGATAAACTAAGGAGGATTATTTTTATGTCTAAGTTTGCAAAGCTTTTGGGCTTTGACCCTGAAGCAAAACAGACTACCGTTAAGACGGAAATTATTGCAGGTATAGTTACTTTCCTTGCAATGTCGTACATTTTAACGGTTAACCCTAACCAAATTTTGTGGGGTGGAGCATTTGTTGACGGTAACGCTACTTTTACACCTACTGATAACGTACTTTGGCCATCAATCTTTATGGCTACTGCATTTGGTGCTATTATCGGTACGCTTTTAATGGCTTTCCTTGCTAAAATGCCTCTTGCTCAAGCGTCTGGTATGGGTCTTAACTCAATGATTGGTACTATTATCGGCGGTGGCGTTGGTTTCGTATCAACATACGTTTTCAGCTTCACAATTGGTCAAGCATTTATGATGGTTCTTATTTCTGGTATCATCTTCTTGCTCTTATCTACCATTTCAATTAAAGGTAAAACTTTCCGTGAAATGATTTTCGATGGTATGCCTGTTGCCGTTCGTAGCGCAATTTCAGTTGGTATCGGCTTATTTATTGCTTATATCGGCTTCCAAAACGCTGGTATTATCATCACTAACCAATACACTCAAGTTGGTTTCGTTGATTTTACTAACTGGGGCGAACAAATGATTCAATGGTCTGGTACTGCTGGCAACGCTGCTAAGACTGCATCAGTTGCGCTTATTGGCTTAATTTTAATTACAGTTTTAGATAAATTTAACGTTAAAGGTTCTGTTATTATCGGTATTTTAGGTGCAACAATCGTTGGTATACCTTTTGGCGTTACTAACCTTTCTACGCTTTCTGGTAACATTCCTGGTATTTCTTGGAAGTTCTGGGAAAATTTCGCTAACTTCTTCTCAGTTGGAGAAAACAGCGTATTCGGTTCTTTCGTAACGGTATTTAAAGACGGTTTCCCTGCAGGTTCACTCTTTACAGTAATTATGATTATCATTACTATGTGTATGATTGATATGTTCGACACAATGGGAACAATCGTTGGTTGCTGTGGTGGTAACAGAATTTTATCTGACGAAAACAATAAACCTTATAACTATGATAAAATTATGATTTCTGACGCCGTTGCTACTTGCGCGGGCGCTATGCTTGGTACTTCAACAGTTACTACATTCGTTGAATCTGGTGCTGGTGTTGCTGCTGGTGGTAGAACAGGTCTTACTGCTTTCACAACTGCTTGCTTATTCTTCCTTGCTATTTTCGCAATGCCTGTATTTGCAACAATTCCTAGCGCTGCTACTGCATCTGCTCTTATTTACGTTGGCGTTCTTATGATGAAAAACAACGTTAAAGCAGTTGATTTTAGTGACGCTATTAACGCAACAGTTGCTTTCTTAACAATCGTTGTTATGGTTCTTTCTTACTCAATCACTAAAGGTATTGGTGTTGGTATGGTTGCTTACACTATCCTTGCCGTTATCGATTACCTTGTAAGACTCGTTGCTTACTTATTAGGTAAAGGTGGCGCTGATAAAGAAAGTGCTGACGCTCCAAAACAAAAACCTGAATTTAAGGTTTCTATCGTTGCGCTTATCGTAACTGCATTATTCCTCGTTTACTTCTTCGTACCTGTTGCGTAAGAACAAAACAAATAAAAACTAAAAGCACCCCAACGGGTGCTTTTTTTATGGAAAAACCCCTTTGTTTTCACAAAGGGGTAAGTTTTATATTTGGTCTTTAAATACCTTTTTTATTGCTTCAAGATATCCGTAACCATAAATATCGTCAGGCTCAAGATAACTTGATTCCGTCCACTCGTTCCAACTGTTAATGGTTATAAGATTACACGGAAGGTCATGCGTGTCAACGTAATTTTTTGCAAGGCGTAACGCCTTTTCAAAATTTTCAGGAGTGTTATTATAACATATCGCACCACGATTGCGTTTAAATCTCGGCGTATTGTCCCAACCAATGGTAGCGTGCGGAAAATACGTCGTTTTATATTCATTATCTATGCGGTCAAACTCTTTTTTAACGTCTTTTAGCACGTCAAGATAATCGCGGTCAACGTTGGTGAGGTGACAGTATTGATAGTTTGTAATACTATCAAATCCCAATTCTTCAAAAGAAACGGTGCAGTCGTTACCGTTACTATCAACTCCGCTAACGTTAAGATTATTTTTGCCCCAAGCAATTAGTTGAAGATGTAAACCTTTAAATCCCGCTTTTATTGTTTGATTACGGAAATATTCAATACCTTCTTTTGCTTTTTCAATTCCACCAAGTCCGTTTACAAAGTTTTTAAGTTCGTAAATGGAATAAACGGGCATGCCGTCAATTTTATAGTAAGAGGGGTGCTTAAAATATTTTTCAATAGTTCTATCTACAATATTTTTAAATACGTCAAGCGAAACTGCTCCGTTCCAGTTAATAACGTCGCCGTAGTCGTCTGACAAATCTTTGTTCCATACGTTATTAGCGTTGTGGTTTGCCCACATTATGTAGAACTTAACTTTGTCGTTATTTTTTGCTTTAAGATACCCGTCGTTAAGACAGTTTTCTAAAAACGGGCGATTATCATACCAATACCAGTCGTAAATAAAAACGTTAACCCCGTGTTTATACGCTTGGTCTATTTGCATTTCCATAACTTTAGGATCTGCTTCATTAACATACCCCCAAAGTGGTTTTCTTGGCCAAATATGTTCTTCAAAGCGCTTGTTTGCCGATTTTACACTTTGCCATTCGCCAATGCCGTCTTTCCAAAAGATACGAGTTCTTGGCTCGTCACCTGTATAAGCGGGCCAAATATACGCCGCTACGTCATATTTTTTCATAATTAGCTCCATTTTGATTAGTATTTTGTTTTATTTAAAAATTTTCAAGAAAAAGCCGTTATTTTCGTATAGGCGGTAAAGGTTTTTCTCCGTATAGTTTTACTCTTGAACGGCGAAGTGATGCCGTTGCTTTTTCGCTAGGCATACTTGTTGAGTGATAGTCAAACGCCATTGTAAAGTCGGTTATATCTTTATCGAGTTCGTTGATGCTTAATTTTTGAATGGTAAATAAATCGTTTAAAAGATTAGGGGTGTACTTACCTGCTTTACTTGCATTTTCAAGCAAACGAATAAAACACGGAAAGCAAAATCCTTTTACCGATTTAAAGGACTTTTCACGGAACTTTTCATCATCGCCGTACAGTTTGCAAACCGTTTCAAAATAGCGCTTCATATTAAACTCTATTTTACGGCACATAACGCAATCGCACGTTTCGCCTTTAAGTTTATCGGCAAGTTTTTTAGCGGATTTACCGTCTTTAACTTCTTTAACGTAATGATTAAGTGTTTTAATGCGCGTGCTGATTTGTAGCGCAAGACCGAGTTTATTACGACCAGCGTATAAAAGGTCGAAATGCTCTTTGCAAAAACCGTATTTATTAACGTGACCGCGCTCAGTTTCTTCCATAACCGCCTCACTCAAATAAGTGTCGGCGCAGTCGCTTTCAGTCTTTTGGCGGAGCCTGCACATAGGGCATTCGCAATCGCCGTTAAAAAATTCCCATATAAACATTGTTGAAATATTGTAACCCATACGTTAATTTTAACACATTTTACTTTTAAATACAATAACAAACGCAAAACAACGCTACAAAAATTAAATAAACTTAGTAATTACTGGGTAGTGTTTACGTTTAGCATTGACAATATTTGTAAAAAATGTTACCATAAATAAAAGATTTTAAAACTTAAAAAGTTTTACGCCTAATATTTAAAGGAAGTTTATGAAAAATAAAAACGTAAAAACCGTATCGCAAAGTATAAAAAACTTAAAACTTAAACAGTTTATTTTAATTTTACTTGGCGCGTTAAACTCAATATTATCGGTATTATTCGCTCTTTCAATTCAATTTATTTTGCAAGTGTTTACAAATAACGAAGGTCCGTTTGACAAGGTAACGTCTATTATAATAAGCGCAAGCCTTATTCTTTTAGTTTTCGTAATTACCGCTTTTGCAAACGCGTTTAGTGAAAAAATTAAAATCGAAGCGGAAATTTCAGTTAAAAAAGACGTTTTGAAAAGTTATTTTTCAACAGCCTACTTAAAGTCTTCACAAATTCCGTCGGGCGAAGTTATAAATAGAGTGCAGTCAGACTGCGCAAGTTTTGCTATGACTTACGTTATGATTTTACCGCAAATAGTAAACGTAATAATAAGCCTTCTTGCGATAGTAGTTGCCCTTGTCGTGTTAAGCCCAACGTTTACGGTAGTTTTAATTTGTTCGGGCTTACTTATGATTGTAATTACCTACTTTGTTAGAAAAATAACTATGCGCCTTTTTAAAAAGACGCGTGAAAAAGACGGAGAAACGTCGGCTTTAATTAATGAAGCAACGTCCAATTTATTAACGGTAAAAGGGCTTCGCGCTGAAAATAAGGTTTTAGATATGATTTCCGAAAAACTTATAGGATATCAATCGGCAAGAAAAACTCAGCGTTATTTTCAGTCTACTTTTTCTTCGCTTAATCATTTATTATTCAACGCAATTTACCTTACTGCGATAGTTGTAAGTTTAGTGGTAAGCGTAAATTATCCTCAAGGCGTGGAAATATTTTCAAGTTTTGCCTTAGTAAGTATAATTCAACTATTAATGCAGGCTCGCTCTCCAATCACGGCGTTTGCTCCTATAATCAACACTTATTATGAAATGGGCGTATGCGCTGATAGGATTGTAACGATTACGGGGCTTGAACAACAGTATTTATCACCTAAGTTAGAAGTTGAAAAAATCTTTGTAAACGGCGTTTCGTTTAGTTATGATAACGAAAAGGTTATAGATAATTTAACATTTACTATTGACGCTAACCAAAAAGTTTTAATAAATGGTAAAACGGGCGCTGGTAAGAGTACGTTGCTAAAATTAATTACGGGCGTATACGAGCCAAGTGAAGGTAGCGTTGACGTTTACTATGACAAAGGTTTTATCAATTCGTATGCGCTAAAAGGTGCGTTTGCCGTTGCTTTTCAAGGTAATATGCTATTTAGCGGTACGCTTAAAGATAATATTACGCTAATAAACGAAAGCGCGAGTGATGAAGAAATTTTAGACGCTATACATTTTGCGTGTCTTGACGACGTTATCGAGTCCGTGGGCGGACTGAACGGCGTGATTGGCGAAAAGGGAACTACTATTTCTGAAGGTCAAGCGCAAAGGGTTGCTATTGCAAGAGCGTATATTGCTAATCGCCCTATTTTAGTTCTTGACGAGCCAACGTCGGCGCTTGATAGTAAAACGGAAATTCAACTTCTTGAAAACATTAAAAATTCACACAAAACGGTTATTATGGTATCTCATAGCCAAAACGCTAAAAATTACGTTGATAAAACTATATCGTTAAATTGACGCAATAAAGTAAAACAATTATTAAAAATATTTCATATTTTAGGTATGAGGGAATAAAAAATGTCATTACCTAACGTAGCAGAAATATCTTTAACTAAATTAAAATACAACTTAAACAACGTAAAAAAGTTTACAAAAACTGCTAAAATTTGCGCAGTTGTAAAGTCGGACGCTTACGGTCACGGTATAGTTGAAATTGCAAACGCTTTATATAATAAGGTTGATTGTTTTGCCGTGTCGCTTGAGAGCGAGTGTGTAAAACTTCGCCAAGCGGGTATTGACAAAGAAATACTTTTATTAACGCCCGTCTTTAAACAAAACGCTAAAAGGTTAATATCGCTTAAAATAACGCTTACCGTTACAAGCCCTTATGAACTTAAATTTATTTATAAAAACGCCGTGCTTTTAAATAAAAGAGCAAGCGTTCATATAAAAATAAATAGCGGAATGAATAGGCTTGGAATTGACGATGTTAAAGACGTTCAAAAATGCGTTAATTACGCTAAAAGACGAGGCAAATTTATTAAAATTACGGGATGTTATTCTCATCTTGGCTCGCCTAGTAACGACGAGTATTCAAATCATCAACTTGAAGTTTTTAAAAATCTATCTAAGCCCGTAAAAGAATATAATAAGAACGCCGTTTTGCATTTATCATCAAGCGGTGGGATTTTAAAGGGTAAAGAATATTTATTCGATATGGTAAGGGTAGGCATATTGTTATATGGATATTTACCTTATAAAACTGATAAAATTAAAGTAAAACCTATTATGAAAATTAAGGCTAAAAGGCTTGTTAATAGGTATAATATAAAAAACAAACACTTAATGTACGGCGATAATTTAAGCGTGGTAGACGGCGTTTCGGTTATTAGGCTTGGGTACGCCGACGGTATTTTTAGGTCGAACACAAACGGCGTTATAGGTAATGCGTGTATGGATTTATGCGCTACTAATTTAACTAATAGTAGTTACGTTACGATAGTTAGCGACGTAGAAAAACTTGCTAAAAGTTACGGCACTATAAGTTACGAAGTTTTAACGAATATAACAAAACGCAGTCAAAGGATATATAAATGAGAATTGTTAGCGGAAAACATAGAGGTAGAGTTTTAAAATCTTTTAGTGGCGACGATATTCGTCCTACTAGCGATAGGGCGAAAGAAGCGCTATTTAATATACTGTCTTTAAAGGTAGTAAATTCAAACTTTTTAGATATGTTTTCAGGTACTGGGTCTATTGGTATTGAGGCAATTTCTCGCGGAGCAAGTAACGTAACTTTCGTTGATAGTTCGTTAGAAAGTATAAAAATTTTAAAAAGCAATTTATCACTTATTAAAGAAAACGCTAACGTCAATAATATAAGCGCTGACGTTTTCTTGAAAAAAACGGCGGACAAGTATGACGTAATATTTTTTGACCCGCCTTATAATTACCGTGACGCAAACGTGCTTTTAAAAATAATTTACGAGCGCAATTTACTTAATGACGGCGGAATTATAATTTACGAGCATAAAAGCGATTACGATAGTTTTTCCACGGAATTTTTTGAAATTTACGATAAAAGAAAATACGGCATAGCCGTATTTGAAATGTTAAGGAGTAAGCAATGAAAAAAGCAATTTTTGCAGGTACTTTCGACCCTATAACTTTAGGTCACGAAAAGGTTATTGAAAAGGCTTCTAAGTTATTTGACGAAGTTATAGTTGCTATTTGCGTTAATCCTAACAAAACGTCTTTGTTTTCTAAGCAAATTCGTCTTGAAATGGTTAAGTTTGCGGTAAGCAAATACGCTAACGTTAAGGCGGTTATTCACGACGGACTTGTCGTTGACCTTATGAAGCAAGAAGGCGCTATTTATTACGTTAGGGGAGTTAGAAATAATACCGACTATCTTTATGAAAACGATATGTATTTTTTAAATAAAGAGTTATATCCTGAACTTGTTACTATGTATTTCCCTTGCGAGAAAGAACTTTTAGACGTTTCTTCTACAAAGGTTAGAAATGCAATAAAAAACAATGAAGACTTATCGTTATACTTATCTAGCGACGTAATTGGCGTAATAAATAGCATTAAAGAATAATACTAAAAATTATTAGCGCAATAATAAACGAGTAAGTTGCTTGCGTTAGTTTTGCTAAACAAAATATAGACGGTTTAAGTCCTACTTTATTTAGGTATACAAGAGATTGCATTATTATTGAAATTCCGCCAAACGATATTAAGTAAGCGCATAACGATAGCGTTATTGGGCTTGTTGGTAAAGAAGATAGCATATAGCAACCTTTAGTACATTCAATTATACCGCTAACAAAACCTTCGCCAACGTTATCGCTACAAAAATTAGAAAATATAGCGTTTATAATATTTGATGGTAACGTTAAAACTTTAAAATCAAAAAGGGCGCTTGAAATAACGTAAAAAACAGCAATAAATCCACCTACTATTAAAACGGAAATTACCGAACTGTAAATGCTTTCATAAAGCACGTTGTCGCATTTTTTAAAGTTGATATTTTTATTTAAAACAGTAGACTTTTCACCGTAATTTTTAAAGGTAATTGCCGTTAAAATCGCTGAAATTATATGAACGAGATATAGTATTAAACCGTAAAACTTGTTGTTAAACATAGTAGTTCCTACCGCGCCTATTACAAATAGCGGTCCTGAAGTTGACGCTAAAATTCCCGTTCGTTTGGCTTCGCCTTGGCTTAGCGTTTTTGCGTTAAACAAGTCGAGCGTACATTTACTACCGACGGGGTAACCTGATAAAACGCTTATAGCAAAAGCGTACAAACAAACACCGCTAACGTTAAATAGCGGACGGGTAACGCCGTCAGTTTTAGTAAAAACCTTCGTTAAAACTTCCGTTTTAGTAAGTATAGCCGTCAAAAAGAAAAACGGTAGCAAAGACGGAAGAACTGAAACAGCCCAAAGTTTAATGCCGTCAGTACATTTTTGGACGTATCTATCGGGATAAATTACTATAATTACCATTAAAAAAGCGATAAATACAGTAACTAAAAATTTTAAAATATTAAACCTTATAGGTTTTTTAATAGATAAAGCACTCACGTTAAATTATAATAGTTAAAAAGGAAAAATATGTATAAATTATACGATGTTTCAGACACAACTCAAGTAGATAAAAACGCACCGCTTGCAGATAGAATGCGTCCGCAAAGTTTAAGGGAGTTTTTAGGTCAATCGGAAATTGCTGGCGATGGTAGTTTACTTCGACGCGCAATCGTTATGGATAGGCTTGGAAGTTGTATTTTTTACGGCCCACCGGGAACGGGAAAAACTACGCTTGCTAATATTATAGCAAACTCAACGAGTGGTAATTTCGTTAAGTTAAACGCCGTAACAAGCGGAGTTCAAGACGTAAAAAAAGCCGTTGAAACTGCTAAACAAGATATGCTAACTTACGGCAAAAAGACGTACTTATTACTTGACGAATGCCACAGATTTAACAAAACTCAACAAGATAGTTTACTTCCGTCTATCGAAAGCGGAACTATAATTTTTATAGGTTCTACAACTGAAAATCCTTACGCGTCAATGACGCCTGCTATAATTTCAAGGTGTAGGGTTTTCGAGTTTAAAAGTTTAAGTGACGAAACTATTAAAAACGCAATGCTTAAAGCGTTAAAAGATAAAAAACGTGGGCTTGGCGATATTAACGCCGAAGTTAGTAGCGATGCTATAAACCACATAGCGCGCGTGTCGGCAGGCGATTTAAGAACGGCGTATAACGCTTTAGAACTTGCCGTTTTAACTACCCCTGTTAGCGAAGATGGTGTTGTTAGGGTAACGCTTAAAGACGCCGAACAGTCAATACAAAAAAAGTCGTTATCGGTAGACGAAAACACTTATTACCATTTACTTTCAGCGTTTTGTAAAAGTTTACGCGGTAGTGATAGCGACGCTGCGGTATATTATAGTCAACGCCTTATTAAAGGTGGGTGCGATCCGCTCGTAATTGCAAGAAGATTAATCGTTCATTCAGCCGAAGACGTAGGTCTTTCAGACCCGTTTGCTATGGTTATGGCGACGTCGGCGTTGACGGCGCTACAAAACTTAGGTGTTCCCGAAGGGCTTATTCCTTTAACGGAAGCGATAATTTACGTTTGCGAAACGCACAAGTCTAACTCGGTAATTGTAGCCTTAGAAAACGCTGGTAAAGACGTTGAAGAAATTCGTGACGACGATATTCCGTCATACTTGATAAACGCAAGTTATCGTGATGAAAAGGGCAAAAAGGAAAGCGCGGAATATAAATATCCACACCTTTACGGTGAATACGTTAAGCAACAATATCTTCCAAACAAGTTAGTGGGAAGAAAGTATTACGTTCCTAAAGGACACGGATACGAAAGCGAAATTATAAAAATTCGCAAGGAAAAGGGTAAAGAATAATGGAAAACGCAGACCTTATAAAAGTGGGCAAGCAACTCGTATCGCTTATAAAATACGCTTATTTCGGCGGTGACGAGCCACTCGTTGACGATTATAAAAGCGCTCTTAAACTATCTTTAAAGCATAGTGTAGTCAACTTGTTTTATTTGGCGGTTAATAGTAGTAAAAATTGCCCTGACGAAGTAAAAAAAGTTGCTGAAAAATATTATTTAGCAAATACGCATCAACAAGTATCTCAACAATATTACGTTCAAGAAATATTTAAAAATTTCCGTGAAAAGTCTATAAAATTCCTACCGCTTAAAGGTTATTACGTTCGCAAAATGTATAAAAGTGAAGATATGCGCACGTCTTGTGATATCGACTTTTATTACGATAAAAATAGCGAAGATAAATTAGACGAAGTTTTGACGGGTTTAGGGTTTGAGTTTAAAAATAAAGATAGTCATCATAAAGCCTACGACAATCATCCCGTAAAAGTGGAAGCGCATTACGTTCTTGATAATAGCGTAGACACGGCGGGCGGAAAAAAGGCGGACGAGTATTTTTCAAACTTTTTTGACGTAAACTCACCAATAAACGATAGCGAATATCAAATGAGCGTTGAAGATTTTTGTCTTCACTACACAATGCACGCTTTAAAACATTTTACGACTGGTGGTTTTGGAATTCGTACGGTGCTTGATTATTACGTCATTTTCAATCACTACAAAGGTAGCGAAATTGAAATTTTTGATAAATTAAAAGAATTCGGTTGCGATAAGTTTGTAAAATCGGTATTAAGCGTTTCTAAAGTTTGGTTTGACGGTATTAATGCTACTAGTGACGATAGCATTTTAGAAGAATTTATTTTTAAAAGCGGAACTTACGGCACGGCGTTAAATGAAGCGTCTATTGTTTCGTCAAGTAAAGACGAAAAGGGTAAAGGCGTTAAAGTTAGATTTTATTTTAAAAAGATTTTTCCGCCGTATAAAGCAATGTCAAACATATACGGTTGGCTCAAAAAAGCGCCTGTATTACTCCCTGTTGCGTACGTTATGAGAATTTTTGCCGTTATTTTTAAACGCAACAAAAATATAAAACAAGTAAAATCAATTGCAAACGAACTTACTAAAGAAGACGTTGTATTAGCGTCAAACGTAAAAAAAATAACCGGACTAGATTAAATTTATTACAAACTATAAGGCAAGTTATTTGTGTAAATGCCTTGACTTAACAAGTTATTATGTTATATAATAAATTTAACTTAAAGATAAATACGCTGTTAGGAGACAGATATGGAAGAAAAAGAAACCAAAACCGTATCGTTTAAAGATATAGGTAACTTAATTAAACTCAACTGGCTTTTGATAACCATAGTTATGATTTTATCGTTAGCAGTAAGTGGCGCGTACGCTTTCTTATTTCAAAAAACTGATTATACGGCGTCGGTAATGCTTGAAGTTTGCCTTAAAGATAGCGGTGAAGAAGACGAGTTGGCAGAATCTTCAGTTTATTCGTTTACCCGTTACCTTGCTAAAGGCTACAAAGTGCTTATGAGTTCGTCGGCGTACTTAACGGAGTACAATAACGCTCAATCAACGGAAAAAGAAAATAAAATCGTAGGTTCTAATATTAGTTACACTATTGATGACGAACTAGACGTTTTATTTACCGTAACTTACACCGTTTCAGATAAAGGAACGGATTCTGAGATAATGAAACAACGAGTAGTTGATACGCTTAACGGTTATATCGAATTTGCAAAAGATAAAATCGACGCTAACAACGTAAGCGTATACGCAGGTCGTCTTGAACCTATTTCTTGGGCGGACGTAAATACCGTTAAAACGAGTAAAGGCACGGTAAAAACTCTTGCTATCGGTTTACTTATAGGCATTGTAATTTCGTTTGTAATTTTACTTTTCAAATTCCTTAAAGACGATACCGTTGGCGAAAAAGAAGACGTTGAATTACTTACCGGTACTTCGGTTATTGCGTTTATTCCGCTTGTTCATTCCGAACCTGTAAAAGGCAAAAACGCCAAAAGCACTAAACAAACAAATTAACGGGGAGGAAGAAATATGTTAAAGAACCTTTTTAAAAGAAAACGCAAACATAATACTAACGTCCCTGAAATAGTCGTTTCAGATACGCCGGGTAGCGTAAACGAATGTTATACGCGTCTTCGCGATAACGTAATTTATTATTCAGATAACGGCAAAAACAAAGTTTTCCAAATAGAGTCGGCAATATCTGGCGAAGGAAAGTCTACCGTTGCTTCTAACCTTGCCGTATCTCTTGTAAAAAGTGGCAAGAAAGTACTTTTAGTTGACCTTGATTTTAGAAGACCAATGGTTCATAAAGTATTTAAAATAACAAACTTGAACGGTATAGTTGAGTACATGCTTGACGAATGCGGTAAAGAAAATCTCGTTAAAACTACAGATTACGGCGTTGACGTTGTTAACCGTGGTAAACTTGCGCATAATACGTCGGTTATCTTTATGGCGGAAAAGTTTAAAACGCTTATTGAAGAACTTAAGGGCAATTACGATATAGTTATTCTCGACTGTCCACCTGTTTTACAAGTTTCAGACTATATTCACATTTCTAAAATTGCCGATAGCGTAATTTACGTTGTGTCACACGGTAAAGTTCGCCGTTCGCAAGTAAAAGAAGCGTTATCGTTATTAAAGCGCGAATCTGTTAAAATTTTCGGTACGGTACTTACGGCTGACGGTAATTCTAAAATTCATAAAGACCGTTACGGTTATTACGACGGGTATTATACGGAGAAATAATGATAGATATACACACTCATATATTGCCGTTTGTTGACGACGGTAGTCAGAGCGTAAATAACTCTATTGAAATAATGAAGGTGTGTTATTTAAAGGGTGTGCGAGAGTTTATTTTTACCCCTCATTATAGAAAAGACGAGTACGAGCCTGACGTTCAAACTCTACTTAAAACTTATAGCGAGTTTACTAAAGAAGTTGAGCGTAATTTTGAAGACGTGAAAACGTATCTTGGCGAAGAAGTTTTTTGTGACGGTAAAATTTACGACCTTTTAAAAAGTGGCAAAGTATTAACTATTAACAACACTAAAGCGGTGCTTTTAGAGTTTAACTATACTGCGCCTACAGATATAGCAGATTACGTTTACAACATTAAAAGTTTAGGTTATTTACCAATCGTTGCTCACGTCGAAAGATACGAATATTTAAACGACGAAAGCGATTTTTACGAAATTAAACAGAGCGGTGCGCTCATTCAAGTAAACGCTTCAAGTATTGTAGGTAAACTATGTAAACCTTATCGCAAAAAGGTTATTAAACTGCTTAAAAATAATCTTGTTGACTTTATTTCAAGCGACGTTCACGAAGATAGGGAAGTCGTTATAGATAAGGCGTACGAGTTTATTAGTAAAAAGTTTTCAAAAAGTGTTGCGGACGATTTATTTGAAAACAATGCAAAAAAATATCTCATAAACGGTTAAAATATTGCGTTTAAGTTAAGCGCAATATTTTTTAATTAGGTTATTAAGTTTAAGGCAAAACGTTTTTAAACTTAATAGCCTTTTTTTCATAACTAAAAGTAAAGTAGCATATTATACGGTATGAAAAAGATTTCTACTATAACGTTTTATATAATTTGTATACTCGTAACGGTACTTTCATTAGTGTTTTTTATTCCAAACGCTAACGTTACTAACGTAAAAGAAAACCGCGTAATTATTAAAATTTGGAATATCGATTGCTTTGAAGGCGGTAGCGGTAGTAGAAGTAATTTTTTAAAAAATATAGCAAACAATTACACTAAAAAGCATAGTAATATATTATTTTTAGTAACTTCTCATACGGTAGATAGTGCAAAAGAACTTATAAATAAAGGAGTATTCCCCGACGTAATTTCTTACGGCGCTTGTGGAATAGAAATTTTAGACCAAGTAAAAATTATTAATAATTATAGTGTTAGAGACGGCGGTGTCGGTGGTAAACAAAGGTACGCGGTTAGTTGGTGTAAGGGTAATTATTTTCACTTAAAACGAGGCGATGGCGGTAAAGTTATAATTAGCAGTAACGCTCATAATTTTTCTACCGTAGCGGTAAGTTTAGAAGGTTTAAATTTAAGTGAGTTTGAAGTTTTAAGTAGCGACGTTGCCTATCAAACTTTTTTGACAAGTAAAAACGCCGAACTTATAACAACTCAGCGCGACGTTGTAAAACTAATAAAGCGCGGAGTGGAATTTTCTTGTCAACCGCTAAAAAAGTATAACGACCTTTTTCAGTACGTTTCGGTTACTTCTTTAGATAATTATAAAGTGGGGCATTGTAAAAATTTTATAGATTACTTATTAAGTGAAGAAATTCAAAAACAACTAACTAATATAAATATGTTCTCGCCAATTTTTAGCGGGCTATATAGCGATAACGAATATTATAAAGTAGCAGAAGGAATAAAGCACGAATATACTACGTTTTGTTTAACAAGTCAGTTAGATTTACAAAACATAAAACTACAAGGAGAGCAATCTTTAATTAATAAAAACACTAATGAACTTATAAAATCACTTAAACAGTTGTAAAATATGCCGTAATGATGTAAAATAGGAGGTAGAGACAGTGTCTTATATAGGCTTAGTTAAAAATATTAGCAATATTAGTTACCAGTTTGATTATCCGTTAAGCAATTTAAACAAGTACGGAACGGGTGGTAATGCTAAACTTGCTATATTTCCGTCAAACTTAGAAGAGTTAAAAAGGGTAGTAAATTTAGTAAAAGGAAAGTATAATTATTTTATTGTTGGTGGTGGTAGCAATTTACTCGTATCTGATAGCGGTTACGACGGAATTATTATTTCAACCAAAGCAGTTAATAAAACGGATATTAAAGGCAGTTTATATATCGCTGAATGCGGAGCAAAAATTAAAACCGTAATCGACGATATGGCTAATAATTGTTTTTCGGGGCTTGAGTTTGCCGTTGGAATACCTGCAACGGTGGGCGGAGCGGTTGCAATGAACGCAGGGTGCTATGGTAAAAACATTGGCGATTACGTTTGTTACGTCGTAACGGAAAATAATACTTATAATAAAGAAGAATGTCAATTTTCTTATAGGAAAAGCGTATTTTTACAAAACGGAGAAACAATACTTAAAGTGTGTTTCAATACCATTCCGCAAGAAGAAGATTACATACAAGAAAAACTTAACTTGTATAAAAACTTTCGCAAAAACCCCAAAGGCAGAAGTTGTGGTTCAGTTTTTAAAAACGACGGGTTTTTTGCAGGAAAAATTATTGATGAAGCGGGGCTAAAGGGCTTTAAAGTAGGTGGCGCTAAAATTTCTAACGAGCACGCCAATTTCATTATTGCCGAAAAGGGCGCTACTTCAAGCGATATATATAATTTAATAAAAATTGTCAAACAAAAAGTTTACGAAAAAAAGCAAATTACATTAAACGAAGAAATTATTTACCTTGGTGAATTTTAATATGAAAATTACGTCAGATTACCACACGCATACAACTTATAGTCACGGCAAAGGCAGTATTTTAGATAACGCCGTAAGCGCAAAACAAGTAGGTCTTAACTCGGTTGCTATAACCGACCACGGCTTTTCTCACCCGGCGTACGGTATGCGAAGAAGAAAACTTAATAAAATGCGTACTGAATGCGCCGAAGCCACCAATAAAACGGGGGTAAAGGTGCTTTTAGGCGTGGAGTCAAACTTGCTTGGAGTAAGCGGAAAAACTGACGTTAAAGTTAGCGATTACGATAAATTAGACGTGTTTTTAGCAGGTATTCACCGCTTTATTTTGTACGATACGTTAGGCGAGTGGTTTACGTTACTTGGCGCAAATTATTTTACGAGATTATTCAAGGCTAATCCGTCGCCTTCGCTTGTAAAAAGAACGACGGAAGTTTATATCAACGCAATAAAAAACAATCCTATAGATATTTTAACTCACCCCGGTTATCTCGTGTTTGCAAACGCTGAAGAAGTTGCTAAGTGTTGCCGTGATTACGGTACTCTTTTTGAAATTAACTCACGCAAAACGCACTTATCTGACGAAGATTGGGTAAAAGTTATTAATACTGGCGTAAACTTCGTTATAAATAGCGACGCGCACTCTCCAAGTAACGTAGGTAAGGTTGATTTTGCTTTAGATATAGTTAACCGTTTGCAAATTCCACTTAGTAGAATTAAAAATATTGACGGACAAGTTCCCACAATGCGATTTACTGAGTTTAAAAACAAAATGTAGGTGAAGTATGACCTTTTCAGAAAAAGTTAAAAACGAAATATTAAATAAAGGTTTAGGCGGACCTTGTTGTCAAATCTCAGCGCTATCGGCGTTCGTTAGGGGTGCTGGCGCGGTGGCGGTTGAAAATTCAAACGTCGGTTTTGAAATTATTACAGAAAACAAATTAGCGTCTGACGTTTTTTACTCAATAGTTAAAACTATTTACGGTGTTGACGGAAAAACTAATGAAGTAGTAGACAAACTTTCTGGGCGTAACAAATACTCTTTTTCAGTAGTTAATCAAAACAGTTTAGCAATTATGGTTGAACTTGGTATAATTTCTATTGAAAACGACGGAATTATATTAAACCTTGCAATAGATAAATATCTTACTGAAAACGAGTGTTGCAAAAAAGCGTACGTTAAAGGCGCTTTTATAGGTAGCGGTAGCGTTACCGTTCCGCTTGATAGTAGTAAACACAATAACGGATATCATCTTGAATTTGTATTTTCAAAATACCAAACTGCCGATGATTTTGCGTCGTTACTCACAAGCCAAGGTTTTTTACCAAAACTTATCGAGCGCAAAGATAATTTCGTAATTTATTTTAAAAACGGCGAAGAAATTAGCGATATTTTAGCGTATATGGGCGCTACTAAATGTTGTTTTGAAGTCAAAGACGTTATTATTGAAAAAGATATTAGAAACGACACTAATCGCAAAGTTAATTGCGAAATTGGTAATTTAAACAAGCAAATCGACGCTTCGCTTAAACAAATTAAAAGTATAAACGTAATAATTCAAACTATAGGAATTGAAGGTCTTAACAAGGGCTTGCAAGATACCGCTAAACTAAGACTAGAAAATCCAGATGCAACTTTAGAAGAACTTGCCGAAATGCAAGGCGTATCAAAAAGTTGTATGAACCATAGATTAAGAAAACTTAACGAAATAGCAAAAAATATATCTAATTAATATGAAACTTTCTTCTTCCGCCAAAAAAGCGATTGACATTTTAATACGAAACGGTTATAAAGCGTACGCTGTTGGCGGGGCTGTAAGGGACGGGTATTTAAACCGTACCGTAAGCGATACCGACGTTACGACTTCGGCTAAGCCTACTAAGGTCATGCAAATTTTTAAGGAGTATAAAGTAATTCCAACGGGGTTAAAGCACGGCACGGTTACCGTTATAATTGACGGCGAGCATATAGAAATAACTACTTTTAGAATTGACGCTGATTACGTTGACAACCGCCACCCTGAAAAAGTTGAGTTCGTTTCAGAAGTTGAAAAAGACTTAATGCGTCGTGATTTTACAATCAACGCTATGGCGTATAACGACGACGAAGGGATAGTTGACCCTTACGGCGGACAAGATGACTGCAACAGTAAAATTATTCGCGCGGTAGGCGACCCTAATCAAAGATTTACAGAAGACGCTTTACGAATTTTAAGAGCGCTTAGGTTTTCTTCAACGCTTGGGTTTACCATTGAAAAAGAAACGGCAAAGGCTATAATTAAACACGCTCATTTATTAAAAAACATTTCAAGCGAGAGAATTTTAGTTGAACTGACAAAACTTTTAACGGGCGATTACGTCGAAGAAGTTTTAATTAAGTTTAAACGTGTAATTTTTACTATTATTCCTGAACTTGAAGAATGTAACGATTTTAATCAAAAAAGCAAATACCACGCTTACGACGTGTACACACATATCGTAAAAAGCGTGTCATCGTGCGAAAAAGATAAAATTGCAAGATTTGCTTGTCTATTTCACGATATTGCTAAGCCTAATTGTTACAGCGTAGATAATTTTGGTAGAGGGCATTTTTACGGACATCCAGAAAAGAGCGCCGTAATTGCTGAAAACGTTTTGCGTAGGCTTAAAGCGGATAATAAGACTATATCAACCGTAAAAGACTTAGTAAAACTACACGACGTTTATATCGTTCCAACGCGCGAGCAAGTTAAAAGGTTTTTATCGCGATACGATATTGATTTTTTAAGGCTTCTTGTAAAGGTTAGAATTGCAGACGGTATGGCTCACGCGCCATTGTACGTTAGCGACAGAGTAAACAAGAGTAAAGAAGTATTAAGTATAGCAAACGACGTTATTAGTAGCGGAGAGTGTTATACTATTAAAATGCTTGCCGTAAACGGTAAGGACGTTGAAAGCGTGGGGCTTAAAGGCGAGCAAATAAAAAAAGCGCTTACAAAACTTTTGTACGGCGTAATAGACGGAAAATATAAAAACGAAAAAGAGAGTTTGTTAAAGGTTATAAAATGACGAGTGAACTTCAAGCGAAAATTAAATTACTTCCGTTAGACCCCGGTGTTTACGTTATGCTTGATAATGACGGTAACGTTATTTACGTTGGCAAAGCAAAGAACTTAAAAAACAGGGTTACACAATATTTTAGAAATGGGTTTAAAACGGAAAAAGTTGCGCAAATGGTTATGAATATAGAAGATTTTTACTATATAATAACCCCTACCGAGCGCGATGCTCTTTCGCTTGAAAACAATTTAATTAAAAAGCATAAACCTAAATACAATATTTTACTTAAAGACGATAAGGCTTACCCTTACGTTAGAATAAATTTAAAAGATGATTATCCTACTTTTACCATATCTAGAAAACCTATAAACGACGGGGCTAAATACTTTGGTCCGTTTATGTGCGGTATTAACGTAAACGACGTTTTAGGCATAATAAAAGACGCGTTTAAAGTGCGTCCTTGTAAATATAAACTTAGCATTGATAAAACCCGCAAAGAATGTCTTAATTACCATATAGGATTATGTTTAGCGCCTTGCTCTAAGTATTGTACGCGAGACGAGTATTTAATAGAAGTAAATAAAGCCGTTGACTTTTTAAGCGGAAACGATAGTGTTGCCGAAAAAATTTTAACTGAAAAAATGCTTCTTTGCGCTCAAAACGAAGAGTTTGAAAGGGCGGTTGAACTTCGCAATAGACTTAAAATGCTATCTAGCATAAAAGAGCGAAGAATAACCGCTATGAGTAGATTTATCAGCGCCGATATTATAACTGTTTCAAGCGACGGAATATCAAGCGCCATCAATATTTTGTTTTTGCGAAGCGGTAGAGTTTTAGGTTCAAGGTCGTTCTCAGCGCAAACGTTAGCGCAAACTGACGGAGAACGATTAACTGCGTTTATAGGTCAGTTTTATATGGCCGGGAGAGAAGTGCCCGACGAAATTATTTTACCTATCGAAACGGGCGATAACGGGCTTATAGGTGAGTATTTGTCACTTTTAAAGGGTAGCAAGGTTGAGATTACCGTGCCTAAACAAGGCGTTAAAAAACGTCTTGTAGATATGTCAAATAAAAACGCTCAAGACTATTTAGAAAAGCAAATTGATAAAATTCGCCGTAAAGACGATATGACCATTTTAGCGTGCAAACGTTTGCAAGAATTGTTGCAATTAAAAAGATATCCTAAGCGAATGGAATGCTTTGATATTTCGCATATAAGCGGTGTTGATAAAGTTGGCGCGATGACTGTGTTTATCGACGGTGAGCCAAGTAAAGACGATTACCGTCGCTTTAAAATCAAGACGGTTGAAGGCAACAACGATTTCGAGTGTTTAAAAGAAGTTTTAACAAGGCGTTTATCTAAACTTGGCACGGATGAAGAAGAAAAATTCCCTCGCCCCGATTTAATTATTATAGACGGTGGTAAAGGTCAACTTACTGCGGTAAAAGAAGCGTTTGAAACTTACGCAAACGATATTGATTTTATAGCCTTAGCCGAGCGTGAAGAAGAAATTTTCGTTCCGTATAGTAAAGACGCTATCGTACTTTCAAAAAGCGATTATTGTCTAAAAATGTTACAACGCATTCGCGACGAGGCGCATAGGTTTGCAATAACGTTTAACAGAAATTTAAGGGGTAAAAGGACTTTACAGTCTATTCTTACTCAAATTGACGGTATAGGCAAGAAAAAACGCGACGCGTTAATGAACGCTTTTAAAGATATAGTTAGCATCAAAAACGCGACTATTGAAGAACTTATAAAAGTTGAAGGCATAGGAATAGCGCACGCAAAAAAAATTAAGGAGTATTTTTCAAATGAACGTATTTAATACTGAAATTAGCGACCTTTCAGGCAACGTGGAAACTGTAAGCGTAAAACAGTTTGCTAACGCATTAAACCTTGAAATTATATTTGAAGGAAGGGGAATTATTACCCTTAATTCTATAAGCGTAAACCGTCCGGGTATTCAGTTAACGGGTTATTTTGAGCATTTTGACCATAATAGAGTTCAACTTATTGGTAATGCCGAACACGAATATCTTTCAACTCTTAGCCAAGAAGGTCAGTTAAAAGTTTTAACCGAACTGTTTAGCCGTGACGTGCCTTGTATGGTCATTTCTAACAGTTTGTCAATTTTAGATAGTATATTAAAATGCGCTAAGCAGTTTAATTGTCCGTTATTTTTATCAAAACAATTAACAACGGTATTATCGCACGAACTTACAATTTATCAGTCTGAACTTTTAGCGCCAACTTTAATTGTTCACGGCGTATTAGTTGAAGTTTTCGGCGTTGGCGTTCTTATAACGGGACACGCTGGCATTGGTAAGAGCGAAACGGCGCTTGAACTTATAACTCGCGGACACCGCCTTGTTGCAGACGATTCAGTAATTATAAAAAATATGGGCGAGATACTACTTGGTAAATCGCCTGAAAATATCCGCTATTTTATGGAGGTTAGAGGTATTGGTATTATAAACGTGCAAACGATGTACGGACCGGGCTCTATTCGTCCTGAAAAAACGGTTGATATGATTATAGAACTTGTAAAATGGGAAGACGGCGCAGATTACGAAAGACTTGGAGACATTAAACTTTCAAAAGATATTTTAGGTATGAAAAAGCCTAAAATAGTAATTCCCGTATCGCCAGGTCGTAACATTCCGGTTATTATAGAAACGGCGGCGCGTAAATACCGCCTTGACCAAACGGGATACGATGCAACCGCCGAACTTATAGCAAGAACTTTTGGTAAAAAGTAATAAGTGAAAAACAAATTAGTTATTACGACAAAATATAGTTTATACCGCTAGTAAAAAATAAATAAATTATATAACCGTTAAGCACCGCTATAACAGGCATTATTACCATAATAAACATACTGTGTTTACGGTAGTTTAAAATGAAAACGGATACGAAAATTCCAAGCGCTCCGCCAAGCAAAGCGGTAATTAATAGTTTACTGTCACGCACTTTTTCTTTTCCGCATTCATCTTCTTGCTTTTTTTGAAATTTAACGAGCAAAAACGCGTAAACGTTAATTGCTATAACGTATACGATTGTAAGTATTTGAATTAGTAAAGTCATACTCTAAGTATGTTTACTTTTAAGGATTTTATTATATGTTTTTACCTATATCTAAAAAAGAAACTAACGGCGAGCAGTTAGACTTCGTTTTAATAGCGTCGGACGCGTACGTCGACCACCCTACTTACGGCCACGCCGTTATAGCAAGGCTTATTGAAAACGAAGGCTTTTCCGTGGGAATTATTCCGCAACCGCTTGCCGATAGCGATTATTTTGCCTTTGATAAACCTAAAATAGCCTACCTTGTTTCAAGCGGTGTAGTTGACAGTATGGTAAATAATTATACCGTGGCAAAGCGCCGTCGCGACGGGGACGTTTATTCGCCGTTATCTAAGCAAGGTAAGCGCCCTGATAGACAAGTTACGGTATATACAAAAGCGCTTAAAAGGTTGTTTCCTGACGTGCCAGTAATCATTGGCGGTATTGAAGCGTCTCTTCGCCGTTTTAGTCATTACGATTATTGGGCGGATAAAATTATGCCGTCAATTTTAACAGATAGCGGAGCCGACCTTTTAATTTACGGTATGGGCGAAAATCCGTTTTGGGATATTTTATCTCGTCTTAAAAAGGGCATTCCACTTAGCAAAATTAAAGACGTTAGAGGTACTGTCGTATGTTACGATAACGTTGACGAAGAGCAGTTTATACAAAAAGGTTACGTTAAATTGCCGTCTTACGACGATATAATTAGCGATAAATTAAATTATGCCAAAGCGTTTAACGTGGAAAGTAAAAATACTGACGCAATCAACGCAAACGTTCTTTTTCAAAAACAAAAATGTGGGAAAACGGTAGTTCAAAATTTGCCTGCGTATCCGCTTACGATAGAACAAATGGACAAGATATATTCTTTTCCGTATATGCGCAGTTATCACCCGTCTTACGAGAGCGAAGGCGGTATAAAATCAATAGAAGAAGTTAAGTTTTCCGTTACAAGCCATAGGGGATGCTATGGAAGTTGTTCGTTTTGCGCGATAAATTACCATCAGGGTAGGCGCATTCAAAAGCGTAGTGACCAAAGTATTTTGAGTGAAATTGAACTTTTAACTCATGATAAAGATTTTAAAGGGTATATTCACGATTTATCAGGACCGTCTGCAAATTTTCGCGAGCCTGCTTGCGATAAACAACAAACTTGCGGTGTTTGTAAAAATAAATATTGTATAGGTAACACGCCTTGTAAAAATTTAAAGGTAGACCATAGCGGATTTATTTCCTTACTTAGAAAAGCGCGCGCAATAAAAGGCGTTAAAAAGGTGTTTATTCGTAGTGGAATACGTTACGATTATATCGTTTACGATAAAAATAAAGAAATACTTCCAGAACTTGTTAAACATCACATAAGCGGTCAACTTAAAGTAGCGCCCGAGCATATTTCAGATAAAGTTCTTAAAGTTATGAATAAGCCGTCATTTTCGGTGTATAAAGAATTTTCTAAAATGTATACAAGCGCCAACTTAAAAGAAGGAAAAAAACAATTTTTAGTGCCGTATTTAATTTCTTCTCACCCAGGTTGTACCGTAAGCGACGCCGTAGAGTTAACCGATTATCTTAAAAGCATAGGCTATATGCCAAAGCAAGTTCAAGATTTTTATCCAACTCCGTCAACGCGCGCAACGTGTATGTATTATACGGGTGTCGACCCAGATACTATGAAAGAAGTTTTCGTTCCTAAAACTTCAAACGAAAAGAAAATGCAACGCGCTCTACTTCAATATAGACTTCCTGAAAACCGCGCAATAGTTAATGAAGCGTATATTTTAGCAGGGCTTGCAAATAATACGAATAATTATAAAAATTCTCACAAAAACCCCACTAAAACGCGTGAGGATAAGCCTAAAAAAAATAGCGTCAGGGGTAAAAAAGAGTATATTCATGGCGAAAAGGTACATAGAAACAGTTTATCGTCTAAAAACGCTAACAAAAAAAGATAAAATTATAAAAACACTTGCAGTATAACACTAAAAGTGTTAAAATACATTAAGAGGTGTAATTATGAAATGTATGTATTGCGGTTGTACCGATAGTAAAGTTATAGATTCTCGCTCGACTGATGAAAACACTATGATTCGTCGTCGTCGCGAATGCACTAAGTGTGGAAGACGTTTTACTACTTACGAAACTGTTGAAACGACTCCCGTTTTAGTTATTAAAAACGGTGGTAACCGTGAGGCGTTCGACCCAGGTAAAATTAAAAGCGGTATTATAAAGGCGTGTGAAAAACGCCCCGTTCCTATGTATAAAATTGATAAACTTGTTGAAGACGTGCAAAAACAAGTTTATAACACTTTAGATCAAGAAGTAACTAGTAAAGAAATTGGCGAAATGGTTATGAACGGTCTTAAAAACATTGATGAAGTAGCGTACGTTCGCTTTGCTTCGGTATATCGTTCGTTTAAAGATATTTCAACGTTTATGCGCGAACTTGAAAAACTTACTAAAGGTTAATTATGGCTAATAAAAAATTAAAAGAACAACAAAATAAAACTAACGTTAAAGAAAAAACTATAATTAAAAAAAGTACGCTTATAAAAATACTTTCAGTAACGCTTGCATGTTTGTTTTTCTTGTTTTGCGTGGCTTTCGTTATCGACACGCAAGCGCCTGCAAACCCCAAAGATTATCACGTTTTTTGCCTTTCTGCATTTAAAGGTTCTTTTGATAAAAAAGGCAATCCTAATAATTATTGGAAAGTTCAAAAACAAAGAAACACCGATGGTGAAGATTTAACGCTTTACGTTCAAACTGAAATTGTAGGCAGTTATAAAAATCTTAACGAAATTTGGGTTAACTTATCAGACTTTTACGAAACTCAAACGGTTATTGAAGTTAAAAACGGTTCTTCGCGCGACGTAGGTAGCTTTAAACTTCATAGTGACGATTTAAAACAAAGTCAACACGGTTGGTTTAAAATTTACGATGCCGACGATATTGATGACGAAAATGGTTCTACGACTAAGTCGCTTGTTTACGGCGAAATTTCAATAGGTTTTAAAACGCAAATCAACGTGCGTGAAATTGTGTATTTAAAGGCTGACGGTACTGTTATAGATTATAAAATTGAAGGCGAAAAAACGGTTGCGGGCTTAATTGACGTTGACGACGAAAAAATTACGTCAAACCCAAACTCAATTTTAAACGTTAAAGATGAGCAATCTACCTTTAAAAGTTCTATAAGAGATAATGATTGATGGTAGACGCGTGAAAGTTGGCGCAATAAAACTAAATTAAATAAATGAGCATTTTTGCATAAGACAAAAAAGAGCAGGTTATTTCAAAACTTGCTCTTTTTTTGTTTTTAAGTTTTAGTAAAATAAAGTGGCTATGCAAGTGTATATTGAATACGTTATTATCGATAACCTTATAATAGACTATTTGCTACTTAAAGTAAGTTTAAAATGCAGTAGAGTAAGAACGAGTTTTTTAAGGCTTAGTATATCAAGCGTTATAGGTACGGCGGTCGCCGTTATTATGCCTTTATTTGATATGAAGTTTATTTTTACAGTTATTATAAAGATTTTATTAGGCGCGCTTATGGTTGTAACGTCAGGCAAGTTTGACGGGTATATTCAAGCAGTTAAAACTTATTTATTCTTTTTGTTATTTACCGCGCTTGGCGGTGGAGTTATAATAGCGCTGTTTAACTTTGCCGATATTGATTACGAAAGGTATTTTTCTTTAAATTACAACTCGTTTATGCCAATTGGTATTAGTATTTTAATAGTTTTTATATTAACTAAAATAACATCTAAACTCGTAACTGATTTACTAAAAAGTAGAGATATAGCGCCGTTTGTAAGGCGGTGCGAAATAGTTTGCAATAACAAAAAATATAAAATTAACGGGTATATTGATAGCGGTAATAGGTTATTTGACGGAGCAAGCGGACTGCCTATAATCGTTTTATCTAAAAGGGCGGGCGATGAACTTAGCAAATTGAATATTTTAAAAAATTACGTTAAAAGCCTTTCAATTTCAACCGTTACAGGTAAAAGTGATATAAAAATTTTCGTTATTGATAAACTAGTGATATATAACGGCGTTACTAAGAATATATATAGTAACGTTTTGATAGGTAAAGGCAACGTCAATTTTGAAAAAGAAGGCGGGTACGATTTATTATTGTCGCCGTCGTTATTTTAAGGGGTAGTATGGATATTTTTAAAAAAGCGTTACAGTTAATTAGAAGTTTGTTTGTTAAAAAGGGCGGTGTTTTATATTACACAGGTACTCAAGAAGCCCTTCCTAAAGCGTATACTCAAGAAGAGGAAAGAATAAAAATTGAAGAACTTGCAAGCGGTAATTTAAAAGCGCGCGACGATTTAATCGAGCATAATTTAAGGCTCGTTGTGTATATTGCAAGAAAGTTTGATAATACCGGAGTTGACCTTGACGACCTTATTTCAGTAGGAACTATTGGTTTAATTAAAGCCGTTAATACTTTTAAAGGGGATAAAAACATTAAACTTGCAACGTACGCTTCAAGGTGTATTGAAAATGAAATTTTAATGCATCTTAGAAAAATAGCCAAAATTAAAGGCGAAGTTTCTTTTGACGAACCGCTCAACGTAGACGGCGACGGTAACGAACTATTGCTTTCTGACGTTTTAGGCACAGACCCAGAACTCGTTTATAAAAAAGCGGAAAACGACGCCGAGCATAAAATTTTGCGTGACGCTCTTGAAAAATTATCCTTTCGGGAAAAGCAAATTATGAGTTTAAGATTTGGGCTTGACGGAGAAGACGAACTTACCCAAAAAGAAGTTGCCGATATGCTTGGAATATCGCAGTCGTACATATCTCGCCTTGAAAAGAAAATAGTATTGCGTTTAAAAAAAGAGTTTAAAAAGTTTGTATAAAAAAAATTTATAAGGGCAAACTTGTATTACCCGCGCTTTTACATACGGAGGGTAATATGTTACAAAAAGTTGTTATAAACGGCGTGGATACGTCTAAACTTCCACGCTTAAAACGTGAAGAAAGCGATGAACTTTTACGGCGTATAAAAAATGGAGATACTCAGGCTGAAAGTTTATTTATTACCTCAAATTTACGCTTAGTTCTTTCTATTATAAAAAGATTTCCCACTTCAAAATGTAGCGCAGACGATATGTTTCAATCTGGCTGTATAGGTTTAATTAAAGCAACCAAAAACTTCAATATTAACTTGGGCGTTGCGTTTTCAACGTACGCCGTGCCTATGATTCTTGGTGAAGTAAAACGCTTAATTAGAGCAAATAACAGTATGAGAGTTAGTAGAAGCATACGCGATACGGCATACAAAATTTTAAAAACGCGTGGCGAACTTGAAAAAGCAAACGTAGAAGTAACTCCTTTAAAAATTGCCGATAAACTCAATATTTTAGAAAGCGAAGTGGTGTACGCTCTCGACGCTATTTCAGATACCGTTTCTTTATACGATCCCGTATACAGTAAAGAAGGCGAAGAACTTTTGCTTATGGACCAAATTAAAGACGAAAAAGAAAGCGACGATAATTGGACGGAAAACCTTGCTTTAAAAAAAGCGACGGCAATGCTTGGCGAAAGAGAAAAACGCATACTTTATATGAGATATTACGAAGGAAGAACCCAAACTGAAATTTCTAAAAAGGTAGGACTTTCTCAAGCGCAAGTTAGTCGTCTTGAAAAAACGGCGCTTAAAACTTTAAAACTTAAAATGAGTTAAAAACCGCCCTATTGGGCGGTTTTTTATTTGACGTTTTTATAGTTTTTAAATGAGTTTAGCGTATTTTTCAGGAAGGGTATTTTTAAGCTTTTCCCATCGGCTTTGATGGCTTTCGTGGTTGTATACGGGTTTAAATCCAAGTGAAAGGTAAGTGCAAAGAGCGGGTATTCTAAAATCGTCGGTAGAAAGTACGGCAGTTTTATAACCGCGTTCTTTAAGTTTTTCAAGCGCGACGCGCATTGTAAGTTTTCCAAGCCCTTTACCCGTTTCGGTATGTTTAATGCCAAGCATTCTAAGCCAGCCTTCGCCGGGGTATTCTTGTTTTTCAACGGCGGTTATCGTTGAAACGTCAACTCCGTTGTAAGTTAAGTAATAAACGTGGTCTGGGTTGTAATTTCCCGCTTTTATTAAAAAATTAAAATCAAAATGCATATTAAAAGAGTCTTCAATTATATCTTCCCAAACTTTTTCTTTGCCTTGAACGTGAGTGTGAACGCTTACGCCGTCTGGCAATGCAAGGGGTGGCAACGTATTTAAATCTATACGCATTATAAGTTGTGGTAAATTATCCATAATTAACTCCTTCTATATTCTTCGTAGTCGTTATCGTTAAACGCTCTATCTTCTGATAAAACTTCATATTTTTCAGGGGGATTTCCAAGGTCTTTAATTTCAAGCATTGCTCCGCCTTGCATTGCGCTTTTGTGCGCGGTAAGTCCTGGAATATTATATCTTGACGCTTGCCACGCGTTAGTTGGAGAAAGTTTACCCGTAACGTACGCTTGACAAAAATCGTCAACCATAAACTTATGAGTGCCAGCGTGACCAGTTTTAATACTTTCAAACTCTTTAGGCAACCGCTTTACAATTTGAATAGGCGCTTCGCCTTGCGACCACTCTCCGTTTACCGCTTTTTGCATAAACTCGTCTTCACCTTTATGCTTAGTAAGTTCAATAGGGTTTAAAAGGTCGCTAACGTCTTCGTAATCAACCGTTTTACCTTTCATTTTTATATAACTGTGGTTTAAAAGTGAACATTCGTAAGACGCTTTAGTTCCGTTAAACGAAGTTATATACGTTTCAGGAACGTGCCAAGCAATACGCCTATTTTCGCTTATTCTTACAACTGAGTTATCACTCATTTTAAGTAGCATTGAAGTGTTAGAGAAAGGATTATCCCAGTAATTTTGACCTTTACCGAAAATATCTTTATCAACGTTATCTTCAAACCCAAACGCAGCAACTTTTACGGCGTGAGCCTTAGTTGCCGAAAGCACCATTGACGTAGAGTGCGTTGGATACATAAACGGAGGCATTCCCGCCATTTTTTTCCAATCGTCGCCTTCGGTGTATTTATAAACGTCGTAAAGCCTTTCCATATCGTGATTATATTGAGCCTCGGCGTAAACAAGGTCGCCAATTTCACCGCTTGCAAATTTTTGACGGCAAAATATAGACGCGGGGCGGTATATTCCCGTTTCGCCCATTGAATAAGTAAGCCCCGTTTCTTTTACAAGACGTACTATTTCTTCAATTTCTTCAATAGTTGTAGCCATAGGAACGGCGCTATAAACGTTTTTATTGTTTTTAAGCGCTTTGATAGCCATTTCTCCGTGTGTATCGCGTTGAGAGAAAATTGCAATGGTGTTAACTTCGCCGGAAGTTACCATTTCGTCGTAAGTATCAAAAATTTTATCCGCACCGAATTTTTGCATATAATCTTCGGCGCGTTCACGGAATTTATCGCATAGCGCAATATATTCAACGGCAGGGTGAGCCTTAAAAAGAGGTACGAAATGACGGCAAAACTGACCGCAACCAACAAAACCTATTCTAATTTTTTCTTTCATAAAATTAACCTCGCTAATCGTTAATGGTATTCTACCACTAAAAAAATTAAATTGTAATCAACTAAAGTTGCAACGTTATTGTAAAATTGTTGTTTAGTGCAAAAAACTATTTGCAAAATTTTACTAATATGTTATTCTAAATTTAGTAAAACTTTAAGGAGCGCTATGAGTTACGTTACCGATAGATACAACGTTGAAAAATTATCAGGTCAAAGCCTTGCCGTAACTGAATGCGGTATTCAAATATGTCATTCAGGGCACGTTTCACCTAAAATAGATTATAGCGACTATTCTGCGCATTTTATATTAGAAGGAAAGGGCGTTTTTTCAGTCAACGGCAAAAATTACGCGCTGGGCGCAGGGCAAGGTTTTATTATAATTCCCGGCGCTGATTGCGTGTATACGGCGGACAAGCAAAAGCCTTGGAAGTACGTTTACGTTTCTTTTCGTGGTGTAGACGCTGACGTTTTAGTCCATAACGCTGGTCTTGACGAGCAAGAAGTAGTTTTTAATTTTCCGCTTGACGACGATATGGTGCGCGATATTTATTCAATGCACTCTTCTGGAAAGCGCAACGAAGCAAGGGGTTATGACGTTACGGGGTATTTTTTAATAGTAATGAGTCGCCTTATAAAAGCAAATTTACAAAAAAACGGCGAAAGTAAGGCTGGTTATACTGAAAGATATTATAAACAAGCCAAGCATTATATTGAAGATAATTATTCTTTATCTATTTCCGTTAGTGACGTTGCTTTTAACGTTGGGCTTGATAGAACGTATTTATATAGGTTGTTTATGAAGTACGAAGGAGTTTCCCCGTCTGACTATCTAAGCGCTTATAGGCTTAAAAAGGCGGCGGAAATGCTTGAAAATAAAGAGTTATCAATTAACGAAATATCTCTTTCAGTTGGGTTTAAAGATACGGCGTATTTTTACAAAGTTTTTACTAAAATGTATAAAACGACGCCTAAAAAATACCGAGAAAAAGTGTACGGAAAGGAGAAAAAGTAGTGGAATACTTACTTATGGTCGTTGCAATTAGTTTTGCAACGGCTAACAACGTTTTTTTGAAAAAGTTTAATAATAAAACTATAGACAATATTGGCGACGCTTTTTTCTTTAACGGCTCGTTAAACGTTGTGTGGATTGTCATAATGGCAATTTGGTTTTTTATTGATAACGGAAATTTTATATCGGTTGAAGCGATAATGTTCGGTTTAGTTTACGGTTTAATATTGTGCGCGTTTTTCTATTTTAAAATGCAATCGCTTGCAGTTGGTCCCGTGTCGTTTACAACGTTGATTAGTAGCGCGGCATTTGTTCCAGCAACTATATTTGGAATTTTTTACGCTAGCGAAAGCGCGTCGTGGATGCAAATTTTAGGAATGATAGTAATGCTTATATCGCTATATATGTGCGTAAATCCTAAAAAAAGCGCCGAAAAACTTACTACAAAATGGTTTGTTTACTGTATATTATTTTTTATTGCCGGCAGTTTACTTGGAATGTTTTATAAAGTGTTTGGCAAAAGCGGAGCAAGTAGCGAAGTAAACGGAATGATGCTTTCAGCGTCTATATTTGCTAGTGTGTTTTTCTTTTTAATGGGCGTTATATTAAATAAGTCGCGCAAACTGCCTATGCCTAAAATTAAAAAACCGTCGCTTATATACATATTACTTAGCGGTATTACGGGTTGTTTTTATATAAGAATAAACTTGGCGTTGTCGTCGGTTATACCAAGCGCGATATTTTTTCCCGTAAGTAACGGCTCGCTAGTAATACTTTCAACAGTTATAGGTTGTATATTGTTTAAGGAAAAACTTAACAAAATTCAATGGCTTGGAACTTTAGTTGGTATAGTTGCTATAGTTTTGTCAGGCGTTGGAAACTTAATTTAATAGTAAAATTGTATAATAAAAATTAAACGCTCTTTATATGGGCGTTTTTGTTTTGCATAATTTGAAGTTCGTTTTAATAAAATAGATGGGAGAATTATTATGAATATCAAATATAGCGAACTTAAAAAGAAGGAAGTTTTTAACGTTGTTACGGGCGAAAATTACGGAAAAATACAAGATTTAATTATAAATACTAATAGCGGAGAAATAGAATGTATAATCGTGCCCGGTAAAAAATCGAGTTTTTTAAATTGTGAAAACGTTGAAATTAAGTTTTGCGAAATAGAAAAAATTGGGTCTGATGCAATTTTAGTAAAACGTGGTAAATGCAAAAAGGACGTTTGCAACGATAAACCGAGAAACGAAGTGTGTATTAATTACGATTGCGACGACGAATAATAGGGTGGCGTTTTAAAAAACGCCATTTTTCATTTGTCAAAATCGTTGAGAAATTAAGTATATTGTGCTAAAATATAAATATGAATAATTTAGGTAATGATAAAACTAAATATAACAACTGCTTATTAAGCGAAGGGGGAGTTGTATTTTCATTAGGCGCGGTTATTTCGCTCGCCGTATCTTTAATATTTTCTCTTTTACTTGCAACAATTTCTTTAAGTAGTAACGTTGATATTAACACGTTAATTAATAGCGACGTTGTAATATTATTATCGTTTGTGCTATCGTCGTTAGGAATAGTTTTAACGATATTAATAGCGTCTAAAAAATACTACCTAAAACCGCTAAAACTGCTAAGTTTTAATGCTAAAAAAGAAAGCGCAGTTATAATTTGGGTGGCAACGCTACTAATAACTTTTGGCGTAATGTTTGCTTTAAGTGAAGTTAATAATTATTTAGTTGAGTTTTTTAAAAGCATAGGAATAACAATTCCTGAAATTTCAGTTCCTACAAAAACTCCGTTAAACGTAACGCTAACGATAATATTCGTTTGTTTGGTTCCTGCGGTAGTTGAAGAAACGCTATTTCGCGGAATATTAACCTTTTCGCTATCTTCACGCGGAGAAGTTTTCGCTATTATTATTTCTGGTCTTACTTTTTCGCTTTTTCACATGCAACCAGCCCAAACAATTTACCAATTTATTTTCGGCGCGTTGTTTGCGTTAATAGCGTTAAGAAGCGATAGTATTTTGCCTGTTGTCGTTAGTCATTTTATAAATAATCTATTTATAATTTTAAATTATTATTTTTTCAATATAGTACTTGAAGGCGCTTTAAAAACTATACTTATAATTATAGGTTTTGTAAGCCTTTTCATAGGAATTTTTATGATTTTACGCTTTACTAAGCCAAATAAAAACTATATAAAAGATAATAATTTATCTAAATCTTTTATAACTTTTGCGGTAGGTTTTGTCGTTTGTATTGCTATGTGGCTTGCTAATTTAATTTAAAAACTAACTTATAGGTTTATTATGATGAAAATTAAAATTGCCGTTGTAGGCAAAATTAAAGAAAAATATTTTGCAGACGCGTGTAACGAGTATATAAAACGACTATCTCGTTTTGCAAGCGTTAGCGTCGTGGAAGTTAAAGAAGAAAATTTTACTTCTGAGCCAAGTCAAGCCGAAGCGCTTTATATAATAAAAAAAGAAGGCGCGTCACTTTTAAAAGAACTTAAAGGTAGCGTTTACGTTATGGCTATTGAAGGTAAAAAGTACTCTTCGGAAACTTTTGCAAACCTTATTAAAACGGTTAAAGACGGTAGCGGAGAAATGACTATAGTTATAGGCGGTTCGCACGGTGTAGATAAAGATATTAAAAATAAAGCGGACGGGCTTATCTCTATGTCTGATATGACTTTTCCGCATACTCTTGCTAGGGTAATGTTACTTGAACAAATATATCGTGGATTTATGATTTTATCTAATTCGAGGTACCATAAATGATAGAGTCAAAATACAAGTTTATGCAAATTGCTTTAAACGAAGCGAAAAAAGCGTTAAAAAACGACGAAGTTCCTATTGGCGCGGTAATAGTTTTTGAAGGCAAGGTAATAGCGAAAAGTTACAATAAAAGGAACAAAAAAAGATTAGCTACCGCTCACGCGGAAATTACCGCCATTGAAAAAGCGTGTAAAAAAATAGGCGATTGGCGACTTGACGGTATGGAAATGTACGTTACGTTAGAGCCTTGTCCAATGTGCGCAGGAGCAATACTTAATAGCAGAATTAAAAAAGTATACTTTGGCGCGTACGAAACTAAAAGCGGAGCAATACTTTCTAACTACAAAATATTGTTTGGTAATTCTCTAAACCATAACGCCGACGCCGAGGGTGGAGTGTTAGAAGAAGAGTGTTCCGCATTGCTTAAAGAGTTTTTTAAAAGTAAAAGAAAATAAAAACGTAAATGAGTTGTTTTTTACTTGACTACTCAGTTTATATTTTATAAAATATAATAAAGCGATTAACGCTTATAATATACTTGTTTGGAGGAGTTATGATAACACACAGCACAGAGATAAAACTTTTTACCGGTAATTCTAACCGTCCACTTGCTGAAGCAATTGCAAAAGACCTTAAAATGCAACTTAGCGAAGTGGAAGTAGGTCGTTTTAGCGACGGCGAAATTAACGTTCACATTTGCGAAACGGTAAGAGGTAGAGACGTTTTCATTATTCAATCAACTAGTCAGCCCGTAAACGAAAATCTTATGGAACTTCTCGTTATGATTGACGCTGCAAGAAGAGCATCTGCTGGTCGTATTACAGCGGTTATTCCTTATTTTGGATATGCTAGACAAGATAGAAAAGCAAGAGCGCGTGACCCAATCACTGCAAGACTTGTTGCAGACCTTATTCAACGCGCGGGCGCTGACAGAATTTTAACAATGGATTTACACGCCCCACAAATTCAAGGCTTTTTCGATATTCCAGTTGACCATCTTATTGGCGGTCCGCTTCTCTACAAGTATTTTACACCTTACGTTAACGAAGATTTCGTTGTCGTATCTCCAGACGTTGGTTCAGTTGCAAGAGCAAGACAAGTTGCGCAAAAACTTAATTGCAGTATGGCTATTATTGATAAACGCCGTCCAAAAGCAAACCAACTTGAAGTTATGAATATCATTGGCGACATTAAAGGTAAAACTTGTCTTATGGTTGACGATATGATTGACACCGCTGGTACTATTTGTCAAGGCGCTGAAGCGCTTTATAACAACGGCGCTAAAAGGATTTTTGCTTGTTGTACTCACGCGGTTATGTCTGGACCTGCTATTGATAGAATTTCTAAATCACACATTTCTAAACTCGTTGTTTTAGACACTATTGATATTCCTCAAGAAAAGAGAATTGATAAAATCGAAATCGTTTCGGTTGCAAAACTTTTTGCTTTGGCTATTGATAACGTTTATAACGACAAGAAAATGTCTGATATTTACGACGATTAATCAAGTTTTAACGCCCACGTTTTTTCGCGGGCGTTTTATTTCTTTAAAAGATGCCGAAGTATGATTACAAAATTTTCGGCGCGTTTTGTATGGGAGTTTATTATGTATATAATTGTTGGGCTTGGAAATCCTGATAAAAAATATTTAAATACAATGCATAATCTTGGGTTTAAAGCCGTTGACCTTATCGCTAAAAAACTGGGCGTTTCTTTTGATAAAAAAGCCTTTAAAGGCGACTACGCCGTTGCTAACGTAGACGGGGAGAAAGTTATTCTTTTAAAACCGCAAACGTATATGAATTTGAGTGGCGAAAGTGTTGTTCCTATGCTTAATTTTTATAAAATTCCCCTAGAAAACCTCATTGTTATTTACGACGATTTAGACGTTAATATCGGCAGTATTCGCATTCGTAAGAACGGTTCGGCGGGAACTCATAACGGTATGAGAAATATCGTAAGTTTGCTTGGTAGTCAAAACTTTCCGCGTATACGAATAGGTACTAAGCCTGAAAACGATAGTAGGGGTATTATCGATTACGTTTTGTCCGACGTTAAAAAGGAAGACCAAGAAAGATTTGAGTTAGCGCTTGAAAAATCGGCAAATTCGGCAATAATGATAGTAAAAGGTCAAACGATTGATAACGTTATGAATAAATATAACGGGTAGTATATGCTAAAAAATATTCTTATGCCTCGTAGTGAAAACGGGGAACTTAATAAGGTTATACAAAGTGTAAAAGGCGGTCTACCGACCGCCGTTTTTGGCGTTCCGTTTTCACAAAAAAGCCGTATAATAACTTTACTTGACGGCGTAGTTTTGTTTATTGTAAGAAATCAAACAGAAGCGCAAGAATATCTTTTAGAAATTTCTAATATGACTGATGAAAAAGTCGTAGTTTTACCAAGCAAAAACGACGTTTTACTTTATAAACAAACCTTTGATAAACAGGCGCTTTATAATAGGCTTAACGCTTTGTATGAAATTAGTCAAGGCGCTAAAATAATAATTACTACTTTTGAAGCATTACTACAATTATTCCCAAGAAAAATTGACTATTTTACTATAAAAAAATCAACAGAATACAATCTTTACGACGTAATATCTTCGCTTATAAAACTCAATTATAAGCGCGTTGATTATTGCGAAAGTAAAGCATCGTTTTCAGTTCGCGGGGATATTTTAGAAGTTTTTCCCGTTAATAGCGATAACGTTTATAGAATAGATTTTTTTGGTGACGAAGTAGAAAGCATACGCGTGTTTGGCGAGAGTAAAGAATACGATGAATTAACGTTTATAACGGCAAGCGATTTTACTATTCGTGACGGCGAAATTGAAGATATTAAAAAATCTTTACGCGACTGCTTGAAAAAATACGAAGGTTTTTCTTCGGCGAAAAAGGCAGGCGCGTTATACGGCAAACTCGTTGACGCTCTTCAAACTGATTTAACGAGTGATAGTCTTGAATACGTTGCTCCGCTTTTATCGTCTACAACTCACGATTTGTTTAGTGTTTTGCCAAGCGATATAACCGTTGTTTTTGATGAAAGCAAAATGCTTAACGAAAATTTAAACGGGCTTATAAAAGAGCATTCCGAAAGGGCTATAAATTTAGTTAGCGTAGGCGACGGGTTTAAGTTTTGTATAGACCAATTTGCAAGTAGGGAATATCTTTTAGACCTTCTTACTCAAAAACGAGTGCTTGCAATGCAAACTCTAACGGCAAGCGTACCGTTTTTTAATGCTTTAAAAACGTATTCAATGTCGGTGGGGGCTTGTCCTAAATACTCTTTAAAAATAGAAGATTTGTTCTTTGACGCGATGAGTTGGCAAGTTAACGGGTACACCGTAATTTTGTGTGCGGGGGACGAGAAAAGGGCGGAAACGCTATACAATCATCTACTTAATAAAAAAGTCGGTTGCGTGTTAACTTCTGAGGTTAATGGTAATTTTAAAGGCGTTGCTTGTACTACTTACACGTTACCCGTTGGTTTTGTAAGTCACGCCGAAAAACTTGTGGTTGTTGGAACAAACGATTTATACATTCGTACAAAGTCTAAGGAAAAGTCCATCAAAAAGAAACGTAACGACTTATTTACCGCTCCACAAGTAGGCGATTTTGCCGTGCATGAAGTTTTCGGTATAGGTTTAATTAAAGGTGTTAAACGAATCTCTTCAAGTGAAGGTAGTAAAGACTACGTTGAACTTGAATACGCCGGTGGCGATAGACTTTTCGTGTCTACCGACCAAATGGACAAGTTGTCTAAATATTTAAGCGGAAACGAAAAGCCTACTCTTAACCGTATAGGTGGCGGTGAGTTTGAACGCATTAAAGAAAGGGTGCGTCAAGCAATTGCTAAAATGACTATAAACCTTAAAAAACTTTACGCTTTACGCAAAGAGAAAAAAGGTTACGTTTTTAGCGAAGAAAATGAACTTACCAAGGAATTTGATAACTCGTTTGAGTTTGAAGAAACTGAAGACCAATTATCTTCGTGGGAAGAAATTAAAAGTGATATGGAAAGCGCAAAGGTTATGGATAGACTTTTGTGTGGCGACGTTGGTTTTGGTAAAACGGAAATAGCCTTCCGCGCTTGTTTTAAGGCGATAGCCGATTGTAAGCAAGCGGTTATCGTTGCTCCTACTACTATTTTAACTCAACAGCATTACGTTACCGCGTTAAAACGGTTTGCGCATTTTGGCGTAAGAATAGCCGTTCTTAATAGATTTAAAACGGCAAAAGAGCAAGAAAATTATATAAAACTAATTAGTGAAGGCAAAATTGACCTTGTAATTGGTACGCATCGCCTATTTTCTAAAGATATTAAGTTTAAAGACTTAGGGCTTTTAGTAATTGACGAAGAACAGCGTTTTGGCGTTGAGCATAAAGAAAAATTAAAACTTTTAAAAGAAAACGTTGATACGTTAACGTTATCGGCAACACCTATACCACGAACGCTTCATATGTCGCTATCGGGTATAAGAGATATTAGCACTATAAACACACCGCCAAAGCAACGTATTCCCGTTCAAACGGTAGTTACTGAACTGACGGACACTTTAATAATTAACGCTATAACTAAAGAGTTGTCCCGTCAAGGACAAGTGTTTATTTTATATAACCGCGTTGAAAGCATTTACTCTTTTGCCGACTACGTTAAACAACTACTACCTAACGCTAATATAACCGTTGCGCACGGGCAAATGCCAGAGCGCGCTCTTGAAAACGGAATTAACGATTTTTACCAAGGAAAGTCGGACGTTTTAATTGCTACAACCATTATTGAAAACGGTATAGATATGCCAAGAGCGAACACTTTAATAGTTACCGATAGCGATAGGCTTGGGCTTTCTACTTTATACCAATTAAAAGGCAGAGTTGGTAGGGGTAATCTTATGGCGTACGCGTATTTCACTTACGGAGAAGGTAAAGTTTTAAGTGGAGATTCATATAAACGCCTTACCGCGCTTATGGAGTATACCGATATGGGTAGCGGTTATAAAATTGCAATGCGTGACCTTGAAATTAGAGGGGCTGGAAACGTTCTTGGTAAAGAACAACACGGGCATATGGATAAAGTAGGTTACGAACTTTATAGCAAACTTTTAAAAGAGCAACTTAGTGAAACTACTTTAAATAGCGAAATGGAACTTGACGTTAAAGCAGACGCGTATATTCCCGAAAAATATATTCAAAGCGAAAAGGGTAGAATGGACGCGTACAAGCAAATTGCCGAAATATCTTCTATTGAAGATAAAGAACGTGTTGAAAAATCACTCGTTGAAAATTACGGCGAAATACCTAACAACGTTAAATCTCTTATTCGTATTGCTTGGCTTAAAGTTAAAGCGGGCGCTTTTGGTGTGATTAAGTTGCAACTTTCAATGAAAGGCGGTAAAGTTTATCTTAAAAATATAGACGCGTTAAGCGATGGTAAAATACCGTCCAAAGTAATGCAGTACCGCGATAAAGTTACGCTTACTTTTGAAGAAGTGCCTATAATTTCTTTTAATTTAGTAGGCGCTACTCCTGAAAAATATCTTGAGTTTATGATAGACTTTTTTACGTTTGATTAAATAATACGGCGTTAATCTTTTGCTGTTAGGTGAAATTTTTGTAAAATGCGTTGCTTTTATCATAAAAGAGCGATTAAAATTTTAAAAAAGTTGAGTCAAACTATTGCAATAAAATAACTTATAAGATATAATATATAAGTAATTGTGCGCTTGCTCGCAAGTTAATAAATTTGCTTACAATACCGCGCAATTTGTTTATACGGGCGTAAAATAATACGTCACTTATGAATTTAGGTCGTCCAAGTCGGGCGTGTTCTTACGGAGAATGATATGAAAAAATTTACTAAAAAACTTTTATCGGTTATAGCGGCAGGCGTTCTTTCATTAGGCGCGTTGTCTGGTTGTAGCCTTATCACGACTAACGTTGATAGAGATATGGAACAAGTTGTTGCCGTCGTTTCTATTGACGAAACGTTTAACGAAGAAATTAAAAAACGTCAAATGGTTTCAGAGTATAATTCGTACGGTTATTCATACGAACAATATTACGGTTATACTACTTCTGAAACGTACGACCTTATTCTTACTGACCTTGTTGAAAACAGAATTATAAGCCAACAAGCAAGAAAAGCTCTTACGGGTACAACGCACGTTAATCCTAAAATGGGTTATTTTGATATGGCTAATGAAGTTGAAGGTGATAAAACTTCTATTGATGAAGTTTTATCAGGTGTTAACTATAACGGCGATAAGTTTGCCGATTTAGTTGCGCGCGACGCTAAGCTTTCAACAGCGAAAGACCTTGCAAGATTTTTAACTAAGTTTGAATATGAATATTCACGTTACAACGTTTTATCAACGCTCAACACGTTACTTAATAATTATAACGATTCTACTCAAACAACCGTTAACCCTTACGAAACTTATTCTATCACGGCAAGAGCGTCTTTAACTCAAAAGTCAACTGAAAGCGCTAACGAGTGGGAAATGAAGAATGACGTTGATAAAAAGGTTATAGACGAAAATACTAAAAAGAGTATTGAAAAATCAAGCAAAGATAATAAACTTAAAAATCCTAATGACCCAGATAAAGATTTTAACGTAGCAGATTACGATAATAAGTACGATTTACTATTAAATTTCTATAAAGCATTCAACTCAAAAATCGAAAGCAAACTTAAAGAAAAAGAAACTACATCAAATTTCGTTAAGGTTATTAGAGCTTTAAATAAAGTTGGTCTTGTTAGTGATAACGAAGCAAAAACTATTCCTACTATACTTGACGACGTGTTTAAACTTAACTACTTTAACGACATGTTAGTAGCAAGTTACGAAGAACAAATTATTTCTAAATATAAACTTGCTCTTCAAAACGAACTTGAAAAAGATATACTTGAAGAAACTGAAGAAGAAACAACTATACCTTCGTTGTACGTTGAATATCAAAACTTATATAATACTCAAAAAGCAAGTTACGATTCTTCAAACTCAAGTTACGAAACGGCTTTATCTGAAAGCAATAAAGATACTTTCGTAGTATATCACCCAGGTCAAACTGCTGGTAATTACAACGGTTACGGTTACGTTATGAACCTTTTATTAGGTTTTAACACAACTCAAAAAGCATTACTTGACGAATATTCGGCTAAACCTAATATCAAAACTGCTCAAATTGAAAGTTATAGAAAACAACTCTTAAACGACCTTACCGCTAAAGACCTTCGCGCGTCTTGGATATATAACGGTTACGGTGAGTATGACGAGGTTAATAACAAATTTACTTTTAAAGATACTTACGTTAAAACTCCTTTCTTAAATACTTTTGACGGGGCTATTAACGGTGTAACAAGTTACGATTATTTTGATAATTATGGTAACGCAGCTAAGGGTTATAACTACAAATCTATAATTGCAAATGAAATTTCGTTTAACGATTTCTATTCTAACGTTCTTGAAAACGTTGACGTTGTAGGTTTTAAACCTCTTAACGAAGTTGTTAACGATAATAAACTTGATAATATAGATAGTTATAAATTCGCTAATCTTAACGCTACTAAAACTGAAGAACTTGACGAAAGCATCATTGAAAAGTTTAGAGACGTTATTTACGCTTATTCAACGGACGGTGGCTCGCTTTCTGAAAATTACGGTTACGTTTATTCACCTGTAACGTCTGCAACTCAATACGTTCCTGAATTTGCTGACGTTGCTCAAAAACTCGTTCAAGAAGGCGCTGGCGCTTACGCGGTAGTTGCAACTGAGTTTGGTTACCATATTCTTCTTTGCTCTAAAGCAATTAAAGCATCTACTGATATAATTCCATTAAATGATTTCAAAACACAAATTAATGTAGAAGGTACTCTTCCTTACGAGTTTAAACAATACAAAATTAACCTTGTAGTAGCAAACGAAGTATCTAATAAAGCAACGAGTTTTATCAATACTAATAAGTCTAAAGTTACTTATTATAAAGATAGGTATTCTGATTTAATTACTGAAACTGAAGAATAATTATCATATTAACTAAATTTAAACCGCCACTTTTCTTTCGCGATTAGTTGGCGGTTTTGTTTTATTTATATTATTTTTCTTTTCCTTATTATATATAATAGAATTTGTTTGATGGTTACGGCAAAAGTATAAAAAGCAAAAATCCGTCTATTATATACTATAAAAGCATATAATTTTTAATTAAATCACTATATCTTGTGTTTTTAATTATTAATTAATATACAATATATTGTGTTTTTTCTTAAAAAAAATTTAAAATTGTTGCTTTTGCAACATATGTTTTTTAGTAATGTGTGGTATACTGTTTAAGCACAACAAAAGAAAGAAAAAAGAGAGGGTTTCAGAATGAAAATTATAAAACGAAACGGTTCGGAAGTAGAGTTTGATTTAAATAAGATTATAGGCGCGGTAAACAAGGCTAATAAAGAGGTTGTTGAAAGCGACCGTCTTTCTGATGCCCAAATTGAGGCGATTGGTAAAACGGTTGAAAAGGCGTGTACGTCAAGAAACCGTTCTTTAAGTGTGGAAGAAATTCAAGACTTAGTAGAAAACGAAATTATGCGTTACGGGGCGTTTAACCTTGCAAGAACGTATATTACCTATCGTTATAAACACGAACTTGTAAGAAAGGCTAACACGACTGACGATCGTATTATGTCGCTTATTGAATGCAATAACGAGGAAGTTAAGCAAGAAAATTCTAACAAAAACCCAACTGTAAATAGCGTTCAACGTGACTATATGGCGGGCGAAGTTTCTAAAGACATTACAAGACGTTTACTTCTTCCTTCTGAAATAGTAAAAGCGCATGATATTGGTCAAATACATTTCCATGACGCAGATTATTACGCTCAACATATGCATAACTGTGACCTTGTTAACCTTGAAGATATGCTTCAAAACGGTACGGTTATTTCTGGTACTATGATTGAAAAACCACACAGTTTTTCAACGGCGTGCAATATAGCAACTCAGATTATAGCGCAAGTAGCGTCGTCGCAATACGGTGGTCAAAGTATTTCGCTTACTCACTTAGCGCCGTTCGTTGAAATTTCTCGTAAAAAAATCCGCGCTGAAGTTATTGACGAGTACAAAGTATTTGGCGATAATCCTGATATGAACGCTATTGAAAAAATCGTAGAAAAACGCGTTCGCGACGAAATTAGAAAGGGTATTCAAACTATCCAATATCAAGTAGTAACGTTAATGACTACTAACGGTCAAGCGCCGTTCATTACCGTATTTATGTATCTTGGCGAGGCTAAAAACGAAAGAGAAAAACAAGACCTTGCTATTATGATAGAAGAAACGTTAAAACAACGTATTCGTGGCGTTAAAAACGAAAACGGCGTGTACATTACGCCTGCATTCCCTAAACTTATTTACGTTTTAGAAGAGCAAAATATTAATGAAGATAGTCCTTACTATTACCTTACTCGTCTTGCTGCTGAATGTACTGCAAAACGTATGGTTCCTGACTATATTTCTGAAAAAATAATGCTCGAACTTAAAAAAGACAAAAACGGCGAAGGTCATTGCTATACTTGTATGGGTTGCCGTTCGTTCCTTACCCCTTACGTTGACGAAAACGGTAAACCTAAATATTACGGAAGATTTAATCAAGGCGTTGTTACCGTTAACCTTGTTGACATTGCTTTATCGTCATATAAAAATATGGACGATTTTTGGAGAATTTTTGACGAGCGCTTAGAACTTTGTCATAAAGCGTTACAACACCGTCACGAGCGTTTATCGGGCACTAAGTCGGACGCTGCTCCTATCTTATGGCAACACGGCGCGCTTGCAAGACTTAAATCGGGCGAAACTATAGATAGTTTACTTCACGGCGGTTATTCTACAATTTCGTTAGGCTACGCTGGTCTTTGGGAAACCGTTTATTATATGACGGGTAAAAAACTTACCGAAAAAGAAGGTAAAGAGTTTGGTTTAGAAGTAATGCGTAAACTCAACGAATATACAAATAAGTGGAAAAAAGCCGAAAATATTGACTATTCAATTTACGGAACACCGCTTGAGAGTACTACTTATAAATTTGCTCAAGCCCTTCAAAAACGTTTTGGTATTATTGAAGGCGTTACTGATAAAAACTATATTACAAACAGTTATCACGTTCACGTTACCGAAGAAATCGATGCGTTTACTAAACTCAAATTAGAGTCTGAATTCCAACAATTATCTCCTGGTGGCGCAATCAGTTACGTTGAAGTTCCTAACATGCAACACAATATTCCTGCGGTGCTTAAAGTTATGAAGTTCATTTATGAAAACATTATGTACGCCGAACTTAACACAAAGAGCGACTATTGTCAAAACTGTGGCTTTGACGGGGAAATAACAATCGTTACCGATAAAGACGGTAAACTCATTTGGGAATGTCCAAAATGCGGTAACCGTGACCAATCTAAAATGAACGTTGCTCGTCGTACTTGTGGCTATATTGGAACTCAATATTGGAACCAAGGAAGGACTCAAGAGATAAAAGAGCGTGTCCTCCACCTTTAAAGGCTAAGGTTCTTCAACAATTTTTTACAATATCTAACGTTTTAACTACTACGCAACTCTACGTTAAAGCCCTTGCAAATACGGCAAGTATTTTCT
>CALDOZ010000008.1 GCA_937912025.1 uncultured Clostridia bacterium | reverse complement strand
AGCTGAATTTTATAAAATTCAGCTTTTTATAAAATTCACTTTTTATAAAATTCAGTTTCATAAAATTCAAGGCTGAATTTTATGAAACTCTTTTTTATGTAGTTTGAATTTTATAAAATTCACTTGTAGTTTTTGATAGCTTTATCTAAAATTTCTTCAGCTTTTTTAGCATTATCAAAGCCTTTGACTTTTACCCATTTGCCAGGTTCAAGCAGCTTGTAAGTCTCAAAGAAATTTTTGATTTTATCTTGTGTGGCGCGTGGCAAATCACTAAATTCCTTGATATTTTCATATCTTGGATCGATTTTGCTAACAGGCACAGCAAGAAGTTTTTCATCCATTCCAGCCTCGTCTTCCATTACTAAAACGCCAATTAAGCGACATGGGATCACTGAACCAGCTTGAAGTGGGTATTCGTTTAGTACCAAAATATCAGCCGGATCGCCATCATCAGCCAAAGTGCCAGGCACGAAGCCGTAGTTTGCTGGGTAGAAAACAGCTGAGTAAAGCACACGGTCAACGACCACAGCACCGCTATCTTTATCTATTTCATATTTTACATTTGAGCCGTAAGGGATTTCAATTACAGCATTGATTTTATCTGGGTTTGAGCCTGTTTTTATCTTTGAAATATTCATTTTTTATCCTTTAATTTTATTGATTAGTGCGCTCATATTTGCTACGATTTCTTCGATGCTAGCTTCACCGCTTATGTTGTGTAAAATGCCCTTGCGAGTGTAAAACTCACGAATTGCGCTAAGTGGTTCAGTATAAACCTTCATTCTATTGTAGAAGACTTCTTCATTATCATCAGCCCCACGCGCACGACCTAAAACACGATCTTTTGCGGTTTGTTCGCTTACTTCTACTTCGATTACACCTACAAGCTCAATTTCTTTTTCATCACGCAAAACATCATCAAGCGTAGTCATTTGATCCACGCTTCTTGGATAGCCATCAATGATGATTAAGTCTTTTGAGCTTGATTTTATCGCAGATACAATGGTGCTAACTACGATATCAAGTGGAACTAGATTGCCACGACTTATAAAGCCATCTATGGTTTTACCACGCTCAGAGCCACTTGCCACCTCAGCACGAAGCAAATCACCTGTGCTAAAATGCGCAAAGCTTTCATCATTTTTTGCGATTATACTAGCATCTGTGGTTTTACCAGAGCCTGGTGCTCCAATGATTAAAAATAGTTTTTTCATTTTAAATCCTTTAATTGAATTTTTTAAACTAGAATTTTAGAATTCTAGCGATTTTTAGAGTGTGTTTAGTGTGAAAAAAGGTTTTGTGTGGTGGCGAAGGGATAGGATACAAAATCCATCCCAAGCCACCGCACAAAAGCTTTTCATCGCAATAAATATGCTATAACAAATCGCCCACGCTTAATTTTGTTTTTCTCGCAGTTTAATGCCCAGTTCTCTCATCTGCTCGCTTGTAACCTCGCTTGGTGCTTTTGTCATCAAGCAGGTTGCTTTTTGAGTTTTAGGGAAGGCGATTACATCACGGATACTTTCACTTTTTGTCACAAGCATTATAAGGCGGTCAAAACCGATGGCAAATCCACCATGCGGCGGCGCACCAAAGCTAAGTGCATCAAGTAAAAAGCCAAATTTCTCACGCTGTTCGTCTGGCTCGATTTTTAGCAGTTTAAAGACCTTTTGCTGAATCTCATCTTTGTGAATTCTAATAGACCCACCACCAAGCTCAACGCCATTTAGCACGACATCATAGGCAATACTAGTAATCTCATCAAGCTCGCTTGCGTCTATGTTTTTTGGCATTGTAAATGGATGGTGCATGGCTGAATACGAGCCATCGTCATTTTGCTCAAACATAGGAAAATCCACAACCCACAGAAAATTCAGCTCATTTTCATCAATTATTTTTAGCTCAGCACCTAAAAATAATCTAAATCTGCCCATATAATCAAGCACAATTTTCTTAGGTCCAACGCCAAAGAAAATCACATCACCGATTTTTAGCCCACAGCGTAAAACTATCTCTTTTAAATCATCTACTTCAAAGAATCTTACAAGCGGACCTTTACAAGAAATTCCATCAAACTCCACGCAGTTATCTTGCCCAGCAGTTTGGCTTGGGTCTTTTATTTGGATAAACGCTAGTCCTTTTGCGCCGAATTTTCTAACAAATTCTTCAAATCTTTGCATTTGGCGCTTGCTAAAAATATTATCTCCGCCTTTTACAACAATAGCTTTTGCGCGATTGAATTTTCTGCCTTTTTCATCTTTGAAAGGGTCTGCAAAAATAGCATTATTTGAGCGAGCAAAAATGTCAGCTACATCAATTAAAGGCATTTCAAAGCGCAAATCAGGCTTATCAGAGCCGTAATTTTCCATCGCTTCATTATATTTCATACGCTTAAATGGAATCTGTATCTCCTTGCCACAAGCTGCAAAAACATCTTTTAAAAGCTCTTCGCCTACCTTTATTACATCATCTTGTTCGCAAAAGCTCATCTCAACATCAATTTGAGTGAATTCTGGCTGTCTATCAGCCCTTAAATCCTCATCTCTAAAACATTTTGCGATTTGAAAATATTTATCAAACCCAGCGCACATCAAAAGCTGTTTAAAAAGCTGCGGAGACTGCGGCAGGGCGTAAAAACTACCATTATGAACACGGCTTGGCACTAAATAATCTCTTGCGCCCTCAGGCGTAGCGCGCGTTAAAATCGGTGTTTCAACCTCTAAAAAGCCAAGTCTATCAAGGCAATTTCTAGTAGCAATTGCAGCCTTTGAACGAAGCGCAAAACGCTCATAAGCACCTTGTTCACGCAAATCTAAAAAGCGATATTTTAAACGCACTTCTTCGCCAACATTGCTATCGCCAATCACAAAAGGCAGCGGCGCAGCGGCGTTTTCTATGATTAGCTCATCAGCTACAAGCTCGATTTCACCAGTTTTTAGCTTTGGATTTACCATATCAGGCGTTCTAGCACGTAGTTTACCACGCACTTTTAGCACATATTCATCACGCACACGACTTGCTATTTCATGCGCTCGGACGCTATCTTTTGGGTCGCAGACGATTTGGATTATGCCCGTGCGATCACGCAAATCTATAAAAATAACGCCACCATGGTCACGGTAGCTAGCAGCCCATCCACAAAGCTCTAATTCTTTGCCAATGTCGTTTTTGCTGATATTTGCACAATAATTAGTTCGCATTTTATATCCTTTTTAAAAAAGCGAAATTATACAATTTTAAGCTAAAATTTAGCTAAATATTTTTGAATTTTATAAAATTTACTATTGCTGCCACCTGAATTTTATGAATTTTATAAAATTCAAAGCTTGAATTTTTTAAAATTATTTTGAATTTTTTAAAACTGCAGCGAGTTTGAATTTTCTGAAATTACTTTATTTTTATGTATTTAAAAGCTAAAAATTTAGTTTTTCACTTTTAATAAAAAATTTGTATTCTTTATTAGCGAATTTTTCTGCTTTGCCACAAAGTTCAAATTTTTCTTTGCGTTTGTTTAGCTTATCTGCTGTAATATTTTTGCGAGTTTCATATAAAATTTCTTCATTGCCAGAAATTTCTCTATCTACAATTTTTGGAAATTCATTAGTAGAAATTTCAAACGCGCTAAAAGCATCAAATAGCTCATCAAGCACATTTAAAGGATTGTCTTTTATATTTTTATCGGTATTTTTGGAATTTATAGGTTCTATACCACGAACTAGAATTCCACCAAAATAAGAATTTTTTGTAATCTTATCATTACATTTTTCATTAAAACTTTTAAAGCTAATATCCACACCGCTATTATGAAAATACCACATTCCAGCTGAGCAATTTCGCTCATACACAGCTGGGTCAGGATGTTTTTCATTGTATAGATATAGCTCAGCACAAATTATGCGATAAATATTTTGCCTTTTTTTAATTTGAACTTCATTTAGTAAAATATTAGCTAAATTTTCCAAGCTCCACACAGAACCAAAGCCCTGCGGATTTTCTAAGATATTTTTTAATTCTTCTATCGCTGACATTTTAATCTCCTTATTCTGCTGTACAAAAGTTTATATCTAGTTCGCAAGCTCTATCCATATATTTATTGATTATTTCATCATCTTTTTTATCAAATCCACCCCAAAAATCACCTAAAAGCCCAGTGTATTGCTTAAAACTCGCCCTAGTGTGATTACACTTAAAATTCGCCGCAAATATCATTTAATTTCCTATAAAAAAATTTTTAATATCATTAATCCAATTTGGAATATGCTCCAAATAGGAATTTTCTTGCATTAACTCAACATAGCTTTTTGCAAATAGAATTTTATTTATTTTTTAACTCAAACTGTATATATAAAGCGTTAAAAATTACTAATAACCAAACTATAGCCTACTTTTTATTTAAAAATTTACTTAAATTGGTTGCACTTTCTTAAAATTTTTATAATTTACAGCAAAAATAGTTGTGAAAAGTTACTAAAAATTCATTAAAAGTCAAATAAATTTTGCTTAAAAGATTGATATATTATTTAAAATATGTTAGTATATATAATAATCAAACAAAAATCTAAGGAGTGCTTGATAATGTTTAAACGCAAATTTATTTTATTCGTTATGGCGGTAATAACGGCGTTTTCATGTTTTACTTTAAAAAATTCTTTCGTTAGTGCTGATAGTATTGACGGTGAAAGTGTTTTTAATAGTTCATATATTGCCGTAAGTAACATTCAGCACGAACAAGGCGGTTTTATCAACGAAACTAACTATAATTTATACATCGAAGCAAGCGCTCCGGGTATTACCGTTGCCGAGCAGTTGAGTAGCGTTAGTAAAGACGCTATCGATGGCTTTAACGTAAAATACGGCGAACTTTTAAACGTTTATAAAAAAGCAAATATAGTTAAACTTGGCACTTTTTATAATCCTGACGATTTCTCGCCAACTGAAAACGGCACTATTTTGTTAAACAATAAAAAGCAACTTGCCGGCGAGCAAATTGACGCGTCTACCCTTAAATCTGAAATTGACGCAGTGGTTTTAAATTTTAAAAACGAAATTGAACAAGGCATTGCAAACAATGAGTTTTCAGTAAGGCTTAGTTACGTTAAAACGGATGACAATAGCAATTACGACGTACGCGTATTAGCAAGCGGTTTAGTTTTTTCAAGCGATTCCGTTTTAGAAGTTTTAGACGTTAAAGACGGTATACTTTTTAAAAACACTCAAATAGCGTTACTTGAAAACGATGACGTTATAGATGGTGGCGGGGTTGTAAAATACTTACACTTTAAACTTATAGAAAACGGCGTTATAAGCGAAAGCGAGTACGACGAGTTTGAAGTAGTTGTTAACTTGCAATCGTTAGCAATTACCGTAGGCGACGGCGAAACGTTGCAAGTTGCAAAGTATACTAAAAATCAACAAGTAGAGATTATTACCGCTCAAATAAACGACGGTTACCTTACTTTTAAAGCGACCGAGTTTGGCAAGTACGCAATCGTTCAAAAAGGCTATCAAATTGAAAACACTAGCGAGTTCGTAGCATTTTTTGAAAAACACGGCGTAATAGTCGGCGTTGTTGCTGGTATTTTACTTATTTTATCTATCATAATAAGTTCGGCTAAAAGACGTAAAAAGAAAAAAGAAAAACAAGAACTTAAAGAGTTTAGAAAAAGTAAAAAATCAAACAATAAAAAAGACGTGACCGAGAAAAAAGACAACAACAAGAAAAACCCTAAGAAAAACACTAATAAAAAAGACGAAACTGAAAAGAAAGACGAAACCGAAAAAAAGGACGAGACGGAAAAGAAAGACGTTATCGAAAAAAAAGACGACACTGACAAAAAAGACGTGACCGAGAAAAAAGACGAAACTGATAAAAAATAATAAAAACTAAAACTGTAAAATAAAAAATCTTATGAAAAATACCGCTAAATAGCGGAAAGGTGGTTAAAATGACAAATTCTAATGGAAATTGGTTTGATACCGTAGTAGCTTGGGGCAATACAAACATTTACATTCCGTTAAAAAAAGCATGGGATAGTTTTAATCTTCCCCTTAGGTTTGACGAAGTGTTAATTATACTTGGCTTAATTGTGGGAATAATTGTAGTAACTTCAATAATTATTTCAATTTTCGTTCCTAAAAAACGCAAAATTATTTTCCACGAAACTAAAAACAAAATACGCGTAATTAGATGTAGATATAAAAAGGAAATTAAATTCCCAACTATTAAAGCGCCAAAAGGCAAGAAGTTTGAGGGTTGGTATACTGATAAAAAATGCACTCAAAAATATACGTCTAAAACTCTTGACACTAAAAAGAACCTTAAATTGTACGCTAAGTTTGTAGATGAAAAAGCAGTTCAAACTAAACCTACTCAAACTACTGATACTACGACTGCAAACACCACTACAACAACTACTACCGATAACGCAACGACGGTTGCTCCCGTTGTTTCAAGCGTAATTAAATCTATACTTGCTCCCGTTGAGTTTGACGACGATACAACTACAACTACTTCTACAACAACTACTCCAGTTGCAAACACCACAACTACAACTCCCGTTACAAACACAACGACGACTAATAATACCGTTACCCCTGTAACTCCGGTTACTACAAACGGTATAACTTCTATGACTGCTCCCGTTGAGTTTGACGATACGACTGTAACGCCTGTTGTAAACACCACAACGACAACTCCTATCGTGAACACAACTACGACAACTCCTGTTGTGAACGCTACCGTTACTACTGACAATACTAGAAAAGACGACGTGGTAACCAACGTTAATAACGTTGTTAAGCCTGTAACGTCCGGTTATATTGAAGAAGAAACGTACGACGTTCCTACCGAAATGACTATTGGTGATATTTACGACGAATTACGCACCGTGTTATTAGGTTACGAAAGGGTAAAAGCGTTTAATAAAGTTGGCGTTATTAGAAAGCAATTTATTGCTGAAATGTTTGAAAAAGAAGGTAAAATTTATTTATACCTTGCAATTGAGCCTGAACTTTTAAAAGCAAAAGGTTATAACGTTGAAAGTTTTACAGAACGCGAATTTGCTATCGTTCCTTGCAAGAAAGTTATCGCTTGTGAAAAAGATTATAAAGAAGCGCTTGAAATTATTAGCGAAACTATGAAATATAACAACCTTGTAAAAGGCAACGTAAACGTTAAAAAAGTAGTTAGCGACGAGCAAGGCAGAAAGAGTGGTTTTGCATTCTTTGTTAAAAACGAAAACGTTTTAACTACGGCTGACGATTATTATAAATTCTTACGCGCAATCACTAACTGTTATAGTGTATCGGCAACTGCAAGAAATATTGCCGACGCTAATAATAAAATGATTTTAAAAATCTTTAAAAAGGACGATACCGTGTACCTTTATCTTGCTCTTGACGCGCAAAAAGAAGGTCTTGAAGACGTTAGTTACGATAGCAACTTTGCTGAAACTCCGGCAATGTTCGTGCTTAAAACTGCTGAAGATTTTGCTAAGGCAAACGCTTTAATTGACAAACTTATGTATTCGTTCGAAATGGAAAAACGTCCTGAACGCGCTAACTTCTCTATGGAAGAAACCGTTCAGAAAAACTGTGGTTTCGGTTATAGAATAAGAACGTAAACTACTAAAAAATAAAAAATAAATTTCAGGAGAAATTATCAATATGGAAAAAATTATTCTTACCGAAGAAGGTAAATTAGAACTTGAAAAACGTCTTTACGAACTTAATAATATTCTTTTACCAAAAGTTGTTGAAAGAATAAAAGCGGCTAAAGAGCAAGGCGACCTTTCAGAAAACGCTGAATATTCAGCAGCGCGTGACGAGCAAGCAAGACTTGCCGGCGAAGCGCAAGAAATTGAATACAAACTCAAATACGGCGAAGTTGTAAAAGTAGTTAACGCTGACGTAATTCAAGTAGGTAGCAAAGTTACTTATTTAGATTTAGAAGAAAATTGCGAATACACTTTTGCTATCGTAGGTACGGCAGAAGCAAACATTAGCCAAGGCAAAATTTCAAACGAATCTCCTATCGGTAAAGCCCTTTACGGACATAAGGCAGGCGACGTTGTTACCGTAATTAAACCAAGAGGCGGTAAGTACGACATTGAAATTAAAAGTGTCGAAGTAAACTGATAATTTAGTAGCAAAAAGTCCTTCTAGTAAGGATTTTTTTGCCTTTTATTAGACTTATAAAAATAAACTCGAATAATATATAAGGCGAATACTATGGATAATAAAATCACTAAGGAAAGATTAAAAACGTTTTTTGTTTACGACGCAATTAAACTTGTTGCGTGTGTTTTAATCGTGGTGTTTGCACTTATGATAGTTTTTAACGCCGTTGGGAAAAAACCAACCAAAGGTCAAGATTTTTACCTTTTAATTGCAGATAATTTATACGTTGGCGACGAGGGTTATCCTTTTGTTCATACCGTTAAAGAAGATGAGAGCGGATATGCTTTTTCGTACGACGTTTTAAAGACCAATAATATGCTTATTCAGGCGGCGGGGTATACAAGTTCGTATATGATGAATACTTACGTTGAACTTGGGCAAGACGACGTTTTTATCGTTGCCGATAATGGTGACGGGCTATATGACGGTTATATTAAAAACAATTTTGGCGTAACGATAAATAGTTATATTCAAAGCGCAAAATCATATCTTACGTCAAACTCTTTTGTTGACGAAAACGGCAACTTTAACGAGGAAAAAATACATGAAAACTTTATTCAAACACGCGGACAAGATACCCGTTTTGAAACTGTAAAGTTATTTGACGAAGGCGTAAGGAAAGAAATTAAACGCATAAAACTAATATACAAAAACGCAATAGTCCTTGAAAAAGTTTTGCAAAATCACCCAGAACTTTTGTATAAAGAAGCAGAGATATATTTTGAAGGCGAATTGCTTATTAAGGGTAGTTTTGCAATAGACTTATCTAAACTCAACGGCAAGGGCGATAAAAATTTTGGAAATATGTTTACAAGGGCTAAAAAGGTAACTAACGGCGATAAAGAAACTGTTGAATATACTACAGAAAATATCGTACTACTTGTAGGCAATAATAGATTAGATGAAGGCGATTTATATTTTGAAAGTCTTGCGTTTATAAACAAACTTATTAATACTTACTCAACGTTTATTGACGAAATACCACAAAGTGAAATACCCGAGGTTTAATAATGAAAGGAAAATTTATTACGTTTGAAGGTTGCGAAGGTAGCGGAAAATCAACTCAAGTTGCTCTTTTTCGCGAATATCTTGAAAAAAACGGCATCGATTATATATTTACGCGTGAACCTGGTGGAACGGAAATTGCTGAAAAAATACGAAGTTTAATATTAGACGTAAACAATACCGCAATGACTGATGAGTGCGAAGCACTTTTATATTCAGCGGCGCGCGCTCAACACGTTAAAGAAAAAATATTGCCCGCTCTTAACGAAGGTAAACTCGTTTTATGCGATAGGTATATAGACTCGTCTTTTGCTTATCAAGCGTATGCAAGGGGGCTTGGAATTGATTTTATTACTAAAATAAATTCTTATGCTATACAAAACTGTATGCCTGACTATACCGTTTTTCTCGATATTTCTTCTACCGATGCTTTTAAACGCAAAGGCGGTCAAGATAAAGACGATAGACTTGAACAAGTAGGCCTTGCTTTCCACGAAGAAGTATATAAAGGTTATAAAAAAGTTATCGAAAACGACGATAGCGGTAGATTTTTAATTATAGACTGTCTTGGCAGTAAAAATCAAACGCATAGCAATATTATTAAAGCGCTTGTAGACGTGGGCGTACTTTAAAAATTCATAGGAAAAGTTTAGCAAAATGGATGTTTTTTCGCTTATTTCTAAGACAAATGCATATAACGTTTTTCAAAAAGACAATGAAAACGCAACGTTGTCGCACGCCTATTTAATCGTGTGTGCCGACGGAGATATGATTGAAAACTATCTTAAAATATTCGTAAAAACGATGCTTTGCAAAAGCACTCCGTATTGCGACGATTGTAGAACGTGTCGATTAGTAGACAAAAAGTCGTACGTTGACGCTAAATTTTACCCAACCGACGGTAAAATTAAAGTTGCCGATATTGACGATCTTGTTACTAAAACGTACGTTAAACCGCTTGAAAACGATAAGAAAGTGTTCGTTCTTGTAAATGCTAACGAAATGAATGCTCAAGCGCAAAACAAACTTTTAAAAACACTTGAAGAACCGCCTCAAAATACTCATATTATACTTGGCGCAACGAGCGTATTTTCATTACTTCCAACAGTGTTATCACGCGTAAAAAGGTTAGATATACCGCCGTTTAGCGAAGAACAACTAACTGAGTTTATGCTTAAAGAATATAACGATAAAAGCCGTGTAAGTAGCGCGGTGGCGTTATCTTTAGGCAAATTATCGCAAGCGATTAAAAGATATGAAGAAGGCTATAACGGTGAAGCTGAAGAACTTTGCTACTCTATTTTACTTGGAATGAAATCGAGTAAAGACGCGTACAAATTCACCGATAAAATTAATAAAGACAACGTTAAAGACGTTATTAGCGCATTACAACGTATACTTCGCGACGTATTGCTTGTAAAAAGCGGAAAAACTCTTTGCGTAGACAATCAAAACGTTAACAAAACCAATGAAGTTGCGTCGGCAATGAATTACGGCGCGCTTATATATATGTCTGAAAAACTTACCCAAATAGAAAAGACTATGCAGTTTAACGCTAATATAAACGCGGTTATTGACGGTATTTTGTTCGGCATATTGGAGGGAAAATTTAAATGGCAAAAATTGTAGGAGTTAAATTTGCTCATTCGGGCAAAGTATATTATTTCGACCCTAAGGGAGAGCAGTATAAAAAAGGCGACGGAGTTATCGTTGAAACTGCAAGAGGGGTTGAGTATGGAGTTATAGTAACGGAGAATAAAGAAGTTAGCGATAGTGAAGTAGTTCAACCGTTAAAACCTATCACGAGAAAGGCAAACAAGCACGATAGCGACAAGGTTAGCGAAAACGAAAAGAAAATACCGTGGATAATAGAAAGCGCTGTAAAAGAAGTGCAAAAACTTAACCTTGAAATGAAGATAGTAGACGCTGAAGTCCCTTTTGACGGTTCTAAAATTATTATTTATTTTACCGCGCCAAACCGCATAGATTTCCGTGACCTTGTAAAGTCGCTTGCGTCGGTATTAAAGCATAGAATAGATCTTAGACAGATAGGTTCGCGCGACGAAACTAAACTTTTAGGCGGTATCGCGCCGTGTGGTAGAGTTTGTTGCTGTAATTCATTTTTATCTGATTTTAAAGCAGTAACTATTAAAATGGCTAAAAATCAAGGTTTATCATTAAACCCTGCTAAAATTAGTGGTCTTTGTGGAAGACTTATGTGCTGTCTTGAATACGAAAACGAGCCTTATGCCGAAGCGTTTAAGAAAATGCCAAAGGTAGGTAGCGAAGTTCAGACGCCGGACGGTAACGCAATAGTTATTTCTAATAATATGCTTAAAATGACGGTTAAAACAAAATCTTCTCAGCGTGACGGAACGCTTATATATAAAGATTACAATTTAGACGAAATTAAGTTTAAGAAAAAACCTGGCGGAAAAGAAGATGACGACGATATAGTTGAAACTACCGATTTAAATTAAAGGTACAGTAAAAACTAAACGTTAAATTTATATTGTATAAAAATTTATAGATTAACATAAATTGAATAATTGTTAAAAAACGCTATACAAAATCAAAATTGTGTGTTAAAATATAGTAGCAAGGCTTGAAAGGGCGCTTAGACTAGGGTAGCCGTCAAGTTTAAATTAAATAATACCATTAAACGGAGGTAAAATATAATGGCATACGTAATTAACGATTCATGTATTTCTTGTGGCGCTTGCGCTGAAAGCTGTCCTGTTGCAGCAATCACCGAAGGTGAAGTTACATACGTTATCAATAAAGATGTTTGCATTTCTTGCGGTGCTTGCGCAGACACTTGTCCTGTTGGCGCTCCCGTTGAAGAATAATCAGCGTATGAAGTGGGTCTTGCAAAAGCAAGACCTATTTTAGTTTATAAAATTTTAAGGTTAAAGGTTAGTTTATGCAAGTTGTTGAAGAACTAGGTATAGATAATTTAAAAATAATTCAAGACGATACTCTTTACCGTTTTACGAGTGATGCTGTTATACTTTCTAAGTTTGCCGACGCTCGCAAAAACGACGTTGTTGCCGATTTTTGTAGCGGTAGTGGTATAGTTGGTATACATTATTACGCTTTAAACAAAAACTGCAAAAGCGTTGACCTTATTGAAATTCAACAAGAACTTGCAAATCTTAGTCAAAAAACGATAGAAATAAACGGGCTTGAAGAAATTTTTACCGTCATAAATAAGCCTATTCAGGACTTAGGTAGTGAGTATAACGGCAAGTATTCGCTAATTTTATGTAATCCGCCGTACAAAAAGAAAGATAGCGGAGAAAAAAATCTTCAACCTAAAATAGCAATGTGTCGCCACGAAGTAACGGTAACTCAAGAAGAAATAGTAAAAGTAGCAAGCAAAAAACTTAAATTTGGCGGAAGGCTTTGTATGTGCCAACGAATTGAAAGGTTTACCGACCTTATTACTGAAATGCGCAAAAACGGTTTAGAGCCAAAAACTATTCAGTTTGTAACAACGGCAATAGATAAACCGCCGTACTTGTTTTTAGTAAACGCCGTTAAGGGCGTAAAACCCCAACTTAAAATTCCCGCAAACGTTATTAACGGAGTGTAATTATGCTTTATTTAGTTGCAACACCAATAGGTAATATGAGTGATATTTCTTTTCGCGCAGTAGAAACGCTTAAAAACGTTGACGTTATTGCGTGTGAAGATACTAGGCATTCTTTAAAATTGCTTGATTATTACGGTATAAAAAAACAACTTATATCGTACCATAAGTTTAACGAAGTTAAAGAAACTGAAAATATTATTAAACTACTTAAAGAGGGTAAAAACGTCGCTTTAATATCAGATGCAGGCTCGCCCGTCGTTTCAGACCCCGGCAATATTTTAACTAAAACGTTGGTTGAAAACGGAATAGATTTTACCGTTATACCAGGCGCAACGGCGTGTATATCGGCGTTAATTTTATCTGGTCTTGACGCGTCTAACTTTACCTTTATAGGCTTTTTACCAGAAAAGAAAAAAGATAGGCAAGAGTTAATTAAAGCGTACGCCAACGTCCCGTCAACGCTTATATTTTATTCCGCCCCGCACGACGTTAATAAAGATTTAAAAGACTTGTATGAAACGCTTGGCGATAGAAAGACGGCGGTCGTTAAAGAAATTACAAAATTACATGAAAAAGTTTACCATTTTACATTAAAAGACGCGCAAATTGAAGATGCGCGCGGTGAGTTTGTCATAGTTGTTGAAGGCAGTTTAAAAACTCATAACGCATTTGAAAATTTAAGCGAAAAAGAACATATAGAACTATATTTGCGCCGTGGAATGAGCAAAAAAGAAGCAATTAAATTAGTTGCTACCGAGCGTGGCGTTTCAAAAAACTCACTTTATAAATATACGATTGAAGAATAAAAACAACCCCTTGCGAGTTATTATCGCAAGGGGTTATAAATTTTAGAAAGATTTTAAATTATTCGTCGTCCTTTATTATTTCAGGGGTTGGGATTTCGTCTTCTTCAATCTCTTTAATAAGTTTTTTCATTATCTTATACTTTTGAGTGAAGTTGATTGCCGTTTGACTATCGCTTTTATTTAAGAGCATAGAAATTTCTCCAAGAGAATTTTCAAGAGTGATAGGGGTTGAGCCGTTAAGGTAGTCAACGGTAAATTTTTCAAGCAACGTAAATAGTTTTATTTGGGTTAAAACGTCAAAATTAAATTTTAAATGCTCGTCAAATAAATCTAACGCGCAATCGTAAAGTTTAATTTTTGCGCTCGTTCCCGACAAATTTATAATAAACACGAATAGCGTTATAATTAGCGCCGTTGCAATAAGCGTTAAAATCATTTCAGCCGTTTGGTCATTAATAACAAAACTTAAAACGGCGGTTATAACGGCAATTACGGCAAAAATAGGTAAAAGTATTTTGATTACTTTAAACTGCTTTATTGCTTTATAATGGCGTGGAATACCGTCTTTTAAAAGATTTTCAACGTTGGTTTTGCGCTCGATAAGTTCTTCTTCGTTATAAAGCGCCATTTCTTCGCTCGTTAAGTTGCGCTTACTGTGATACGCTTTATATATTTGACGTATTTCATCTTTTTGTTGTTTAGTGGAATAAGTTATTGCTTTGTTTAAATATTCAAAGTGTAAATTGTCTTCGTAATCGGTAAAGTTTTTAGTGTAAACTTTAACTAAGCCAAGATAAATTCTTCGTTCGATAGTAGTAATTTCAAGCGCCTTTAAAAATCTTGTTTTAGCCTCGTCAAACTCACCGTTTTTAAGGTAAAATTCGCCTTCCGTTATTAAATTGTCAGCCGTGGCGTACATTTCGCCGTATGCAATCTTTTTTTCTTCCTTAACAACGTTTTCCATGCTTTTATAATACTTAGACGCTCTTACAGTAGAAAAACTTTTATTGCATTTAGGACAAGTGCTCTCGGCGTTTACGGTGTCGCCCTCAAACTGCTCGCCACAATATATACATTTTATAGTAGTAATAGCCATAGTTACCTCGTTTGTCCGTTACCGCGAATAACGTATTTGGTTGTGGTAAGAGCGTCTAACGCAAAAGGACCGCGAACGTGTAGTTTTTGTGTAGATATGCCTATTTCCGCGCCAAGCCCAAACTCGCCACCGTCAGTAAAACGTGTAGACGCGTTGATGTAAACTGACGATGCGTCAACGTGTTGCGTAAAGTACTCGCCAATTTTTTCGTCTTCGGTAATAATCGCTTCGCTATGCTTAGTACCAAATCTGTTAATACGTTCAACTGCTTCAACGTGATTTTTAACTACTTTTATAGCAATAACGTAGTCGTTATATTCAGTAAACCAATCTTCGTCTGTTGCTAATACAATGTCGTTTAAAATGGCTTTTGTCTTTTCGCAACCTCTAATTTCAACGTTATACTTAGATAAAGCGTTAGCAATCATAGGTAAAAACGAAGGCGCAATTTCTTCGTCAACCAAAAGTTTTTCAGTAGCGTTACAAACTGACGGGCGCGAAGTTTTACCGTTAACAACAACGTTAGTAGCAATAAGTAAATTGGCACTTTTTTCAACGTAAACGTGGCAGTTTCCAGCGCCCGTTTCAATAACGGGAACTTTAGACTTTTGCGTAACGGTATCAATTAAGCGTTTGCTACCGCGCGGAATAAGAAGGTCTATATAACCTTTTAAAGTCATTAATATTTCGGCGGACTCGTGAGAAGTATCAGTAATAAGATTAACGGCGTTTTCGTCTACGTTAAGATTTTTAAGAGATTGGCGTATTATTTTAGTTAACACTAAGTTGGTGTTAATTGCTTCTTTACCACCGCGTAAAATAACGGCGTTTCCACTCATAATTGAAAGGACTGACGCGTCCACCGTAACGTTAGGGCGCGCTTCGTAAATCATAGCGATAACGCCCATTGGTACGCGCATTTTTTGTATAAGCATTCCGTTTTGATGCACGAAAGTTTGCTCCGTTTTAATTGGCGACGGCAGTTTGCTAACTTCAATAATTGAATTTGAAATGCTTTTAATTGTATCAAGCGTCAAAGTAAGCCTATCAAGCATTGCGCTTGAAAGGTTAGATTGTTTAGCGTTTTCTACGTCTATTAAATTTGCCGAAAGAATATCGTTTGAGTGTAAGATTAGGTTATTTGAAATTTCGCCTAAAATTTGTCGTCTTAAACTCTCGTTTGATAAATACGGAACGGCTTTTCTAGCATTTTCCGCCATTAAAATAAGGTCATTATAAATCATAATAAATTATCTCACTAAAAATAATTGCAAAATTGACATTAATAGGTTAAACTATTATATATCTTGAATTACTATTAAATTTATTATATATCAAATTGATAACAAAATCAATAAAGGATGGGCATTATGATAAAAAAAGGTGATAAAGTTATCGTAAAAGTAGGAACTTCCACTCTCACTTACGATACGGGCATGCTCAATATATCAAAAATAGAAAATCTTTGTAAGGTTATTGCCGACCTTCATAACCGCGGTATTAAAGTAATTTTAGTTTCTTCCGGCGCTGTTAGCGCAGGCAAGTCTAAAGTTAAGTTTTTAGGTGGCGAGAACGACGTTTCTTTAAAACAAGCCGCCGCTGCCGTTGGTCAAAGCGAACTTATGAATATTTATAGCCGTAATTTATCACTTTACGGTCATACCGTTGCGCAAATACTTTTAACTAAAGACGCGTTTGATAATAAAGACCGTTACGACCAAGCCAAAAACACTTTTAACGTTTTGCTTGATAACGGCGTAATTCCCGTTGTTAACGAAAACGATAGCGTGTCTTGCGAAGGTATTAAGTTTGGCGGTAACGATATTTTATCAGCGTACGTTGCCGTTATCGTTAGCGCCGACCTTTTAATTAACCTTACTGACGTTGACGGGTTGTTTGATAAAGACCCAAGAAGTAATTTAGACGCAAAACTCATAGAAAAAGTTACCAATTTAAGCGAAGTGGAGAACGTTGCAAAAGGCGCTGGAACATTGCGCGGAACGGGTGGTATGCAAGCCAAAATTATGTCTGCTAAACTTTGTGGCGAAGCAAAAATTCCAATGTTTATTGCAAACGGTCAAGACCCTGCTATTTTATACGATATCGTTAACGGGGAGGCAAAAGGAACGTATTTTGTTCCCGAAGAAAAATGAAGATAGGATTTTTAGGCTTTGGCAATTTAGCAAAAGCGTTATATAACGGACTAAAAGCGTCTAATAAAATAACTAGTAGCGACGTTGTAGTTACCGCTAAAAGCGAGCAAACTTTAAACTATGCAAATTCGCTTGGTATTACTGCCGTAAAAAGCGTTAAAGAGTTGTTTGAACTTTCTAGCGTTATAATATTAGCGGTAAAACCTAAGGTGTTTGAAACGTTAATTAAAGACTTACCAAGTAGTTTTGAAGGTAAAAAAATAGTTAGCGTAATGGCTATGTGTAAAATAGAAAAACTTCAAAAAGTCTTTGGTAAAACGCCTATTTTACGAATAATGCCGTCGTTATCGTCCGCTACTTGTAGCGATATAATCGGCGTTAGCGATAACGTAGAACAGTTTGGCGATTTTATTGAAGTTTTAAAAGGCGCAGGAAAACTTATGTTTTTAAGCGAAGATAAACTTGAAGCGTTTACGGTAGGCGCGTCTTGTGGACTTGGTTTTGCAGGGTATCTTTTAAAACAATATCAAACGGCGATTGAAAACTTAGGCTTTACTAAAGAAGAAGCGCTTGAAATTACAAAAGTAACTTTTTTAAACTCTGCAAGTTATAACGACTTTGAAAACCTTTACACCAAAGTTGCAACTAAAGGCGGAGCAACAGAGCAAGGCTTACTTGCAATGAAAGAAGGCAATTTAAACGAAATTATAAGTAAAGGCGTTTTAAAAGCCTACGATAAAGCAACCGGTAAAATATGATAAAAAATCGCGGAGTTTTTCCGCGATTTTTTTATTATAAAATTATTGTAGTTATTTAGTTAAGCGTTTTTTAGCCCAAGTAGTTTTACCGCAGTTTGGACATTTAAGTAATCTTGTAGTTGGAGTATGCAAGCCAAAAACGTACGCTTTATACGATGGAACGAATTTTGTTTTACATTCTCTACATTCAAAACTGCCTGCTGTATTATCAACGGCGCTTACCACAAAACAAGTTCCAAACATAAGTATCATTGCAACGGTTATTAGTATTACAGTTGCGTAGGTAGGAAGTTCAGTATATTCAACAACGGTGGCTAACGCAACAGCACAGGCAAGGGCAATTGCCATAACGATAAGTGCAATGGTAATTTTCTTTTTATTATATTCTCTTTCTTTAATAATCGAAATAAAGTTTTCTTCCGCTTTTGCGTTGTAATTTTCGCTCGTTATGTTTTCGCCTGAAAGTAACTCGTTTACCGTAATGCCTAAAACTTCGCAAAGCGGTAGCATTAAAGATACTTCGGGCATTCCTTTACCCGTTTCCCATTTAGACACCGTTTTATTGCTGATATTTAGTTTTTCGGCTAACTCGTTTTGAGTTAGATTTTTTTCTTTTCGCATTTGGGCTATAAATTCACCCGTTTTTACTTGATCCATAATATCTCCTTTAAAATTATTCAAACGTCGCTAGCAACAATATAATTATATAGCAAAAAACTTAATAAAAAAACCCACGAACCGTAGACTTTAACAAAAATCAATCTGAAATTAGTGGATTTTTAGTGGTGTTTTTATACGTTTAATAATTTTTTAGCGTTCTTATATAAAATTAACTCTTTTTCATTTTCGCTTAGACCAATATTATCAATAAATTGCATTTCAATATCGGCAGTTCGCCAAGGACTATCTGTTCCAAATAAAATTTTATCAGCGCCGTGCTTTTGTATTATCTTTTCGGCGTAGTAGCGTGGCATTGACGAATAGCAAAACGCCGTGTCAAAATACACGTCACTACCTGCAAGGTATGAAAGTACGTCTTCGTTCATATTAAGTCCGCCCATGTGCGCTAAAACGACGGGGCTATCAAACCACGTTAGCGCTTTTACCGACTTTTTTGGCGACGCTTTATACGGTGGCGGATACCCGTAATCAAACCCAGCGTGAAAAACGGTAATAAAATTTAACTTAGAAATTTTTTTGTATAAAGGTTTATATTTTTCGTTATCAATTTCAAAACCTTGATAGTCTGGGTGAAGTTTAATGCCCTTAATACCAGCGCTTTTAAGCCTATCAAGTTCGTCGAAAGCGTCTTTACTATCTGGGAAAACCGAGCCAAAAGAAATTAAACTATCTCCGTTTATAGAAATTGCAAAATCGTTAACGCTACGTTGTTGATGGGCGTTGGTTGCAATATTTAATACGACGGCTTTATTTACGTTACACTCTTTCATAGAGTTTAAAAGCCCGTTTTTAGTTCCGTCAGTATAATATTTTAAACCGCCTGATAATTGGTGTAATTTATTTACGGCGTTACCTGCTATTTTATCAGGAAAACAATGCGTGTGAAAGTCAATAATCATAAAAATCTCCGTAAAAAGTTAGTGGTTTAAGCGTGAAATCTGCGTTTTAATTCTCTAATAAATTCACTGCCTAAGGTAATTACAAGCGCAACAAGTAGGGTAAAACTTACCGCGCACATAACTATAAATTCCCAATTACGCATTTGCTCGAAAGCAGATAAACAAATAACGGAAGCAATAAGCGAGGCTACGGCGAGAATAATCATAGGCATTAAATTGTGTTTTTGTCTTTCAAAATCGGTGTAGAACAAAATCGCGCTAATAATAAGTCCGCCAAAGCAAACTATAGGCACGACCGTTATTGCCCAACCTGGCGCTAAAATGTAGTCTATTAAAATAAGCATAATTATTGTCAAGGTAGTACCTTTTATAAATTGGCTTATGCGGTTATATTCAATAAGGTCGGTATTTATAACCATAGTCCAAATTATGTAAATGCCTAAATCGGCAATAACGCTCCACGCCTTACCGCCTATACAAATGTTAATAATCGGGCAAGCAATAAAAGAAAGTATAAACGGCCATTTTAAAACGTTTAACAGTTTTCGGCGCTGGAAAGTCTTTTTAACTTCTGGTGGATAAGTGTTTTTAATTTTCATAAATATCACTTCCTTCAACTTCAACGTCTATACCGTGCTCCGTTAAAAGTTCGTATAGTTTTTCTTCAAACGACGGGTCAATCGTTCTTTTAGTAATTGAAAGTGTGGTAACACCGTTACAAGTTATAAGACCGCAACCGGCGCGGTTTACAACTGTAGTACCTAAAACAAAATCCATACTTTCAATTTCGTTTAAGTACTCTTTAGGCATTTCAATAACACCTAAGTTAGACAGCGTGTTAGAAAACGCCAAATCACCTAAAACGCCGTGCATAAGTTTAGCAACGGGAGTTTTAATTATTAAAGGTATAAAACGTATAGAATTTATGAGTTTTTCAGTAGAGGTTAACATTTCGCTCATCATTTCTTTAGACGCTTTTTCGTTTATTTGGTTAGTAATATCTAAAATAAGTTCGTCAAAAACAAGGTCTTTATTAAGAGGAATTCTTATACCGCAATACATAGAGAAATTGCGTAACGTTTCCGACGGGTAATATTTACGCATATTAACTGGTACTTGAATACTCATATCTCCGTCAAATTGTTCGGTAGCGTATTTACCTGCAATAAACATAAGGGCAAGAACGTACGTTGTTACGTTAGCGTTATGAAGTTTTGCTACTTCTTTTAGTTTTTGCGTATTCATTTTAAAATGCAAAAATCTACAAGGCGATTTAGTGAGTTTGCCGTTCATTTGTACGGCGCGTTTATTTATTAAACCCGAATTATTTTTACTTCTAGTAACGTTTGCAAATTCGTTAGCAATTTCGCTTGCTTTAGGATTATCGCTTAGAGATAACAAACTTCCGTCGTTAACGGCGTTAATACCCGTTAGGCGCAAATACTCGGCAACTAAACACTTAATAAAAGTCGTACCGCCCGTACCATCTGTTAAAACGTGGAAAAACTCTACGCTTATGCGGTTATTATAGTATAGAACGCGGAACGATTGCGAACCGCTTTGAGATACTAAAATAGGGCGAACGGGAGCGTCATTTTCTTTTTCTATTGAAAAACGGCGTTTTACCGTATCAAGATAATGCCAAAACACACCTTTTTTAATAGTGGTTGCAAAACTTGGAAAACGTTTAATAGTAAAAGTCAACGCTATTTGTAAAAGTTCAGGAATAACGTCTTTTTTTAGGTAAACGGACAAGCGAAACAGCGACATTTTGCCGTGGTCAAGCGACGTAGGATAGATTTTTGCGGCATCGTCTAAAGCAAACCATAACGTTGCAGGTTTTGCGTAAAAACCGCCTAAATACTTACTGTCAATTCGTTCAAGAGTTTTTTCAAGGCTTACCCCTGATGACGTTAAATATAAAATAGCGTTTTCAAAATCTTCAATCATTTTACGTTTTTCGGGCTTTGACAATAAGCAATGTATATTAAATTCTTTGAAAAATCCGTCCAACTTCAAAACGTCATCTAGGCATAACGTGTTTTTATAAAGTTCAAACAGTTTTTTTGTTTTCTTTTTCATAAAATCCTTTTTAGTTTATACAGTTAGCGTTAATAAAAGATAAAAGTTCTTCATACTTAAATTTTGAAGACGCAACTAAAAGACCAATCTTAATAATTTCTTCGTCGGTAGTTTTAATAGTTATTCCGTTTATTTGTAAAAAGGTAAGCATAGCAAGTACGCCTATTCGCTTATTTCCGTCAACAAACGCGTGATTAGATATTAGCGAGTAACCAAGCATAGCACCTTTTTCGGCAACGGTAGGGTATAGTTCAACACCGCCAAACGTTTGAAATGGACATTGCATAGCGCTTTCAAGTAAGTTATAATCGCGAACGTCACACGCGCCACCCGTTTTAGTAGTTATAAGTTTATGAATAGCAATTAGCGTTGATAAATCTATTTTATTCACTTTGCAAGTTCCTTAAACGCTTTAATGTATTTAGTTAAAATTTGCTCTGCGGTTAAAATAATTTGGTCGCTAGTAATTTGATTATCTTGGTTACGGTCAACTAAATTATCGTTATTACCGTTTAGCATTTTTTCATTTAATAAATTTAAAGTATTGCTATCGTTTTTCTTTTTCATAAACTACCTCTAAATAAAATTATATATAATTTTACAGCCGTTGTCAATCTAAAAAAACAATAGGCAGGAAGAACGTTCTTCCTGCCTAAACTTTATTAAATTTTATTCCCACTCGATAGTAGCAGGCGCTTTAGGGCTAAGGTCATATAAAACTCTGCATACCCCCGTAACTTCCGCTAAAATTCTATCGGTAATTTTTTTAAGAACGCTCCATTCAATTTCAGGAACAGTAGCCGTCATAGCGTCAACGGTATTAACGGCGCGAATTATAACGGGCCAATCCCAAACGCGCTTTCCGTTACGAACGCCGGTAGAACGCATATCGGGAACAACGGTAAAGAATTGCCATACTTTTTGAGTTAAACCCGCTTTATCAAACTCTTCGCGTAAAATAGCGTCGCTTTCGCGTAAAGCGTTAAGTCTATCGCGAGTGATAGCGCCCGTACAACGAACGCCAAGACCAGGACCTGGGAAAGGTTGACGGTCAACCATTTGAGCAGGAAGACCAAGCGCTTTACCAACTACGCGTACTTCGTCTTTATATAAAAGTCTAACAGGTTCAACAAGTTCAAACTTCATATCTTCAGGAAGTCCGCCAACGTTGTGATGTGCTTTAACGCCGTCGCTTTCTAAAATGTCAGGATAGATAGTGCCTTGGGCAAGGAATTCAATACCTTTAAGTTTTCTTGCTTCTTCGTTGAATACGACGATAAACTCACCGCCAATAATTTTACGTTTTTGTTCAGGGTCGGTAACACCTGCAAGTTTATCTAAAAATCTATCAGTTGCGTCAATGTAAATAAGGTTAGCGTCAAGCCCGTTTTTAAAAACTTCAATAACGTTTTCGCTTTCGCCTTTACGCATTAAGCCGTGATTAACGTGTACGCAAACAAGTTGTTTGCCTATTGCTTTAATCAAAAGCGCGGCAACAACGGAACTGTCTACGCCACCAGATAAGGCAAGAAGAACTTTCTTGTCACCAACTTGCGCGCGAACTTCTTTAACTTGCTCGTCAATAAAAGCGTTTGCTTGTTCAATCGTAGTGATACGAGCCATTGTTTCAGGTCTTAAATTAGAAGTCATAAATAATCTCCTCTTGTAGTGCTAAAATTAGTTGTTTGTAGTGTAGTTTGGCGCTTCTTTAGTAATGTTAATGTCGTGTGGGTGACTTTCTTTTAAAGCAGCGTTAGTAATTTTTACAAATTGAGCAGTTTTTCTAAGTGTTTCAAGGTCTTTAGCGCCACAGTAACCCATACCAGAACGAATACCGCCAAGAAGTTGGAAAATAATATCTGAAATAGTTCCGCGATAAGGCACGCGACCTTCAACGCCTTCAGGTACGAGTTTTTTAGCGCCTTCTTGGAAATATCTATCTTTAGAACCGCAAGCCATTGCAGCAAGTGAACCCATACCGCGATATACTTTGAAACTTCTACCTTGATAAAGTTCAATTTCACCAGGGCTTTCAAGAGTACCTGCAAGTAAACTACCAAGCATTACCGCGTTGCCGCCAGCTGCTAACGCTTTAGTAATATCGCCAGAGTATTTAATACCACCGTCGGCAATAATAGTAACGCCCATCTTTTCAGCCATTTCAGCGCAATCCATAACTGCTGAAAGTTGTGGAACGCCAATACCAGCAACGATACGGGTAGTACAAATAGAGCCAGGACCAATACCAACTTTAACAACGTCTGCGCCTGCTTCTGCTAACGCTTTAACGGCAGCGGCAGTTGCAACGTTACCTGCAATAATAGGAAGGTTAGGGAATTTAGCCTTAATTTTCTTAATGCTTTCAATAACGCCTTTTGAATGACCGTGAGCGGTGTCAACCGTAATAATGTCTACTTTTGATTTTACGAGTTCTTCAACGCGTTCAAAAGTATTAGCGGCAGTACCAACGGCAGCGCCAACTAAAAGTCTACCGTTAACGTCTTTTGCTGAGTTAGGGTATTGAATAGATTTTTCGATATCTTTAATAGTAATTAAACCTTTAAGATTGTAATTAGCGTCAACTATAGGTAATTTTTCAATTCTGTGTTTGCCAAGAATTTTTTGCGCTTCTTCAAGGCTTGTTCCAACCGGAGCGGTAATGAGTTTATCTTTAGTCATAATATTACCGATAGGTTGTTCAAAGTTAGTTTCAAAGCGTAAATCTCTATTAGTTAAAATTCCAACGAGTTTACCGTTTTTAGTAATAGGAACACCGCTAATTTTGTATTTAGCCATTAAATCGTTAGCGTCGCTAACTTTATTTTCAGGCTCTAAGAAGAACGGGTCGGTAATAACACCGTGCTCGCTACGTTTTACTTTATCAACTTCTAAAGCTTGCGCTTCAATCGACATGTTTTTATGAATAATACCAAGACCGCCTTCACGAGCCATTGCTATTGCCATTCTCGATTCAGTAACAGTATCCATTGCCGCTGAAATAATAGGAATGTTAAGGTTTACACCTTTTGCAAGGGTTGTTTTAAGACACGCGTCTTTAGGTAATATTTCGCTTGCTTGAGGAATAAGTAATACGTCGTCAAACGTAAGACCTTCTTTGATGATTTCCGCCATAATGTCTCCTTTTAAATGAATTTATTTATTATAATTTTTAAGTGTTCGCTTTTGTTAAAGCGTCGTCTATTAACGTAATTAAATAATCGGCGTACTTGTCGCCACTATAAGTTAAAAGTTTTTGTTTTATTGCGTTTAAAGTTTGAAAATCTTTTTTATCATTACACGTTGCTATTAATCGGTGTACAGGACCAATATCTTCAAAACCTTTACTCGACTGAAAAGCGCTTTCAACGGCTTTTACGTTATAGCCTTCGTCGTATAGCGCTATAACGTACTCTGACGCGATGTAGTAAGCGTAGCCACCGTCTTTAGAAAGTAAAAACTCGTCGTAACCATCTTCGGTTATAAGCATTTCAGCGTATTTTATTATTTTTAAATTATCATCTGCCCAAATACAGCGTTCCGTTAAAATAGCAAGGTCGCCTATATCTTGGCTTATATGATATGCTTTTTCAGTATACTCAACGCAAGATTTTTTGTTATCTACTTTAAAGGTAAGGTCGGCGACGACCATAGGAAAATGCGCCGTAATTACCGCAATACTTACTGCAATAAAAGCAAGTAACAAGCATAGCGTTATTAGTACTGATTTAACTATAACTCTTTTCATAGAAAATACCTTATTTTAGATATAATAACAAAATGTAACGAAAAAATCAACAAGTTGACAAAAAATATTTGGCTTGCAACTAAATTTTTTTATAAAAAATTAATAATTTGCACTTTAAAAGCAAAATGAGTCATATAAAATCAAAAATTTAAATATGCTAAACTAAGGTGATAAAATGAAAAAATTTATTTGCGCTTTAATAGCGATATTATGTTTAGGTATTTTTTGTTCTTGTCAAAAGCCGTATGATTTTTCAAAACACGTTTCCCAACTTAGACTTAACGTTTACGAAGGCGAAAGCGACAACTTTAAAGTAACGGTATCATCCGAGCAACGCGAAAACCCGTTCATTGCGGACGGGTACGTCGGTCAAATGCAAAACGTTTTAATTATTAAGGTAGAGTTTAAAACGTCATCGCCAAACGATGCGACGGCGGTAATAAATTACGAAGGTCAATCGCTAAACGCTACTTTGTCGTATAATCCAGTAAGCGGTAAAAGTTCAGCAATGATAGGCGTTGAAAATTTGCCTAAAGTGGCTAATATTTCAGTAGACGTAACTTCTGGTGAAATTTGCGAAAAATTATCGCTTTCTTCAGTAATTTTTGATAAAACTATCGATTATTTAACTGCAATATCCGCCGTGCAGTCAAGCGATAAAGAAACTGTAAATAGACTTTTTTTTGACGGTGAAGTATTAGCCGAAATTCACGTTCGTTTAATTTCTAGCAACAACAAAATATATTATTATATTGGTTTTGTAGAAAGCGATGGTAAAACTTCTGCGTATTTAGTAGATGGGGAGAGTGCCACAGTTCTTGCTAAAAAGAATTTTTAATTTTAAAGGCATATTTGCTTCGCAATACTGTGTTTCTACAAAATTTTAAGTCTGCAACAACCACTAAGGTTAGTTGCAACCTAAAAATTTTGTGAGCCTTGTCTTGCTTGCAACTCTGCCTTTAAAACCGCACTACATTTAAGTAGGGGTTATATAAATACGCTTAATTATTGCGTTTTGGCTCGCTCGTGTACACAAAGTACATCTCCCATCGCCAAATACTCTAATTAAACGTCTAACTCGTAACTCTGCCTTTAAACGAAAAGGTTCTTCGATAATTTTTATGCAATATCTAACGTTTTAACTACTACGCAACTCATCGTTAAAGCCCTTGTCAATATGTAAACTATTGCC
>CALDOZ010000007.1 GCA_937912025.1 uncultured Clostridia bacterium | reverse complement strand
CGGACTGGGGCTGAGTGGCGGTTTTGGTTGCTATGAAGGGTTCACTGTGGTGGGCAAGATTATCTGCTCGTTCTTGATGCTTATGGGTCGACTGGAGTGCTTGACTGTGCTAGTGCTTTTCATCCCTGCGTTCTGGAAGAGAGGGTGACCTCGGCGAGGTTGGGCGAAAAAGAAACAGCCACCTGGATGGCGGCTGTTTTGGAATTGTCGGCAAGAGAAATTAGCGACATTCGAGGCCGGTCTTCTTGTCGTTGATTTCGATAACGGTGCTGTAGTCGGAGCATTTCTGACCTTCTTTCAGCTTCTCTTTGCTGAATTCTTCAGTACCTTTCTTTTCGCCGTTCAACCATTTGGTGCAGGTGCAGTTTTTGCTGCAAGAGGAGAAGCAAGCGACGGTTGCCATAACTGCAAGAGTTAAAAATACTTTCTTCATTTTGTTGTATAATTTGAGGTTGTTAATATAATTAATTTTGTTTTGCAAAATTACGAATAATTTTATGATGCGCAATATTAAAAAATCTGAAAAGTGAAGGTGTATTTGCTTATTTCGCTGTTTTGTAATTGGTTGCAACGTTATTTTGCTGTTTTCCCGTTTTCGGTGTGATGCAAGGTCGTTTTTTCGAGAAAAAAGAGATTGAGAGTGGGGATTTGTCGGTGTGGCAACTCTAGGAAATGAAAAAAAGTGTGGCTCAATATCAGTGAATTGCAACTTTTTTTGAAAAAAAACTTAAATAAAAATTAAACATTTGTTTGCAATTTTGAAAATTTTGTGGTATTATGTAGAAAAGGTGAGAAAAATGTCGAAAATTGAAGAAAAATTAAAAGTAGTATATAAATACGTTCAAAATTACATAAAAGATAACGGTTACGCGCCAACAGTTCGCGATATTTGTCGCGACCTTAAAGTTAAGTCAACGGCAACGGCGCATTCTTATCTTCAAAAACTTAGCGAAAAAGGTTTAATTTCTAAAATTGATGATAAAAAACGCGCAATAACGGTTAAATCGGCGCTTGGCGTACCGTTGATTGGTACGGTTACTGCCGGCACACCTATTTTCGCAACTGAAAATTATGAAGATTATTATACCCTACCTAAAGAATTTAATAGTGACGACGATACGTTTATGCTAAGAGTTCAAGGCGATAGTATGATAAATGCCGGTATTTTAAACGGAGATAAAATCGTTGTAAGAAAACAAGAAACGGCTAATAACGGTGATATTGCCGTCGTTTTAATTGACGATAGCGCAACCGTTAAGCGCTTTTATAAACGCAATAGTAAAATTGTTTTACACCCTGAAAACGATAAATATGAAGATATTATTTTAGATAATGTAGTAGTTTTAGGCGTTGTTGAAGGTTTAATTAGAAAGTTTTAATAATATATATTGAAAACGGACGAAGAATTATTCGTCCGTTTTTATATCGTTTAATATAAAATTAACACTTTCGTTTATATTTGGCGGTATATAAGTTAACCCGTCAAGTTTTTTAAAGAAAGTTATTTGTCGTTTAGCGTAGTGGCGCGAATTAAGTTTTAGTAGGTCGCTAAGCGTAGAAAAATCGTTAGAAGTTATAGCGTCGTAAACTTCCTTGTACCCTATACCTTGCATACATTGATAATCTTTATTTATGCCTATATTTATAAGGCTTTGAACTTCTTCAACTAAACCGTTATTGAGCATAACGTCAACACGTTTATTTATTCTATCATAAAGTTGTTCACGCGGACGATAAATAGAATACGCTTTATAAGTAAAACGCGGAATTTGCTTATCGTTTTGTTCAGATTTCTTTTTACCAGTAGCGTAATATATTTCAAGCGCGCGAATAACTCTAACAGAGTCGTTAACGTGAAGTTTATTAGCCGTTTCTGCATCAACTTTTTTAAGTTCGTTATAAACGTATTCAAGCCCTTTTTCTTTTGCTAAATTATTTAATTTTTGTCTAATTTCGCTATTGTCGGCGGTGTTTCCGTAACTTAACTTATATAATATTGAATTGATGTAAAAACCCGTTCCACCACAAATAATAGGAGTTTTACCTTTACTAATTAAATCTTCAACAATAGGAAGAGCAAGTTTTTCATAGTCGTGAACGGAAAAAGATTGAGTAGGCTCAATAACGTCAATTAAATGGTGTTTAACGCTCTTTAATTGCTCGGGCGTTGGTTTAGCCGTACCAATATCTAAACGCTTATAAATAGCAAGCGAATCGGCAGAAATAATTTCTGTATCAAGTTTTTTAGCGAGTTCAATTGATATATCCGACTTACCTGAACCAGTCGGTCCGCAAATTATAATTAACTGTGGTTTCATACTATTCTTTTAAACCATTTATCAATTTCTTTGCGTGATATTTTAACCGCAATAGGTCTTCCGTGCGGACATTTTAAGTTGATATTTCCGTTTAATAATTTCATAAGCGAATCAACTTCAGACTTATCTAACGCTTTACCTGCTTTAATTGCCGATTTACACGCTTTTTGCATAAGTCTTTCATTGATAACGTCAGGTACAGTTTCAGAGTATAATTTATCGTCTTGCAAAATTTCGTTAAAAAATTGGTCGATATTAAGATCTATAAGTTCGCAAGGAATTGCCGATATAACAAACTCGCCACGTTTATTTTCACTAATTTCAATACCGAGTTTACGCAAATATTCAAGTTTTGAATTAATATAGTTATATTCAATAGCGTTTACGTTAATTTCATACGGGACAAGTAAAGGTTGAATATTCCTTTCGCCAGTTAATCTAACGTAATGAAGTTTATTATAAAGTAAACGTTCGTGAGCGGCGTGTTGGTCAACAAAAAACACGTCGTTATTTCTTTGGAAAATTAAATAAGTATTTAAGACTTGACCAACGTACGACAATTCAGCAGTTTGTTCTTCAATAATAAACTGTTGTTCTTTTTTAAGTTTTTCATCTTCAAGTTGCTGAATATAGCGCTTATTTTCTTCAAACACGTCAATAGAAACGGGCTTATCATCTTCGCCTTCGTTTACTTTTTGCGTAGTATTGTTAAAAACTAACGGATTTTCAGCAAGGTTTAATAACATTTGACCTAAATCGCTATTAAACGTATCTTTTGTATAGCGTTTATTCTTATTAGGAGTATCAGTTAGCGTTACAATTTTATATCCGTCATCATCAACGTCGTTAGAATTATCTACTAACTTTTTATTATTAGCATTTACGTTATTATTATCGCTAGAATTATCCGACACAACGTTAACTTTTTTATCGTCAACGATAATGTCAACGGCTTTGTCGCTACCGTCTAATACGTTTGAAATGGTTGAATATAACGCCGAATATACAACGGAATTATCCATAAAACGAACGTCTGACTTATTAGGAGTAACGTTTACGTCAACAACTTCGCTCGGCATAGTTATATATAAAACGTAAAAAGGATATCTTCTTTTCATTAAATAACTTGCATAAGCGTTATGAATTGCCGATTGAATAGTTTGATTAACTATATATCTTCCGTTTAATATAACCGTTTGGAACGTTCTATTTGGTTTTGTAAAGTTATGATTACCTATATAACCTTCAATTTTAACGCCGTTTTTATAATTGCTAATTTTAAAACAATTATTATATGTTTCACTACCGTAAATTGATAAAATAGCGTCTTCAATACCATCGCCAAACGATGAAATTACGTTTTTACCGTCAACGTTATATTTAAAAGAAACGTTAGGGTTTGCAAGAATCATTCTCGAAACCATATCAGTAATGGCGTTTTCTTCAGACCTATCAGTTTTTAAAAACTTACGGCGAGCGGGAGTATTGAAAAACAAGTCGCAAACTTTAACTTTAGTACCAACTTTGCAAGGCTCGTCTTGAAGTTCAGAACATTCCCCGCCTACAACGTCGAATTTAAAACCTATTGGATAAGAATTTACCCTTGAAGTTATGCTCATTTTAGACACTGATGCAATAGACGCCAAAGCCTCGCCTCTAAACCCGAGCGTTAAAATATTATCAAGGTCTTCAACGTTACAAATTTTTGAAGTTGCGTGCGGTAAAACAGTTTTTAATAAATCGTCTTTTAATATACCGCAACCGTTATCAATTACTTCAATAAGGTCTTTTCCGCCGTTTAAAACGTTAATTGTTATCTCAGTTGCTTTAGCGTCAATGGAGTTTTCAATAAGTTCTTTAACAACTGAAAAAGGACTTTCAACAACTTCACCTGCTGATATTCGATTGTAAACAGATTTATCAAGTTGATTGATAATAGACATTTTTTACCCCTTAATTTTGTTTTTTAATTGATAAATTAAATCAAGCGCTTGACGTGGAGATAAACTGTCAACGTCGGTATTTTCAATTAAGTCAATAACTTCGATAGCGTTTTTATCAATAACGTCGTCTTCTTTTTCAATAACGTCGACGGTATTTGTTTTACTATCTAAATTTAGGTCTTTATCTTCTAAACGTTTCAATATTTTTTTAGCGTTTAAAGTTACTGCCTTAGGAACTCCAGCAAGTGACGCTACTTCTATACCAAAACTTTTATTTGCGCTACCTACTGCAATTTTTCTTAAGAAAATTATTTTACCTGAAATTTCTTTTACTGTAATTTTATAATTTCTTACTCCGTCAATTTTTCCTTCAAGTTCAGAAAGTTCATGGTAATGCGTTGCAAATAGAGTTTTTGCTTTAATTTTATTAGTAATATACTCAACGACTGCCCAGGCGATAGAAAGTCCGTCGTAAGTAGACGTACCACGACCAACTTCGTCTAAAATCAAAAGACTGTTTGACGTTGCTTTATTTAAAATTGATGCAACCTCACTCATTTCAACCATAAACGTAGATTGGTCGAAAATTAAATTATCACTAGCGCCAACACGAGTAAATATTCTATCGGTAAGCGGTATTGTAGCCTTTTTACAAGGCACGAACGAACCTATATGAGCCATAATAGTAATTAACGCAATTTGCCTCATATACGTTGATTTACCAGCCATATTAGGACCTGTTATAATCATCATTCTATCAGTTGAAGAATTGAGCGTTGCATCGTTTGCAATAAAACTCTCGCTTGATACGTTTTCAACAACGGGGTGTCTTCCACCTTCAATTTTAAGTTCAGAGCCGTAATTAGAAATAGTAGGTCTAACGTAGTTATTCTTCTTAGCAACGTAGGCTAAACTCGTTAAACAGTCAAGACAAGCAATCGCGCGTGACGTGTTTTGAAGATTTTTGATATTTGATTGTAAAAGACTTTTAATTTTTGAAAAAATATCGTTTTCAAGACGGATTGCTTTTTCTTTAGCGCCTAAAATTTCGTCTTCAAGTTCTTTTAATTCTTCAGTTATGTAACGTTCAGCGCCTACGAGAGTTTGTTTTCTAACGTATGAATACGGAACTTTATCTTTAAATGAATTTGTAACTTCAATATAGTAACCAAATACTTTATTATAATTAATTCTTAAATTTTTAATTCCGGTTGCTTCGCGCTCTCTTTCTTCAATTTCTTTAATTAAACCTTCGCTATTTGTTGAAACCAAGCGAAGTCTATCAAGTTCTTTATCAAACCCATTGGCGATATACCCGCCTTCTTTTGTCGTTGCGGTTACGTTTGGGTCAATTGCTTTAATTAAAAGTTGAGATAAGTCTTTAAAATCAGTAATGCGCTTATTAACGTCAACTAAAATTTCAGAAAAGGCAAACTTTAACGTTTCTTTAAGTTTTGGAAGAACTGAAAGCGACGACGCTAAGTTTAAACAATCTTTAGGAGTTATATTGTTGTTTGAAATTTTACCCGAGATTCTTTCTATATCGCGTATTGAGGAAGTAATATCTCTTACGGCGTTACGCATTAAAGGGTCTTTGAAAAGTTCTTCAACACCGTCAAGTCTATAGTTGATTTTTTCAATATCAAGTAACGGATTGTTTATCCAATTAACTAAATTTCTTGAACCCATTGAAGTTGAGCAATGGTCTAAAAGCCATAATAAAGAGCCGTACTTTTTACCGTCGCGCAACGTTTTAATAAGTTCTAAATTTCTTGAAGCGGTACTATCAATAAGCATATATTGACCGCTTTCTTCAAGAGTTATTTTGTTTATGTTTAAAAGCGCGTGTTTTTGAGTTTCAGTTAAGTACGTCATAAGCGCGCCACACGCCGAAATTGCCGACTTATTTTCTTCAATAGAAAAACATGCTAAACTTAAAACTTCAAAGTGCGATTTTAAAGTATTTTCCGCTTCGTCGTAGTTAAAAGCGTACTCTCTAAATAAATTAAATTTAGGTAAAACCCCGTGTACGATTACTGGTGAATTTGCAACTATTTCGTAAACTTTTTGATTACATATAATTTCAGACGGAGCAGTTTTAACAAGTTCGTCAGTAATAGTAATTTCATTAGTGTCACTTAAAGTTTTAACGTAAAATTCGCCCGTCGTAATATCAGACCAAGCAACTGAACATTCGCCGTTAATTATTGAAACGGACGCAATGTAGTTATTAAGTTTATCATCTAAAAGCCCGTCTTCAGTAATAGTACCTGCCGATACAATTTTTACAACGTCGCGATGAACGTAACCTTCAGAAGGGTCGCTAAGTTGCTCACAAATTGCAACTTTTTCGCCCATTGAAACAAGTTTTGCAATATAGTTATCTGCAGCGTGAAAAGGAATACCGCACATTGGTGCGCGCTCGTCTAAACTACAATCTCTACCCGTTAAAGTTAGGTCGAGCATTTTTGAAACTCTAATAGCATCGTCAAAAAACATTTCATAAAAATCGCCAAGCCTATAAAAAACAACGCAATCAAGGTGCGATTTTTTGATTTTAACGTAATGCCCCATCATTTTAGAAAGTTTACTTTCGTCTATATCTTTTAACAACAACATAATTTTAATTTAATTCACCTTTAAGTGATATTCCTCCCGTTTGTTTAACGGTAACTTTTACAAATTGACCAATTAAATTTTTATCACTTGTAAAATATATCATGCGACCAAACTCATCACGGCCTTGATATAAATCTTTCTTTTTATCATAATCTTCGCATAAAATTTCTACTGTTTTATTAAAGTATTCTTTAGATTTTACGCGGTTAATTTCGTTTTGTAGTTCAACAAGGCGCATAATTCTGTCTTTTTTAACGGCTTCGTCAATTTGCCCGTCCATAATCGCCGCTTTTGTTCCTTTACGCTTTGAGTAAACAAAAGTAAACGCGCCGTCAAACTTAACTTTATTAACAATATCTACCGTGTCTAAAAAATCTTGCTCAGTTTCAGTTGGAAAACCTATCATAATATCGCTTGTAATTGCGCAGTTAGGAATATGTTTTCTAATCAACTCAATCTTTTCAAGATAATCTTCACGGGTATATTTTCTATTCATAAGCGATAAAACTCTATTAGAACCGCTTTGAATTGGTAAATGTATTGAGTTGCATATTTTTTTACTACCCGCAATGACTTTAATTAGTTTTTCATTAACGTCTTTAGGGTGATTAGACATAAATCTAATTCTAAAATCGCCGTCAATTTTATCAATTTGCGTAAGTAAATCGGCAAAATCAATTTTATTTTCAAGCGTTTTGCCGTAAGAGTCTACGTTTTGACCAAGTAAAGTAATTTCTTTATACCCGTCGTTTACTAAAGACTTAACTTCGTTAATTATTACTTCAGGATTTCTACTTTTTTCTCTACCTCTAACGTATGGAACGATACAGTAAGTGCAAAAATTATTACAACCATACATAACGTTAACCCATGCGTTTGGATAACTTGAACGTTTTGGAGTAATACTTTCGCAAATTGTTAAGTCGCCTTCTACAATTTCAATAATGCTTTTGCCCGTTTGTAAACGCGCTGTTAGATAGTTTTTAAATTGCGGTAAGTTATGAGTGCCGAAAATAATATCTATAAACGGAAATCTTTCTTTTAACTTTTGAGCCTCTCCGTTTTGTTGCATCATACATCCGCAAACTGCAATAATAACGTTTTTATTTTTAGTTTTATACGATTTTAGATTGCCAATGTGACCAATTACCGTATTTTCGGCATTTTCGCGAACGCAACAAGTATTAAAAACGATAACGTCTGCCAAGTTTTCATCGTTACAACAAGTATAACCAAGTTCTTCAAGCATGCCGCAAAGTTTTTCAGACTCATGCACGTTCATTTGACAACCGTAAGTATGTATTTTGTAAGTTAAATTTTTCATATAGATTATTATACATAATCTAACGTTTTTTTTCAAGTGTTTTTATTTAAGATAAAAAATTTACCGCTACTTTTAAAAAATAGCGGTGTTTTTTCGTATATACCTATTAAATTTAAACAAACTAATATTAATGAAAACGAAATCAATTTTTTTAAAGATAGTATTCTTTCTACTTTCTATTATCGCAATATTTTTCTTGTTTTTAGCAACTTATTACTTTGTTGTTAATAAAAACGTAAATTTAGACGTTAATAAACTAAAAAACTCTTCAATTAAATATGAGTTTTATAATGACGAAAACTTTTTACTATTAAGCGAAAATAAAGGCGATAACTGTGATTATATTGAAATAGATAAACTTCACGATTATACTTTAAATAGTTTTATTGCTATTGAAGATAAAAGATTTTACTCACATAGCGGTATTGATATAACTAGAATGATTGGAGCTACCATAAATAACTTAAAATCATTTTCAATTAAAGAAGGAGCGTCGACAATTTCACAACAACTTATAAAAAATACGCATTTAAGTAGTGAGAAAACGTTTAAGCGGAAATTTAATGAAATAAAATTAACGTTAGAACTTGAAAATAAATACTCTAAAAAACAAATCTTAGAAAAATATTTAAATACAATATATTTTGGCGGTGGGGCTTACGGAATAAACAATGCAAGTAAGTTGTATTTTGGTAAAGATGCGTCTATGCTTGACGTAAATGAAAGTTGTTTACTTGCAGGACTTATAAAATCGCCGTCACTTTATTCCCCCACAAAAAATTATGAAAATTCTATAAATCGAAAAAACGTCGTTTTAAATCAAATGTACAAGCAAAAGTATATTAGTAAAGAAGATTATTTAAAATATAAAGACTTACCAATTAAAATTACTTCTTTAAAAAATAACGATAATTATTTAATAGACTATATTAACGCAGTAAAAAATGAAATTGAAGAAAACATTGAACTTAACCCGTACCTTAACGGCAACTTAAAAATTTATACTTATCTTGATGAAAAATTACAAAAAAATATTTTTGAAACTAAGGTTGAAAGTGAATATAAATACAGCCGTCAAGAAATTGTAATAAATAATAAAAATAACGGTATTATCGCATTTTTTGGAAATAATTCCACTTTAAAAAGAAGTCCTGCATCATGTATAAAACCATGGTATATTTATGCCCCAATGATAAACGATAAATTAATAACTGAAAGCACTATAATCACCGATGAAGTAACAAATTTTAGCGGATACACACCTAAAAATTACGGAGAAAAGTATTACGGTAACGTTACAATAAAAGATGCGCTTAGTAAAAGTTTAAACGTGCCGAGCGTTAAACTACTTGATTGTTACGGTTTTGAAAAAGCAAACGATTATTCAAAAAAATTAGGTATAAATATTGACGGAGATAATTTATCGGTAGCGCTCGGCGCGATCAACGAAGGCGTAACCTTATCACAGTTATGCGACTGCTACACCGTTTTTGCAAATAATGGACAATATAGTAAATCTTCATTTATTAAAGAAATTAAACTAAACAACAACACTATTTATAAAAATAATAATTATTCAACAAAGGTATTTAGCGAGCAAACGTCTTTTATTATTAACGATATTTTAAAAGAAAGCGTTTTATCAGGCACGGCAAAAAAACTAAAAAGCAATTATGACGTATGCGCTAAAACTGGTACAAACGGCAACGAAAACGGCAATATTGACGCTTATACAATATGCTATACTAACAATCACACCGTTGGAGTATGGCTCGGAAACGAAGATTACTCACTATTAAGTAATAAAATAAGCGGTGGCTCTTACCCCGCTATTTATGCAAAATGCACCTTAGATAATTTATATAAAAACGCGCACCCTAAAAGTTTTGACGTGCCTAATGGAGTTTTGGAAGTAAAAATTGATAATGACTTACTAATTAACGAACAAAAAACGTATATTAGTGATAATGGGAAAAGTTATTTTTATATTAGCGGAACTGAGCCTACTGAGTATTTACAAAAAGAAATAACTCCATTAGTTACAAGTCTTGACGTAAATATCGACGGTAATACGGTTGTTTTAAATTTACAAACGTCAAATTGTGATAAAGTTATTATCGAAAGAAAGCATAACAATAAAACGCAAATCGTTTACGAAGGAACTCCAAATACTTTTATAGAAAAATTAATAAACGACGGTATATATTATTACACAATTACCCCTATAAATACTACTAATAATTTAATTGGTGAAAAAAAAATATCACCATCAATTAAATTTAATAAAAATTCTAAAATTTTAAATGATGATTGGTGGGATGATTAGTATTTTAAAAAATGCTATTTAATCAAATATATATTAAAACTAAATTTATCCCATAATAAAATTCCGCTAAATTTAGCGGAATTTTAATTTTAATTATTTATTAAGAAGTTCTGCAATAGAAATACCTGTATCGCCACTTTCTGTCCAACCCCTCATATTATCAGGATCTTCAACTTTTTTAGATTTTCTTTCTTTTTTAGGTTTTTCTTCAGTTTCTTTCTTAACTTCTTTTACAGGCGCTTCAACTAATGCTTTGATAGAAAGCGTCATTTTTTCTTTTTCAGGGTCTATTGCAAGAATTTTTGCAGTTACTTCTTGACCAACTTTAAGCGCTGCTGCTGGATTTTCAAGGAATTCGTGAGAAATTTGAGAAACGTGAACAAGACCGTCAATACCTTTTTCAACTTCTACAAACGCGCCAAAGTTAACAAGTCTAACAACCTTACCTTCAACAGTATCACCAACGTTATATTTTTCAGTAACTGTTTCCCAAGGTTTTGGTTGAAGTTGTTTATAACCAATTGAAACTTTTTTTGCTTCTTTTTCAATTTTTAATACAACGAAATCGTATGCTTTACCAATTTCAAGAACGTCAGCAGGTTCTTTAACACCCGTCCAAGAAAGGTCAGAAATGTGCGCTAAGCAATCAAAACCGTTAACGACAACAAACGCGCCGAATGGAGCAAATCTTGCAACAGTACCAGTAACAACTTCATTTTCAGAAATTGATGAGAAGAATGCTTCTTCTTTTGCTAATTTTTCAGCTTCTCTTGCTTCTTTTTCAGCAACGAGAATAGTTTTTTGAGAAGCAACGATATCTTTCTTTCTTGCGTTGTATTCAACTTTAAGCGCTTTAACCCTTAAAGTTTTACCAACGTATTTTTCAAGTTCTTTAACAAAACCAATTTTAATTTCACGAGCAGGAATAAACACGTTGAAATTTTCATACTTACCAGTAAGACCGCCTTTATTAAAAGCGTCAATAGTAACGTTGAAAATTTTACCTTCGTTGAGTTCTTTAACAAGTTCTTCTTCTTTTTTAAGAACGAGAATTTGTTTTTGAGAAAGTTTGATAGGATTTTTATCAACAACTACAACTTCGATTTCATCGCCGATTTTATAATCGTCTTTATTGTAGTTATCAGTTGCTAATTCTTCTTTAGGAAGAGTGATATCGGTTTTACCATCGAAATAAACTTTCAAGCCGTCATCGCCTGCTAATGAAATAACAACGCTTATCTTCTGTCCTTTTTTGAGATTTTGCTTTTCATCGAGCAAAGCAACAGCTTCTTCCATTAAATTTACTTCTTTTTTGTCTTCCATAGTTAAGAGAACCTCCATTGATTGATTCAGCGGCGTGGAAGCACCACTTACAATCCCTACATTTTTATATTGTTTTAATAATTTATAATCGAGCCCATCGGGCGACGAAACAAAAAAAGTATTTTTACAGTTTTTACTGCAAATATCGAAAAGTTTGGCTGTGTTTGAACTAGTTTTACCACCAATAACAATCATAGCATCGCATTCTTTCGACAAGTTTAACGCCTCTTTCTGGCGCTCCATTGTAGTATAGCAAATTGTTTTAAAAACTTCAACTGTTTTTATGCGATTATTGTTGATTTTTTTTAAAATTTCGTCAAATTTTTCTAACGAGTACGTTGTTTGAGCAACTACACACAATTTTTCAGCCTCATATAATGATTGTGGCAATTTGTCGCCGTCAATAATATCTGCGCTATAATTACACCAACCATTTATACCTATAACTTCAGGGTGATTTGCTTTTCCTATTATAGCAATTTTATAGCCTTTATTATAATACTCTTCAACAATTTTTTGTGTTTTCATAACGAAAGGACACGTTCTATTTATTACGTTCACACCACGACTTTTTAAACTTAAAAGTACGTCTTTACCCACGCCGTGAGAGCGAATAATACACGTTGAATTGTTTGGAACGTCATTTTCATTATATACGGTAATCGTACCCTTTTTTGCAATTTCGTTTAAAACTGATTCGTTATGAATAATATCGCCAAGAATATAAACGCCACTACCAAAAATTTCATTTGCAGTATCTACGGCTTTTTTAACACCTACGCAAAAACCACTGTATTTCGCTATTTTAACTGACATTATTTTCTCTTTTTCTTTTTATTTTTATCTTCTTCAACCAAAGTAAATAATTTTTGTTGAAGATCTTTCATACTATTAGCAATACGGTTAGTACACTCAGTTGAAACGGTATCGTCAAATTTTTGATTATAAAGGTCTGAAAAGTCAAAACTTTCGCCAACAATAGCGTAATTTTTACGGAACGGTTTAAGTCTATCGTGAATAATTACGGTAGTAATTGGCGCTTGACCTTTAAAAGCAAACATTGCCGTACCTTGTTTAATTTCTTGAAGGTCGTTCGTGTCAAAATTGCGTCGTCCCTCAGGGAAAATACCAAGTCTTTTATCGTCTTTTAACACTTTAAGCGCCGTTTTAACCGTTTTTAAAGACGGTTTATCTCTATCAATAGGAATAGCGCCGAGCGATGATATAATCGCGCCGAAAATTTTACTATCAAACCATTCAATTTTAGATAAGAAATACGTTTTATCTTTAAAAAGCGCTCCAACGACGAAAACGTCCATTTTACATAAATGATTGCAAATTACAACACGTTTTCCTTTTTGAACAACGTTTTCTTTACCAAAAATTTTAGTGGGATATACAATTTTATAAAACAACCACATTAGCGGTCTAACAAGCCAGTAAAACATATCAACCTCATTTATTTATGTATGATAAAACGGCGCTTATTACTTCTTCTATTGTCATATTCGAAGTATCAATTAAAATCGCGTCGTCTGCTTGACGTAATGGAGCAAACTCGCGGTGACTGTCGTTATAATCGCGAATTTCCATTTCTTTTTTAAGCGCGTTGAATTCAACCGTTTGACCACGCTCGATAAGTTCTTTGTATCTTCTATCGGCGCGAACGTCTAAAGATGCCGTAACGTAAAATTTAAAATTGGCGTTTGGTAAAACGTTAGTTCCTATATCTCTACCATCTAAGATACAGTCGTGTTTACTTGCGATTTGCCTTTGAAGGTCAACGAGTTTAATTCTAACGTTTTTAAGAGCACTAATATCTGACGCCATCATTGAAATATCGTTTTCACGAATTTTTTTAGATACGTCTTCCCCGTCAAGATAGGTTACTTGTGCGCCGTTAACGTAATCGACTTTTATATCAATATCGTTAATAAACGTTTCAACGCCTTTTTCATCTTTACAACTTATTCCGCACTTTTTTGCTTTTAACGCGCACGCCCTATACATCGCGCCCGTATCTAAATACAATACGTTAAGTGTTTTTGAAAGTTGTTTCGCTATTGTAGACTTGCCACTTCCAGCAGGTCCGTCAAGTGCTATATTAAGCATATAACCACCTCATAAAATATTTTATATTTTTTACGATATTATCGCATATTTTGAAAATTATTCTATATTTGCAACACCTGCTGAGTGAGCAGTTGAAAACGCAATTTGCAAATTAAAACCACCGGTAAATGCATCAATGTCTAACACTTCACCAACAAAGAATAAACCTTTAACAATTTTACTTTCCATTGTTTTTGGATTGATGTCTTTAACTAATACGCCACCACTTGTAACAACCGCTTCTTCATAACCACGAAGAGAATGAACTTTAAACGTTAAGTTTTTTAAAACGTTTACAAGACGCGCTCGCTCAGTCGAAGTTATTACGTTATTGTGTTTATTTTCTAAAATTTCACTTCTCTTTATAACAAGCGAAATTAACGCTTTAGGTAGCAATGCATCAAGTGAATTTTTAAACTCTTTATTGATATTAGCGTTTAAATCTCGAAGAACTCTTTGGTCTAACTGTTTATCATCAAGAGCAGGTTTCAAATCTATACTAACTGTTACGTCGGATGGATTTCTTCTATTTAATAACGCCGACAAAGTCAAAACAAGCGGGCCTGAAATTCCGTAATGAGTAAATAACATTTCACCTTGCTCGGAATAAAACACACCTTTTTTATCTTTTGCAGTAAGTTTAACGTTCTTTAAGGTTAAACCTTGTAAACTTTTAAAATCGTTACCAACTAAGTTTAAACCGCAAAGCGATGGACGAAGTTCAGTTACTTTATGCCCGCTTTGAGTAGCAAACTTATATCCATCACCCGTTGAACCCGTTGAAGGATAAGTTTTACCACCCGTTGCAACTATTACGCTATCACAAAAGTATTTGTCTTTATCAGTTACAACGCCTTTTATAACGTTATTTTCAATAATTAACGAATTAACACACTCGTTAAGTTTAATTTCTACACCATTTGACGTCAACGCATAATTAAGCGTTTTAATAACGTCGTTAGATTTGTCTGAAAGCGGAAAAACTCTATTTCCCCTTTCAACTTTTAATTGCAAGCCGTAACACTCGAAAAAATCCATAGTATCTTTAGGAGTGTACGCGTTTATACTACTAATTAAAAATTTAGGATTACTTACTACGTTATTCAAAAACTCGTTTGCGTCGCAATCGTTAGTTAAATTACAACGCCCCTTTCCCGTAATATAAATTTTTTTACCAAGTTTTTCGTTTTTTTCAAACAAAACAACGTCGTGCCCAGAAATTTTGCGGTAGTACGCCGAAAGCATACCTGACGCCCCACCACCAATTACAATTGTTTTCATTAAAATTTGTAATCCTTATATTTATTAATTAAGTTATTGTCTGTACTAATATGAACTATAGGCGTAACAGTTACAAAATTATTTATTGAATAATAAACGTCAGTTTGGTCTGCGCTATCAGGCTTTAACATCTCCCCAATAAGGCGATAGGTATTTTCGTCCGATTTAACATATCTATCAGCATACCTATTATTACCAACGTCACAAATTTTAACGCCTTTAATTTCATTCACATTAACGTTTGGAATATTAACGTTTAACGTGTAATCATTACAAGTTAAATTCAAAAACTTATCAAAATAGTGTTCAATGATTTTAACGGTTTGGTCAAATTTAAAATTATCAAAAGCGGTATTAGAAAACGCTATTGCAGGAATATTTGCCATATTCGCTTCAATACAAGCGTTAACCGTTCCACTATAAATAACGTCTCCCCCTAAATTTGCGCCATGGTTTATACCCGCGCAAACCAAATCAATTTTACACGGAGCGTAATGCAAACCAAATCTTACGCAATCTACGGGAGTTCCGCTTAATTTATAAGCGTAATAGCCATAAAAATCTACCTTTATAGCGGTAAAATCTTTATGGAATGACGCCGAATGCGACGCGCCCGACCGATTAGAGTCAGGAGCATAAATATATACGTTATTATTTTTACTTAGAACATTAGCGAGCGCCAAAAGGCCCTCGCTAAAAATTCCATCGTCATTAGTAATCAGTATATTCATTTTATACGGGATATACGTTACTTTTTACACGGTCTGCATCAACTTTTTTATCTCTTGCAAGTCTATACTTGAAGAAGTTGATTGCAACTTGATTAAAGAGAGCGTACGATAAAACGTCTTCTTCTTGAGTGTAATACTCTTTCATTTCTTCTTTGAATTTTTCATATTCAGGCGCAATATCATCAGCAGGTCTATAAGTAATTCTCTTTTCATCGCCAATTACCTTTTTAAGAATTTCAGCATCAGGCTCGCCGATAAGTTTACCATATTCGCCTTTCATAAGCGCTTTAAATTCTTTTGTAACCATTTTATAGCGCTCGCCTTGTAATACGTTAAGAACGGCTTGAGTACCAACAATTTGAGATGACGGAGTAACAAGTGGAGGATATCCACTATCTTTTCTTACGTTAGGAACTTCAGCAAGACATTCGTTAAGTTTATCAAGTTTGCCCGCTTGTTTAAGTTGCGACATAAGGTTAGAGAGCATACCGCCCGGTACTTGATAAAGTAACGTATTAATATCAATACCACGAACTTTAGGGTTAAGAATGCCATCTTCTTCAAGACGTTGAGCAACCTTTTTAAAGTGTTCGTTGATAGGTACGAGTTTTTCAATATCAATACCAGTATCGTATTCAGTACCTTTTAAAGTAGCAACAAACGGTTCAGTTGCAGGTTGAGAAGTACCGTTACCCATAGCAGAAAGCGCGGTGTCTACAATGTCACAACCTGCTTCAATTGCTTTAAGGTAAACCATTTCACCAGTACCCGTAGTATTGTGAGTGTGAAGGTGAATTTTTGTTTCAGGTTTTAAAACGGCTTTCATACCTTTAATAATTTCATAAGCAGTATAAGGAAGAATAATGTTTGCCATATCTTTTAAGCAAATATTATCAGCGCCCATATCTTCTAAAAGTTTTGCTTTTTCAATGAAATATTCGTTAGTATGTACGGGACTTGTAGTGTAACAAATTGTTGCTTCACAAATACCGCCGTATTTTTTAATAGCCTTCATTGCAACTTCCATATTTCTTTCGTCGTTAAGCGCGTCGAATACACGAATAACGCCAACGCCGTTTTTTATAGATGCTTCAACGAATTTTTCAACTACGTCATCAGAATAATGCTTATAACCAAGAAGATTTTGACCTCTTAAAAGCATTTGAATAGGAGTTTTTGTAATGTGTTTTCTTAAAACACGAAGTCTTTCCCATGGGTCTTCATTAAGGAAACGAAGACAACTGTCAAACGTAGCGCCACCCCATGCTTCAATTGAGTAAAAACCCATATCGTCAAGTTTTTCAAGCATAGGAATCATTTCTTCAAGTTTCATACGTGTTGCTGCTTGAGATTGATGAGCATCACGCAAAATAGTTTCTGTAATTAAAACTTTCTTTCCCATAATTTTCTCCTAATATTAACCGCACATTGCAAGCATAACGCCCGCAGCAATAGCCGAACCTATAACGCCTGCTACGTTTGGTCCCATTGCGTGCATAAGTAAGTGGTTGTTTGGATCGTACTCACGACCAACGTCTTGCGAAATACGAGCAGCCATTGGAACTGCCGATACACCAGCCGAACCAATAAGCGGGTTGATTTGACCACCACTAAGTTTATTCATAAGTTTTGCAACTAAAAGACCACCAATCGTTCCCACGCAGAACGCAGTTAAACCAAGAACGATAATCTTAATAGTTTCCCACGATAAGAATATTGAGCCAATCGCTTTAGAACCTACCATTAAACCTAAGAAAATAGTGACAGTGTTCATAAGTCCGTTACTTGCAGTATTTACAAGTCTTTCAGTAACGCCAGACTCTTTCATTAAGTTACCAAACATAAGCATACCAAGAAGTGGTATTGCGTCTGGTAAAATTAAACCAACAACTAACGTAACAAGAAGTGGGAATACGATTTTTTCAACCTTAGACACCCTTCTTAACTGTTTCATTTTAATTTTACGTTCTTTATCAGTTGTAAGCGCTTTCATAATAGGCTTTTGAATCATAGGAATTAAAGCCATATACGAGTACGCCGCAATTGCAATCGCAGGAAGTAATTCTTCTGCAAGTTGTTTAGTAACGTAAATTGCCGTAGGACCGTCAGCTCCACCAATAATACCGATAGCGCCTGCTTCAGCAGCGGTAAAGCCTAAAAGTCTTGCCCCAAAATAAGTAAGGAATATACCAAGTTGAGCGGCAGCGCCGATAATCATACTCTTAGGGTTAGCAATAAGCGGACCAAAATCTGTCATAGCGCCGATACCAAGGAAGATAATTGGAGGGAAAATTACCCAATCAACACCTTTATATATATAGTAGAATAAACCTTGGTTGCTAATTACAGTTTGGGTTGAAAGTTTAAGGTGAACAAATTCAGCAGTTGACGGAGCGTATTGAGTTCCGCGAATTGTGGCGTCATAATGAACAAAATATTCATTTAACGTTGACGAAAAATCCGCACTCCAATTTTTATTAACTATTAAATCTGAGTCAATAACTCTTATTGCTTCAATAATATTTTCTTTTGTTAATCCTAAGACTTCTAAAATTTCACTTTCAGTTCCGCGTAATACTTCTTGGTTAAGGAAATTATCAGTAAGAATATAACCTTTATCACCAAATAAAATTCTATACGCGCCAGGAACGTTAACAATAAACATACCGAACGCTATAGGAAGTAATAAAAGCGGTTCGAATTTTTTTACTATTGCAAGGTAAACTAATACAAACGAAATTAAAATCATTACTAAATTTTGCCAACCGGTAGTTGAAAAATTAGCAAATAACTCGTATAAACCAGTACTTTCCCAAAGGTTACCGAGTGAAGTTCCAAGTTCGCTTGCAAAGTCACTACAAATTGACGTTAAAGCAAACATTTGTATCCCCCAATATTAAGAAATAACTGCCATAACAGCGCCGGTATCAACGTTAGAACCTACTGCTGCTTTGAAAGAAACAACACCGTCGCAAGGAGCGGTCATATCGTTATCCATTTTCATTGCTTCAAGCACGAGAACAACGTCGCCTTTCTTAACGGTAGCGCCTTCAGCAACTTTATACGCTTTAATCATACCAGGCATTGGCGCTTCCATCTTAGTTCCTTTAACAGGGCCTGCAGTTTTAACTGGAGCAGGAGTTGTTTTAGGAGCAGCAACAGGCGCTGCAGTAGTAACAACAGGCGCAACAACGGTAGCATCGCCACCAATTTCTTCAACGCCTACTTCGTATTGTTTTCCATCAATCGTAACAACAAATTTACGCATAATAATTTTCTCCTTAATTCTTATAATCTTTTAATTTTCTTAACGATGAAGTCGCATTTTGACTTCGTAGCACTAAAATAATAGGACGTTATCGCCGCTATTATAGCAACTTTGATATCTTCAGGAATATCACCGTCGTCAACCATAGTAATTGGCTCGTCAACAACTTCTTCAACCTTTATAGGCTCTTCTACTTTAGTGGTCTTATTGTCTTTATTGAAAAATTTACCCGCAAGTGAAACGAATAAAACTATAACACACATTCCAAGAAAAACAACAAGTAAGCCTATTATGAAGATAAATATTCCATTTAACGCTGGACTATTAGCAAACATAATACTCTCCTTATCTAATAATCATTTCAAGAGCAGAAATAACGTATTGACGAACAAATTGATTTTCAATAATATTATCAACGCAACCTAATCTAGCAGCATTGAAAGCATCTTGCATTTCAGCGTATTTTTCTTTAACTTCATCAAGTTTAACGCTATCAATAGTACCAAACTCAACAGCAGCGCCAGCATCACCGTCTAAAAGAGAAATTTTAGCGTCAGCAAACGCGTAAGTGTATGCGTTACCAAATTCTTTAGACGCGAAAGCAGAATAGCCAAAACCAATCGCTTTACCATAAATGATAGAAACGCGTTCAGTTCCGCTTAAAGCGTATAACATATTAGGAATTTCACGCATTACTGGAGTTGAAGCAGTTTTAACGTCAGCCTTAATACCTTTAACGTTAACAAAAGTAAGTAAAGGCATATCGTTATCGTTAACGTAGTTAGCAAAGTTTTTAATTTTAAGAACGTTGTCAAGAGTAAGTTCAACGCCGTCTTTACCACCGTCAAAAATAATAGCAGCGGTAGAAATTCCACCTACTCTACCAATACCCGTAACAACTTCGTTTGCGTAACCTTTGTTAAGTTCAACGAAATTACCGTTGTCAAATACCGCTTTAATAATAGTTGCAACGTCCTTTTTAGAGTTAAGAACTTCAGTGTAACGGTTTAAATCGTCGTTAGTATCAATAACTAAACCACTATAGTTAGGAAGAATTTCTAAAATAGACGAAATTGCAGGTCTAACTTCGTCAAGCGTCTTTAAAGCAAAACTCTTAGCGCCGTCAGTTGCTTTTGCCCCGCCAATAACGTCCTTTGAAACAGCGTCTTTAGAAGTTGCGCCGATAACTACCGGACTAGCGTAAGAAATAGCAGTTCCGCCAACAATATAAGTATAATCTGCTTGAGCGGCTAAAATAGCAGCCGAACCTAAAACGTCGCCCGTTGCAACTGCAAACTGAGGAACAACACCCTTAATTTCATTTGCTACGGCAAGTACTTTTGCAATGCCTTCAAGCACGCCAACGCCTTCACCAACTTGAACGCCTTGAGTATCAAGAAGATAAAGAACGGGAGCATTCGCGTTTGCCGCTTTTGTAAGACAGTCTGCAATCTTGTCACAATTTGCTTTGCTTAACCCACCGCTTAAAACTTTACCGTTTTGCGCAACAACGTAGATTGGATAATCACTAATAGTAGCGTAACCGGTTACAACGCCAAGACCGTCAACGTCTTCGTTGTAGAATTCGTTTTTAGCAAAGGAGTATGCGCTCAATTCAACAAAACTGTTTTCGTCAATAATTTCAGAAAGTTTCTTTCTTACGTCTTCAGATGCTTCAAACAACTTTGCTTTACGAGCATTAAGTAATTCAATAATATCCATAAATGCCTCCATTTTAATTTTCTATTTCATTTTACTATATATTGTGTAAAAAATCAATAATTTTATAAAAAAATATACAATTTTTTATTTAACTTTTATTATAAATAAAAACCGCAAGCGTTAATTTAACAAATAAAAGTAGTTTGCAAACTAACGTGCGGTTAAAATTTATTTAATTTCTACACTTGCAAGGAATTTATTAAACGCTAAAACGCCGTGTTTATCCTTTTTAAATACTGCAGTGTTATGTAAAATATCCGCGCAAACTTTATTAACGTATTCGGTAATTATTACGTTTGCTTTATTTTCGTCTTTAACGCTTGGATATTTCTTTAAAAGATATTCAATCATATCTTTATGAACGGCAAGGTCGCTACCTTCGGCGCAAATACTCTCGTCGTATTTAATTTGCTTAGATAAAATTTTAGCAATTTCACCAAATTGACGTTTAAGTCTTGCAGGTAAGATATAAAGTCCCATTGCTTCAATAAGACCAATACCCTCTTTTTTAATATTATGATATTCAGGATGAGCGTGGAAAATTCCGTCAGGATATTCTTCACTTACTCTATTATTTCTTAAAATAAGTTCAATACAATATCTTCTATCGCTTAAAAATCTCGCAATAGGAGTAACGGTATTATGTCTAACGCCGTCAGTACTTGCAATTACGCCAACTTTTTCGTCGGAATAAGTTTTCCAAGCATCAATAACGTCGGTAGCGAGCGCTTGAACGGTATTACGGTTAAAACCGTAAATTCTAATAACCGAGTTATAAAAATCAACGACTTCAACGTTAACGTCAGAATACTTGGCGCTTTTATACGTTCTTAAATGTTTTGATTTTTGTAGTGGCATTAAATGTTTACCACCTTGGTAATGCTCGTGGTTTAAAATTGAACCGCCAACGATTGGCAAGTCTGAGTTAGAACCGATAAAGTAGTTAGGAAAAAGTTCGATAAAGTCAAATAACTTTTCAACAGTATCGCCGTCAATTTTCATTGGAACGTGCTCGGAATTTAATAAAATACAATGTTCGTCAAAATACAAGTACGGCGAATATTGCATAAACCAAGTTTGACCGCCTAAGTTAAGTTTAATAGTTCTAATATTACTGCGCGCCGGTTGAGTCGCATGGCCGTAATATCCTTCATTATCTTTACAAAGGGCGCACGCTGGGTACTTTTCGCTATTTTTAGGCGCTGTTAAAAGTTTTGCTATATCTTTATTATTTTTTTCAGGTTTACTTAAATTAATAGTAATTTCAAGCGGAATATCAAGTTCGTTTGCAAGCCATTTAACGTTTTTATCAATTGCAGTTTGTCTAATGTAATAGTTCATTCTACTTAAATTATACAAATAATCACAAGCAGTTTGAGCGTCAATATTTTCATGTAGCGAGTTAAACGTTCTATTTACATCTGATGGGCGTGGAGATAATATACCCATAATATAGCAAGCAAATAAATCTGCTTCCATATCGTCTGACGCTAATGAATTTTCAATGGCGTAAGTTTTAATTTCTTCAATTAAAACGTCTGGAACAGTAAGTTCGGTTACAAATTCGATATCTTTTACTTTTTTACAAGGCGCTGAAAGTTTAAAAATACCTAAAAGCGTATTTCTTAAATAAATAACGTCTAACTCTGGAAGACTTAAAAAGGTGCGAGCGTAAAGTAAAAGTTTTTCAATTAAAATTTTACCGTCTATCATAAAAACCTCATTTTATTTTAAAGCGCCAAAAAAACATTAATCTCTTCAAACGCTTGTAAATGATTGTATCATACAAATAAAAATTTTGCAAGTAGTTTTAACCTTTTAAATATGTCCGTCGGGATGAATAACGTGCGTCTCTTCGGGGTTTTCACGCATAAATTTTTTATCTTTTAAAACAATTCCTTTTAGAACGCTTGTGTTGCCGTATTTTGACTTAATATCGTTTATTACCGAGTTAAGTTTGGCTTTTTTCTCGTACTCTTCGTTATAAACGGTAAGTTGCTCGTAATCTTTTGTAAAGTCGGTAACGGAAATTCCAATCGTTCTAACACCCTTTTCAAATTTATAATTTTTTTTGAAAAGATTTGTTGCAACTAAAGCAAAATCGTCAGGAAGCGTGGTAGGAACGTCAAATTTACATTGACGTGTAAACGATTTTAAGTCTTTATCTCGAACGTATATAGACAAAGTAGTTGCTTTACCTACCCCGTACGAAATAAGCCTTGAAGACACGCTTTCACTAAGAACAGTAAAAACAATTTTAACGTCTTCAATCGAAGTCAAGTCACGATAACAAGTAATTGAGTTTCCAACCGACTTAATTTCGTCGTGCTCATCGTCTTTTAAAACGGGACTATTTTCTTTACCAATTGCATAATCGTGAAGCGTTTCGCCCCACTTTCCAAATTTTTTTAGTAAAAATTCTTTATCAATTTTAGCTAAGTCGCCTATCGTATTGATATTTATTTTTTTAAGTTTTTCAGCCGTGCTTTTACCAACGAACAACAAGTCAGATACGGGTAAGCTCCAAATTTTTTGTTTAAAATTTTCTACCGTTATTAAAGTTGTTGCGTCCGGCTTTTTTAAATCTGAACCAAGTTTAGCGAAAACTTTATTAAAACTAACCCCCACCGATACAGTTAACCCGTATTCTTCTTTAACGCGACGGCGAATTTCGTTTGCTATTTTTTCGCCCGAGCCAAAAAGTTTTAAACTATTAGTAACGTCAAGCCAGCACTCGTCTATACCAAACGATTCTATTTGGTCTGTATAATCGCGATAAATATCTCTAACGAGTTTAGAATATTTTATATAATTTTCGTGTTTTGCTTCAACTAAAGTTAGTTCGGGACAAAGTTTTAACGCTTCATTTATAGTCATTCCCGTTTTAACGCCGAGTTTTTTAGCCTTTTCGCATTTTGCTAAAATTATTCCGTGCCTATTTTCAACACTACCGCAAACGCCTACGAATTTATCTTTAAGTTCAGGGTTTAACACCCTTTCAACACTTGCGTAAAAATTATTTAAATCAACGTGAAGAATTGTTCTTTCCATTTTTATCTCCTTTAAATTTTTTACGCAAATAGGAAGTAACTTTCTTTTCTATTTTATCGCCGTGCTTATAAAGTAAAATAGTAACCGCCACCGTAACGGCAATAATAATTGCCCACACGATTATACCCCACGTCGTATTATACGGTATTAAACTACCGTTAAGCGAGTAAGACGTAACAACACTTGAAATCAGCCTACAAATTATTATCATTATTATAAAGTAAGGCGTACTCATTGATGATAATCCCGCAACGAAACACAAAACGTCGTCAGGGAAAAGCGGAAACAAAAACATAAAAGTAAGCACTATTCTATCCTTATTTTTAACGGCGTTTAGCCATTTATCAAGCGTTTCTTTACCGACCAACCATTTTACTACTTTATAACCGAGATATTTACCTATAAAAAATCCTATAAGAGAGCCTATAAGTATTCCTATAAAACTATAAATAGTGGCTTTAAGCGGACCAAATAACGCTACGCCCGTTGCAATAGCCACAAAACCTGGAATTGGCAAAACAACTACTTGTAATACGTTCATTACTATATATATAATATCAGCCAAACCACCAAACGAAGCAACGTACCGTCTAAGTTCTTCAACGCTTTGAATTTTATCAAAAACACCCGAAATCTTTAAAACGTATAAAAAGATTACTACCACGGCAACTACGCCTAAAACGAGCATTGACGTTTTATAAATAACGTCGTTGGGTTTAAACATAAAAATTAAACCGAGCGATAATATAACTAAAATAATCACAATACTTGCAATCGTTATAAAAACTTTATTTTCAAATATAAAGCCACTATTAAAAGATGAAAAAAATAATAATGAAAACACTATACCTATAACCCCAAAACTAATCAAGGCTATTATATTCAAAAGTGTGCTTAAATTATTATTCTTCATATAATATCTCCTATTAAATTATAACTAATTTTTACCGGTATTATAAGTAAAACGGACAAAAATGTCCGTTTACTGAAGTTTTAGTATTTCATTTCTTGCTAAAGCGTCGCACCTATTATTTTTCACGTTATCAGCGTGACCTTTAACTTTTATAAACTCAACTTGATGCGTTGACGTTAACGTTAATAATTGTTGCCAAAGTTCAACGTTTTTTACAGGTTTTTTATCGGCAAGACGCCAACCTGACGTAACCCAATTATAAATTCTACCATCAATAAACGGCGAAACGGCGTATTGCGAGTCTGAATAAAGTTTAACTTTGCAACGCTCTTTTAGACATTTTAAACCTTCAATTATCGCTTTTAATTCCATGCGGTTATTAGTCGTATCTTTTTCTCCGCCCGAAATTTCTTTTTCAACACCGTTATATGAAAGTATTGCAGCCCAACCCCCAGCGCCAGGATTACCCGAACACGCCCCGTCGGTATAAATTTCCACTTCTTTTAACATATTTCACCCGTCAATTTTTGAAATCGAATAAATTATCTAAAGCAACGCTTTTTGTGGTTTTGTTTGTATTTTGCATATTTCCGCTAAAATAATCGGACTGGAATTTGTCGGTTATAGAATCAATTTTAACTTCTTCAACGTCAAACGGAAATTCCGTTTTAAAATCGGTTATTCCGTGCTGTTTTTTTATAGCGTTTAACTCGGTGTTATAACCAAGTAATATCTCGCCAATTTCTTTACTTATTTCTTTTGAAAAATCTTTTCTAAGTTTATCAAGATCTTCTTTGTTAAGTTCAAAAATACTAGATATTTTTTCCTTTAACTCGTCAAGTTGTTGACGCGACTTACTAAGTCTATTATTTAGCGTTGTGTTAAGCGTTGAAAGACGGGATAATTCTTTATGTAAAAGCACTTCTTGCTCGCTTATTTCATTCTCTTCAACACTTTGTATTTTACTTTTTAAATTAGACACGTTATTTTTAACGGTAACATACTCGTTTGAATTAAAAAATTCGCTTTTTGTTTTTGAAACGTATTCTTCAATTTGCAAGTATTCTTGCTTAAAACTCTCGTACTCTTGACCTAAAACGTTTAACATAACTTGTTTAAATTTTACTTTAAAATCATCAACGGCGGTAAAAAACATACGAGAATATTTTTCTTTAAGGTTGTTTTTTTGTTGCTCGTAATCTACGTTTGACATAATTCCTCACAAAATTAAACGTTTTTAAGATATTCTATCTCGTCAGCCGATAATTTTCTAACAGCGCCCCTATCAAGCCCCGAAAGACCTAAATCGCCAATTTTAATACGTTTTAAGAACTTAACCTCTTTACCCTCAGATAAAAATAATTTTCTTACTTCTCTATTTCTACCTTCAGTAACTATGACATGATATTTAGTATAATCGCGACCTTCGTCAACTATTTTTATAGTACATTTTTTAGTTTTTACACCGTCAATAACAACACCTTTTCTAATTCGAGCAAGCGCGTCTTCTTCAAGACTACCTTCAATTTTAACAAGGTAAGTTTTAGGAATTTCGTTAGACGGATGCGCAAGCCTATTACACAAGTCGCCGTCAGTTGTTAAAATAAGTAAACCCTCGCTATCATAGTCAAGTCTACCAACGGGAAATACTCTACCTGCGCCACTTGGAAGTAAATCCATAACCGTTTTTCTATCTTTATCGTCTTTAACGGTACAAACGTAGCCTTTTGGCTTGTTCATAATGTAATATTCGTGTTTTTTCTTTAAAGTAACTTTTTTGCCGTCAACTGAAACGCTATCTCTAAACTCGTCAACCTCGTCGCCAAGTTTACAAACTTTACCGTTTATAGTAACAAGACCGTCACTAATTAATTTGTCGCAATTTCTTCTACTTGCTACGCCACATTCCGCTAAAAACTTATTAATTCTCATAGTATACCTTTATAAATTATTTACTATTATATATACTAAATACTTTTTGAGAAAAAATCAACTGGTTTTTTAAAAATATTTGAAATTCACCAACCTTTTTAGCGTTTAAAACATACTTTTCAATTTCCACGCCATCAATTTTAAAAGAAATATCTTCAACTTCTTGGCTATTCAACGGATAATAAAAGTCTTTTTCTAAAAGTAACGATATCTCTTTCCCGTTTTTATCTTTATAAATTTTATCTGAAAATTCTATTTTATCAACAACTTTAATTACTTTGTAATTATTTAATGCATTGTTTAAAAGTTCAGTAGAGCGTTCCCACATTTGAGGGCTATTTAAAACGACACTAACAACTTCAATTCCATTACGTTTAGCACTACTAACTAAGCATCTACCCGCTTTTTTTGTATAACCCGTTTTTATTCCGTTTGCGCCGTCAAAATTAAATAGCATTTTGTTTTTATTAACTAAAATTCTTTTGTACGAATAACCGTCGTTACTAATTTCAACGCGCTTTGTTGAAACAATTTCTTTAAACGTTTGATTTTTCATTGCGCTAACAGAAATTAAACATAAATCGTATGCGGTTGTGTAATGCCCGTCTTCGTGTAACCCGTGCGGATTTAAAAAGTTTGAATTATTAGCGCCGTATTTTTTTGCAGTTTTATTCATTAGAGCAATAAATTCTTGCCTAGAATTAGTCAGCGTTTGCGCTAAACATTCGGCGGTATCATTACCGCTTCTAAGCATTAAACCGTATAATAATTCCTTAACGGTTAATTTTTCGCCTTCTCTTAAATATATACTTGAACCTTCTATACCCACCGCACTTTTAGGAACGGTAACAGTCTTATTTAGGTCAAAATTTTCAATAACGGTAATAGCAGTTAAAATTTTTGTGGTTGACGCAATAGGTAATTGCTCGTTTAAATTATGCGAGTATAAAATTCTACCGCTACTTACTTCCATTACGCATTCCGCCGTTGACACAGTATACCCTTTAACACTTACGCTTTCACACTTAAAATTAAATATAAAAAATGATAAAATAAGCGATATTATCAATATTTTTTTAATTTTTTTCAATTACATACCCTCTGAAATTTTTTGCACTAAATCAATAGTTTTTTCGGCAACCTTATCAAATGTATCGGGCGAAGATTTCACAAATTCATAGTTGCCATTTTTACATATTAAAAAGCCCGTTGGCGCAACGTTTACTATTGCTCCACTACCACCTGCGAACGGGTGCGCTTTTGACTTATCAAAAATTTTCACTTTGCCGTATTCTCCTCCACCACCTAAAAAACAAGTTGTTATTTTAGATATTGGAATAATTATATCTTTACCGTTATTAATTGGGTTGCCTACTATCGTATTAACGTCTACTACGTTGTTTAAGTGTTTTACAGGTGACGATAACACGTCGTTAATTTTACTTTGCGATTTGTTTTTTAGCATATTTATATCCTTTATTAACAATATTTGCAATAACACCTAAAAGTATACCAAATAAGCAAAATGATATTGAAATAACAAGTAAAACGTCAAGTCTATCTTGGCTATTAAAATCAATATCAGTTGACGTTTCAATTTTTGAGTTATTAGAGTGAGTTATTACATTTAATATTACGTTTAAACTTTGTAGTAGCGTATGTGCGATAAAAATTTTACTTATACTTTCATACCCTGTAACGACGTCTAAATCAAAACTTAATAGCGTTATATATTTTTTGATATTTCCACCGCCGTTTAAAAACTCTATATTTTTCAAGTTTAAAATTATTGCTTTATTTTTTAAATTTAAATATAATCCACCGTGCTTTCTTTTTGTTATATAACCGCTAATTAAAGTAAATTTTTTAAACAAAATTATACTAAAATATGCCCTTTTGCTTTCATTTGAATAAATAAAAACGGCGCTAACGTGGAATTTTATTAGTAAAATTATTAAGATAATTAAAATTATAAATAAAGTTATCACGCTAAAATTTTATGTAAATAGTTAAAAAAAATACGCCCACCCATAAGGTAAGCGTAAAAGTTTTATAATAATTATTCTATAACGTCAATATTTTCATCTTTTAAAAACTCAGGAATAACTTCGTCTTCAAGGTCGATTATATCAATATCGTCTTCATCGTCAACGTTATTTTTAACGTCGGCTTTTTCAATTTCAACCTTGATAGGATTATCATCAGTTTCAACGTAAACGTCTTTAGTAAACAAGTAAGTGCTATCATTAACCGGTGAACGCATTTGAGTAATTTTTTCCATAAGTTCGTTATAGTCTGGAAGGTCAGATATAGACGAAATTTGGAAGCGTTTTAAAAACTCGTCCGTCGTACCGAATAACACGGGTTTACCTACCGTATCTTTTCTACCAACAACTTCAATCATTCCAAGTTTAAGTAAGTTTGAAATAGCGTATTCGCTATTCGTTCCCCTAAGTTCTTCAAGGTCAAGTCTTGTAACGGGTTGTTTGTATGCAATAATAGCGGCAACTTCAAGCATACTGCGTGAAAGTTCACGTTCTTTTATAGGATTAAGAACGGACGAAACGGCTTCAGCGTATTTAGGATTAGAGCAAAATTGCAATTTTTTATTAAAAATTAATAAATTTATACCGCTTTCATCATTATACTTTTCTTTTAAAAGATTTGCGGCGTTTAAAACTTCTTTATCTGTAACTTCAAGTTTTTCGGCAATATCTCTAATTGCTACGGCATCGCCCGAAACAAATAATATAGACTCAATTATACTCGTCAATTTTTCCAATGTCTATTTCTCCTTTGTCACATAAAAGTAAGGTTATATCGCCAAACGTGTCGTTTTGCTCAAACTTCATAAATTGAAGTTTTAAAAGTTCAAGTACTGCTTGAAAAGTAGTAATAATTTCATTACGCGAAGAAAAATTAGTAAATAATTCGTAAAAACTAATTTCTTTGCGTTCGGTAAGTCTATCCCTAATAAAATAAATTTTATCGGCAACAGTAAAGACTTCTTTTGGTATTTCTTTATGAGTGTTAGAAATACTTTCTTTAATATCAACCTTAGCAAGTAAATTAGTAAACGCGCTAATTAAGGCTTCAACGTTAAAGTCGGTATAAACAATTTTAACGTCGTGAGCGCTATCGTCAGGCTTTTTATAAAAACGGTTAACGTCTTCTAACGTTTTTAACTTTTCGGCGCTTTCTTTATAAAGTTTATACTCTTCAATTCTACGAATAAACGCCTTGCTTTCATCTTCCGCTTCAATATTAACTTCTTCGTTAGGAATTATCATTTTAGATTTAATTTCAATAATAGTTGCCGCTATCGATAAGTATTCACTTTCAGTTTCCATATCAATTTCGGTATTGTTGACGTAATCTAAAAATTGAGACGTTACTTCTGACACGAAAATATCTTTAATATCTATTTCCGCTTGTTTAATTAAATAAAGCAATAAATCAAGCGGACCGTCAAAATCGTGCGTAGATAATTTGGTGTTATAATTTACGTTTGATTCAAAATTTGCCACGCTTAATTCTCCTTATACTTAATAAAAATTAGTTTACTAAATTATTATATATAAAAGTTACAAAAATTGCAAGTTTTTAAGTAAAATATTCAAATTTACCTTAAAAAACACTCAAATTTAAAAAGCGGAAGTAAAATTCCGCTTTAATAATACAATATATCCCAATTTATTACGCCCAATTACCAGCAATCTCTTTAACGTAATCAAAATACGACATTTTATCAACTTTTTGCATCGTTATAATATCAACCTTACCAATTTCAACACCGTTTTTATAAACGGTAATTTCACCAACGACGTCCCCTTTATTAAGTGGCGCTTTTACGCTTAAAGTATTAACCTCAAAAGTTACGTCGTCTTTTTCGTTACGCTTACTAAAAACGTAAAAGTCATTTTTTGCTATAACGTCTACTTCCTTTTGCTTAGAGTTAGCAATTTTTATTTTAGTATCAAGTGGAATTTGGTCGTCAACGACGCATTTATTACAATAATTAGCAAATCCGTAGTTAAACATTGTAGAAACGTCAGCAAATCTTTCTTTTGACGTTTGAGCGTTTATAACAGAGCCAATTAAACGCATATTTCCGCGTTTTGCAGTTGCCGTTAAACAAAAGCCCGCTTCGTTAGTAAAGCCCGTTTTACCACCGTCACAACCCTCGTAAAACTTGACGAGTTTATTAGTGTTTGTAATTTCAGTTGAGTTTTTTGTATGGTCTATTTTATCCATCCAAATAGTAGAATACTTAAAATACTCTTTATGCTTAATTAAATTAGAAAAAATTATTGCTATATCTTTAGCCGACGAATACTGCATTGGTTTAGGAAGTCCCGTACAGTTAGCAAACAACGTGTTTTTAAGACCTAACTCGCTTGCTTTACTATTCATTTTTTCAACGCAACTTTTTTCACTACCGTATAACCTTTCTGCAATACATACGCTAGCGTCGTTAGCAGAAGCAACGGTAATACTTTTTAATAAGTCGCTTACCTTATATTTACCACCGTTTTCTAAAAATACTTGCGAACCACCCATGCCTGACGCGTTTTCACTAACAATAACTTCTTCATCTAAACTTAAATTACCGTTATTAACGTTTTCGTACGCTAAGAGTAATAACATAATTTTCGTCATACTTGCAATAGGACGACGCTCGTTTTCATTTTGAGCAAAAATTACCGTACCGCTATTATAATCCATTAAATACGCGCTTTTACTTGAAACGTCAATTAAATTATCTGCTTTTGCGTTTATGTTTTTAATGGTAAAAGTAAACGATACCGCAATTAAAATTAAAAAAGTAAAAAATTTACTCAGTTTTTTCATAATTCACCTCATAGATATTTTTGGCGAATTTTGTAAAATTATACTAAAAATAGAAATTTAACGGTCTAAATATCGCAATAAGTAAAATTAGTTCTAAAACTGCGCCAATAATTGCTACAATTAAAGAAAATATACCATATCTTAACAAATAATTAAAGTTTATTTTGCATTTACAAAATAATCCGTCATAAGCGTTTGCTATTAGTAAAATTACCGCAAAAGTAGTAATTAAATTTTGTATAAACACTATAAAAATAAACGTTATAATACCGTTAAAACCTAAATTTATTACAAAAGATATAAATGCGTAACCAATAATAAATCCACGATATAATACTATAATAAAAGATACGAAATAACTAAATTTATTAGTGCAAAGCAATAATATAAACGTTATTAAAAGTAGCGCGTTTACAATTCTTGAAACAAAATTTTTAAAAGGAGATACGTCTACTGCTAATACTTTACATATAAATTCGCTAACGTACCCGTCAAACAATTGTGAATTAACTTCACCGTCTGGCAAAAATAACCCAAGAAGCATTCCAAAAACGTATAAAACTACACAACTTACTATAATTTTAGAGTTGTTTATAATACTTTGTTTTATGTCGCTTAAAAATTTAAACATAAAAAAACCTCATATATATTTATACGAGGTTTATATTTTTTAGAACGATTATTCTTTAAAATCGTCAATAGAAAATTTCCATTCTTCACGAGTTCTAAACGGACGGCGGAATTTCTTAGTTAATACGCCTTTTTCTTCAAGGTGCATATAACAAGCGGTATCGCACGCTCTACCGCAAATTGAACATTGATAAGCGTGCTGAGCGGGCGGATAAAAATAAATTTCATCAAGAATTTTTTTAGCAATTTCAGGCGTTACTTTTGCTTCGCCAGCAATAATTTCTAGTCTGTTATCCAACTTCTCAAAAGCATTAGGGGGCATAAACGGATTTTTTAAACCGTTTGCGCCGTTATAGTAAACTGCGCATTGCCAATCGTCAACTTTGCCGTCATCACTAATTGCTTTACCAGGACACGCTTTTACACATTTACCGCATTTATCACATAAATTAAAGTCAATTTTTTCATCGGGCTCTATTTCCATATCAGTAAGAATAAAAACGTAGCGAACAAACGGACCAAATTCTTTAGTTAAAATTGCGCCGCTAAGACCTTTTTCTCCAATACCACATTTAACTGCAGTATTAGTAAAATCTATTTGATTTTCTTGCGTTTTATTTCTATAAATAGCATCGTAGGCAACTTCGGGGTTAACGTTATTACTTTCAGCCATTATTTGTTGATGCTTACGCTGAGGAACGGCTATATAACCTTTGCTTTCAATTAAGTTAGCAACTTTAATAATAGCATCGGGCATTATTGTTTCTTCCATATTTTCAACACCCATAGTCGTGTATTGATAATACGTCGTTCCCTCTTCAGTTCCGCGATAAACTCCCCTTAACACTCTAAAAGCAAGACCAATTACCGTTTTAGTGTTAGGAAAAACTTTAAAAATAGCGTCATTTAAATCAAAATCTTTATATGAAGCAAATCTAACGATATCTGCCGAGCATTTTTTTGCTAAACTAATAATTTCGCTTTTTATCATTTTAACTCTCCCTTTAAATGACGATAGCACGCAACGTCACACGCTTTACCACATAAACAAGGCGCGTAACCCCATTGAGTAGTTGGTAAAAAATTCATTTTAGGAAAAATTTCCCTAGCGCTTTTACTATCAAATTTTTTATCGCCGTTTAAAATTAACTCTCTATCTTTATCGCCTTTTAAAAACTCGTCGGTTATAAACGGGTTAGATTTATGAGCGCCTTTATAGTAAACGGCGCATTGCCACGTATCAAGACCGCCGTCACTTATCGCTTTACCAGGACAAGCACTTTTACACAATCCACAATTATCGCAAATATCATTTTTTATAGGCTCGTCAAGTTCTAAAGGAGCATCGGTTATAATAAAGCAATATCTCATAAACGGACCGTAATCTTTATTTAAGATTTTACCGCTAAGTCCAGCCTTACCAATACCGCAAGCAATAGCGCTTTTGTTAAAGTCAATAATAACGTCAGGAACAGGCTTGCCTTCTTCAACTGAAACGGCGTGAATTAATTCGTAAGTATCTTTAACTTCAGGATTAGTTGTCTTATCGCCTTTAATTCTTAAATTTGGAATTGATTTTTGTAAACACGCATCGTAACCGTTATCTTCTATTAAAGCGCCCATTTTAAGCAAGAAAATTTCGGCCATTTCTTCGTCAATATACTTAACGCCAAGCGAAGTGTATGCGTAATATTGAGATTTAATATCCATTGTAAGATATAACCCCTTAGGGACTGCGAAACCAAAACCAATTATACATTTAGCATTAGGAAGTATGCTTTTAGGATGTTTTTGAATATCTTCGTTTTCAAAAATATTTAAACTACCTATACCGCAAACGGTTGCGCCAAGTTCAAGCGCTTTTTTCTTTATAATTTCACTAGTAAGCATATATTCACCTTTACCTATCAAGTTTCCAAGGTTTTTTGCGTGTTCTTAACGGCTCAACAAACCGCCCTTCCATACAACCGCCTTTCTTTTCAAGCATACTTACGCAAGCGCGTATACAACCACCGCATTTTGCCATATTGTAACCTACCCAACTTGGAAAATATTTTTGAAGCGCGGTGTAAACCTTCATAATTTCTTGCTCATTAGCAATTTGAGTTTTACCTTCAAGCAAATCAAGGTCGCCGTTTTCGTTTTTATCAAAAACTTCCTTTGGCACGAACGGGTTATAATATCTACCGGCGTGAGTATAAAAAGCGTAACAACGCCACATATCAATATCGCCCCACTCACAAACCTTATCTTCAATTTTAACGCTAATAGTTTTACCGCTGTTTATTGGCGGAATACAACCACCCGGACATTCTCTAACGCACGCGCCACACTTTCTACAAAGCGGTTCACCGTTATAAAGTTCGTCGTACTCGTCAAACTCAGCATCGGTAAAAATAAACGCAACGCGTTGAAGTGGGCCGTAGTCTTTAGTTAAAAGCATTTTACTATAACCAATTTCACCAAGACCACAAGCAACCGCCGCCAATCTAAACTGGAATTGTAAATCAGGCGGAACGTTATCTTCTCTAGTTGCGCGAGTAAACTGAACGTTACGGTGATGCGCCGTTGAAGTTTTTGCATTTTCGTTAACTTCAATTTGTTCTTCAGGAGAAAGGGTGTTACCAAGAGAACCGTCCATATCAGAAACAACACCACGAGCGCCCGTATTTCTATAAACGAAGGCTTCGTAACCTTCGTCTTCTATAACTTTACCAACGTTATACAAAACGGCGGGAGCGAAAATTTCATTAATACCACCGTATGCCATTGACGGATATTGATAAAATTGAGTACCTTCTTCAATACCGCGTTGCACACCGCGTGGAATTCTAAAAACAAAACCTATCATAGATTTTGCTTGTGGGAATAACAGCATTGGGTTCATTTCTTTAGGCGCGCCTTTCATTCTTGAAATTGGCGCGATGCCACACATGTCAGCGCCTGCTGAAAGCGCTACTTCTTTAATTAATTTAGCATTTAACATAATTCACCTTATAGCGTTATAATTGCTTTTTTTAATATGTTTTTGCAATAATTACAACTTGAACAATTTTTATTGCAATTTAGTACCGTTTTTGTAAAATCTTTATCAATTAACGAGTTTTCAATTAATTTAGGATAAAAAACTTGCGAATGATTAGGTTCTAATAAATCGTTTACACTTCCAACGTAACGGTTGTTTAAATACCCTTTTATTATTCTTAAAGCGTTATTAGTAACACGCGTTGCAAGTTTTAAACCGTCAAAATACTCTTCGTATAAATTAACGTCTTCAGGTCTAATAAAATTTGAAATTTTTAAATAGTTTTGCGCGTTAGAAATACTAGATAAATATGTAAAACATTGACCTTCAAAATCAAAATAATCATCATTTTGCAAAATTTCACCTTCGTGCGCCACTAAATTATCGTGAAAAGCGTGAATTGAGCAAAAGTTTAAACAACCACTATTTGCTAAACCGTATAACTTTTTACCATTATCGTCACACCATTTTCGAGCGGTAATTATCTTATTTAAATTGCGGTTGTATTCACGTTTAAGATAAAAACTGTCAAAATAATCTTTGACGTATTCAAACCCCTCAACTTCACCTATGCCCATATTTACAGACGCTCTAACTTCAAGAGTTGGGAACTTAGTCTTAACAAACTCAGCAATAAGCGGAGACGTCGTTGTAACACCACTTAAATTAAGGTTATTTATTAAACTATCAAGCGTATTTGCTATTTCGTCGTAAAACTTAGTAGATAGTGATTTTGCGCCATAGCAATTGGCGTTTAATAAAAAATTTAACTTAACGCCTTTACTTGAAATTTGCTTTAAATGATTAGTTTTAAGTTGTTTTTCATTATCACTTTCATTTAGGCTTGGGCTTCTTCCGTTAGCGTACCCACTCAAAGAAAAATAGACTTCGTTAATGGCGTTTAAATTTTCGCTTATAATATCTATCAAATTTTGACCAAATTTATATTGATAACCTACTGAATATTTCATAATTTAATTATACATATATAATTCATCATTTTACATATAAATTCAAACTCAAAATATAAAAAAACAAATATTTGTAAAAATACTTGTTTTAAATTAAAAGATTAAATTTAAATTGATTTTTTTGTTATTTTCATAAAAAATAATAAAATTTGATATTTTTTAAAAAAATTATTGCAATTATTTAGTTATTAAATTATACTAAAACAAATAAATGAGGTTAGTTATGAAACTTATTGAAATTTCGCCTTTTATAAGGTATTGTTTTCCTAATAAAATACTCCCTTTTAAAAAGGACGTAACTTCTATTGATTGTAGATTATTTTATATAACTGAAGGTAGCGGTTCTATATTTATTAACGACGTTGAGTATAAATTTAATAAAGACACCTTAATGTTATGGCAAGGCGGAACAAAATACCGTTTTTGTAGTAACGACGTTATTTCGTTAATTTCAGTTAATTTTGACTACACCCTTGAAAATTCTAACCACGTTGAGTATTATAAAGTAATACCGTACGTCGAACTTGAAAACAAACCTAAAAGTATTTATTTTGAAGATTATAAAATTTTAAACGAGCCAATAGTGATAGAAAACGCGTTGTATTTAAGTGAAGTTAGAAAATATCTTGATAAAACTTTATATGAAAAAGAAAATCAATCTCCCTTACAAAGCGCTAAAACGTCTACGTATTTTAAAACGTGTATAATTAGCGTTGTTGAATATCTTTCAATATCTAGCAACTCTATCTCTAACATAAATAAGTTTGAAAAAATAGTTGACTATATTAAAAATAATTACACTTACGATATATCTAATGATGATATAGCAAATACTATTGGATATCACCCGTACTATTTAAATAAATTATTTAGCGAACATTTTGGAATAACACTTCACCAATATTTAATAAATTATAGACTTATCGTTTGCGAAAACTTACTAATTTCCACAAATAAATCGGTTACCGATATCGCTATAGAAACAGGATTTAAGTCAAACGTTTCACTAACTATCAACTTTAAACGTAAACACAACTTAACCCCGTCTGAATTTAGAAAAAGATATACTAATTTTGCATAAAAAAACCGTGTTAAAATTTAACACGGTTTAATTCTTAGCCTTTTAACATATTTTCTATTGAAATTCCATACCCGCGCGTACTGTCGTTAACAAAAACGTGAGTCACAGCGCCTACAATTTTATTATCTTGAATTATTGGACTTCCACTCATACCTTGTAATATTCCCCCAGTATACTCAATCAACTGCTTATCGGTAATTTTAATTACGAGATTTTTAGTGATAGACGTTCTTAAATCACTTTTTAAAATGTCTATATCGTAATATTTTGGTTTATCGCCGTCTATTGTTGATAAAATTTTAGCAGAGCCAACTTTAGCGCTACCAATCTCAATTTTTTTTGAGTTTTTAAAATCGAAATTAGTAAAGTTGCCATATAAACCAACGGCGGAATTTGCCGTAATTTTACCTATTGCAGTATCTCCAATGAACAAACCTTTAAGTTCGCCTGCTTTTCCGCGTACCGCTTTGTTTACACCCACAATTGAGCAACTGTAAACGTCGCCACCAGTTACTGAATACACTCTACCATTTTCGTCAGTAACAGGGTGACCAAGCGAAGCAAAATCGCCGTTTTCTTCAACGTAAGTAACAGTTCCTAAACCTAAAACATCGTCACGAAGAAATACGCCGAGTTTATAAGCGCCCGTCATATCTTTTTCAGGAAAAACGTCTTTAAGTAAGATAATTCCTTTACGCTCAATTTGTAACACCATATACCCGTCTTTATAATCTTTTAATAAAGAATATACGTCTTTTACGGTAGAAATTTTTTTACCGTTTATTGATAAAATTATATCACCAACTTTTAAGTCGCTATTTTTAGACGGAGAAATCACACCTTTTTCGGTAAAAATTTCAGTTAATCCAACAACGGTAACGCCTTCAGTATCAATATTAAATCCGGTGGTAAAACCGCCAAGATAAACGTACTCGCCATTTGCGTAAGCATAAGAAGGTTTAAGTGAAAAAGCAAATACAATAGTAAAAAGCAAAACAAAAGTTGCTAATTTTTTAAAAACTTTCATAGTTTGTAGTATTTGCTAAAATTTTTAATATATGCGTAAAAAAGAAAAACACCATTAAGAAATTCTTAATAGTGTTAAACAATTACTTTCTTAAATTTGCTTTTATAGTTTTAGCACGGTCTATCATTTCCTTAGCAAGCGTTATAGATGCTTGACTTAACACGTCGCCACCAATGATACGAGTAATTTCGTTAATTTTACCATTCTCATCAAGTGACGTAATGTTTGTTTGCGTTTTTACATCGTCGTCAGTCTTAGAAATAAGTAACGAGCAATCTGAAAAACTAACGATTTGCGCTAAGTGTGATATGGTTACAATTTGCATATTTTTTGATAAAATAGCAAACTTTTCAGCAACAATTTCAGCAACCGCGCCTGAAATACCAGCGTCAATTTCGTCAAAAATATACGTTGAACGTTGAGGAAAATCAGTACAAACAAGTTTCATTGCAAGCATAAACCTACTCATTTCGCCACCGCTTATAATTTTTGACATCGGTTTTAACGGCTCGCCTTTATTAGCGCTAAACGTAAACTCAACGCTATCAATACCATTTAAAGATAGAGTGTTATCATCACCTTTAATTACCGAGCATACAAACTGAGCGTTTTTCATACCAAGCATTTTAAGTTCGTTGCAAATGCTATTAGAAAACGTTTTAGACTTTTCAGTTCGTAATAAATTAATTTTGCTATATAAGTTTTTAAGTTTATTTTCGTTGTTTAAAATAATCTTTTCAAGTTCGTTTGAACGCGTTTCAAAATTTTGCAAATTTTCAAGTTCTATCTGCGATTTTGATAAATATTCTATTATTTCAGAATAACTATTTCCGTACTTACGTTTTAATGATTTAATAACGTCTAATCTATTTTCTATGCGTTCCGCTTCGTTACCGTCATACTCTAAATTATCTAATAAATTTTCAAGGGTTGAAGCAACGTCGTCAAGTTCGGCTTTTACTGAATATAACCTATCGGTTAACGACGAATACTCACTATCTAAATCGTTAACGTTTTCAATTTTATTTAAAGCGTTGTAAATGCAATCACAACCGGCGTTATCTTCACTAAGATACGCTTTTGCACCGCTTAACGCCTCTCCTATTTTTTCAACGTTATTAAGTATTTTTTTCCGTGCGAGCAACTCTTCTTCTTCACCGTCAATAAGTTCAGCCTTTTCAATTTCGTTAATTTGATATGACAAAAGGTCAATTTTATTAAGCCTATCTTTATTAGAGCCACCAAAATTTTCAAGTTCTAACTTGCACTTTTTTATTTCATCAATAATAGGTTTGCATTCGTTTTTTAATAAATCAATATCGTTACCTATATAAGAATCTAAAACTTTTAGTTGGTTAGATTGTTTTAGCAATGAATAATGCTCGCTTTGACCGTAAACGTCGCAAAGTTCACTAGTAATTTGCTTTAACATAGCGCCAGTTACCGAAACACCATTTACTCTAATATCGCCTTTACCATTTTCATTTAGTTTACGGCGAATAATCAAGTCGTCGTCATAATCAATACCGAATGAAGATAAAACGTCTTTTACCTCGTCGTTACAATCAATATCAAAAATAAGTTCGGCTTCGCATTCGCTTTCGCCGTAACGAATCATAGATTTATCAGCCTTAGCGCCAAGCGCAAAATTTATAGCGCTAATAATTACAGTTTTACCTGCGCCCGTTTCACCCGAAAGCACGTTTAAACCTTCGTGAAAATCAATTTCAGCGCTTTTTATTAAGGCTATGTTTTTAAGGCGTAAACTTTTAATCATAAAGAAACCAAATCCCTAAAATAATTTGCAACGAATAATGCGTCTTCATCACTTGCGGTAACAATTAAAAGAGTATCATCACCCGCTATACTACCAATAATTTCTTTAATACCCATTTTATCAACGGACATACCACAAGACGAACCGTTACCTTCAAGAGTTTTTATAACTACTAAATTTTTAGCGTTTTGAACTGAAACGATAAAGGTTTTAAGTAAAGTAATAACTTTATCTTCAGTAATAACGGGTTTTTCACTCTTTTTAGGCATTGCGTACTTATAATTTTTTATCGTGCCTTTAATTTTTGTTAATGAAAGTTCTTTAATATCTCTTGAAACGGTTGCTTGAGTCGCGTTAAAGCCCTCGTTAATTAAAAGCGAAACAAGTTCTTCTTGAGTGCTTATTTCATATTCAGAAATTAAAGAAACAATTCTTAATCGTCTTGCGTTTTTTGACATTTTTACCTCGTACAACTCCAATTATTTAATTTAATAAGAAGTTTTTTAAAAAAGTTATCGTCTATACTAAAAAATTTAACGGTCTTTTTGCTTTTTGAAATTTCAACAGTATCGCCAACCAAAACGTTTTTTACAAACTTACCATCAATATATAAACCGCATTTTGTTGAATTTTCTAAAACGGTTATTTTAGTAAGATTACCATCAGAATAAACGATTGGTCTTGTATGTAACGAATGCGGACAAATAGGCGTTGCTATAAACGCGTTTAAATCAGGCGTAATTATAGAGCCACCTGCCGCTAACGAATATGCAGTTGAGCCAGTTGGAGTGCTTAAAACTATACCGTCGGCAATAATTTTATCAACAAAATCACCGCCAATATATAAAGATAATTTTGCAACTTCACTCATAAGCCCGTTACGTTGGATTGTAGCGTCGTTCAACGCGTAATACTTTTTATCACCTAAAACGACTTTCATAACTGAACGCTTTGTTAAGTTTTTACCCTCTTTGATAAGTTGAAGAGCCTTATTAAGTTCATTATTTTCAACTGAACTTAAAAAACCCACAGTCCCCGTATTTATAGCAAGAATAGGAACGTCGTATTCAATAGCGTACTCAACTACTCTTAAAATAGTACCGTCTCCGCCAAATACGGCAATAACGTCAACGTCTTTACAATCTTCTTTAAGGTTTACAACTACGCTACTAATTCCATTGTCTTGTAAAAGACCGCTAAACTCGTTAGCAGTAGTGTTTGCCTCGCTTTTAGTAGTGTTAATAACAATACCTACTTTCATATTATACCTCAAATTAATCGTTCAATATTTTTAATAGAAATTGGTTTTTGGTCTATATTTTTTTGGAGCATAATTATATACTCTACGTTCTTTTTCTCTCTTATAGGAGCAACTGTAAAATTAGTAGGAACAAGACCAATATTTAAACAATAATTATATATTTTTAAACACGCGTTAAGCCTTGCTCTTGGGTTTTTAACTATACCGCTTTTACCTAAATATTCTTTTCCGCATTCAAATTGCGGTTTTATTAGTAAAAAGGCGTATCCGTTGTCAGTTAAAACTGCATGTATAGCGTCAAGAATATAAGCTAATGAAATAAAACTTACGTCCGCTACAACGCCGTCAACTAACTCGCCAAGAGTATTTTTAGTTAAATTTCTTGCGTTGAAATTATCTATTACAACTACGTTTTTATTAGACTGCAAACTTTTATCTAACTGACTTTCGCCAACGTCAATAGCGAAAACTTTTTTAGCGCCGTGGTTTAGTAAACATTGTGTAAATCCACCGTTAGACGCGCCAATATCGGCAAAAGTCATACCGCTAACGTCAAAATTAAAGTCAGTTAACGCTTTTTCAAGTTTAAACGCGCCGTTTGAAACAAAATTTGCTCCGCTTAAGTAAGTGATTTTATTAAAATCAGTTACAATTTGCGACGGTTTGCATTGCTTACCGTTATATAAAACTTCGCCACGCTCAATTGCTTCGCTTGCCTTATTGCGTGAAGGATATTTTGATATTTCGTACAAATAAACGTCTAATCTCATTATGATTTTCTATCAAGCACATACTTTGCAAAATCAACTAAAAACTCGCTACCCGCTATATCTTTTATCGCGTTAATAGCGTTATTACACGTAGTAATTGCAATTTCTTTTGCTTTTTCAATTCCGTAAAGAGTAACGAATGTTAGTTTGCCTGAATTTTGGTCTTTATTTATAGTTTTACCAAGTTCTTCATTAGACGACGTAAAATCAAGAATATCGTCTGTAATTTGAAATAAAAGACCTAAATTTTCGCCGTACTCTTTTAAATTTACTATATATTTATCGCCTGCTAAACAACTTGCAACAAGCACCGATGCAGTAATAAGTTTACCCGTTTTGTTTTGGTGAATATAATTAAGAGTTTCTTCGCTATACGTTTTACCTTCGTTTCTAACGTCACACGCTTGACCGCCTATCATTCCGCTAAACCCTGCAAAACGAGATAACATTCTTGAAGCGTTGATTTTATTTATACCACTAACGTTTCTAAATAAAATTTCATACGCTAAATTTAAAAGCGCATCACCGGCAAGAACTGCCATTGCTTCGCCGTAAACTTTATGATTTGTTGGTTTACCGCGCCTTAAATCGTCGTTATCCATACACGGTAAATCGTCGTGAATAAGCGAATAAGTGTGTATAAGTTCTATTGCGATAGCAAAAGGCATAACTTCACTTTTTTCAGCGCCAAGCATTTCGGCAGTTTTGAGCATTAAAATAGGTCTAATTCTTTTACCCCCTGCTTTTACGCTATAACGCATTGCGTCCATTAACGTTTGGTCGCCACCGCTAATACCGTCAATAAAATTATATAATTCTTCTTCAAACGCAAGTTTTAAATTATCAAAATTCATCTAAACCCCTATTTCTCATACACGCAATAACGGTATTATGTAAAAGCATAGTAACTGTCATTGGACCAACCCCACCAGGAACAGGCGTAATAAACGAGGCCTTATTTTTAACGTTTTCAAAATCAACGTCGCCGTAAATTTTACCGTCAACCCTATTTATACCAACGTCAACTACAACAGCGCCGTCCTTTACCATATCTTCAGTAACGTAATTTGCTCTACCTATTGCAGCAATGATAATATCCGCTTGTAAAGTATATTTTTTAACGTCTACCGTTTTAGAATGACACATCGTTACCGTGCAATTTTCTTTTTGCAAAAGCGCGGAAATTGGTTTACCAACCATATTGCTTCTACCTAAAACAACGGCGTGTTTTCCTTCAAAACTTACGTTATAACCTTTTAAAAGTTCAATTATTCCGTTAGGTGTGCAAGAAACGAGAGTTTTTTCACCAACAAGCAACTTACCTAAGTTTTCAGCGCATAATCCGTCAACGTCTTTACAAGTTGGAATGTGAGATAAAATTTTATCAGCGTTAAGCCCTTTAGGTATAGGCATTTGAACGAAAAGCCCGTCTACTTCGCAATTGTCTGCAAGTTCTTTAACTACTTTTTCGGCTTCTTCTTGACTAACGTTGGCGTCAAGCCTTACGGTAAATGATTTAATACCGGCGTTATCACACGCTTTAATTTTATTTCTAACGTAAATTTCAGACGCAGGATCGTTACCAATTAACACAACGGCAAGCCCCGGTGTAACGTTATATTTTTCTTTTAAAACATTTACTTTTTGAGCAATTTTTAAACGGAATTTTGATGCAAAATCTTTACCGTCAAGAATAACCATAATTAAGCCTCCAAACGTTTTTTATATTCGGCTAAAATACCGTTAACAAAATTAGGACTATCAGCAGTAGAATATTTTCTAACGAGTTCCATCGCTTCGCTAATTGCAACGATATTAGGAACGTCGTCAAAATACTTCATTTCACAAAATGCAATAATTAACGCGCATTTATCAGTAGGATAAATTCTTTCGAGTTTATACCCGTTTGATAAAGAAGAAATTTCTTCGTTTATTACGTCGATATTATTACAAATAACGCTATAAAGTTGCTCGGCAAAAGCAACGTCTGTTTCACTGAGTTTATCTTCAAAATATATAAAATCTCTAAAATCTTTATCAGTTTCGCTATTAAAAACTTCGCTAAACAAAATTTTATAAACGCTCTCACGCGCATTTTTTCTCATAATTAAACACCTTCAAGTATAAAAATTTAGTAAATTAATCAATAATATCGTCGCTAAACGATACGCCTTCAAAATGCACGTCAATAGACTCAACTTTATACTTTGACATTGATTCAACGTTGCGTTTAATACTTTGTTGAATTTCATACGCTACGTCAGGAACGTTGTAGCCATATTCAATATCAACTGACACGTCAACGTCGATAATATCACCGTTAAACACGATTTTAATTAATTCAAGTTTATCTTTTTTACCGAGTTTGCGTAAGGTTACGCCAGCAACGTCAGACACAGCAAGAGCAACTATACCCTTAACTATACTTGCATTGTAAATTACTTTACCATTTTTTTCTGGCTCGGTTTTTTTATAATTTGCCATAATAAACCTCCGATTAAAAAATAAAACCTAACTAACGCAAAACATAATACTTCACGTTAATTAGGTTAATTATATCATACATTTTTAATTTTAGGTAGCATTTTTATGCATAATTTTCAAAGATAAGGAATAATATTTACGTTTTCACAGTCAACGTCAGTTTCAGTTACTAAAATATTATATATTTTAACAGCGTCAGTTTGATCGAACTCTGAGTTCTTAACAACAACGTTAACGTTTGGCGAATCTATTGCCATAGTAACAACAACTTCTTCATACCCGTACGCTTTTATTAACGTTTCAAGTTTAAGTTCTTGCTCGGTTAGGCTTGTAAGTTGTAATTTTTGCGTTACAGCAGTTTGATAAACATCTGAACCTTCTTCGCTCTCGGCAATAATTTTATCAAGTTGCAAAATTTGTTCGTTGCGAGCGGTTGTGCGTTCAGTACGATATTCAAGAAAATACGCCGTTTCAGTACTTTCTGGATAAGAGTTAGTACCTGCAAAAATAAAGTTTAGCGCGGCGGTTACGGCAAGTAATGCAATCATTGAACTTAGTACTATAATTTTTTTCTTTTTTGACATAATATATCTCCTTTTATTTCATTTTTACTATTCTAATTTTATTAGCGTCAACGTTTAGCGCTGTAACAACCGCTTCGGTTATTAACATTTTTACTTTAACGTCGTCCGCCCCTTCACAAACGATAACTACTCCCTCGATTGTAGGATTATTTGTTTTTATAACGTAAGGTTTACCACTAACCATAACAACGCTTTCAACACGTTTAGTTACGCCGTTTTCAGTAGTTGTTTCAATGTTTTTTGCTATATCGTAACTTTCGCTACCACTTAAAGTTATCATAACGTCGACTTTACCAACACCGCTAACCGACGCTAAAACGCTTTCAAGTTTCGTTTCCGTTAAAGTTAAATAATCTTGGCCATCATCATCTTTTAAAGAAGAAAATAAACTATTACCACTTGGAAACAACAAAAACAAAATTATTATTAGACCTAAAATTATTATAAATATCCATTCTGATTTGAATTTTTTATTAGTTTTTTCAGTAATTTTCTTTGAATTTGACGGCAATTTCAACCTCGCTATTATTAATAAAAATTTTTTCTAAAAGTAACGCGTTGATTTTCGTAGTAATATTTATATGTTTTGTTTGACAATTTATTCCATCACACGTTAACGTTATTTCAACTTTTTTTGTCGATATTTGCCCATTAATATTTTGAGTTTCAATCGATACGTTTTCGTACGTTAATTTTTCATAATTGAGTATTGCTTCAACTTCTTTTTTAGTAACGTTTTCAGTTGCAATTTTTAAATGATTTGAATATTCTACGTTAGAATTAATTTCAACAGTATTTAAATCATAGTTAAACACTTCTAAAATAGGAGTTATAAACGTTAACGTTATTACCATTGACAGTATCATTTTAAATATTTTGCTATTTTTACCGTTAACAACTAAAATTTCGGCTAAAATAATAAAAACAGTTACAAATATTACCGTTAAAAAATAATTTGAAAAATCAAAAAACATACGCCGTTGCCGTTATTATAAAAAATATTGTTATTATAAAGATAAAACCACTAACGAATAGTAATGCTGATACACTGTTAAAAACGTCCGTTATACCTATAACAATTTTATAATATTTATCGTCTAAAATAGGCTGACAAACGGATGCTAAAAGTTTAACTATAAACGAAAAAACTAAAATTTCTAACCCCGTAAGCCCTACCGTTAGCAAAACGTATATTACACTAATTAACCCTATTGAATTTTTAATAAGTACGGCAGACGAAATTAAAACCTCCATTCCACCACTTAAAAACCCACCGACAATAGGTATAATTGAACCTGTAAAATATTTTAAAATTTTAACTGACAGTCCGTTGTATTGCGAGTTGACTACACCTTGAGATATTATTAAAATTGAAAAAAGTCCGCAAGCAAGCAAAAGTAACCACTTATATATTGAAGATATACTCTTTTTAAAACCGTCTAAATTAATACTACCGCTTAAATTACCAATTGTAGTTAAAGTTGTTTCCACTTTAAGCAACGGCATAAATACGGAAGTTGTTATACTTGAAAAAAATACCGATAAAAACACCGTAAACGGTTTAATTTGCTCAACGCCAAAATTTCCAATTAAACCCGACAAGGAAAACATAACTGGAAAGACTATTTGCGTTGTTTTAGTAAGTAGCGACAGTTTATCTAACGCATAACTAAACACGTTTCCAATTACTTTAAAAATTAACACGGTCGCAATTGCAACACTAATAAAATATAAAGTAGATTTTAAGGAATTATCGCATTTTTTTAAAGAAATTACATTTAAGAAATTAAACATAATTCCTATTGCAATAACGTAAAGCAACAGTTCTCCACCAAACTTAAAAAAGACGTTTAACCGAGATAAAAAGTAGTTTTTTAACGTATCAAAATTTAGTTCTAATTTACCGGTTAAAAACAAAATTATTATATCTTTAAGCGATTTATCTTCGCCAAATAAATTATTAATTTCGTCGACTAAATCTTTAAAATCTTCTTCGTTTATTCCGTCGATTAACTCGTTAAAAGTTTGGTCAACGTTATCAGAACTTGAACTTTCTTCCGCTTTTACAACGCTATAACTAAGGTTAAAATTTAAAACAAAAATTATTATAACTATAAGTAAAATTTTTCTCATTTTAAAAAAGTAGTTATTATTGAAATTAAACTGTTAAATATTGGCATTGCTGTTACGAATATTATAAGTTTACCGCAAAGTGATATTTTTGCCGATAAATTAGTTGCGCCTAAATCATTACTTAAATTTTCAGTAAATTCAATAATATACGATATTATTATGATTTTTATAACGATAATAAAAATTTGGCTATCAATATTAAGGTTAGAACTTAAATTTGAAAATACGTTTAAAACGTCTATTATATAACTTGAAACGCTCAAAAGTAACACTAACCCCGTTGCAACGATAGATAAAACGCTAAGTTCCGAATTTATTGATTTTAAATAGGTAAAAATTAGCACCCCTATTATTGCAATTGCTACGATTTTAAAAATTTCCATTAAAATAAATTAAACAAGTTTTTTATTTGCGTAAATAAATCGGTAACCATACCAATTACTAGCGTTAAAACGATAATCAACCCTGCAATTCCTACGATTGTTGCAATGTCGTCCCTATCTGATTTTTTAAGTATTTGACAAATAACGGTGATAATTATACCGATTATTCCTATTTTAAATATGATATCTACACCGTATTCCATTAAATCACCATAATTAGCAACATTAACCCAATTGAAAATCCAATTTTAACGTATACTGAATAAAATTTTTTAAATTCTAAGTTTTTTTCGCTTTGAATATCGCTGAAAATTTTATAATAATTTGTAATTGATAATAATTGACTTTTACTATCGCTTTTACCAAGAGAATTTAACATTGAAACAACTTCTCTAACTTCTTTATCGTTTAAAAACTTTGGAATGCTATCGTCGTTAATTTCGCCGTCAGTAATAAAATTTTTTAATAAAGTGTCAAACTCAACTGAACTATATTCATTATTTAAAAAAAGTTTTAAGTCTTTTTTGTCGTATGATAAATTAATTTCGTATTCTTTACAAAACATGCAAACGTCTTTAAAAAAGTAATACTTATTTTTAATTTTATCTGCATGGCATTTTGCTATATTTACAGAACAATATATTGCTAAAATACCAATTAAAATTTTTAATATGAACATATTTGTTGTAAATTTTGGTTATAAACCGTAACTATTCTTAAATTATTATTAGCGGTAATTAAAACGTAATAATTAAACGTTTTTAAATTGATAAATTTTTTAAGTTTATTTAAGTCAATTTGTCCACCGTGAATTGTCGCTATTACGTCAACACCACTATCAACACATTTAATTACGCTTTCAAAATCAGCGCTTTCAATAAGTTCGTCAGTAACAATTACCGACGGGTTTAGCGTTCTTATTGCGTGAGTAAAACCGTAATTTTTATTTGAAAAAGTCAAAACGTCAACGGTATCGCCTAAATAATATGAATTTTTTAAGTTTTTAAAAGCAATTTCGTTACGCTCATCTACAACGACAATATTTTTTTTAGTATTTAGTGATACGTTTCTTAAAAAATCTCTTATAAACGTCGTTTTACCAACTCCACTTTTAGAAATTACTAATACGCTACCGCCAGAATATATTTGATAAAACTTTTTAGAAAAACCAATAACGTCGTTAGGAATTCGAATACATAACGAAGAAAAATTCTTAATGCAATTAATTTTACCGTTATCATAAACAAACTCACCGCTTAAACCTATTCTTACACCGCTACTTGAAGTTATAAAACCTTTTTTAATGTATTCGTCGTAACCATAAATTGAGTTATTGCAAACGTTTAATACAATTTTTTGCAGTATTTCGCAATCTATTTTATATTTACTTATAAATATACTTTCATTTAACGTTGTAATTTGAATTGGTAAATTAACCCTTAATCTTATTTCACAAACGTTATTATATTTTTTTACTTCTTTATAAATAAAATCGGGAAGAAAACCAAGCACACCATATTTTTATTAAATAAACACATCAAATAGAACAGTTTATTAAAATTTGTCCACATAATTTAAAAGGCCGAAAAGTAAAAACTTTTCGACCATAATAATTTAAACAAGAAATCTATTTAAATAGTAAATTATTCAAAAACTCAATAGGAACTTTTAAGTTGCCCTCGCCTACGCCAAGCGATATATTTGGTTTTCTACCGCCGTGAAAATCACTACCACCGCTTTGTTTTAAGTTAAATTCTTTTGCAATTTGAGTAGAAAGGTTAATTTGCTCGTTAGTATAAGTTGAGTATAGCGTTTCAAACCCGTCTAATCCACAACTTATTGCTTTTGGCAAAAACTCTCTAAACGTTTTTTCATCAATATCTAAAAAAGGATGCGCGTGAACGGCAACAGCGCCTATTGATTTAATAAATTTAATAACGTCAAACACGTTTAAGCGTTCAGTTTTTATATAATGCGGGCCATCATCACGAAGAATAGTATCGAAAACTTCTTTAATTGATTTAGCATAACCCTTTTTTACAAGTTCGCCGGCAACGTGCGCCCTATTAAAGTCACCGCTAACGGTAAGCGAAGTTAAGTCTTCAAGTTTAATATCGTAACCAGCGTTTACTAAACTCTCAATGAGTTTAATATTGCTTTTTTTCTTATTTATTAAGTTGATTTTTAAGTAGTCAGAAATTATTGGAAGTTGCTCTTTATTAAGACCAAGCGCAAGAATGTGAAGTTCTGTGCCGTTATAATCGGTTGAAATTTCAACGCCCGCTATCGCCTTAACCTTTTTACCTTGAGCACATTTAATAAACTCGTAAACACCGTCAATAGTATTGTGGTCACAAAGCGCAACGGCGCTTAACCCTATTTTTTCGGCTTCTATAATAATTTCAGACGGGGTAAACGTTCCGTCAGAATAATTTGAATGAGTGTGTAAATCGCAATACATATTTCACCTACGTTAATTTATATTAGCATTTTAACACAAAACGCTATAAAAAACAATTAATTGCGCAAAAAATGATAAAACACGTTAAACACTTGCAATATATTTTTTTAAATGGTATAATTTCACAAAACAATCACAAAGGAAGTTTTTATGGAAGTACTTTATTTAATAATAGCGTTAATCGTTTTAGTTTTGATTTTTAAACTAATAAAATTCTTGTTTACTAACTTTATTATTAGCAGAATAATAAGCGTTGTTTTGTGTATCGTATCACTTATTCTTGCATTTTCTATAGAAAGTAACGTTGACGACGCGTACAATTTAGTTATGGTTGATTTATTCACTACTATCTTTTCTTGGCTTTTCTATATTGGCCCTGTTGTTTTCGAGGTTGAGTGGGACGGAACGTATAACGTTGTTGAAACGTATGACGGTTATGAAATTCAACCTAATATGGTAGGCGGTTTTATAGGTAACTTTATTGGTGCAGCGATAATTGCAGCAATTGCTTATTTATTAATTGGCCCTGAATTTACGTTAGTTTTCTATGGAATACCTGCAATAATTCTTATTATGAACGTTTCAATGATTATCAAAGTATTTAGATAATTTATTAAAATAATTACTATTGTGCGCCTTTACTAAATGTTAAGGCGCATTTAATATTGACACAAAAATAACCGTATGGTAAACTATTTTTAAGGTGAAAATATGACAAAAAGTATAAATTCTAATCATAACTCAACTAAACACATAACTAAAGACGCCACGAGCATTCAAAACAACATTAATGAATTAAAATACTTTGGCGGTCGAGTTAAAATTGATATAGGCGCTTACAACGTATTAAAAACTATAATTGTTGACGCTACTTCAATTATGATTGACGGCGGACTTTGGTGTTGTAACACCGACCCAAACGGAGTTTTTGAAAGTACATCGGGAACAAAACTTCGCCAAGGCGAACTTGGCATGCCAATAATGGAAATTGGCAATACTACCGACCCAATCTCAGGCGCAGTTATAAAAAATTTAGGCTTTCAAGGCGATATTTTAGGCATGGATACGCGACCTTTAGTTAACTTTAAAAAACCTATTGACAATTCGGGAATTTGCCTTGATAAAGTTAGAACTGACCAATGTGAGTTTACTAAACTATCATTTTGTGGACTTGCAAACGCTATTTGCGCTACCGGTAGCAGTGAAATTGACGCGTGTACTTTTGATAAAATAAATACTGACGGTTGTGGTAACGGCTTTTATTTTGCGCCACGCGCATCGTATTACTGTAAAATTACAAACTGCGTTTGCGCTGACAATCCATATTACGGTTTTTATTTAAAAGGAAATACAACGTTACATAACGTTATAATATCTCAAACCACCTTTGTTAGAAACGGTGGCGCGTTTAGTGACAACGATAATCACGCTGCAGTATTTTTTGATAAGGCTAGTAACTGTGAAATTAATAAT
>CALDOZ010000006.1 GCA_937912025.1 uncultured Clostridia bacterium | reverse complement strand
TAACCTTAGTGGTTGTTGCAGACTTAAAATTTTGTAGAAACACAGTATTGCGAAGTAAATATGCCTTTAAAACTTTAGGCGTAACGCATTCAACACAACAAACAAACTACTCAAACTCATACATAATGATGCGATAACGGGAGTTAAAGTTATTCCGATAAAAGATAAAACACCGGCGGAAACGGGTATCATAATAACGTTATAAATAAATGCCCAGAATAAATTTTGCTTGATTATTCGGCGCGTTGTCTTGCCGATTAAAACTAACTCGTTTACTTTTGACGGCGAACCATTCATTAAAACAACGTCGGCGCTAGTTAAAGCAACGTCCGTTCCGCCACCTATTGCAATACCAACGTCAGCTACCGTTAATGCAGGACTATCGTTAACGCCGTCGCCAATAAACGCAACCTTTCCGTCATTTTTGTAATTATTTACGGCTTTAGCCTTTGCCTCAGGTAAAACTCCGCCTATACCCTCGCTTGCGCCTACAAGTTTAGTTATACTTTGAGTAGTTTTAGCGTTATCTCCTGAAAGTATTACTGTTTTAACACCGTTTTCGTTTAACTTACTAACAGCGGTAATGGCATCGTCTTTTAAAACGTCGCTTATAGCAATACCGCCAATAAAAACGTTATTTTCAGCAACGAATAAAAGCGTTTTACCATCGTCAAAATATTGAGAATAATCTCCGCTTATATCGCTTGTAACGTTAGATTGAACGTAGTTTTGATTGCCTATATGGTAAACCTTACCATTTACAACTCCGCTAACGCCTTTACCAGTAACGGAAAGAAAATTATCAACGGGCAAATTCCCGCTAACGTATTCCGTTACGGCAACGCCAAGAGAATGCGAACTCATTTTTTCAATTGAAGATATTGCTATTAATTGCTCTTTAGTAAGATTAAACGTATCTACAACCGTCATTTTTCCTTGGGTTATCGTTCCCGTTTTATCAAACACGGCAGTTTTAATTAAACCGACGTTTTCAAGCGTTTGAGCGTCTTTAACAAGTATTCCTAAACTTGCTAACTTACCCATTGAAACGGTGATTGCAACAGGGGTAGCAAGTCCCAACGCGCAAGGACACGAAATAACGAGTACCGATATTGCATACGATAAACTTACGTCAATAGACTTACTAATTATAAGCCATATTATTAAGGTTATTATTGATATTGCAATAACTATTGGAACAAAAATTCCGCTAATTTTATCGGCGAGTCTTGCAATAGGCGCTTTGGTTGCTTCGGCGCTTTCAACGTAATCGATAATTTTACCAAAAACTGTTTGACTACCTACCGCTTTAACTTCAACGAGTAAATATCCACTAAGCAACACCGTTGCGCTTTTAACTTCGCTACCAACTGTAACTACGACGGGAAGACTTTCACCCGTGAGCGATGCTTCGTTGACTTCACCCTCGCCTTTTATAACGATACCGTCAGACGGAATACTATCGCCCGCTTTTATAACTACAACGTCGCCTATTTTTAAATTATCTATGTCAATAGTAATTTCATTATCGTCTTGCATTACCGTTGCTTTACTAGGAGCAAGTTTGCGAAGTCTTGAAACGGCGCTACCCGTTCTATTTTTAGCCTTTTCTTCTAACAATTTACCAACGGTTACAAGGGTTAAAATCATTGCCGAACTTTCAAAATATAAATTTTCTAAATACTTTGAAATTGTTTGATTGTCGTTATTATTTACGCCTATTATAATCATAATAAAGGAAAATACGCCGTACAAAAACGCCGATAAACTACCAATACTAACTAAAGTATCCATATTAGGCGCTTTTTTTACTAACGCTTTAAAACCCGACGTGAAGAATTTTCCGTTTATAATCATAACGAAAAGCGTTATAATCATTAGCATTGCAATATAAAAAATTGCGTTTTTGCCTTGATAAATAATAGGCGGAACAATACCCCACATTTTTCCCATTGATAAATAGGTTAAAATTATAGTTAAAACTATTGAAGTAATAAGTCTAACGGCAATAGATTTCTTTTTAGGCGCTACTTGAGTTTTGTAAATACTACCTTCAAACCCAGCCTTTTCAATAGCGTTTAAAATTTGCTCGTCACTAACGGTGTCGTCAACGTCAACTACAAGTAGTTTTGCATTTAAATTAACTACCGCCGTGTTTACGCCTTTAATTTTTTTTACAACCCTTTCAACGGATGACGAACACGCCGTGCACATCATTCCGTCAACAGTATATTTCTTTTTCATTTTTCACCTATATTAACAATTCAAAACAAGTCAACTCACTACTTCAAGATAACTAATTTCGTATAAATCGCCGTTTTTATCGTAGTTTATTTTTACAACGCTACCAGTAGATATAAATGGCAATGAAGAATTAAGTTCTAAAGACGCTCTGAAAACGTAATTTTCAAACCCGTCTGGAGTGTCGCTTGTAGCGTTAAACCTAATATAGTAATAAGTATTACCGCCCGACGTAACTTGGCGAATATCCTTAACAGAATACTGCTCTGCTTGCGTTTCATCTTCTATATTAATAAGTTTTTTATATTCAATAAGCGCTTCAGACTTCGTTTCAGCCGTTACAACTAAGCGATAATCGTTTACGTTTACATACGCGTAACGTTTAACAAGCCCTTCATCGTCTTTAAGCATAACGAAATAAGTTGGAGTTCCGTCCATATTTATCATAATAGGGTCGGACGCCGTGTAGCGCTTTTCTTGGTCTTTACCAATAGCCGATTGCGCCGCTGAATATTCAGTCGCGCCACCTATACGGTAAAAATACGCGTCTTTCGTGCGCATATCTACCATCATAACGCCAACGATAGACTCGTCGCTACCAACTGAAGTCATACCTGTTTGAAGATACATATTGCCGTTTGAGTAAACGTAGTTAACGCCCGTGCTTACTTCAAGCACTTCGTTTTTAGCAAAGATAGAATTGAAAAAACCGTTAACGTAAACGCCCCAATAATTAAGTTGCTCTATAATAACTTCTTCAGTCATAACGTGGTTAATCCAAGTAGGAGCATCTTCATAATTATAGTAGTCGCTTTCACCCGTAGTAGGATTAGTTACTATTATACCTAAAACGTCTCTACCATTAATATAACCTAAGCGATTGGTGTATACCGTTTCAACAAACCTAGGCTCGCCCTCGTCGGTAAGTTCAAGATGCGCGTCTTCAGCGCGCCACGCCGACATATTATTGAAATAGTTCTTTCTAGCAAGATCGTCCCACAAATACGCCGAATCGGTATACTTTAACGTGAATTTTTTAATTTCAACGTCAGACGGATCGTTAGCGTTAATCATAACGTATCCAGGCGACGAGCCTTGGTTTGCCCAAGGGAAAAACCCGTTATATTCTATAGGCGCAATCCAATACAAATTATCTTCGTGGCATATCATATAATATTCGCCAACGTTGTATTGTGAGCCTAAATTATCTTCACCAAGTTTTTTATCGCCAAGTTTTTCAGCAAGAGATTTATCAACGACTGGGATTTGCATAGTCTTATAATCTTCAACGTCGCTGGTAAAGCTATGGTTATCAATAACGTTAATAAGCTCCCTATAACTTTGAGCCATAAATAGCGTTGACGTTGCAATTGAAGCAATTAAGTTTACAACAGTAAACGCAACCGCTATATAAAAAGGTATTTGCCACAAACTCTTTTTAAAAGGTTTTGAATTATTAAATATTTTTTCTCTCAAAAATAACGGAACGCTCCATATTAAAAGTAAAATTACTATAAGCGTTCTAAATGCAGCGTTATTGAAGTTGAACGGAACAAGCGCAAAATATCCCGCAATAAATAACGTTAATACGGTTACTACGCTTAACAATATAAACAACTTCTTTTTAGTTACTTTTATTTTGTTAAAAAACTCTCTTATTGAATTAGGCATTTTTATATTATTCATAATATCTCCTTATTTTAAAAAATATTTTACCATTAAAAAAACATTATGTCAAATTTAATTAAAAGAAAAAAGGACGGCATAAGTACCGTCCACGCAAAATGTTTTACATCATAAAATAGATAAAGCCACCGGATATAAAGCATGAAATAACAAGCCAAACCGCCGAAAGACCTACTAAAATATAAATGATTTTGGCAACAAGGTTATCATCTGAACCTGTAATACCACTTACGAAGTTATATCCGCAAAGCCCGATTATAAGCCAGTTAAGACCACCTACGATTAATAAAATCATTGCAATAATATTTATAATAGCCATATTTGTACCTCCGCTAATATTATGAACGAATTTGCAAGTATTTATACTAAAACTTATTAATTACCTTTATTTAAAACGTATTCTTTATATAAATTATTGACGTCTGCGCGAAAAACTTCGCAAATATCGTCGCGAGATAGCCCTTTTTGTTTTAATTCGTTTACTTTTTTAGGTTTGCCTATTATTAGTTTTTTGCTTTTTAAGTGTATGTATACGGGATACACGGGAACGTCTTTCCCCGTCTTATTATAGTAATACTCGCTTAGCACGGAAAATCCACCGAAGAATTTAGTAGGCTCGTCAAAATAGCCAGAATTGGAGTCTTCAGGAAAAATTAAAATTCCAGTACCGCTATTTAGTACGTTAGCGCTATGTTTTAAGGTTTGAGTCATTCGCGTATCAGGATAAGTACCTATAATTTTAAGTCCTTTATATATCATAAGCGAAAAAATTGCTTCAAATAAAGACTTTACCGTCGCGTAAAATTTACCCCTTTTATACTTACGAATGTATAAAACGTTGCGAAGATACTTATATCTCATTATATAACTACCAAGCATTTCGTGCGCTCCCCACGTTGCATGAAAGTTTGGCAAGTTTTTTTCGTACGCCACAGGACCGTTTTTGCCTGCGTGATTACCAACCAATATACATACGTTTTCAATTTCGCCAGCAAGGTTTATTACTTCAAATTTTCCAAACAATAGCGAATTTATTATTTCGCGCATTATTTTCCATACTGGTTGTTTGCGCTTTGGTAGTTTAAATTGTTTTATAAATTTTTTATTCTTCATTTTTTAATTCCGCAATAATATTTTATGTTTAAATATATTTGATATTCTCAATTTATATTGCGGTTAAAAAGCAAAATTATACTTTATTGTCGAATTTGGTAACATTTTAAAATTTAAAAAAATAGTCGTCAATTAAAAGTTATTTGCTGAATAAAAATTTTACAAACTTTTCATAAAACTAAAAACCTGATAGGCGATTTGCCTATCAGGTTTATAAATTTTTTTATTGTAAGCAGAGTTTTTTGAATAATAATACCCAAACTAAATCAACCCAACCAAATACGATACCAGACGGAATAGTAACGAGTATACAAATAATAAGTCTTAATAATCCGCCTTTTTTGCTCCAAGTTGACCATCTTACTACAATTTCAGTAATCCAGTTAACGCCAGGAATTAAAAGTAAAAGAATTTGCACTAATCTACTTTGTTTGTTGAACCAAGTCATTTTTTGACCTCCTAATATATATTCTATTATTATTTTAGCATATAAAATTCCTTTTGTATATACCATTTTAAAATTTTTTTTATTTTTTTTAGAAGAAAAAAGACAGTTTTAAACTGCCTTTTTCTTATATAATTGAATTTAGAAGGATATTTTTATCTCGTTAAAGCATTAAAATTATCAAAACTAACAGTGCAACACCTATAATTCCCCATTTTATTAAGCCTTTAACTAAACGTTGCTTTTTTAAAACGACAAGTTCTTCAGCAAGGCGAGCCATTTCTTTTTCTTTCTTTTCATTTGCAACTACTAAATTTTGTTTATATTTTTCAACGTCGATTTCAGGAAGTTCCATAGTGCGTTTTAAATCGTTAGCTAAAATTTGAATTGCGCGGATTTTATCAATAATGTAATTTAACGACGTTTCAATTTGTTTTGATATAATCCCCATCCACATTTCAACGTCTTCAGCAGTTTTATACATTTTGCTATTGCTTTTAATATGATAGCCTAAACTTGGGCGAAGCGTCAACTCATACGTTGAAACGGAATTTTCATTTCTATAATTAATCGTTAACTTCCAATTAAAACTATTCGCCATTATTTTTGACGTTTTAACTTCAATAATATTTTCATAAGGACACACAAATTGCTCTGCCCCGTCAAAATAAAAGCCTATAGTCTTATTAACGCTGTCGTTAAAGAAAAATATTATATAATCGGAAGTAATTAATTTAATATCGTCGTAACCTTTTGATTTTAAATCGTTTTCACTTTCTTCAAAAAGCGCTTTAAAATATTTATCTCCTTGTTTATTGAAAAATTTTCTACCTTTAGCGTAACCGTGGTCAAGGTCTCCTTTTTCATCAGGGTTAATTTCATTACCCGAATTAAACACGGAACGAATACGTTGTGGTTTGTTTGACGTTACGGCAACTTCGTCATCTAAATCTTTATTATCATCAAGTAAAACGTCGAAAGACACTTTAAATAATTCAGCCATCAATTTAATTTTATCCATTTCCGGAAAGTTCGCGCCCGTTTCCCATTTATATACCGCTTGACGAGAAACGTCTAACTCGTCGGCGAGTTGGTCTTGTGAATACCCTTTCTTTTTTCTGAGCATCATGAGTTTGTCAGCAAATATCATAGTTTTTCTCCTTTTATTAATAAATAAGTAAAAGTATATTGTTATTAGACCGCGCATGATAGTTCGCGCGACGTTAACAATGCTTTTTATGATTGTGTTAATTACTTTACCGGTAAGTTTTTAACTGTCATCATTGTAACATAGCTAAAAACTAAAATCAACAACCATACATTTACATTTTGTTAACTATAAGTTTACATTTTCAAAAATATTTGATATTTTGGCTATTTTTTAAATTTTTTACCCAATTTTTTGATTTTTTTGCTAACTAAAAGTTGCATAGCAAAAAAACTTGTCAACTTTAAGTTAATTTTCAATAACCGTTGTTTTTTTACTCAATATTTGTTATAATTACATAAGGAAGTTTATTATGTATAATTTTTTTATTGATAAAAACAGTATTAACGGCAATGAAATTTATTTGTCAGGCGAAAATTTTAACCATGCTAAAAACGTTTTGCGAATGCGCGTTGGCGATGAGTTTTTAATAAGTTATAATAGCGTTAGCAGTTTATGTAAAATTACTGACGTTACTAAAAGTGAAATTGTTGCCCAAATTATAAGCGAAAACTGCAACCAAACTAACCTACCTATAAACGTTTATCTTTTCCAAGGTCTACCTAAAAGCGATAAAATGGAACTTATTATTCAAAAGGCGGTTGAACTTGGAGTTTACGAAATTATCCCCGTTGAAACAAAACGCTCAATAGTTAAGTTAGACGGTAAAAAAGCGGACGGCAAAATTTCAAGATGGCAATCAATTTCTGAAAGCGCCGCTAAACAAAGTAAGCGAAACGTTATTCCTACGGTAAGCCAAGTTTTAACCTTTAATCAAGCGCTTGAAAAGTCAAAACAACTTGACCTTGTAATTTTACCGTATGAAAATAAAGAAGGTATGTCGGCTACTTTAAACGCGCTAAAACAAATAAAGCGCGGTATGAACGTTGGAATATTTATTGGTCCTGAAGGCGGATTTGAGCAAAGCGAAGTTGACGCTTGCGAGCAAATAGGCGCTAAAATTATTTCACTTGGTAAACGCATTTTAAGAACTGAAACGGCGGCTATTACGACTTTATCAATGCTAATGCTATACGCTGAAACGTTCCTTTCGTAATAAATAACTTGTAAATATAATTTGTATAAAAATACGCCCTTGCTAAGTAATGCAAGGGCGCTTTAATTTATTTAGTTTCGTTTAGCAAGGTAAAACGTTTTTTAGTTTTCATTTGATATAGGTAAATAAATATTGCAACTAACGGGAAAAATACGCCGACAAGCATACCTGCTTTCATTGCAAGCACTTCAATTTGAACGTTCATACTTGACGCTAATTCTATCATTTGAGGGCTTAAAGATATTGCGTCCGTTATAACGCCAACGAGTTGAGGCGCTAACGCCGCGCCCATATCTCCACCTGCCGCCATCATTGCAAATATAAATACTCCACCCAAAGGTATGCGCTCTTGAACGACTATTAAACTACCTGGCCACATCATTGCAACAAATAACCCAGTAAAGCCACACGCGAGAAGTCCAAAAATAGCAAGCGGAGTAAATACGGCAACAAGATAACAAACGGTTGCGCCTATCGCGCCTATAAACATAACTTTTTCTACGTTTTTACCATATTTTGCATATATCGTTCTACCAAGCCCAAGCATAATAGAAAATAACGCAACACCGAAAATATCACCCCAAATCTTTTCTATTCCTAAGGCTTGTTCAAGATAACTTGAACTCCATTGCGCCATTACTATTTCACTTGCTCCGCCTAAGAAAATACCTATAAAACACACCCATAATTGTTTGTTTTTAACAAGGTCTTTTACTTCAAGAGTTTTTGCATCATTTTGCATTTCGGGGAGTTTTACCGTTGAAAATGCTATTGCGCTAAACAACGGTATAATCATTAAAATAATTGTTAGCCATTGCCAATTTTCTCTTTTAAAGATTGCAAAAAATAACGCGCAGAAAACGACTACTCCAACAACGCCCCAAGCATATATTGAATGAAGTTTACTCATTTCGTGTTCAGGATTATCACTTGGTAAAGCGGCGATAGTAGGACTAATTAACACTTCCGCTAAACCGTTAGCGGCGGAAAATATTATAGTGCCTATAACTAAGCCAACGTAGACGTTGTTTGGAAAAACAAACGGCCATAAAGCGTAAATAAGCATACCTATAATAGTAATGTACGGCATTGTTTTAATTACTTTGGGAATATTAAACTTATTAGAGAAAAATGAAAAAATCAAGTCAATTATAAGTTGAGTAAAGAAATTTATTAGTACTAATAAGCCAAGAAGTGAATATGATATATTATACTCTAAACGAAAAGTTAAAAATAGTAATGCCGATAAATTGCCCATAACCGCCATTGAAACGTTAGTAGCGTAGCACCCTATTTTAACGCGTTTATCGTTTTTAGAAAGAACCGTTGCCATCATAGCCTCCAAAAAAAATCAACACCCCTATTTTATCACAATAGAATTTTTATCGCAACAAACATTTTAAGGTTTTTTAATTTATTCTAATATAAAATTTAAAAAAATGACTTTAAAACGCTTGCTTTTTAGCATTTAATTTGGTATAGTAGTAAGGCACTAAAGAAATGGGAGTTTAGCTCAGTTGGGAGAGCGTCTGCCTTACAAGCAGGATGTCACAGGTTCGAGCCCTGTAATTCCCACCATTTAATGCGGGAGTAGCTCAGTTGGTAGAGCACTGCCTTGCCAAGGCAGTTGTCGCGGGTCCGAGTCCCGTTTCCCGCTCCATATGGCGCTATAGCCAAGCGGTAAGGCCAAGGTCTGCAAAACCTTCACTCCCCGGTTCAAATCCGGGTGGCGCCTCCAAAAAAATAAGCAACCTTTACGGTTGCTTATTTTTTATTTGCTAATGAAATCTTCTATTAATTCGCCAATAAAATAATCCCAAATTTTAGGGGTTTTATTTATGCCTTTATAGTTAAACGTTTGATTTTCAAGCCATAAAGTAACGTCCCACGACAGCCAATCGTTATTAGCGTCGCCCAAGTAATTATTTTGCCAATTGCAAAAATGCGCTCTTTCTAAAATTTTTATATATTTTAGCGCGTTTATATCATAGTACTTTTGCTCGCCGTTAAATAAAGTAACTAACGCTTTACCGCTTTTAAAAAGTATTTTTATTTGCTTAAACATAGCGTTTTTGCCACCTAAATTAATTTCAAAACAAATTGACTGCTCTAAATTATTGTTGAACTGAGCATTTTTTTCAATTAGTGATGATGGAGCGTATAACGTATATTTATCGCTATCAAGAGATAATCTTGCATTAAACAAATCGTTAAATAATACCCTATTAGAATAAACTGCGCCAAGATTATAAAACTCTTCGCTATACCAAGCGTTTATAACTCTATAATTTTTAAACTTAACGTGTTTGCTTATTTTATATAAAATATCAAACACGTTTTTATCTTGAGTAAAATCTTTAAAACATATTAAAAGTTCATTTCCTAAATATGCAAACTTAAAAGGAATATCTGGAATATCTACGTTTACAGTTAAAGTATGTTTTCGCGCCTCTTCAAAAAACCTACTCATATAAAAGGCTAACGGATATTGCTCTTTACAAAAAATTAAATCGCCACTTTTATCATTTGTAATAAAACTTGGCATAGAAATTTTTGCAGTTTTTCTATCAATACTAAACTCGTCGCCATTATTTATAATTAAACATTTATCTTGCTCTATTTTATAGTTGAGCGCGTTTAAAAAGCATAAATCGCTAAAAGTTAAAGCGTCTGTATCGTACGAGCGTAAATGAATATACTCTTCGTACTCGATAGCATCTTCAATTTCAATAACGTAACAGTCCCCATCAAAGTAATATTCTGCAAAACCTGCAATTAAAAAATAAAAACGGTCAAAGTCTTCTTTAGTTGAAATTCTTATAAATTTAGCGCCTAAATACCTAGCAAAACTAATGTAATAACTAACGAGATTAGATGCGTTACCTAAAATTGCGCCCTCGTGAGCAAATTCTAAAGTATCAACGTAGAAATCGTACTTTTTAAATCCGTATTTATCTTCGTTTAGAATTTTTTTAACGCAAGTACAGTACCCAATTATATCTCCGTCGTAATAATCTGCTATGCAAAAGCGCGGAGTATTATCGCTAAGATTTTTATCGCAAGTGTATAAGTATTTGTATTCAGTATTACTTTCCCACCATTTATATTGGCAATACTCGTCTAAATATATTTGATTAAACTCGCCGTCGCTCCACGGCTCTAATTTAGCATCAATAAATTTCATAACCTTCCTTTAATAATTAAAAAATGCCTTTGTTATATTTAATCATAGCATATAAAGATATTCCAAGCCCTACAGTAATTCCAACAATTAAAACTACTGTACCTGTAATAGTTAACGTTTGTGAATTGTTATAAGATGCAATTAAGTACAAAACTCCACAAATCATTACTGCAACGCCTACTATAATCGTTCCAAGACCAACCAACCTACCAAACGGCAATCTATTTTCTTCTGAAACACGTTTTCTGTGGTAAGAATGAAGCGTAGATATATTTCCGCGAGTATTTAAAACCCCTATAACGATAAGAGTTATTGCTATAATTAAACTTATAATAAATTCTTTCATAAAACACGTTACCTTTGACTTTTTGCTTTTAGCAAGTATACCACATTACAATTTTTTTTGCAATATACAAAATCTAATTTAAATATTTCAAAACTAAAGTTTAAAACAAGGTAGAGCAAGAAACTCTACCTTGTTTTAAACTTTATAATTATGCCTTACAATAATCTTTGATAGATTGGAACGTTACCTTATCTTTAATAATATCATATGCTTGCAATAATGTATAATAACCGTGGTTAATTGCATTTTTATCTGCATTTGACACGTTTATAGTAACGCTTTGGGTCAAACTTTTACTATTTTCATTCTCAAAATCTTCTTCAAAAGTACCTAATTGCTCTTCTTGAATGAAAACCATTGGTATCTCACAAGAAATTTTTTCATATTCTTCATTTTCTTGATTGTATGAATAAAAATACATAGTTTTAAATTCAATATCAAATCGTCTTGACGCCATTTTCTTTCCACCAGATAATCCAACTAATTTTGTATGAATAGTATCTGTTGAATTGTTTATATAAATAGTATCTGCATTTGTTCCATTCATTTCATCAAGTTTTTTAATACTGTTTATTCCGGCTATATCGTCTAGCGTATACCACAAAGTATTGTAAGTAGAAGTTAAACCACTAATAGTTAATTCTTCGCGCACTTCAGTTCCTACAAGTTCTCCCGTTGAATTTAGATAAACTTCACAATTTCTACTAACGGCAGTCGGAATGAAATCCCCTTTTGTTCCTATAAGCGTTGTATAAATTGAATCTACTTGAATTAAAGTGCTTGTAGCAGTAAGCGTTTTATCTCCTGCAACGATATATTCATACATGTATCCTAAAACGTTACTATCTTCTCTTATAAATTCAATTTGAGTTGCTACCGTATCTAATACGTCAAGAGCAATCATTAAATAGTTTTCGCCAACGGTGTATTTTAACACGGTGTCGTCTCTTAATTGAATTTTTGCTCCGTAAATGTGATTTTCCACGTTTGAATAAATTACAACTTCAATACTACTTACTGTTGCAGACAATATGTACTGTGACTCGGTGATAGCAATTGTAAACGTAAACCCACCCGCACTTGCGGTAAAGTTTTTATATTCTTCGGGGTTATCGTCTATATAATTTGTATAAAGATTTTTTATAGTATTCATTGTCGAATACACGGGTTGAACGTAAGATAACGCCTTTGTTGCTTTATTTAATAAGTCATAGGCAACGCTTAATTGCTTTCCTATTCCGTTAGTAGGTATATTTGCTACTTGATAAAAATTATCATAACTTGGAATGTTTGAAAGCACCTTGTTTTGAAGCGTAAAAGATTGGGGAAAAAAACTCCAAGGCTCTGGAGTACTTCCAAAAGATTCAACAACTTCTTGCGCTAATAAAGTTAAATTAAGCTTAATTTCAAACTCACAATTAAACGTTTTTTCAATATAATTGTTACCAGTTAAGACTACTTTAACATTATATTTACCAATTTCTGAAAAGCCTGTAATTTCGTTATCATCAAACAAGTATTTTACTGTAACGCCTGTAGGTATATTTCCATCAACAACTGGTAAATGCTCATCACCGTCATAATCAGCAAATTGAGTATTTAAAACACTAACTCCGCTAATTTCAATTTTACGCACAGTTAATGTTGCGCTTAATTGTAAAGTTTGATAATTATCTCCGCTAAGAACTGCTATTGCCGTATATTCGCCAGCATTTGTCTTTTTATTGTTTTCATAAGAAACGTTAACCCCTTTTGGAAGTGTCCCTTCAATTAAAACAACTTTTTCAGTCCCGTCGTAATCATAAGTCACATCAGAAAAAGTAACTCCTGTGATTTGTTGTTTTGGTGATTGATTTTCGCTAGCATCGTTACAACCAACAAGCGTAAATATCGCACACAAAATAGATAATATTAATATAGATAAATGCTTTACTTTCATATATTAACCTCTAATATTTGCAATAAGTGAGAATGGGAAAGATATAACAGAATATACTAAACAGAATACAAGTCCAAGCAAGAAAAATAAAATTGATAAAATACCTCCAATTATCCAACATAAAAGTTTAACTGTGATAAGCCATAAAATACCATCAAGACTAAATTCTGCTATAAAGCCAAACGGCCAAGTGAAAGAACGACAAAAGAAAAGGAAAACCTCTAATAAATGACCTCCCCAAAAAAGTTGAGTAGAAAAAGTAAAAGAAGTTACAGTAAGAATAATTGCACCAATTAAAAGTTCACTTGATGGCGAAGAAAAATAAATTCCAAAGAATACAGTAGCAACTACTAATGCTATTATACCTGACCAAATTAAACCTCTTTTAAAATCATCATCCCAAACACTAACGTTTGGTTTTTTTAACGATTTTTCATTTTTGTTTTCTGTTGTTACATTAATCTCATTAGTTTCCATTATAAACCTCCATATAATAATAGAATACTTGTTTTCTACTATTATATCAAATAGAAAACTATTTTGCAAACAAAATTCTAATAAAAACTATTAAAATAGTAAAAAATATATGTGGGTGGAAATATGCTTAGTAAAAACATTAAGGAATTAAGGATAGAAAAAGGCTATACCCAAATGCAACTTGCTGAAAAAATTGGGGTTACACAAGGCGCAATTTATTTTTGGGAAAAAGGAATAAATGAACCAACTGCTGGTTATTTAATAAAACTAGCGCAAATTTTTGAAATTTCGGTGGACGAATTATTAGCATTTAAACCAATCGTTGAAAACAAAATTACCCAACACTCTTCTAAAATAAATATGTATTTTAATAAATTAACACACGAACAACAAGATATTTTAATAAGTGTTGCTAAAGAATTTATAAAGTCTAACAACTAAAATAACTCATATTTGCCTAAGATTATTAGACTTAAACAAATAGCTAGCTTAAAATATTTCTTTATCTATGCTACTATAAAAAGTTCTTTAACAAATTTTACATTAACAAAAACACCATTTTCACCTTTGGTGCCGTTCTCGCTTAGTTCCTTCCCTAAACTTTTCACTTAATCAAAACTAAAAAGCACCCAGACGGGTGCTTTTTAGTTTTTATTGATCATTTTCAACAAAAATCAAATAATTTAAAATTAGAACAATGAGACTATCTGCTCTTATAAATATTAGCCCTTAAAGAGATTAGTCTCTCCACTTGATATAGTCATCATATTCCGCTTGACTATGAAATCTAGGCTCGTCATAATAAGGATTGAGATCGGTATCGGGCTTTGGCACAATGTCCACGTGCCCACGATTTACTCGTCCCGAATTGCTGTAATCGGAATAGTCATAATCGCCCAAACGGTATTTCCCCGCTGTGATTGGAAATGGCACATACCTGACGCAATCAAAATGAACGGCATAGTATCCCACTACGCGTCCCATTGATACCGCAAAGTTCTCCGCATCCAATGACTCATACCGCGTCTGTCCATCGTAATCGTCGGAGTTTGGACCCTCTTGATGAAGATCTCTCGCTTGCCATGCCAAGCAAAGCTTTAAAATCTCCTGTTCTAGTTCCGCTGAAACCTCTGTCTTCGCCATTTCAACAGCAAACCTTTGTCCTTTTTTCAAAACGTAGCATTTCATCACTTCATTCCTCTTTTTGTAAAGATTTGATTTATAATTTATTATATTCTACCATACTGCCTAACTCATGTCAATAATCATTCGTATAGATAAAAACAGTGGGTTTCCACTGTTTTTTCACCTTTGGTGCCGTTCTCGCTTAGTTCCTTCCTTAAACTTTTCACTTAATCAAAACTAAAAAGCACCCAAACGGGTGCTTTTTAGTTTTGGTGGAGGTGGAGGGAGTTGAACCCTCGTCTTGATAAGTTTAGTTGCGCTTTCTACATACTTATTCCGTCTTTAATCCCTTGCAACGTTGTCTAGCGGACAAACCCGCGTTGCCGTGAATTGCTAAATACTTTTAAATTGCCACAATTAAAACAACTTAAAAGGTTCCGTCTAAAATGATGCCCTTTATAAACCGACGGCGCTTTTATATCGGACAGCCACTAATTAAGCAGCGTATGCGTAACTATTGTTAGCATTTAATTTTAAAATTCCCGTTTTAACGAAGCCTCGGGAAACTTCGGTATGCTTACGTCAACCTTGCCTACCAATCAAATCCGGTGCACCCCCGTTAATAGTTTTTTATTTCGCGCTCGGCGGAAATTTTTATGTCTTTTTCTTTGATAGACTGCTTTTTATCAAAAGTGTGTTTTCCGCGACACAATGCTATTTTAACTTTCACTAAACTTCCTTCAAAAAACACAGTAAGCGGAACGAGAGTATATCCTTTTTGATTAACTTTTCCTATAAGTTTATTTATTTCAGCCTTTCTAAGTAAAAGTTTTCTATCTCGCCTACTATCGCGAGTGTTAAACGCACCCGATTTGTCATAAACGGCAACGTGCATATTTTTGATAAACACTTCACCGTTATATATATGACAAAAAGTATCGTTTAAACTAACGTTATTATTTCTTATAGACTTTACTTCCGCGCCTTCTAAAACGATACCCGCACAATACGTTTCGTCTATAAAATATTCAAAACGCGCTTGTCTATTTTCAGTTACGATTTTCATATTATGCGTTACCTCCTTTTAAAAATTACCGCAAAAAGTTTGTTTTTTTATTTTAGCATATTAACAATATAAATTCAACGTTTTTATTCGTCGAATTTTGCAATTATCTTAAAATCTATACGCCTGCTTGACGTGTCAACGCCTAAGACTTTAATCATTACAGGCTCACCAAGACTAAAACTATATCTATTTGAATAAAGAGTATACGTTTTTTCATCAAAAGTGTAACTGCCGTGCGGTAACGTTTCTATGCGCGCTAAACCCTCTATCGTATTTTCAAGTTCAACAAATACGCCAAAACTCGTTACACCGCTAATAATTCCGTAAAACTCTTTGCCTATATAACTACGCATATATCTACACTTATAAAAGTCATCCATAGTGCGCTCTGCTTCGTCCGCCCTTTTTTCATTTTCAGTAGACGTAACCGACGCTTCAACCGTCAACGTTTCAAAACGCGGAATCCAATCGCCTTTACCTGAAATTACGTTTTTCAAAACGTTATGAACTATAAGGTCTGGATATCTTCTAATAGGCGACGTAAAATGACAATAACAATTACTAGACAACCCGAAATGCCCAATATTTTCCGTGAAATATTTGGCTTTTTGCATTGAACGGAGCATAACTTTATTGACTACCCCGTACACGTTTTCGCCTTCCAATTTTTCAAGTAATGCCTGAAAATCTTTAGGGTGACAAGTATCAACCGACCACTTGACGTTTATACCAAGAGCGTTTATAAAATTTTTAAACGCCGTTAGTTTTTCTTCGTTAGGTTTTTCGTGTACACGGTAAATAAAAGGCAACTGCATATGATAAACGTACTCTGCAACCGTTTCGTTAGCGGCTATCATAAACTCCTCAATAATTTTGTACGCAAGCGCGCTACGTCTTGGCTCAATACAAATTTTACCGTTATTATCAACGTAAATATGGCTTTCTTTTACCGTTAAATCTATATTTCCACGCTTTTTACGTTTATTAAATAACACTTCTTCAAGTTCACGCGCGGTAAAAATTAACTCTTTAAACTCGCTAAATTCTTCAAGCGCCGTTTTATCGCCGTCAAGCATTTTTTGAACGTTATTATACGTCATTCGCTTTTTAGAATTTATTACGCCGTTTACAATTTCGCTATCAATAATTTCTCCGCTTTTATTAATTTTCATTATGCACGACAAAGTAAGTCTATCTTCGCCTTCGTTTAACGAACAAATGCCGTTAGAAAGTTCAAACGGTAACATTGGAATAACTCGCTCGGGAAAATACACGCTTGTTGAACGCGATAACGCTTCTTTATCAATTGCCGAGCCAATTTTAACGTAGTGACTAACGTCTGCAATATGGACGCTAAGAGTAAACGTTCCGTCATTATTTTTTTCAACGAAAATAGCGTCGTCAAAATCGCGAGAATCGTCACCGTCGATAGTAATTACAAGATCGCTTCTAAAATCGCGCCTACCCTCTAATTCTTTTTCGGAAACGGTTACAGGAATATCTTTTACCGCTTTTTTTACTGAAGTCGGGAATTCAAGTTCGTATCCAGCGTTTTTTATAATTGACAATTCTTCCGTTTTAAAATCGTTTTTCTTGCCTAAATTTTCAACAACGCGACCTTCGGGATTTTTCCTACCTTCTGGATACGATACTATTTCAACAACGACTTTATCGCCCGTTTTTGCACCCATTGCAAGTTTAAAAGGAATGTAAACGTCAACGAAAAAGGCTCTTTCATCGGGTATAACGAACCCAAAGCCGTTTTCGCCTTGAAAAGTTCCGACAAGTTTTTTAATTCCGCGAGTGAGTATATTTATAACTTCGCCTTCATCGCTACTACCAGAGCGAGAATTTTTTACTTGCTTAATAATAACGGTGTCACCATGCATAGCGCCGTGTAAATTTCTAGGTGGAATAAAATAGTCGTTAATTTCTTTATTTTCAGCAATTAAAAATGCAAAACCGCGTTCGTTACCTTTTATTATGCCCTTAATAAAACTGCTATTTTCAAGTAAAACGTACTTGCCGTTATCGTAAACGATTTTACCTTCACTTTCAAGTTCGTTTAACAAACCGCGTATAATATCTTTTTCAAAATTAGACTTCACACCTAAAATTTCAAAGATGCGTTTTGCGCCTTTGAACTCAATTTCTCCATTATTAAATTTTTGAATTAACACTTCTTTAATATTCATTATTTTCTAGCCTTGACAAATTTTTTAATGGGTATACTTAGAGCATTAAAAAAACGGCTTATAAAAGCCGTTATTTTTACCAATTAATAAGTGAGCAAATATAAAAACCAATCATACAAACGGCAACAACCGCAATAGCGATTACCGTAAGTTTTCTCATTTTACTTTCTAATGTTTTTGATTTGTTTTTACCATAAAACGTTTCGGAATGACCGTTAATAGCGCCGATACCGTTAGAATTGCTTGGTTGCATAATAACAACTATTATAACAAAAATTGCTGAGATTAAAGCAAGAACTAAGAAAGTTATGCTTAAACCCATATATAAATCATACATTTGACTTGCTAATAAATTAAACATATATACACCTTTTTTATATGAAAATTTCAATCTTTGCTAATTATAACACAGTTTTTAATATTTTACAACTATTTTTACGCCTATTTACAAAATTTCATTTATCACTTATTTTTAGACTTTAAAATGAAGTTAAACAAAATTATTATGAAAATTTTTTGTTTTGTAATGCTATAACTGTGTTTTTATACAAAAAATTAAAGTTTTACTCACTTATAATTAAAGTATAATGAAATTTTATAAAACAATACTATCGAAATCGGACATATTTTTAAAAAAATGTCCGATTTCGATAGTATTTTATAATTTGTTTTTGTGTTTTGACGAAATTTTT
>CALDOZ010000005.1 GCA_937912025.1 uncultured Clostridia bacterium | reverse complement strand
AAAAAGGTTAGTTGTGTCTATCCACCCAAAGTGAGCCTAGCCTAACTTGTTTCTAGCTCTTTAAAAGCACTTTATTTAAGTTGGGGTAGTCTATAATGATCACAAAAACGTTGTGTTAAAGTTTAGTTTACGCTAAATAACAACTCGCCGTACGTTGGGAACGGCCAATCGTTAGAAGAAGTGTTCTTTTCGGCTTCGTCTATAAAACCTCTAATTTCTTTCATAAGGTATAACACTTTATCAAGATAGAAAAATGCTTGTTCTTTAGCGTCTTTAATTGCCTTTGCTTGAATGGTAAGTTTTTCAAGTCTTTCAGTATTAGAATAAATTTTACCGCTTAAAAGGGAAAGTTTTTTAATAAGTTCAACGTCTTCGCTTGCGTCAACGCCTATTGTGTTTTTGCTAATAACCGCGTTGGCTATTTTAGTAACGTAGGCGTTTATTGCAGGGTATATGTCCTTTTTAGCCATATCGATAAGCGTAAGCGCTTCAATGTTAACTATTCTTGAATAGTTTTGGAACATTATTTGTTGACGCGATACTAATTCGGTATAAGTGAAAACTTTGTGCGTTTCATAAAGTTTAACGTTCTTTTCGTCAGTTAAAATACACGCTGCTTCAGGGGTAGAACGTAAATTTTTAAGACCGCGTTTTTCGGCTTCAATAGGCCACTCGTGAGAATAGTTATTGCCGTTGAATAAAATTCTTTCATGCGCTTTAACCGTTCTAACTACAATATCATGTACCGCTTCTGGAATATCAGTCGCCTTTTCAAGTTCGTCTGCAAACAATCTTAAACTTTCAGCAACCGACGTATTAAGAACAACGTTACAGTCGGCAACAGAATCGTTTGAGCCAACCATTCTAAATTCAAACTTGTTACCCGTATACGCTATAGGAGAAGTACGGTTTCTATCCGTCGTATCTCTTGGAAGGGTAGGAAGAATTTTAACGCCTAACGTCATAAGCGACTTGTTGAGTTTGTAAGAATCGTTATTTTCAAGCGCTTTTAAAGCAGAGAGTAAATCTTCGCCTAAAAACAGCGAAATAATAGCAGGTGGCGCTTCGTTTGCGCCTAAACGGTGGTCGTTACCAGCGCTCGCTACCGACGTTCTATACAAGTCTTGATAATCGTCAACCGCCTTAATAACGGAAGCAAGAAAAATTAAAAATTGTAGGTTTTCCCCGGGAGTTTTTCCAGGATTAAACAAGTTTACGCCCGTGTTTGTAGATATCGACCAGTTATTGTGTTTACCGCTACCGGCAACGCCTTTGAAAGGTTTTTCGTGTAGTAAACAAATAAGGTCGTGTTTATCGGCAACTTTTTTCATAAGTTCCATAATAAGTTGATTATTATCAGTTGCTACGTTAACCGATGAAAATATAGGCGCTATTTCGTGTTGGGCTGGGGCTGCTTCGTTATGCTCCGTTTTTGCAGGTATTCCAAGTTTCCAAAGTTCGTCGTCAAGTTCTTCCATAAAGGCTTTAACTCGTGGCTTGATAGAACCGAAATAATGGTCTTCAAGTTCCTGACCTTTAGGTGGTTTTGCGCCGAATAAAGTTCTACCTGTAAAAATAAGATCAGGGCGTTTAAGTCCTGCTTTTTTGTCAATAAGAAAATATTCTTGTTCAGCGCCAATAGTAACTTGTACCGCTTTAATATCGTCTTTTCCAAGTAAGCGCAAAACTCTTAACGCTTGTTTATTAATAGCCTCGCACGAGCGAAGAAGTGGAGTTTTTTTATCAAGAGCCTCGCCGTTATACGCGCAAAACGCGGTCGGAATATATAAAGTTTTATCTTTAACGAAAGCGTAAGAAGTAGGGTCCCAAGCAGTGTAACCGCGCGCTTCAAAAGTGGCGCGAATGCCGCCGTTAGGGAAAGAAGATGCGTCCGACTCGCCTTTAATAAGTTCTTTACCAGAAAATTCCATTATAACTTTGCCGTGGTTAGGCGTAGAAATAAAACTATCGTGTTTTTCGGCAGTAATACCCGTCATAGGTTGAAACCAATGTGAATAATGTGTTGCGCCTTTACTAATAGCCCAATCTTTCATGGCGTTGGCTACTTCTTGGGCAACGGTAATGTCAAGCGGTTCGCCTTCTTCAACAGTTTTTGATAGGGAAGCAAACGTTTCTGGGGATAATGAAGCCCTCATTACTTCTTCATTGAATACGTTTGTGGCAAAAATTTCGGAAATAGACATAAACTCTCCTAAACGCGTAAATTTGGCGTAGTAATTTTAATGTTAGTAAATACATACAAAATAAATATACTAAATTATAAATTTAAAAGGCGGTATTTGTCAACCGTTTTTAAAGGCAAGTAAAAAAAAGACGAAGTTTTTATATGTGTTCTAGGTAAAAAATCAAAAATTTATAGGTAAAGTTGGTAAAAATTAAAAAATATGAAAAGAAAAATTTTAGTAATATGTTTAGTTTTAGTTACATTATGCTCATCAATTTTAGGCGTAAACGAAATAATTAGCGCGTACGAAAAATTCTTTTATACCGTCGTTATTGACGCAGGTCACGGCGGTATTGATAACGGGGTTATTGGCGATGCGTTAGGCGCTATTGAAAGTCAACTAAATTTAAAAATGGCGTACACGTTAAAAAGCGTATACGAAAACGCTGGGTTTAAAGTAGTTTTAACGCGGACGGATGAAAACGGGTTATACGGCGATACGTCGCCCGGTTTTAAACTTCGCGACCTTCAAAAAAGGGCGCAGATAGTAAACTCATCAAACGCTGATATGCTCATATCTATACATATGAATAAGTACAGTCAAAAAAGTAGGCGTGGAGCGCAAGTTTTTTATAAAGCAAACGACAAAACGAGCAACTTTCTTGCGGAAAAAATACAACTACGCCTAAATTTAATGAAAGAAAGCCCACGCATATCAAATGCGTTAAAAGGCGATTATTACATTTTAAATTATTCTAAAGTTCCGTCGGTTATAGTAGAGTGTGGTTTTTTATCTAACGCAGATGATGAAAAATTATTAACCACGAACGAATATCAGCAAAAATTAGCGTTAGAAATTTTTAAAGGCTCGCTTGAATATTTAAACGCCAAGAACGAATAACTTGGGCTGAAATAAATTATACCGACGTATAAATTTTACATTTATTACTCAATAGTGTTGAAATAATGACTTTTTTATGATATAATCATAAATATTAATAAATTCGGTGGTGTGAAATTGTTTACAAATTTAAACGAATTAACAAAAGCGGAGGCTAAAACTTTAAGTTCGTTAACTCTTGCGTTTATTGGCGACGCCGTTCACTCTTTATACGTTAGAGAAAAACTCGTTACCGATAAAGACGAAAGTGCCTTCGTACTAAATAAAAAAAGCGCCGACTTAGTTTGCGCAGTTAATCAAGCCAAATATATCGACGTTATTCTTCCTGTGCTTACCGAAGAAGAAATGCTCGTATATAAAAGGGCTCGCAACACTAAAAAGGGTACACGCGCAAAAAACGCGTCCGTAGCCGAATATAATAAGTCTACGGGTTTTGAGGCGTTGATTGGTTATTTATACCTTACAAAACAAACTGAAAGATTAAAATTTTTACTAGAGTTAGGAGAGAATTATGAAAATTGAAGGGAAAAACGCGGTCGCGGAACTTATAAAAACTGATAAAACTATTGATAAAATTCTCGTTCAAAACGGAATGAGAGACGATTCATCTCGCCAACTTGTAAACACGGCGGTAAAACGTGGCGTTAAAATTCAATACGTTGATAAAGCCATTTTAGATAAAGAAACTGAAACTCGCCGTCACCAAGGTTTTATTGCTTACGTTTCAGATTACAAATACGCTGACTTTGACGACGTTTTAAACCTTTTAAAAGATAAAGAAGACGCGTTTTTAGTCGTTCTTGACGGGGTTGAAGACCCGCATAATCTCGGCAGTATTATAAGAGTTTTAGAATGCGCCGGAGCAGACGGGCTTATAATTGGTAAAAGAAGAAGCGCGCAAGTAAACGAAACGGTTATGCGCATTTCAGAAGGTAGCGCCAACCATCTTAAAATTTCAAGAGTTACCAATATTAACAACGCCATTGATAAAATTAAAGAGGCTGGAATTTGGACTTACGCTTTAGAACTTGGCGGTAGCGATATATATAAGTCTGATCTTAGGGGTAAACTATGTATAGTAGTTGGTGGCGAAGATACGGGCGTCAATCGTCTAACCAAAGAAAAGTGTGATGCCGTAGTAACTATTCCAATGTATGGACAAGTTAACTCGCTTAACGCTTCCGTTGCGTGTGGCGTTGCGGTATTTGAGGCGGTACGCCAAAGAAAAGGTTATGCTAAATAAAAGTGATGAAACTCTTGTGAAAGAGTACAAAAACGGCGATATTGAAGCCTTTAACGAAATTTATTCGCGCTTTAAAGGAACGGTTAAGTTTTTTACCCGTAATTTATATCTTTTAGGCGCTGATGACGACGACCTTATGCAAGAAGGAATGATAGGGTTAATGAAGGCTTGTAATACTTACAGCGAAGATAAAAGTTCGTTTAAAACTTACGCAACCGTTTGCATAAAAAATAGTTTATATTCCGCCGTAAAAAAGTTTTCTTCTCAAAAAAACAAACCGCTTAATATTAGCGATTCTTTAGACGACGAGCATATACTAAGTGGGCTTTCGTTATTTTCAGTTACGCCTGAAGACGAAGTTATAAATAAAGAAAAAATTAAAGAATTGCGTTTTAAAATATACAGTTCGTTATCAAAATTAGAAATTTTAGTACTTGAACTATTTTTAGACGGATTAAGTTATAACGATATTGCATTAAAAACGGGCAAAACGGTAAAATCTATAGACGGGGCTTTATCAAGGGCGCGTAAAAAAATAAAAAATTGTATTGGAGAATAATATGTCGTATCTTGCATTATATAGGCGTTTTAGACCTGATTCTTTTGATAAAGTTATCGGTCAAGAAGGTATAGTTAAAACGCTTACCAATCAAATAAAAAACGACAAAATAGGCCACGCCTATCTTTTTTGCGGTGTAAGGGGTACTGGTAAAACTACGCTTGCTAAAATTTTTGCAAAAGCGGTAAACTGTCATAATAGTAAAGACGGTTCGCCTTGCGGTAAATGTCCAGCGTGTGAAAATCTAAGTAACCCTGCAAATCTCAACGTAATTGAAATGGACGCGGCATCGAACAACAAAGTAGAAAACGTTAGAGCGATACGCGAAAACGTGCAATTTCCTCCCGTTGGTGTTAAGTATAAAGTTTATATAATAGACGAAGTACACATGCTCACAACGGAGGCTTTTAACGCCTTACTTAAAACGCTTGAAGAACCGCCTAAGCACGCGGTATTTATTCTTGCAACGACTGAACCGCATAAACTTCCTGCAACAATACTTTCAAGATGTATGCGTTTTGATTTTAGACTTGTTAGCACTCAAAAAATTGCAGGTCTTATTAGTGAAATTTACGACGAAATAGGTAAAAAATATACAAACGAAGCGGTAACCGCCATTGCAAAAGCGGGTGAAGGTAGCGTGCGCGACGCGTTGTCTATTGCCGACCTTTGCGTGTCGGTTGGCGACGGCGAACTTACTTATAACGACGTTTTAAACGTTCTTGGCGCTACCGATAACGCAAAAACAGATGCTCTTACCAAGGCTATATTTTTAGGCGACGTTGAAGGCGTTTTAAAAATTACCGACGAACTATCTTCGCTTGGTAAAAGCATTGGTTTAACGTGTAAAGATTTAGTCAATTACGTCCGCGATTTAATGGTTATTAAGGCTTGCGCCGACGCTGGTAACGTGTTAAACGTTCCGCTTGACGTTTATGAAAATATGAAAAACACGGCTAAACTTACCGATAATCACGGTATGCTTAGAGTTTTAGAGATAATATCCGGCGTTGAAAACGCAATAAGATATTCTTCTCAGCCACGCGCCGTGTTTGAAACAGCGCTCGTAAAAGCGTCAATGCCTCAAGCAGACTATAATATAGACGCTTTACTATCTAGAATGAGTAAAATGGAAAACACTCTTAGTGAAATTAAAGAAAGCGGAGTGATTGTAAAGGGTACGGGCGAAAGTTACGATGATAGCGCGCTTAAAAAAGAAATAGAAAACTTGAAAAAACAATTAGAAAATTTAAAGGGCGAACTTTTAACTACTCAAAAGAAAGTTAACGAACAATCTATGGTTAAAAAAGTAGTTGATGAAAAACCACAAATTAAAAAAGTTGTGGACGACGAGTTTTTAGGATTTGACGAGTATATTCCACCCGAAGACGATATGGGTGGCGCGTTTATAGGTGTTGACGATATTGTAACTCCTAAAAAACCAGCCGTTAAAAAAGTAATGGTAGAAGAAAAACCTGTTGTTAAACCTATCGAAAATAAAAAACCTATAACTACGGGCGTTGACGATAATAACGTAGTTAAACCTACTATAAACGAAGTAACTACGGTAAATTCTCAAAATAACGTTAATGCACAAACAAATTTAAATCCTAAACGCGTTTGGGGTAGCGTAGTTAGAAAAATACGTTCGGCGGAAAAGACTATTTTGTGGGTTGCTTGTCAAGAAATGTCGGCAGATATAAAGGGTAATGAATTTATAATTTACGCTGGCGAAGGTAGTCAAGTAAACGTACTTAAAAAGGAAGAAAACTTAAAATTTATTGTTGAAGTTATAAAAGAATTCGGCGACTTTGTAGTTAAAATAGTTGCCGATGAAAACGGTGAAAAAGTTGAAGAAAACGTAACTGATATTATCAATAAATTTTTTGGTGAAGAAAACGTTACAATAAACTGATTTTGCTTAAATATAAGCCAATAGGTCGGTTAAAAATAAAAATTATTCTAATAGGAGATTAAAATATGGCAAGATTTAACGGTGGTTTCGGTGGTTTTGGCGGTGGCGGAAACCAAATGCAACAACTTATGAAACAAGCGCAAAAAATGCAAGAAAAAATGGAGCAAGCGCAAGAAGAACTTGAAGATACAGAAGTAGAAGGTTCGTCGGCAAGTGGCGCAGTAGTCGTTACTATGAATGGTAAAAAGGTCGTATCCTCTATTAAGATAGACCCGTCGGTTGTAGACGTTGACGATATTGAAATGCTTGAAGACCTTATTATGGCTGCTTATAACGACGCTCTTAGCGAAGCGGAAGAACTTTACAAAGAAGTAATGGGACCTTTAGGTAACGCAGGGGGAATGTTTTAATAATGAAAGTTTTTATCGAGCCAATCGGTAAACTTATTAACGAATTTTCAAAACTTCCCGGCGTTGGCGCTAAAACGGCGCAACGTTTCGCTTATGAAATTATAAATATGAGTGAAGAAGAAGCGGAAGTTTTTGCAAATACTATAATTGATTGCAAAAAGAAAGTTCACTATTGCAAAGTTTGCGGTAATTATACTGACGGTGAAGTGTGCGATATTTGTTTAAATCGCTCTCACCAAACCGTTTGCGTGGTAAAAGAGCCTAAAGACGTTATCGCTATGGAAAAAATTAGCGAGTATAAAGGTGTATACCACGTTTTACACGGAACTTTAAAACCAAGTGAAAACGTTGGTCCTAAGGATATTGCAATAGCAAGTTTAATTGAAAGAATAACAAGTGGCGACGTTAAAGAAGTAATAATGGCAACTAACCCCGATTACGACGGTGAAATTACCGCTATGTATTTATCGGGTTTAATAAAGCCGTTAGGCGTAAAGGTAACTCGTCTTGCTCACGGCATACCTATAGGTAGCGATATTGAGTATACTGACGAAGTTACGTTATCGCGAGCGTTTGTTGATAGAAAGGAACTTTAATGGAAAGAATTGATAAAATTTTATCTAATGCGGGCGTAATGTCCCGTAATGAATGCAAAATCGCCGTAAAGCGTAAAGAAATTACGCTTAACGGCGAAATTATTAACGATTGTTCTATAAAAGCCGACGCTAACGTAGACGATATTCGTTATAAAGGCGAAAAATTAAATTTAGAAAAATTCGTGTATATAATGCTAAATAAACCTTTAGGCGTAGTGTCCGCTACAAACGATGGGCGAGATAAAACGGTAATTGATTTAGTGCCTGCTAAGTTTATGCGACAAGGTCTTTTTCCGTGCGGTAGACTTGATAAAGATACCGTTGGGCTTGTTATAATCACTAACGACGGACAGTCGGCGCACCGTAGATTAGCGCCTAAAACTCACGCTGAAAAAGTCTATTACTTTACCGTTGCCGAGCCTATAAAAAGCAGTGACGTTGAAGCTTTAGAAAACGGGGTCACTTTAAAAGACGGATTTACTACCGCGCCTTGTAAAATTACGCTTGATAACGAGTTTAGCGGTCATATTACGCTAACAGAAGGCAAATATCACGAAATTAAAAGAATGTTTGGGTATACGGGTAATAAAATAACCTACCTTAAACGAGTGGCGTTTGCCGGAATTTTACTTGACGATAATTTAAAAGAAGGGGAATGCAGATTGTTAACCTTACAAGAAAAATTATTATTTATCAAGTAAGTTTTACATTATTTTTACTTAATTTTAACATTTAAGGGGTATAATATATGAGCTTTGAAATTACTTTAATAAACGTTTTAATGATGCTTGCTTACATTGTGCCAGGGTTTATTATAAGCAAAATGAAAAAGACGAGCATTGACCATTTACCAACGTTATCGTCGGTACTTGTTTACGTTTGCTCGCCGTGTCTTATTTTTACTTCAATGCTTGCAATAGAGTGTACGCTTGATAACGTTTTGAATATGTTGCTATTTTTTGTTGTAGCAACGCTTATTCAATGTCTTTTTATGCTCGTTATATACGTTGCTTTGTATAAAAATAAAGAAAACGGCAACGTAAGATTTTTTACTATAGCGTCAACTTGCGGTAACGTAGGATTTTTTGGTTTGCCACTTGTTAAAGCAATTCTTCCAAATAGTCCGGAAGTAATGTTATATTCTTCAATGTTCATAGTTTCTATGAATATGATAGTGTTTACTTTAGGCGTATTTTTGCTATCTGGGAAAAAAGAATACGTTTCACTTAAAGCCGCGTTTGTAAACCCAACAATTTTTGGTTTGGTATTAGCACTTCCGTTTTTTATTTCAAATACGGGCGCAAATATACCGTTAGTTGTATTTAATGCAATAGATATTCTTGCAAAAGCGTCAACGCCGTTATGTATGATAATTTTAGGTATTCGCTTAGCAAATATGAGTTTTAAAAAGATATTTTTAAACAAAACGGCATATATGGTGTTAATTGGAAAGTTAGTATTATTACCATTATTTTCGTTAATTTGCGTATACTTTTTACCAGTATCGGTAGCGTTTAAATATTGCGCGGTAATTTTAGCGGGGTCACCATGCGCGGTGTTTGTTTATAACCTTGCTGAAATTCACGGTGGAGATAAAGAAAGCGCTGCTAATAGCGTATTGCTATCTACAATGCTATGCTTTATTACTTTACCGCTACTTACATCATTGCTTAATATATTAATATAAGAAGTTAAAACTTGCGAAGTTTTTAACTTCGTAGGTTTTTAATATGACGATAAAAAAATACAACTCAAAACCTAAAAAAACGTCTTTACTATTTAAACTAATAGTTTTAATAGTAAGATTGTTTTATCCTAAAACTAAATTTAACGACGTTCAAAATATTCCAAACGAGCCTTCAATTATAGTGTCTAACCACGCAAAAACTAACGGACCTATAATAACGCAACTATCCTTTCCCGTTGATAGATATATGTGGTGCATAGGTGAAATGATGTCGTCAAAAGAAATACCTAAGTACGCGTATAAAGATTTTTGGTCGAAAAAGCCTAAATGCGTAAGATGGCTATACAAAATACTTTCTTATATAATTGCTCCGTGTTCGTTTATTTTTAAAAACGCGTATTCTATCGGCGTGTATAAAGACGCGCGTATTTTAGATACCTTTAAACAAACGGTATTAAGATTAAACGAAGGTAATCACGTTATTGTTTTTCCCGAATGCGATAAAAAATATAATGAAATTGTTAATGATTTTCAGCAAAATTTCGTAGACGTAGCCAAACTATATCACAAGCGGTATAACGTAATTTTATCGTTTACTCCTATGTATATAGCGCCAACAATAAAAACGGTTACGTTTGGTAAACCTATTAAATACAACCCTGAAATTAGTTTAGATATTCAGCGCGGGCAAATTTGCGAGTATTTAAAAAACGAAATTACGCGTATAGCCAAACAGTTACCAACGCATAAAGTCGTTCCGTACGAAAACGTACCAAAAAGAAAATACAAAAACTCAAAGTAAAATTTTAAAGGTTTTTTGTTGTAAAAAGGGTGTTGACATAATTTTATTTAGTGGTAAAATATATATAGAAATATATAAGCTTATGGCTAAAAGGAGAAAATTATGAACGCAGAATACAGAAGACTTTTACAAGAGTTTGTTGACTCGCCATACCAAGTACTTGTTAGTACTGGTAGAAATATGTACAACAGAATTTGGCCGGAATTAGAAAGTATGTCAAGAAGCGGTGATTGTAGCGACCTTATCGTTGCTATTTTTGCAACTACTTGCGCCGTTGACGGTAAATTTACCGAACTTGAATATAATTTTATGCTTGACGTATTAAAAATTTCATTCTCTTATTCAGACCTTAAATCACTTGTTGAAGAATATACAAGTCCAAAATGGATTGAAGCAATTGATACTATTATTGATAGATGTAATCGCGATACTAAAATTAATATTGCAACGTTATGTATTTGCCTTGCAGCGGTTGATAAAACTATAACTCGCGATGAGTGCGCGTTTATCGATAAACTTCTTGCATAATAACTAAACAAATTAAAACTCCGTTATGATGCTTCATAACGGAGTTTTAAATTAATAGATATGTTTTATTAGCTTTAAATGCAAAGTATCCTTAGTTGTATAGTCATATTTGTAAATTATGTGTTTAAGTTTTTCTAATTTTTAGTAATGTGTGTAATCGTTCTATTTTTTTCATTTACTCTATCATATTGAATAGTGCCGTCTTTATGCTTGTAGTTTGGAGAGTTTTTCGATCACTAATTAGATTAATTTGTATGACAATTTTAAACTAAAAAAGCACATGTTTCCATAAAAATATAAGTAAAAAGGCGTTACTTTGTATGACAAAATTGTCCGACAAAACAAAAGTCCCTACTGCTAAATTGCAGTAGGGACTTTTTACATATATTTTTTTGCGTTTTCTTTTGAAAGTGGTTTGATTTTTTCTTTAACGTATGGCGAAGAATTACCGCCGTTAGTGTAAAGGAAGTAGTTGCCTTTTTCAGTAACGTATAAAGTTTCTTCGTATCCATTAGGGTCACCAAAGTAACTAAAAGTGTTTTTCTTTACAATGCTTGAAGCATTGGTATCATAAGTAACTTTACCGATTTTTCTAATCATTATAAAATCTCCTTATATAAATATTAACATTCATAATCAACGGTTATAGAGTTAGAGCAATGCGCGTTCATATACTTTTTAACAACGTTAACGTGGTAAGGGTGGTCTTGATACTCTTTAAGTTTTTCCATTGATTCAACAACAACTTGTAAAACTATATCGTACGAGCGTTCGCTGTGAAGTTCGTCTTGACCAATTTCAATTCCCCAAATAGACGGAATTTGCGTAACCATACCGTAAAGTACGTTAGTTGCTTTTTCAACTGCATCGCCAGAATTATCTTTAAGTTTAAAACATACAACGTGTTTAATCATAATTTCTCCTTACCAATCTTGACGGTCGCTAATTTTAATATCGTCGTAATAATCAAAATATTGCGATTTAAAACGTTCAAGTTGCGCTTTTTGATTTTTCTTTTTAATTTGGGCAGTTTTGTCAGTTTGAGTTTTATTAACTGCCGTATTGTTTTGATTTTCGTTTTTAATAATGTTATTTTCGTTTTTCATTTTCACTTTTAAGCCATACCATAAGCACGGCAATATCTGCTGGGTTTACTCCCGAAATACGTCCCGCTTGGTCTAAGTTTAAAGGTTTAACTTCATTAAGTTTTTCTCTTGCCTCAACGCGTAAGCCTTCAATAGACATATAGTCAACGTCGTTAGGCAGAGTTTTCGTTCTTAATTTGTTAGCCTTTTCAATTTGTTCTAATTCTTTTTTAATATAGCCTTCGTATCTAATGTCCGTTTCAATCGTTTCTAAAAGGTCGTTAGGAAGATAGGTAAAAGCATTGAATTTATCGCGTATTTTAGTAAGTTTTATACCGCGCTTTATCATATCTTTATACGTTAAACTTCCGTATAAACCACCAACGCTATTTTCTTCAACGAACTCTTTACATTCTTTGTACGGTACTAAGACGTTTAGTTCTTCGTGCGCTTTTTTATATAATTCTTGACGGTTTAAATAAACTTGCCATCTATCGTCTTTAACAAGCCCAACCTTTCTACCAAGTGGAGTAAGTCTTGCGTCGGTATTGTCTTGACGGAGAATTAGTCTATATTCCGCGCGTGAAGTCATCATACGGTAAGGCTCGTTAGTGCCTTTAGTAACAAGGTCGTCAATCAATACGCCCGTATACGCTTCGTCACGTTTTAATATAATTTGCTCTTTATTTTGAAGATAAAGCGATGCGTTAAGACCAGCAATTAAGCCTTGCGCGCCCGCTTCTTCATAACCGCTCGTTCCGTTAATTTGACCTGCTGTAAAAATACCGCTAACTTTTTTAAATTCAAGGGTAGGTTTTAGGTCAAGACTGTCAATACAATCATACTCGATAGCGTAAGCGTAACGCATAATATTACAGTTTTCAAAACCTTTAATGGAGCGGTACATATCGCGTTGAACGTCGATAGGCATAGAACTTGACATGCCTTGAACGTAAATTTCGTTAGTATTAAGACCTTCTGGCTCTAAGAAAATTTGATGGCGTTCTTTATCTGAAAACCTAACTATTTTAGTTTCAATAGAAGGGCAATATCTCGGACCTGTCGTAGTAATAAATCCGTTATAAAGTGGCGAACGGTCTAAGTTTTTTAAAATTATATCGTGCGTAGTTTGGTTAGTGTAACCAAGGTAACAAGGAATTTGATTTTCAGGCAGTTTTTCAGTCATATACGAGAACGGATAAACGTCCGTTTCCCCATCTTGCTTTGTAAACGCTGAAAAATCAATAGTGCGCTTATCAAGTCTTGCTGGAGTTCCCGTCTTAAAGCGTCTAATTTTAAAGCCGAGTTTAATAAGAGCGTTTGTAAGTTCGGTTGCGTTTTGAAAGCCCGAAGGACCGCTAAATTTTCTATAACTACCCGAAACAATATCGCTATTTAAATAAACGCCCGTAGCAATAACTACGGCGTTACAAGTAAGAAGGGAGTTATAGTTTGTAACTACGCCCGTAACTTTGCCGTTTTCAGTTAAAATATCAGTTGCTTCGCATTGAAGTAGCCTTAAATTAGGCGTATTTTCAAGCGTTTTTTTCATTTCTTCGTGATAAAGATGCTTATCCGCTTGCGCTCTAAGTGATTGTACCGCAGCGCCTTTACCACGGTTAAGCATTTTAATTTGAAGGGTAGTTTTATCTATATTTATACCCATTTGACCGCCGAGTGCGTCAATTTCACGAACAATATGACCTTTTGCAGTTCCACCGATAGACGGATTGCAAGCCATATACGCAATATTATCAAGATTTATTGTAAGTAGGGCGGTATTTTGTCCCGTACGGGCTAAGGCGAGCGCGGCTTCGCAACCGGCGTGACCTGCGCCTATAACAACGGCGTCAAAATTACCTTCTAAAGTGTAATTTTCCATATAGTTTATTTTTTCAAAATTAAATTTTTAATATCGTTTACTTCGCGAGCAGTTCTGTCGCTAACGTGTATAAGTTCAGCAATTTTTTCACGAGCGTGAATTACGGTTGCATGGTCGCGTCCGCCAATCGCTTGACCAACGGTAACGAGTGGAATAGACATAAGTTCTGTCATTAAATAAGCGCAAATTTGGCGCGCTTCGGCAACTTCTTTATTACGTTTTTTAGATAAAACGTCGCTCTTTGACACGTTATAGAAAGAACATACCGTATCAACTATTAAAGTAGTAGTTATGCTTTCTTTATTGTCGTTTCCAACGCTTTCTTTAAGCGCGTCCATAGTAAGTTCTAACGTGATAGGAACTTCACGGAGTTTAGACGCGAAAATAACTTTATTGAGCATACCTTCTAAACTTCTTACGTTTTCGTCGGAATGCTCTGCAATAAACGTAGCAACTTCAAGGTTTAAAATATATTTCTTTTCTTCCGCTTTTTTAAGAACGATTGCAATTTTCGTTTCAATATCAGGTGGAAGAACTTGCGCTTTAAGACCACCGTCAAAACGGGTACGCAAACGCTCGTCTAAAAGTTGAATTTCGTTAGGGTCGCAGTCAGCGGATAATATAATTTGCTTATTTGCGCCGTAAAGTTCATTAAAGGTGTGGAAAAATTCTTCTTGAGTAGTTTCCTTTTTAGCAAGGAATTGAACGTCGTCAATAATAAGAACGTCAACGTGTCTATAACGGTTTCTAAAAGTTTCACCGCCTTCTTGAGAGTACGCTTTACCAGATTTTATAGAGGCGATAAGTTCGTTAGTGAATTTCTCGCACGATGCGTACAAAACGTTTTTGGTTGGCATATTTTGCTTAATATAGTTAGCAATAGCGTGCATAATATGTGTTTTACCAAGACCTGACGCACCGTAAATAAATAACGGGTTATAACTGTTGCTTGGTTCTTCTGCTACCGCCTTAGCAGCGGCGTATAAATAGCGGTTAGAGTTACCAACGACAAAACTATCGAAAGTATAACGCGGGTCAATAGGCGTTGTTTCAAAATTAGTTTTTGAAACAATGGTATGTTTTTTGGCGTGATATTCGTCAATTTTAGAGCCTACGAAAATTTCTACGTCGTCAACGCCCGAGCCTTGACTTTTAAGCACGTCAATAATTTTTTCAAGCATAGCGGGTTTAGTTTTAATAGCGCTTGCGTGAATATCCGACGTTGTGAAAAGCACGAGTTTAGAGCCTATTAAATCAATAGGCTTTAACGGTTCGATAAAAGTAGAATAATGTATCGTAGCCACTTTAACTTGAATTTGAGGAAGGGCGCTATTCCAAATAATTTCGTAACTTTCCATAAATTTCTCCGTTAAGGCAAAATTAAAATTTTAATTGAGTAAATTAAACTGTTTTAGTTAACTTCGCCTTGATTTTATCTTAAATTTGTGCTAAAATATCGTAGTAGAACAAGTCGGGTTTGTTTATTATACAATAAACGTTAAAAAAAATCAAGAAATTAGGCGACGTAAAAAGGTAAAAATGATAATTGAAAAATTAATTCTTGAAAATTTTCGCAACTATCATAAATCAGAGTTTATTTTTAGTAGCGGAATAAATATTTTAACGGGCTCTAACGCGCAAGGTAAAACTAATTGCGCCGAGGCTATTTTTTATTTGTGTACGGGGTATTCTCCAAGGGCAACTCGTGATAAACAAGTAATAAAATACGGCGAGCAAAAGTGTAAAATAGAAGGCGTTGCTTTTTCTCGTTACGGCAAAGTTAACGTTGAAATTATCTTTGACGAAAAGGGTAAAACGGTAAAAGTAAACGGCGCTCCGCTAAATAAGATAGGCGACCTTATGGGCAACGTCAATTCAGTATTTTTTAATCCCGGCGAATTAAAACTAATTCAAGAAAGTCCCGAAGATAGACGCAGGTTTATGGATATAGCAATTTCTCAAATGAGTAGAAATTACTTTTTTGCCCTTCAAAAATACCGTAAAATTTTAAACCAGCGCAACGATTTGCTTAAAAGTCCTGACCGTGACGTTATTTACGACACTTTGCCGTTTTGGGACGTTGAACTTAGTAAATGGGCGGAAATTATTATTAACGAGCGTAACGAGTTTATTAAAAATCTTACGCCTTACGCGCAAAAAATACACTACTTAATAACGGGCGAGAAAGAAAAATTAGAAATAATTCCCGAAATTTCCTTTAAAAGCGTTGACGGTGAAAGCGTTAGCGCATCGCTTAAAGCGTCACTTCTTGAAAGACTTGAAAAAGATATTGTTTTAGGTTATACGGGTGTTGGTCCGCATAGGGACGATTTAAAAATTAAAATCAACGGTGTTGACGTTAGAACTTACGGCTCACAAGGTCAACAAAGAACGGCATCACTATCGCTTAAACTTGCTGAACTAGAAGTGTTTAAAGATAAGTTTAAAGAATATCCCGTACTCATTTTAGACGATGCGTTTAGCGAACTTGACAAAACGCGTAGGGCTAATTTAATGAAAATTATTAAAGATATGCAAGTTATAATTACTTGTACCGAACTTGATAGCGAGATGATTAGCTATGATGGCAACGTTAAGATTTTCAACATAGAAAACGGGGCTATAGTTTGATTATTAAACATTTTTGAAAATTTATGAATACTAAAAACAGCAAAAATAATAAAATAAATTACGATGAATTATTGGCGTTTGAAAGCGTTAAGTCAAGGCATTTAACAAAATTTGTTAACGTTAGAAAGAGCAATTTAAACGTTAAATATAACGATATTATTCCACTATTTATAGGGTATGAAAATTGTTTACCCAATCACAGTTTTGGTCCATTTGCTCGTAGTAGTTATCTAATTCATTACGTTACTGAAGGCAAGGGCGTTTTTGTTAAAAAAGGCAAAAAATATAAAGTTGGTAAGGGCGAAGCGTTTATTATTTCTCCCGACGAAATTACAACGTACACCGCAGATAACTTAGCGCCGTGGAGTTACGTTTGGATTGCATTTAACGGAAGTTTAGCAAAAGAACTTGACTATTTAGAGCGTCCCGTTGTAAAACTTAGTGACGGGTTATTTAGTGAAGTTAAAGATATGGTGCTTGGCAATACCGCCGTGTATCAAGAAGAAATAACTTCTATTATATTTAAAATATTTTCTCAAATTTTTAGTTCTAAAAATCAAATTGAAGACGTAGCAATGCAAATAGTAAATTACATTGACACGCAGTATATGACCGATATTACCGTTGACGGAATTGCTTCATCGGTTGGGTTTGATAGGCGTTACGTTGGCAGAATGTTTAAAAAACTAACGGGAATTTCCGTTCAAGAATACATTATTAAAACGCGGTTAGATAGAGCGAAAGAACTTTTAAAGCGCGGTTATAAGGTTAGTGCAACGGCAGTTATGTGTGGGTATAACGACCAATTCAATTTTACTAAAATGTTTACTAAGCGCGTTGGCGTTTCTCCGCGTGAATATGCAAAGCAATACAAATAATTGTATTGACAAATATTTTTAGCGGTGTTAAACTATAAAAAAACTAAATATATTTTATTTTTAACGAGGTATTTATGGCAAAATTATCAAAATTAATCAATACGCAAAAAACTAAATGGTTTTGGGCGTACATAGTTATAGGCGTTTTGTTTATGATAACGGGCGTAATACTTGCTCCGTTTTGGCGTGACGTTTCAAGCGATATATTTTTCGCTAACTGGGGACATACCATTTTACAGTTTGTAATTTCACTTTTAATTTTATCATACGTTGGGTTTTTCCTTGTAAGAAAAATTATTAACGGCGAGGGCAATCAAGTTGTTAAAGTTTTAGTTATTATTGAAACGGCAGTTTTAACAATTATCGCCGTGTGTGGAATTCTTGCTCAATTCGGCGTTTTTAGTATGGAAAATTCAGCAGGTACTATTATAGGTTTAGCGTTATGGCTTAGAGGTACTATTGAAGTTTTCCGCGCGTACTATTTTAAAAACGGTACGGAAGCAAAATATCCGGTATGGTGGCTTGTTGTTTCGGTAATTTTCATTTCTATTGGGGTAGCGTTTATCGTTGGTGGATTTATTAAAAACGTACATATTTTATGGCTTGTTGTTGGAATATTATTCGTAATAGGTCTTACGCTATTTGTTTTAGGGTTTATGAAAAAACCAATAAAGCAAGTAAAAACTAAAGCGGAAAAATCACAAACTGAAAAGGTTGATGAAAAATCAGATAATACTACAACTTCTGATAACGTAAAAAAGGAAGAGAAAAAAGACGACGTTAAAAAAGACGAAAAACCTAAAAAGGAAGAGAAAAAAGACGTAGTTAAAAAAGATGAAAAGCCTAAAAAAGCAGAAAAGAAAGACGACGTTAAAAAGGACGAAAAACCTAAAAAAGTAGAAAAGAAAGACGACGTTAAAAAGGACGATAAACCTACTACTTCTGAAACTAAAAAATAAAAATTAGGTACGCTGTTATTAAAAAATAACGGCGTATTTATATTTTATGGTTAAAAGTAAGTGAAAGTAAAATAATGAAGTTGCTTTTACTTTACAAATTAAGTATAAAAATGTATAATAACTATATGTTGACGGTAAAAGAAGTTAAAAAAAGCGGATATTTTTACAACGCTAATATATTACCAGGCGACCAAATTATCGCTTTTGACGGGTATGAAGTTGAAGACGTTTTAGACTATGATTATTACGATACTTTTTGTAATTTTACCGTTACCATAAATAGGGGTGGAAAAGAATTTACCATTTCTGTTGATAAAGAAGACGTTCAAAGTTTAAATTTAGTTTTTGAAAGTGATAATTTAGACGTAAAAACGTGCCGTAACAAATGTATTTTTTGTTTCGTAGACCAAATGCCAAAGGGTATGCGTCCGTCGTTATACGTTAAAGATGATGACTATCGCCAAAGTTTTTTATGTGGTAATTTCGTAACTTTAACTAACGTTACGGATAAGCAAATAGAGCGTATAATTAGATTAAAATTAAGCCCTTTATACGTTTCAGTTCAAACTATGAACGGTGAACTTCGCAAAGAAATGCTCGGTAACCGTTTTGCTGGCGATATTTTTGATAAACTTAAAAAATTGACTGACGGCGGTATTAAAATTGACACTCAAATAGTTGTCGTTCCTGGTGTTAACGACGGAAAAGAACTTGAATATTCTATTCGCGAACTACATAAATTACGTCCGTATCTTCAATCAGTTGCAGTCGTTCCGTGCGGAATAACTAAGTATCGCGACGGGCTATTTGAAATTAAAGACATAACCAAAGGTTATGCGGAATGCGTAATTGAGTGGGTAAATATTTTAAACGCCGAGTTTAACGAGCCTTTCGTTCAAGTGGGCGATGAGTTTTATTTTAAAGCGCAAAAACCTATTCCAGATAAAAATTATTACGGCGAGTTTTCTCAAGTGGGAAACGGCGTTGGAATGACCGCTAAGTTTAAAATGGAACTTAAAAAGTCGCTCAAAAAGAAAAACAAGAGCGGTAAGTTTTTAATCGTTACGGGCGAGTCGGCAGGCGAGTTTATTAAAGAACAGGCAAGTTTAGTAAAAAAATACTGTCAAGGTATAACGGTAAACGTACTTCCCGTTAAAAACGAATTTTTTGGCGATACCGTTAACTGCGTAGGGCTTTTGACGGGTAACGATATAATACGCGCGGTAAATAATTTTAAAGGCGAGTTTGATAGCGTTATATTACCGTGTTTATGTTTAAAGACAGATGAGGACGTTTTTTTAGACGACGTTACGCTTAAAGAATTAAAAGAAAAATTAAATAAAAAAATAATTATTACCGATGGTAGCGGTCAAAGTTTTTTCGACGCGCTTACGGGCGGTAATAACGTAAGGATAGTAAAATGAGTAAACCTATAGTTGCCGTTGTAGGCAGACCAAACGTTGGTAAATCGACGTTTTTTAATAAAATAACGGGTAAAAAAATATCTATCGTTGAAAATCGCCCCGGCGTTACTCGCGATAGAATTTATTGTGATGCCGAATGGTGCGGAAAAAGTTTTACCCTTATAGATACGGGCGGTATTGAACTTAAATCGCAAGACGAAATGTGGAGGCATATTAAAAAACAAGCCGAAATAGCCATTGAAACTGCCGACGTTATTTTGTTTATGTGTGACGTAAAAGGCGGTCTTACCGCGTCTGACGAAGAGGTTGCATCAATGCTTCGCCGTAGCGGAAAACCTATCGTACTTGCCGTTAATAAACTTGATAATTACGACACGACTACTCTTTTTGATTATTATGAACTTGGTCTTGGCGAGCCTTTTGGTATTTCGTGTGAGCAAGGTAAAGGTCTTGGCGACTTACTTGACGAAATTTGCTCGTACTTTGACGCGGTTGACGAAACTGAACAAAGCGAATATATTAAAATCGCAATAGTAGGTAAGCCAAACGCCGGGAAATCAAGCCTTACAAACCGTTTACTCGGCTATGATAGAACTATCGTGTCGGGCATAGCGGGAACTACTCGCGACTCTATCGACACGCCTTTTGAACTTAACGGTCAAAAGTATATGATTATCGATACGGCGGGTATTAGAAAGAAAAAAGCCGTTAACGAAGACGTAGAATATTATAGCGTAATACGCGCGCTCGCTTCTATTAGAAGGGCGGACGTTTGTTTAGCGGTTATTGATAGTACTGAAGGTTTAACCGAGCAAGACGTTAAAATTTTAGGTTATATACACGAACAGGGTAAACCGTCCGTAGTCGTTATGAATAAGTGGGACGCCGTTGAAAAAGACACGTTTACCATTGAATCGTTTAAAAAGAAATTAGACTCTGACTTAGCGTTTATGGACTACTATAAAAGCATATTTATATCGGCAAAAACGGGGTTAAGAGCTGAAAAAGTTTTAAAAATAGCAAACGAAGCGCTTGAAAACGCTCGCCGTCGCTTATCAACGGGTACGTTAAACGACCTTATTAGCGATGCCGTTAGGGCAACCGAGCCACCAACGAAAAACGGTAGAAGATTAAAAATTTACTATACCGTACAAGACGGGGTTGAACCGCCTACTTTCGTGTTATTCGTAAACAACTCGGAATTAATGCATTTTAGTTACAAACGCTTTTTAGAAAACACTTTAAGAAATGCCGTTGATTTTAGCGGTACGCCTATTAGACTTATTATTCGTGAAAAGACGGAGGACAAATAATGCTGTATTTAACTATAGGACAACTTTGGTGGCAATTTTTAATTTTTGCCCTTTGTTCTTACTTAATAGGTAATATAAATTTTGCGGTTATCATATCTCTTATAAAGAAAAAGGATATTCGTAAACTTGGTAGCGGTAATCCAGGCACTTTAAATATGAGCCGTAACTTTGGTTTGGGTATAGGCGTTTTAACTTTAGTATTAGATATTTTTAAAGGCGCTTTACCTACTTTGGTAGCAATGCTCGTTTACGATAAGTTTTACTTTAACGGAACTGAACTTCACGTTGGAATGGTTGCTAAAGTAATGTGCGGTTTCTTTGCCGTACTCGGTCACGTTTTTCCCGTATTTATGAAGTTTAAAGGGGGTAAGGGTATAGCGACTACTATCGGCGTATTTGCGGTATGTAGTCCTAAGGTTGCGCTTGTAAGCGGAATAATTGCAATAGTATTTATTTTTATTACCGAAGTTGGAGCAATGGGTTCGTTCATAGCAACGACTCCACCTGCATTCGCAACTTGCTTATGGGTGTATGAAAGTTATATTCAAAACCAAATAGTATCAACTACTCAAGTATTCGTAGCAGTTATATCTAACATATTCGTAATATCAATAATATTCCTTACTTGGTACGCGCATAGGCAAAACATAAAACGTCTTATGGCGGGGGAAGAACATCCTACTAATTGGTTGCAAATGGTTAGAGAGTCGCTCATAAAACGCAAACTTAAAAAAGAAAAACAAAACAACGAAGAAAATAATTCATAAACTAAAAAACCTTCTCATATACTTTTATAAAGTAGCCGAGGAGGTTTTTTCTGTGGAAAAATTTGATATATATAAAGATATTGCAAAACGCACGGGCGGTGACGTATATATTGGTGTTGTAGGTCCTGTAAGAACGGGCAAGTCTACGTTTATTACAAGGTTTACCGATTTGATAGTTGCCCCCAACATACAAAACAAAAACAAAAAACAAATAGCAATTGACGAGATGCCGGTGTCGGGAGTTGGTAAAACTATAACTACAACCGAGCCTAAATTCGTTCCGTCCGAAGCCGTTAAAATTGCGCTAAAAGGTAAGGCTACTTGTAAAATTAGGCTTATAGATTGCGTTGGTTTTATGGTTGACGGCGCTATTGGCGATAAAGAAGACGATTTGCCAAGACTTGTTAAAACGCCTTGGAATGCCGAGCCTATACCTTTTGAAAAGGCGGCGGAAATAGGTACTGAAAAAGTAATTAGCGAACATTCAACGATAGGCGTTTTAGTAACGACTGACGGTACTGTTTGCGATATTGATAGAAACAGTTACGTCAAAGCCGAAGAAAAGGCGGTTAGTAAACTAGTAAACTCTAATAAACCTTTCGTAATAGTATTAAACTCAAATAATCCAAATGGTAAAGAATGTCAAAAACTTGCTGAAGATTTAAAAAATAAGTACGGAGTTACAGTCGTTCCGCTTGACGCTAAGAACGCAACTGCCGATGAGTTAAGTGGAGTTTTACAGCAAGTTTTACTTGAATTTCCTATGCGCACGTTCGACGTGTCTATTCCTAAATGGATGCAACTTTTACCGCCTGAAAGTAAAGTTGTGTCTAGCATTATAAGCGCAATAAAAGAAGTATCGCCACTCATTGAAAAAATGAAGCACTCAAGCGTTTTGATAGAAGCGCTAAAAGGCGTAACGGGTGTAAAAAACGTAAAAGAAACGTCGGCGCTACTTGGCGAAGGTAAAGTCGTGTACGACGTTGAACCCGAAAAAGGATTATTTTTTGAATTGTTAAGCGAAGTTGCAGGCGACGAAATTGACGGCGAGTACAAACTTATGTCTTACGTTAAAGAACTTAACGAAGCAAAAAATAACTATCGCAAGTTAAAGTCGGCGCTTATGGAAGTTGATGAAAACGGTTACGGAATAGTTGTGCCTAGCGATAGCGAAATGACGCTTAAAGAACCCGAAATTATTCGTCAAGGCGGAAGATACGGAGTTAAACTCAAAGCGGGCAGTTCGTGTATGCATTTAATAAAAATTAATCTCGATGCCGAAGTAACGCCTATATACGGCACAAAACAGCAATGCGGTGATTATGCTGAATTTATTAAAGAAGAGTATAAAAAAGACGCTCAAAAAGTATGGGATACAAACGTATTTGGTAAACCGCTTTCAAGCATAGTGTCTAATGAAATAGCGTCTAAAATACATTCAATGAAAGAAGAAACGAAAAGCAAAATGAAAAAGACGGTAACTAAAATTATAAATGAAAGAAAGGGTAACGTTATTTGCATTTTGATTTGATATTTGCTTAAAAAAGCAGAAATATTGTTAAGAAATTATCTAATTGCGTGTTTTTTGCTCAAAAACGGGTAAAAATACGCAATTATTTGTCTTTTTTATAAAAAATGAGTTAAAATTTCGTTAAATTAAAAATTGCCTATTGAAAAAGCAAAAGTTTTGGTATATAATTAACGTATACGAAAGGCAATAGAGCCTTTTAATAAATATACTGATAAGGAATTACTATTATGGATGTAGACAAAATTAGAAACGTTGCATTAATCGGACACAGTGGTGAGGGTAAAACTACTCTTGCAGAAGCAATCTTACTCAATATGGGTATGATAGATAGACAAGGTAAAGTTGAAGACGGTAACACCGTTATGGACTTTGATGCTGAAGAAATAAACAAAAAATCTTCAATAAGCCTTGCTTGCGCGTATGGAGAGTATAAAGGTTATAAGTTCAATATTATTGACGTTCCTGGATTTTACGATTTTGAATGTGAAATGGTTCAAGCGCTCGCCGTTGCCGACTCAGCTATTATCGTTTCTGGCGCTGGCGGTACGCTTACCGTTGGTACTGAAAAAGCCATTGATTACTGCGTTGAACACGAAATTCCTGCAATGCTTTTCATTAACGGTTTAGATAAAGATAATACTGACTTTATTAAAACTGTAAACGCTATCAAAGAAAAATACGGCCACAAAATTGCGCCTATGATTATACCTAATATGGTAGACGGTAAAATGAAAGGCTTTGTTAAAGTTGCTTACGGCGTGTTAAGAGATTGGGAAAGAAACGAATATCCTATTCCTGATTATTTGCTTGACGCTTACGAAGAAGCAAAACTTGCTATTACTGAAGCCGCTGCCGAAAACGACGAAGCGTTACTTGAAAAATTCTTTACTGACGGTGAACTTAGCCCAGAAGAAATTGAACTTGGCGTTAAAAAGGGTATTAATTCTTGCTCAACTATTACCGTTCTTGGCGGTAGCGCCGCTAAAAACCACGGCGTGTTCAACTTAATGGATAAAATTATATCTACTCTTCCAAGCCCTAAAGACGCTGGCTTACAACGCGCAACTGTAAAAGGTTCGTTTAAAGTTCCCGTTTCTCCTAACGAAAATTCTCAAACGGTACTTCGTGTATTTAAAACGGTGGTAGATCCGTATTTAGGAAGACTTAACTACGTTAAAGTTATATCTGGTAAACTTAAATCGGGTATGACGCTTAAAGTTTCAAGCGACGGTAGAGAAGAAAAAATTGGCGCTACTTACTTTATTAAAGGTAAAAAGCAAGACTCTGCTACTGAAATTATAGCGGGTGATATTGGCGCGCTTAATAAACTTAACGACGTTAAAACGGGCGACACTTTATACGAAACTAACCAAACTGAATTTAAAATGTTTGAAGTTCCGTCGCCTATGTATAAAAGAACTGTATCTGCTTCTAAAAAAGGTGAAGAAGATAAAATTTTTGCAGGTCTTTCTAAACTTGCCGACGAAGATATTTCGTTTAGCGTAAGTAAAAATCCAGATACTGGCGAAATGATTATTGCTGGTATTGGCGCAATGCAACTTCAAGTTTTATGCAAAAAACTTAAATCTAAATTTGGTGTTGAAGCCGTGCTTGGCGTTCCTAAAATTGCTTATAAAGAAACTATCAAGAAGATGGCTGAAGGCGAAGGTACGCACAAAAAACAAAGTGGTGGCGCTGGTCAATACGGTAACTGTAAAATTAGATTTGAACCTGGCGCGGCGGACGGTGAATACGAGTTTGTAGACGCTATCGTTGGTGGTGCAATCTCTAACAGTTTTATACCTGCAGTTGATAAAGGCTTACGCGAAGCAATCAAAACGGGTATTTTAGCAGGATATCCTGTAATCAACCTTAAAGCAACGCTTTTTGACGGTAAAATGCACCCTGTTGACAGTAAAGAAGTTGCCTTTGTATCCGCTGCTAAAATTGCTTTTGGCGAAGGTATTAAAAATGCAAATCCTGTAATTTTAGAGCCTATTATGAAAGTTGTTATAACTGTTCCCGATAGTTATCTTGGCGATATTATGGGCGATATTAATAAACGTCGCGGTAGAATTTTAGGTACTGAACAAGACGGAGATAAAGCGATTATTATAGCAGATATTCCTGAAAGTGAAACTCTCGAATACGCTACTGACCTTCGTTCGCTTACTCAAGCGCGTGGTAAGTTCACTATTGAATTTGCGCGTTATGAAGAAGTAACCTTTGACCAACAAGCAAAAATAATTGCTGAAGCAAAAAAAGAAGCATAATTAACTAAACGGCGGTAATAACTTATTTAAGTTTTATTACCGCTGTATATATGATGTGAATATAACGTAGTTATAAGGGGAATAAAAATAAATGATTTTAAGTATTTGTCCTAACCCAAGTATTGATTGTACAATGGAACTTGAACAACTAAACGTTGGAAGAATGAATCGTATAAGCAATAAAATTTTAACTTATTCGGGTAAGGCTTTAAACGTGGCAATAGGCGTTAGAAGACTTGGAGGGGACAGTTTTGCTACCGGGTTTATGTTTGAAAACGACGGAAGTCTTTTTACTCAAAGACTTGATAATGAAGGGGTTAAATATTCTTTCGTTTGGGATAAAGGTAGCGTTAGAGTAAATTATAAAATAGTAGACAATAGGTCGATGCTTACCGAAATTAACGATAAGGGAGAATTGGTTAGTTACTCTAAGCAAGAAGAATTGATTAGTTTAGTTAAAACAATATCTAAGAGTTCTTCCGTTGTAGTTATGAGTGGCTCGCTCCCTAAAGGTGTTGAAGACGATTATTATCAAAAACTTTTAAAAGTGGTAGATAAAAAAGCAAAAACTATAGTAGATACCGAGGGGTTAAAACTAGTAAACGCCTTAAAAGAAGGCGTTTATATGGTAAAACCTAACCTTACTGAACTTGAAAATATTATTGGTAGTAGTATTCGTACTAAGTCTGATATATTAAAGGGTTGTAACAAACTTATTGATAGTGGCGCGCAAAACGTATTATTGTCGCTTGGTGGCGAAGGCGCGGTGCTTACCGATGGTACGACGGCGTATTTTTGTAAAAGCGCTAACGTTGCGGTTAACTCAACGGTAGGCGCGGGCGATAGTATGGTGGCGGCGGTTAGCGTTATGCTTGAGCGTGGCGCTGGTAAAGAAGAAATGTTAAAGTGTGCCGTTGCAGCGGGTACTGCTTCCGTTACAACGCCGGGTACGAATTTGTTTTATCGTGATAAGTACGAAGAAATTTACGGCAAAATTCACGTTGAAAAGTTTTAGTTTTTTATAATGTGGTGAAATATGATAACTGTAAAAGAACTTAAAAAAGATAAAGAAATAACGGCAATTATTCAAACGTGTGAAAAACAAATAGACGCGCTTGCGTATACCGAACATTCAACAAGGCACAGTAGCATTGTTTCGTCGTGGACGGCGCAAATTTTAAGAGAAACGGGCGCTAATGAAAATCTAGTTAATTTAGGCGAAATTGCAGGATATCTTCACGATATTGGCAACGCTTTATCTCGTTTTAATCACGCTCAAAGTGGAGCGCTACTTGCGTATAAACTTTTAACCGAGCGCGGAATGAGTTATGAAGATAGTGCTGAAATTATGATGGCTATTGGCAATCACGACGAAAGTAACGGCGTTCCCGTATCAGTTTTATCGTCTGCGCTTATTATTGCAGATAAGTCTGACGTTCACAAATCACGCGTGCGCAAAAAAATGCTTAAAAAGTCAATGAATATTCACGATAGGGTAAATCTTGCCGTAAATCGTTCGTATATAAAAGTAGATAAAGAAAATAAAATTATATTTACCGTTATTGATACCGACCCTAAAATTTGTTCCGTTAGCGATTATTTTGAAATATATCATAAACGTATGTTTATGTGTAAAAACGCTGCCGAACTTATGGGGTACACTTATGGGCTTATTATTAATGATTTACGCGTCCTTTAAACGTGAAGGTTCTTCGTTAATTTTTAGCGGAAACTAACGCCATACTCACGGCGTAATACATTGGTAAAACCC
>CALDOZ010000004.1 GCA_937912025.1 uncultured Clostridia bacterium | reverse complement strand
CGGGCGTTTGCCTTGATTTGCTTGCATTTAAACCGTTATATAGTAAGCAAAAAATCATTTCAAAGCCTTTAAAACCGCACAATATTAAACTTTAAGGTATATTTACATCGCAAAACTGCGTATTGTATATACTTAAAATGAGAGGAATAAAATGGAAATTAAAGAAGTTTTAAGTAGAATAGGATACGTTAGAAATAAGGCGAAGTTATCGGCACGAGAATTAAGCTTTAGAATAGGAATGAGTCAACAATATATTGCTCAAGTTGAAAGCGGAAGAATAGTTTTGACTATGGAAAAATTATTAAAAATATTAGAAGTGTGTAATTTTCCGATAGAAAGATTTTTCAGCTCTGATATAGATAACTATAGTGAAAATAATGAACTTAAAAATTTAATTGAAAAATTACCAGCTGATAAAAAGAAAAATATAATTGAGTTTATAAAGCAATAATTTTAAAACTGCGTGGAAATATTCCACGCAGTTTCATATAAAATAATATACACTAAAATCGCTCTTTTTTTAAGGAGCGATTTTATATTAATGCTTTTGTTTGTTTTTAAAATTAAATATTTATTTTTTAAATTGACTAAACAAAATAAAAGTGTTAAAATTTAATTAACTTAATAAACTTTTCGGTCAAGTGAGTAAAAAGTAGCTTGTTTATAGGGGAATTGTGGTGAAAATCCATAGCAACAGCCATTACCGTAATTTAAAGGGTAGCCTTTATTAAGTCGGAATGCCTAACGAAAGGTTGGAAGTAACGAATTTTCGGGCAAAGGAGAATTACGCCATAAAGGTTTTAAGTCGCGCCGTCGTTATTTCGTCGGCGCGGATTTTTTATCTAACTTTAGGCGTATAAAAATTTATGAAAAAACTTTTAACTTTAGCGTTAACTTTGTTATTAACGCTTACCTTAGCGCTTATAACCGCGTGCGAAAAAGAGCCTCTCGTTATCAAAGAAAGCGATAAGTACGTCGTTATCAAGGTTGAAACAGACAAAACGGACTTAACCTTAGCAAATTACATGGCGAGCCTTGAAGAATATAAAAATATGTTCACCATAAAAAACGGCATGGTAACGGCAATTAACGGCATTGAAAACGCTACTGATTGGTCGGCTTGCTGGATGCTTTATACCGACGATTATAGCGAAAAAAATTCTACGTCCGCTTTCACCATAGAATATAAAGATAAAACGTATAATTCAGCAAACTATGGCGCTGAGAGTTTAATTGTAAAAGACGGCTGTAGTTATATTTGGATATATCAATCTTTCTAATATGAAAACGGCAAAAGAAATAGCAACGCTCGGCGTATTCGTTGCTTTACTTATAGGCGGACAATTTGTTTTAAGCGGAATTAGCGGGATAGAAATAGTAACGGTGTTAATGGTAAGTTTTTGTTATTATTTTGGCGCTTACCGTGGAGTTATAGTAGCAACGTCGTTTTCGCTTATAAGGTGTATTTTATTTGGGTTTTTTCCAAACATAATTATACTTTATTTAATTTATTACAACTGTTTAGCGCTCTTTTTTGGGCTTTTAGGCAGGAAATTTTCTAAAACTATAAACTTAAAAAAACTCATAGCAGTAACGCTGTTTGCCATACTTTTTACAGTGCTTTTTACATTTATAGACGTGCTTATAACGTCCATTTTTTACGGGTTTACGTTAAACGCAACTAAAACGTATTTTATTGCAAGCGTACCTACATTAATAACGCAAATAATATGCGTAACGCTAACCGTGGCGATATTTTTTATTCCCCTTAATAAAATTTATAGCGCGGTTAAGTTATAAATACAATCCCCACCATGAAATTTTCATAGTGGGGAGTTTTTTATTTTCCTTTTACTCTTGCTATTTCATAATTGTCTACCGTTTTATCACGAAGTACAGGAATAGGGTGAGGAGCAGTTTCAAAACGCAAATCTTCGCCAAATTTAGATATATAATCTTTCATAATTTTATGGCTTGGAATTTTATCAGGGTTAGAGCCTACAACTGCCTTTTGGTATTTGAAGAATGGGTGAGTATTAGGCAAATCGTCAATATTAGGATATATAGTTCCGTCAGTTGCAAGTCTAACGTTTTGCAACACTTCGCGTATATATTTTTTATTTTCGCTAAAATCAAGAAGTTCAGGAAATTCTGGGAAAGGAATTTCTTCTTTATAATGCTTGCCTTCAAATTTTTGTAAAAGGTCGCTAATAATTCTAAGGTGGTAAACTTCGTTTTCGAAGTGGCGCTCCCACACTTCTTTAATTTTTTCGTCCTTTTCAGTTTTATAGCACGAATAATACAAATAACATTCGGTATACTCGTTCATAAGCGCGCATTCTAGCCACGATTTTGTAGGGTCTTTTAAACTTTCATAGCCCGAAACGTGTTGTTCTTCAATCATAGCAATTTCACTAAATAAACGTCTGCCGTGTTCTTTATGATAAAAGCCTGCAACGTTCATATAATAATTCATCGTTTGTTGTTCCGCCGCCGTTATAATACAAACGTTAAGTTTTGTAAGAGGGTCTGCAATGCAAGCGTTTATAGGCGCTTTTAAGTCGACAACAGGCGGACGGTGTTCGGCAATAGTAGGTCTACCCGGGGTAATTTCAGTATAACTACCAATAAGTTTTTTATAATTTTGTTTTTCGTCCATTTCAAGCATATTAGTAAAGCGGTACAAGTGGTCGAAGTCTTCAAGCAAAGCAAAATCTAACTGATTTTTAACTACGCTATCTTTTTCGCGCTTGGCTAAAATTGCTGTAAGGTCAACGGCAAGTTGCTCGTACGAAAGAGTTGTTTCAAGTATACTTTCGTTAATGGGTTTAAGCGAGCCAATGCGTTTTTGTTGTTGCTGTTCGCTACGGCGTATTTCGGCAATCGCCGTCAAAATTTCTTTATTACGGCAATGTCTAGCAAACTGATGGTAAAACCAGTTGGACTCAAATTCCGTGCCGTTCATTAAAATTATACGCGTCTTGGTATAGGGGTCAGTCTCGTACTTATCATAACTTTTAAGTGCTAACGAGCTTAAACTGTAGTATTGATTTTTCTGTTTTGGTTTATATTCAAAAGGATTCATATTCCTACCTCCGTATAAATTATTGACGGCTTAATAAAAATTTAAACAACAAAAAAGCCCACCTATAAAAGTGGGCTAAAATTATAAATAAATTTTCATTAATATATTAAAGTTGATTAAATACAACGCTAAACGCTTTATAATACATAAAAATTATTAGCGGTGTTTTGGCGGAGCGCCGAAAACTTCTTTATACGCTCTATAAAAAGAAGAATAATCGCCGTAACCTAGTAAGGTTGCAGTTACCGTAGGCTTTACGCCTTGACGTAGCATTTTTTCAGCGTAATAAATTTTCTTTTTCTTAACGTATTTCATAACGCCCGTTTTCATATACTCAGAAAACTTATGGCATAGCGTCGACGAAGAGATAAATAGCGCGTCGGCAATTTTTTGTACGGACAACGGCTCGGTAATATGTTCGTTTATATATTTTAAAATTTTCGCCGTAGTCTCGTCCGCTTCTTGAATGGTTACAACGTCGTTATTTTCTACTTCAAGCGAAAGTATAAAAATAATTTCAGTAAACAATCCGTTAAAAAATTCGGGGTATTTTTCTGGAGAAAAAATTAAAGCATACTCCTCAATTATTCTAAAAAGTTTACTTATTCGATTGTTGTAGTCAAGTTGAATAACACCGCTACCGCTTATTATTTTAGTTGCAATTTCTTTAGGAAAGTCGTCAATATCAAATTGAAGCCAGTATCTTTCATAAGCGTTAGTTGCTTTTTTAAAATATAAAAAATGGTACTCTGTGGGCTTAGTTATAATTAAACTATAAGGCGATAATTCGTATCGTTGATTTTCAACAACGTAATCGGCATCTCCTGAAACGAATAGCATTATTTCAAATTGGGTATGAACGTGGTTAGATATATACGCCCCTTGCGTTGCGCTTGAAACGGTATGATTATACGTTGTTTTGTTAAATCTTATATGTTTAATTTTAGTCATTTGCTTACCTTGTTTAAGTTTATATAATTATTATACGACGCATTAGCAAGAATTGCAATGTTTTTTAGCAAAAAGCGTAATTGATTTTATTTTGTGCTAATGTATAATAAAATTATCAAATGTAAAAGGAGTTATTATGATTAAACTTTGCGCTTTTGCCGACGAGGCTGGCGAGTCTTTACTAAGTCAAATAGACGCGCTAAAAAGTAATAATATCGGCTATATTGAAATTCGTAACGTTGACGGTAAAAACGTTCTCGATTTTAGCGACGACGACGTTGCTTGCTACAAGCGTCAACTTGATGAAAACGGCATAAAAGTATGGTCGATTGGCTCACCGCTCGGCAAAGTAGATATTAATGAAAATTTTGAAAAACACCTCGAAAAAGTTGAGAGAATTTTTGAAATTGCAAAAATGTTTTCGGCTAAACGCATTAGGGGTTTTAGTTTTTTTAACGCTTATCAAAATAAAGAAGAAGTGTTAAAACGCTTAAACGTTATAGGCAATTTAGCAACTCAAAACGGCTTACTTTTTTGTCACGAAAATGAAAAGGAAATTTATGGCGACAGTATAGACAGAGTTTTAGAAATTGCAAAAAGCGTTCCGTCTATAAAACTCGTTTACGACCCTGCAAACTATCTTCAATGCAGAGAAAACGCAAGCGAGGCTCTTAAAAAAACTATAGATTACACGGAATATTTTCATATTAAAGACGTAATTTCAAAAACTGAACAGTTAGTTCCGTCCGGTTACGGCGACGGCGATATCGACGGGCTTATAAAAGCGGTAAGGGGCAAAGACGTCGTTTTAACGGTAGAACCGCACCTTAAAATTTTTAGTGGGTACGGCAATATTGATAATACCCAAATGAAAAATAAGTTTGAGTTTAATTCAAACCGTCAAGCGTTTGATTTTGCAGTTACTTCGCTTAAAAACATTATTTTAAAAAACGACTACGTTGAAATTAACGGCGCGTTTAAGGAGGAAAAATAATATGCAAATAGGTTTAAATTTATATTCTATTAGAAATCTTATTCAAACGGAAGACGAGTTTGTTAACACTTGTAAAACGCTAAAAGAGTACGGTTATTCGTTTATTCAATATTCGGGGCTACCTATTCACGTTGATTGGATAAAACGTCAACTCAAAGAAGTGGGGCTTCCCGTTAAACTTACTCACGTTTCAAGCGATAGAATTTTAAACGAACTTGATAAAGTCATTTTAGAGCATAAGCAAATAGGTTGTAATTATATAGGAATTGGCGGAATTTTTGACGATGCGGGTAGAGATTTTGAAGTCTTTAAGTCCGTTATAGACGCTCTTAATAAAAAAGCAAAAATTATAAAAGATAATCAAATGGAATTTTTCTATCACAACCACATGCACGAATTTCAAACGCAACCGAACAAAAAAACGTGGTACGACTATATTATAGAAAACGCAAAGAACGTAAACTTTACTCTCGATACTTATTGGGTTTATCGTGGTGGCGTTGATATTTACGACGTAATTGAAAAAATTTCAGGTAGAGTTCAATGCGTTCATTTTAAGGACCACAAAGTAGTAGTAAACGGCGAAAAAGGAACTCAACCGTCGCACGTTAACGAAGAATGCGCGTGTGGAGACGGTACTTTAGATTTTGCAAGAATATATAACGCCGTTAAAAAAGCAGGGGCTGAGTACGTTATAGTCGAGCAAGACAACGCCGCTTTAAAACCAAATACTCTTGAAGAAGTAAAAAAGAGTATTGATTATTTAAATTCAATATTGAATTAAAAGGAGATTAATATGGTAAAATACGGTATTATAGGACTTGGAAATATGGGAACTGGGCATATTGGTAATTTTATGACGGGTAAAGTTCCCGAAGCAACCGTTACGGCTATTGCAGACGTTAAAAAAGATAGAGTAGAAAGAATTCAAAGCAAATATCCAGACGTTAATTTTGAAAAATACTATTCGGCAAGCGACCTTATAAATAACGCTGACGTTGACGCCGTTTTAGTTGCCGTGCCTCATTACGACCATCCGTCTATTGTTATTGAAGCGCTCAAAAAAGGGCTTAACGTTATTTGCGAAAAGCCTGCCGGCGTTTACACTAAACAAGTAAAAGAAATGATGGAAGTAGCAAAAACTTCAAAAGGCTTGTTTACTATGATGTTTAATCAACGCACTAACTGTATTTATAGAAAAATGCGTGAAATTATAATGGGCGGCGGTATTGGTGAGATTACTCGTGTAAACTGGATTATAACTACTTGGTTTAGAACGCAAATTTATTACGATAGCGGAGATTGGCGTGGAACTTGGTCTGGCGAAGGCGGTGGAGTTCTTTTCAATCAATGTCCGCACCAATTAGACCTTATAAGTTGGATTGTTGGCGCAAACCCTAAAAAAGTACGTTCGTTTTGTCATTTTGGAAAGTGGCACGATATAGAAGTGGAAGACGACGTTACCGCATATTTTGAATACGAAAACGGAGCGACTGGCGTATTTATAACTACTACGGGCGAATATCCAGGAACAAACCGCTTTGAAATTTCAGGCACAAAAGGTAAACTTACCGCCGAGGGCGACGAACTTATTTGGTACAAAACCGAAGACCTTACAAATTATATAAAAACTTCTCAAAACGGGTTTGGTAATCCTGAATGCCAAAAAATTATCGTTGAAACTGACGGCGAAAATTTACAACATATAGGTATTTGTCGCAACTTTACAAACGCAATACTCAAAAAAGAAAAACTTTTCGTTGACGGAACGGAAGGAATTAACGGCGTTGAACTTATGGACGCTATGCTCCTTTCAACTTGGCTTGATAAAGAAGTTACCATTCCTATTGACGAAGACCTTTATTATGAAGAACTCAAAAAGCGCATTGCCGTATCGCGCCGTAAACAAAACGTTGTTGAAACGGTGCTTGATACGGAAAACACTTACGGTAGTTTAGTAAAAGAAAAGAAGTGATTTATAAAAATTACAGCAGTTTAGTTTTTGCAATATTTTTATATAATAAAAACAATTCATTTTTTTTAAAAAATATTGCACAATAAAACAAAAAACTAAAAAAAGGTATGTTATGAAAGTAGCAATTATAGGTTTAGGCGAAATTTCAAAACTTCATATCGACGCTCTTATTGAGAACAATCATCAAATAGTGGCGCTATGCGATATAGTGCCTCAAAAATGTCAAATCGCAATTAAAAATTACAATTTAAACGCTAACGTTTATACCGATTACAAGCAAATGATAGATAGCGAAAATCTTGATAGCGTGCATATATGCACTCCGCACTATCTTCACGCGCCAATGATAATTTACGCTCTTAACAAAAACGTAAACGTATTAAGTGAAAAACCGGTTGCAATATCTAAAGAGCAACTTAGCCAAATAGAAATTGCCGTACAAAATAGCAAGGCTCAACTTGGCGTGTGTCAACAAAATAGGTATAACGATGCTATCGTATACGCTAAGGAATACTTTAAAGATAAAGAAATTAAATGTGGTTACGGTTCGTTAATTTGGCGACGTGACGCCGAGTATTACGCAAGTGGCGAGTGGCGCGGAAAATGGGCTACTGAAGGTGGCGGAGTTATGATAAACCAAGCCCTTCATACTCTTGACGTGTTGCAATGGTTTTGCGGAATGCCCGTGACCGTTACGGCAACGATAAATAATCACTCGCTCAAAAAAGAAATTGAAGTTGAAGACACCGCGTTTGGTATGTTCAGTTTAAGTAACGGCGGAAATTTTATTATGACGGCAACAAACTCCGCTAAAAAAACCTTCCCTATAATAATGACTTTTGCTACCGACGACGAAGTTATGCAAATAACAACCGATAATATTATTTTAAATGGTAAATTTATTACCAAGAGCGATGGGCAATCGGCAATTGGTAAAGAAGTTTGGGGAACGGGACACGTTAAACTCATAGGCGATTTTTACCGTAAAGTTCAAAGCGGAGAAAAGTTTGCTATTGATTTTTACGAAGCGCGAAAGGTTGTTAAACTTATTTTAGCAATGTATTCTTCTAACGGAAAAGAAATACAAATTTAGTAAAAAAAACGGTTAATTAAGCCGTTTTTTTACTTTAAAAACGTTAAAATAGTAAATATTTTTTAAATTATTTGCATTTATATCAATATTTTTAAAGACAAAATCAAAAAAATATATTAAAATAAATTTAACAAGAAAAAATAAGGGGTATTTTATGGAAAACGTAAAAGTTGTTCCCGTTGTTGTAATTAAACAACTACAAGACACTATTCCTACGCTTCAAGCGTTAAACGACGGCAATTTGCCCGTTGCAGAAATTACTTTTAGAACGGCATGCGCAGAAGATGCTATTCGTCTTGGCGTAAAAACTTTTCCCAATATGTATATTGGCGCGGGTACTGTAATTAACGTAGAACAGGCAAAACGCGCGGTGGACGCTGGCGCTAAATTTATTGTTTCGCCAGGTTTAAGTGTTGAAGTTGCTAAGTACTGCATAGAAAACGGTATTACTTATTATCCCGGTTGCGTAACTCCAACTGAAATAATGCAAGCAATATCGCTTGGAATAAACGTAGTTAAATTTTTCCCAGCGCAAGTGTACGGCGGGCTTAAAGCAATTAAGGCTTTGGCTGGTCCTTTTCCACAAATTAAATTTTTACCAACGGGTGGCGTTGACGCAACTAACCTTAAAGAATTTTTAGATTGCGATAAAATTTACGCCGTTGGCGGTAGTTGGATGATGAAAGGGGATATCGTTAAAAACTGCCAAGAAATTAATGAAATTATTAAAGGAGAATAAAAATGGCAAAAATAGTTACTTTTGGTGAACTTATGTTACGTCTTGCCCCTAAGGGCTACCTTCGTTTCGTTCAAAGCGAAGATTTTCAAGCAACTTTTGGCGGAGCGGAAGCAAACGTTGCCGTTTCTCTTGCAAACTATGGCGAAGACGTTGCTTTCTTATCAAAACTCCCTAAACACGAAATAGGTCAAATGGCGGTAAACTCTCTTAGAAAGTTTGGCGTTGACACTTCTTATATCGTTCGTGGTGGAGATAGGGTAGGTATTTATTATTGCGAAAAAGGCGCGTCGCAACGCCCAAGTAAAGTTATCTACGATAGAGCAAACGCTTCAATTGCAACTGCAATTATTAGTGATTTTGATTGGGATAAAATTTTTGACGGAACAAAGTGGTTTCACTTTACAGGCATTACGCCCGCTTTATCAGAAAGTATGGCTCAAATTACTCTTGAAGCGTGCAAGCAAGCAAAAAAGCGTGGTATAACAATTTCTTGCGACCTTAACTATCGTAAAAAATTATGGTCTAAAGAGCAAGCGCAAAAGGTTATGACCGAACTCGTTTCTTACGTTGATTACTGTATCGCTAACGAAGAAGACGCTAAAGACGTTTTTGGTATCGAAGCCGATGGTACTGATATTATAAGCGGAAAACTCAATCATCAAGGCTATATTTCAGTTGCTGAAAAACTCACTAAAAAGTTTGGCTGTAAAGGCGTTGCAATTACTCTTCGTGAAAGTTTATCTGCTAACGACAATAATTGGTCGGCAATGCTTTATACTGGCGGAAAAGCATATTTTTCTAAAAAATACGCAATGCATATCGTTGACCGCGTAGGTGGTGGCGATAGTTTTGGCGCAGGTTTAATTTACTCTCTTATTAATGGTAAAGACGCTCAATCAGTTATTGAATTTGCCGTTGCCGCAAGTTGCTTGAAGCACTCAATCGAAGGCGACTATAATATGGTATCAGTTGACGAAGTTGAAAAGTTAGCCGGGGGAGATGCGTCTGGTAGAGTTCAACGCTAATTTTAAAGGCTAAGGTTGCTCGATAATTTTTAGCGGTAACTAACGTCTTACTTGTAACTCTGCATTTAAAAAGCACAACATTAAATTAATAATTTTAAAAGCGTGGAAAATCAAATCCACGCTCTTTTAATTTTAACATCCCTTAAAAATGGAACTCATTTTCATTAAGGGGGTAATTTGTGGTGTTTTATATAAAATTTTTATATTTACGACTTAAATGTTAAACGTTCAATAAATAATTTGCAATTTTTTAAGCATAATGTTATTATGGAGGTGTAACTATGCTTGGTGACGAAAACGACGTTTCAACGCTTGTTTGGAAATTATTTCAAAGTTCGGGCGACGTTAGTTATTATCTTTTACACTCACGATTAAAAGAAGATGAGAAAAAAGAACAAAAAGAAAAAAGGCGGTAAATATGGAAGTTAAGGTAAACGCCATAGTTTCGCGCGCGGTTGATTTTAAAGATAACGACAAAATTTTAACTCTTTTTTCACTTGAAAAGGGCAAAATTACCGCGGGCATAAAAGGTGTAAAAAAAGCGGGGGCAAAATTAAAATTTGCGTCCGAGCCTTTTAGTTTTTCTGAATACATATTAGCCGAAAAGAATGGGCGTTATACCGTTATTAACGCAAGTTACGTTGATAGTTTTTATAATCTTCGTCTTAGTATGGACAAGTATTATATTTCCGCTTGTATTTCAGACGTTATAAATAATCTTATTGAAGACGGTATGGTCGAGCCTTTAATTTTTAAAGCCACTTTAAGCGCCGTAAAAAACGTCGCGTATGAAGGGAGTGAAAAACAAACGCTTGCGTTATACTTATATTTAATTTGCGAATATCTCGGTTACGGAATTAACGTCTTAGACTGCTGTGGCTGTAACGAAGAAATTAAAGGCAGAGTGTTTTTTAGGTATTTTGACGCTACTTTTTGTTGCGAAAATTGTAGGGCGGAAAATTATTCCGAAATAACGTTAGACACTTATCAAGCGTTACGCATAATATCTAAGTGTGATTTTGACAGTGTTTTAAGCGTTTCAATAGAAGATGAAAAAATAAACAAACTTCTCAAATTTTTATTCTTTTACTTATCGGTAAAAACGGACGTAAAATTAAAAAGCGCCAATTCATTAATAGAGTATATTTCAACAAAATAAAACCGCCTGCTTGATGCAGGCGGTTTTAAATATATAACAAAAATTATTTTAAATACCATTATTTTAATCGGTAATAACGTAATCTACGTCATCGCGATGGCAAAGAGTATGAATATACTTTTTGCCTATTTTATTTTTAGTAATAAGCATAACTTTAACCTTAGAATTTTTTAAAAATTTTTTTCTAAGTTGCGTTTCAAAGTACGAAGTGTCTGATAAAATTCCGTCTTCACTTAAACCTTTACACGATAAAAAGCAAATATCTGCGTTAAAATTATTTATAAAATTTTCGGCGTCGTTTCCAATTAAAACAGAAGAATTTTCCATTAAAAGCCCGCCCGTGCTATACACTTTAACGTGTATATCGCTAAGCATTTGCGCTATTTTTAACCCATTCGTTATAACTACTATATCTTTAAATTTTTGTAATTCATTAAGCAAGACTTGCGCCGTAGACGAGCCGTCAATAAAAATTATATCCCCGTCTTTTATAAGAGCGCTTGCCTTTTTGCATATACGCATTTTTTCTTGCTCGTCTTCGCGCTCGCGAACAAATAACGGAACTTGCTTATCAGAGCCTATAATAAGCGTTGCGCCACCAAAAATTCTACGGACAGTCCCCGTCTTTTCAAGAGCGTTAAGATCGCGCCTTGCCGTTGCTTCAGAAACGTAAAATCGCTTACATATTTCTTTCACCGATATCGTTTCATGCTCGTTTAAATACTTTAAAATATCTCTTTGGCGTTCTGTTTCCATATAATCAAACTCCTTTTATGATTGATTTGATTGAATTATAAGTTAAAATATGCTTGTTTGTCAACATTTTAGACGGGTATTGACTGAAAATTCAATCAAATATAAAATAATAGTAGAAAAAGGAGATTGTTTATGAAATTAGTGATTGATAAAGGCGGAAAGTATGAAGTTCAAAATAGTGAAATGCCTTTAATAAAAGAAGACGAAGTATTAGTTAAGGTAAAGGTGTCGGGGGTTTGCGGTAGTGACGTACCGCGCGTATTTAATGATGGCGCGTATTTTTATCCTATTGTTTTAGGTCATGAGTTTTCGGGCGTTATAGAAAAAGCAAGCGACAAAAAATTAATAGGCAAGCGCGTTGCAGTTTTTCCGTTAATAGCGTGTGGCGAGTGTGAATTTTGCAAAAAAGAGCAATATGCAAACTGCATAAAGTACGATTATTACGGTTCGCGTAGAGACGGTGGAAATCAAGACTATATCGCTGTAAAAACTAAAAATTTAGTATTTATTCCAGACGGAGTTAGTTTTGAAGAAGGCGCTATGGTTGAGCCTATGGCGGTATGTTTACACGCCGTTAAAAAACTTGGCATAAAAAGTGGTGATAGCGTTGTCGTATACGGCGCAGGCACGATAGGTATGCTTTGTGGAATGTGGGCTAAATATTTTGGGGCGACCGACGTTTATTTCGTTGATATTGACGAGCAAAAAATAGAGTTTGCAAACAAATTAGGCTATAAGCGTTACAGCGACGAAAAAGTTGATTTTGCAATTGAGTGTAGTGGAGCGGGAGCGTGCATAAACGGCGCTATCAATGCTGTAAAAGCCTTTTCTAAAGTGGCGCTTGTAGGCAACGCGCACGGCGATATAGTTATAAGCAAGCAAACGTATTCTCAACTTTTACGCAAGCAAATAACGTTGATAGGAAATTGGAATTCCGATTTTTCTAGTACGGTAAACGATTGGGTTGACAGTTTAAACGTTGTTAAAAACGGCGGAATACAACCTGCAAAACTAATAACTCATAAAATTAAATTAAGTCAAAGTGAAAAAGTTTTCGACGTAATTAAAGATAGACAGTTTTACAACAAAATTATGATTGTGGAGGGCTAAATGAGTAAAAAAATTTCCCCGTCGCTTATGTGTTGTGATTTTATGAATTTAAAAGAACAACTTGACGTTTTTAAAAATGAAAATATTGAATATTTACATATAGATATTATGGACGGCTCTTTCGTTCCTAATTTTACGCTTGGCGTTGATTTTGTAAATCAAATAAAAAAACAAACGTCAATTCCTGTAGATATTCATTTTATGATAAACGAGCCGGAAAACAAAATAGATTGGTTTAATCTTGGTGAGGGAGATATTGTGTCCGTTCACGCCGAGTCAACTAAACATCTTCAGCGAGTTCTTACAAAAATTAAAGAAAAAAGCGCTCGCGCTTTCGTGGCAATAAATCCGGCAACGCCTATATATATGATAGAAGAAGTTTTAGACGATATCGATGGGGTTTTATTAATGACGGTTAACCCTGGTTTTGCGGGGCAAAAACTCATAAAAAGCACCATTGAAAAAATAAAAAAACTAAAAAGTTTTTTAATCTCTGCAGGCAAAAATAACGTTGAAATTATGGTTGACGGCAACGTTAGTTTTGAAAACGCGCGTATGATGAGTGACGCTGGGGCGGATATTTTCGTTGCGGGAACGTCAAGCGTATTTAACGGAGATATATCAAACGGCATAAAAAAATTAAGACAGTCAATAAACTAAATAAACTTAAAAGACATATCGTGAGAATAAAGATATGTCTTTTGTTTTTGATGGGCGAACAAAAAATAAACGTTGTTTTTGTATTAAAAACGTAAAAAATGATATAAATTTGCTAAAAAGTTGATAAATTTTGCAATAATATCATACTATGCCTTTAAATGACTTGAAAAATTTTTAAAAATAAGTTATCATTAAAAAAAATAGTCGCTGTTGTCTGCGACGTGTTTTCTTTTGAAAACATTTTTTGGAGGTTTAATGAAATACGTTTATCTATTCAATGAAGGTAATGGCAAAATGCGTGAACTTCTTGGTGGTAAGGGCGCAAACCTTGCTGAAATGACCAATCTTGGCATGCCTGTTCCACGCGGTTTTACAATTACAACCGAGGCTTGTACTCAATATTATAAAGATGGTAAAAAAATCAACGATGAAATTACCGCTCAAGTAATGGAATACATCAAAAAACTTGAAGAAAAAACGGGCAAAGAATTTGGTAGCACGGAAAACCCACTTCTCGTTTCAGTTCGTTCGGGCGCAAGGGCATCAATGCCTGGTATGATGGATACCATTTTAAATCTTGGTTTAAACGACGTCGTTGTTGAGCGTTTTGCTCAAAAGACTGGTAACCGCCGTTTTGCTTACGACAGTTATCGCCGTTTTATTCAAATGTATTCCGACGTTGTTATGGAAGTTGGTAAAAAATACTTTGAAGAACTTATAGATAAAATGAAAAATGAAAAAGGCGTTAAACTCGATACTGAACTTGACGCTGACGACCTTAAAGAACTTGCTCGTCAATTTAAGGCAGAATACAAAAACAAACTTGGCGTAGATTTCCCATCTGACCCTAAAGAACAACTTATGGGCGCAATACAAGCAGTTTTCCGTTCTTGGGATAATCCACGCGCCATCTATTATAGAAGAATGAACGACATTCCAGGCGACTGGGGTACTGCAGTTAACGTTCAAGAAATGGTATTTGGTAATATGGGCGATACGTCTGGTACAGGCGTTGCGTTCTCGCGTAACCCATCAACGGGTGAAAAAGGTTTATTTGGTGAATTCTTAATGAACGCTCAAGGCGAAGACGTTGTTGCAGGCGTTAGAACTCCTCAATCAATTTCTCAACTTGCAAACGAACAACCTGAAGTTTTCGCTCAGTTTGAAAAAATCGTTAAAACGCTTGAAGACCACTATCGCGATATGCAAGATATGGAATTCACTATTGAAGAAGGCAAACTTTTCATGTTACAAACTCGTAACGGTAAACGTACTGCTGCCGCCGCAATCAAAATTGCTTGCGACCTTGTAGACGAAGGTATGATTACTGAAAAAGAAGCAGTTTGCATGATAGACCCTAAACAATTAGACGCGTTATTACACCCTCAATTCGATTTAAAGGCTCTTAAAAAAGCAGAGCCTATTGGTAAAGCCCTTCCTGCATCTCCGGGCGCAGCGTGTGGTAAAGTTGTATTTACTGCTGACGATGCTACCGTTTGGGCAAGAGATAAAGGCGAAAAAGTTATTTTAGTTCGTTTAGAAACTTCTCCAGAAGATATCGAAGGTATGAACTACGCTCAAGGTATTTTAACCGTTCGTGGCGGTATGACTTCTCACGCTGCCGTTGTTGCTCGTGGTATGGGTACTTGTTGCGTATCTGGTTGTGGCGAAATTTACATGAACGAAGAAGAAAAATACTTCAACCTTGGTGGTAGAACTTTCCACGAGGGCGACGTTATTTCTATCGACGGTTCTACCGGTCTTATTTACGGTGAGGCTATTCCTACCGTTGACGCGGAAGTTTCTGGCTACTTTGCAAGAATTATGGAATGGGCTGATAAATACCGTTCACTTGAAGTAAGAACTAACGCTGATACGCCTAAGGATGCTAAACAAGCAAGACTTTACGGCGCTGAAGGTATTGGTCTTTGCCGTACCGAGCATATGTTCTTTGCTCCTGATAGAATTGCTTCAATGCGTGAAATGATTGTTTCTAAAACGGTTGAACAACGCGAACGCGCTCTTCAAAAAATTCTTCCTATGCAACAAGGCGACTTTGAAGAACTTTACGAAGCAATGGAAGGTCAACACGTTACTATTCGTTTCCTTGATCCACCACTTCACGAATTCGTTCCAACTGCTAAAGAAGACATAGCTGCTCTTGCTAAAGAAATGAAAATGAAAGTGGATGAACTCAAGGCGGTTATAGCAAGTCTTCACGAGTTTAACCCAATGATGGGTCACCGTGGTTGTCGTCTTGCCGTAACTTATCCTGAAATTGCAGTAATGCAAACTAAGGCGGTTATTCAAGCGGCTATTGCTGTATCTAACCGTCACCCTGAATGGGATATCGTTCCAGAGATTATGATTCCGCTTGTTGGCGAAATTAAGGAATTTGATTTTGTTAAAGATCTTGTTTGTCAAACTGCTGAAAAGTGTATTGAAGTTGCAGGTAAAAACCTTTCTTATAAAGTTGGTACTATGATTGAAATTCCACGCGCCGCTTTAACTGCAGACGAAATTGCTAAGAGCGCCGAATTCTTCTCGTTCGGTACTAACGACTTAACTCAAATGACGTTTGGTTTCAGCCGTGATGATGCTGGTAAATTCCTTGATGCTTACTATTCAAACAAAATTTACGAAAGCGACCCGTTTGCTAAAGTTGACGTAGCCGGCGTTGGTAAACTTATGAAAATGGCGGTTGATCTTGGTAAATCTTCTCGCCCAACAATCAAGCTTGGTATTTGTGGTGAACAAGGTGGCGACCCATTCACTATTGAATTCTGTCATAAAATTGGTTTAACTTACGTTTCATGCTCGCCATTCCGTGTTCCAATCGCTCGTTTGGCTGCTGCACAAGCGCAAATTAAATACCCTCGTTAATAATATCGTATATATAAAAAGGCAACCCTTCTTATTAATGGAAGTTAAACAAAATAAACAAAAAGACCTTGTTGAGATTTTCTCTTCAAGGTCTTTTACTTCGGTTTATTTATGTTTTAGGGTAAGGAGTTTCAACGTCGGTAAGTTCTAAAATATAATCAGTCGACGTTTCGTAGTACTTAGCAAGCATTACTATAGATTCAATGGGGATTTGCCTAAGTCCATTTTCGTATTGCGAGTAAGTATTTTGTTTAATATGCAAAAAATCAGCAACTGTTTGTTGAGTTAAGTGATTTTCTTCCCTTAATTCTTTTAATCGCATATATACCCTCTTTACCATATATTCTACTAAATTATACATAATCTCAGTGTGAGATGTTGACATATATCTCAATATGTGATATACTCATACCGTTTTACAAAAGCAAAAAACAACAAAAAACGAAGGAGGTAAAACATGAAAAAATTTATTTCAGTTATAGTATGCGCTATTTTAGTTGGAATATCGGCCGTGCTAAATATAGATACTGAAAAAGTAACTTGTGGTGCTGGCAACGGCGTTAACGAGCAAATTAAAAACGTTAGTGAAGTTGCAGACGTTTTAGAGTCTTTTGGGCTTAGTTCGTCAACGCGTCTTACTGCATTATCTGATAGTGACGACGAAAAGGAATATTCAAGCGCTACGATTGTATTTGAGACGGTTGGTGGTATGAGCTCATCGTCAACGGTTAGTGGAAGTGGTTCTAGCAGTTCAAATATGTACATGGATAAGATGATGACTTGCTATTTTACCGAAGACGCGTCTTATTATGACGTCGAAGCGTATATTCGTTCGTCGGCTTCTGTAAGTGCGTCGGGCGAGAGTGATAGCAATTCAAGCGTTCAAAAAATAAAAGCACAATTATATATTGATGCTGATAATGTGTTTGTTCGTTTTACAGAATTTTCTATAACGTCTAACAAAACGGAGACGTTACCCGATTTTAAAAAAATTCTTAATAAGTGGATAGACGTTTCTGAAGGTCACGGTAGTATAATAACGAATATTAATGATGATAATTATGAACAAATGTCTATAATTGGTAAATACATAAGAAATTACGAAGAAGATGGGTTTACTCGTGACGGGGACTTTTACCAAATGAAAACTGATGAGGTAAAATCACTTTGCCGTGAACTTTTTAGAGTGGCAGGGGGTAGTTCTGTTGCCGATGATATTAAAACGTCTTCATTTACACTTAATTTATCTAACGCGCAACATCCAGTAATGGAATTATTCTATTCAATAAATGTTGAAAAAGAAAGTAGCGGATCTTCTTATGCAAGTAATTATTATAAAGTTCAATGTAGTGGCGAAGAAAGAACAAAAATTACTTTGTCAAATATAAACAATACTATTGTAGAGTTTAATGAAAGCGCTAAAATTTACGACGCTGACGATTTTGAAGACGTATTATAATGGGGGTAAATAAAAATGTCAGATTTTGAATTAAATTCTATGCCATTAAATTCGGGCTTCAACGGTTACGAAGAAGAAAATGATTACACAAACAAAAAGCGTAATGAAAATAGAAATCGCAACGAACAATATTACGGATACGATGATGATGACGATGATGATACTACAACAAAAAAATCATCCGCTTTAACATCGTTTTTATACGTAATAGGTCAAGTTGCGATTTTAGCGGTATACGTTTTAGGTTTATGTTCTTTAAACGGAAAAGAAGTTAGCGTTCTTACAATTATTGACGTTATTCTCAGTATTTTCTCAATAAATCTTTCAATGTGGTACCAATATTTATCGTCGTTAATTCACGGAATTATGTATCTTATATTTGGCGTTAAAATGCTTAAAGAATTTTTTACAGGTTTTAGAAAATGGAAAGATAAAGATTGTGACGAAATTGAAAAAACCTTTAAAATGTTATTAAAAAACGCAACAATGTATTTAATTTTAAGCGCTGCTCTTAACCATATTGAATTGACGTTTTTAGGCACGGTTGGCTATATTGCTTGCGTTGCAATTTTAGCGGTTGGGTGCATAACAAAACAAATGTCGAGTGGGGAAGGGTTGTCTATAGGTTTTATCGTTACAAAACCGACAGTTATTGTTTTAAAGGCAATAGTAATTATGATGCTTTCTAATTTATTTATGACTGACGTTGTAGACGGGGTTATAAACGGATTTTCACTTTTAGGAAGTGTTAATTTCGAGGCAGGTAGTGGCGCAATATATATTATATTTGAAGGTTTAATTTTACCAATATTTAGAGTGGTTTTTACATACCGTATACTAAATATCGTTTGTGATATTTGCGATGATAATATAGTTGAAGAATCGTTACACTTTAAAGCGTTAATGAAGCTCGTTATAACCGTTTTAATAGTAGACCTTATTTTATATATAGGAGTAGCGGGAATTACTTCGTCAACGGCCGTAACAGATAAACTTTTAGACTATTTTGAAATTGCTAAAACAACGTTTATTCCTTTAGTGTTGCTTGGTGTTGCAGGTTTTGCCGTATCTAAACAAGAAGAGAGTAACTAAATTTAAAAACAAAAAGACCTTGTTGAGATTTTCTCTTCAAGGTCTTTTACTTTTTGTAAAATTTTATTTATTAAAAATTTCTTTATACGATTTAGAAAATTTTACGTTTGGCGATTTACATGCAGGAATAATAACTTTTTCGCCGTTTAGCGGATTAACGCCTTCGCGCGCGTTTTTGTCTTTTAGGTCGAAAGTTGCAAAGCCGGAAATATGCACGTATTCGCCGTTTTTAAGGCAGTCCGTTATCGTTTCGATAAACAACGCAACGTTTTCTTCCGCCTTTTTAATGGTAACGCCAAGTTTATCAGCGTACGCTCTTGTAAATTCACTTTTATTCATAAAAAATCCCCCTTATGCACTAAATAGCATATATATAATTAAATTATATCACTTTTTTTAAAAATTTCAAGGTTTTTTGTAAAATTAGGTGCTACGCCAACTAAAAATCGTTAATTTATTGACAAATATTTGCTAAAGCATTAAAATACATATATACAAGGGGATATTTTATGTTACAAACGGAAAGACTTATTAACGCATTAGTAGATAGTCCAAGATTTTTACGCGCTAAAATTTTAAAAATGCTTTTAAAACTTGAAGAAAGCGACAAGTCGCTCGTTCCAACTAAGAAAGACAAAGTCGTGTTAAATTTTGCAAGCAATTATTATTACTCGTTATATTCTCCTTCGTTATGCGCGTATACTGCGTATCGCGCTGGACTTAAAGCGGTGGCGGTTAACGATTACGCGTCACTTTCAGCAGGTAAAGAATTTTTTAAAGCGTGTAAAGTTTTAGGTTTACCGTGTAGCGTAGGCTATCATGCAGAGTGCGTTCCGTTGTTTAACGAAAAGAAAGCGTCGTGCTACGTTTACGGCATTGCGCATAATCAAATAAAGAACTTAAACGAAGAATTAAAACCTATTCGCGAAGAGAAGAAACAACACGTTGAAGCGCTTGTTAAAAAAATAAATTCACGACTTAAAAAATACAGCGTGTTTATCTCTATTAAAGACGTGCTTGCTTCTTCATTATATAATAAGGGCGGAGCGGTAACTGAAAAACACGTTGCTAAAATATTAAGCAAAAAAATTCTTGAAAAGTATAATGAGCAAAGTTTATTAGACTTTTTAAGCGGTGTTTTAAAAATACAAGTTAACGGCGAAGACAAAGACTGTTTGCTTGCTAAAAACAACAAATATCTCAGCGAAGATTTAACGAGAATAATTTATAACAATATTGAAGTTTTTAAGGCTGGCGAAACGTTAAGAGAAGCAGAAGAATTTATCGTTATTAATAAAAATTACGGCGGTATTACGGCTTATAAACTTAGAATTAAAAATTACGACGAAGAGTTTTTATCTCACGCCGTTAAAGAACTTAAAAAGCGTAATTTTGAAGCGGTGTGTTTTGACGACACGTCGCTTAGCAAAGAAGACGCTAAAAAAACTACCAACTTTATTCTACAAAACGGGCTTTTGCCTATTGCGGTAAATAGAATGGGAATGCCACGCCAAATAATACCGCAAGGCGAAACGGACGAAAAGTTATATCAATGCATGCTTGCCGTTGTAGGTAGTTCAATATCCACTTATTTTGACGTTGAAGACGGAATATTCGGCGTTAATACTTTACTTAAGTGTCCTGAACTTGAAACGAGAATAGACCTTTTTAGAAAAATTATTAACGATTAAGGTGAAGTTATGTCGCTTTTGCGAGCGTTTGATTTTAACGCGCAAGTAAAAAAATTTAATCAAGCAGTTGAAAATAAAATATCTACGTTTATCACGGCGGAAAAGTTTTTTAACGCCGTGTATTCTATTGCCTTAAAAACCCCAAACGTCAAGTTTGAAATTGTAAGTTTAGAAAGCGATTTTATAAAATTTGGTAGCGATATTACTATGGCGCTTACTAAGGCTGGGGTGGAGTATTCAGTTTTTCTAATTGACACAGACGACGTTAATTTTGAAAAGCCTGAAGAAGTTTTCGCCATTAAAAATTGTGAAATTATAGTTCTTGGCGGTAAAGATTTTATTTCGTACGCGCGTTTTTACGCGTCAAACACGAACGGCGGTTGTCACGCTTTACTTACAGAGCCTTACGTTGAAGGTTTGCTCGGCAATAAAGTAACCGTGCCCGACGGTGGTTTTTTTAAGTCCATTACGGTAAGCCCGCTAAAAACTCTCGTTCTTGATAAAGACGTAATATCAAAAGCAAGCGGTAATAAAATTGCTTACGCGTATATAAAAAGCATAGGCAAACTCATTGCTTTAATAGAATATAAATTGTCAATTTTATGTGGCGCTAAACAAATGGACAAAGAGCACTACGATAGGGCGCGTTTATTAGTAACGTTACTTTCCCAGATAAACACTTTTAAAAAACCTATAGAAATTATAGCGTATTGCTCGCTTACGTCGTCGCAAATTCTTGCTTCGTCTAACGTTTTATCTTGCGCTGGAAACGAAAAAATTGCTCACGCGATAGAACTTATAAATAACACGTTTAGCAAAGGTGACGTTGCGTTGACGTCGTTTATAAAAACGGCAAAACTTTACCACGCTTTTTTTACTAACGATTTGACCGATCTTCCGTCCGTTGCCGATTATAACGGAGATATAAGTTTGCTTTGCAAAATTTCAGGAAAAGATAAAGATTATTTTTATTCGCTATTAAAAATTCCAAGCAAAGAACGCAAAAAATTGTTGGCAAAACTTATAAATCTTACTCGCTCTGATTTTTTAAAAGAAACGTCGGTAATAATTAGCATGTTAGACGGCGTTCAAAAAACTTTTTTAGCGTTAAAAAAGACTAATGAAAGTCTTCCAGTAATCAAATATTCGATAGTAAAAGAAAGTTTAAAACTTGCCCCGTACTTAACAAGTGAAGTGACAGTTTTATCGTTATGTAGAGATTTTGGCGTTATAAATTTAGCAAAATAGCAAAAACGAGTTTAAAACAAATAAATATTGTCAATAATACCCATCGTAAACGGTGGGTATTTTTTATGTTAAAAAAATTTTTATGCGTAGCCTTTTTTATAGTTTGTTTGTTTTACGCTATAACGGACGGAATTACTCTATATAACCAAGAAGTTATCGTTGCTAAAAATTTTTCGTCGGGCGGATTTTATAAAAGTCAAAACTATTCAATTTGCGATGCGTTTTTATCAAGCGGAATATGTAAAAGTTTTGAAAGTTCTTTTGATTATCAAAACGACGTTATAAAAAAATACGGCGGAGTATTAGTCAAAGAAAGTAACGATAACGGAGTAACTAATCTTTATTATTACTCAAAAAAATTACCAAATAAAGTGTATGTTGACGGAAAGCAAGTAAACGTGCATATAGCCGTTAAAAGCAATGAAATAGTAATAGGATATCCTTTTATATATTACGGATATTAACTAAGCGCGTTAACTTTAAAATTATAGGTATAAAAAAATTATAAGCAGTCAATAATCAATGTAAACACGGAGGTTTATTATTATGTCAGAAAAAAAACAAAAAATCACAATGTTCTTTAGAAAAAACGCATACTATTTCGTTTTTCTTATTTGTCTTGCCGTACTCGTTGCGGTAACGGTTGCTTTGGTCGTTGCAAGTAATAGCGATAATAATTTACTTGAAACACCGCCTGTTATTGAAAACCCAGATAATATTGGCGACAACACAAACGACAATAATTCAAGCGGAAACGAAGACGGAACAAACACCGAAAAGCCTGGTGACAACGTTGAGCCAGAAAAGCCTACTGTAACGGTAGTAGTTTTTGATTTGCCCGTTCAACAAGGCTCTATTATAAAAGATTACGTTTCGGCAAGCGTAGTTTATAACCAAACTCTTAACTTGTATTCAGGGCATAAAGCCATTGATTTTGCCGCCCAAGAAGGCGCTGAAGTTTACGCTTGTTACGGCGGAACGATAGAAAGTATAACCGAAAGCAAACTTGAAGGAATTACTTTAACTATCGACCACGGCAATGGTTTAAAATCGCATTATAACAGTATTGAGACAAACGAAAATCTCACCATAGGTCAAACGGTTAATAAAGGCGACGTGATAGGCTACGTTTCGCTCAATAACCGCACCGAATATAAAGACGGCGCGCACCTTCATTTTGCCGTAACTGAAAATGGTCAAAAAATTAATCCTGAAAAATATTTATTAATAGAAGAAAAATAAAATTCAAAGCGCTCGCTAACAATTAGCGGGCGCTTTAAAAATTCCTAATGAATACTTATCAAAACAACTAAAAATTATCCATGTAGAGCAAAGAAACATAAAAAATACACATAAAAATCGATAAAGATAAAAATTTCCTTAAAAAAAGTGTACTTTTTAATTAATAAATTAAAAGTATTTATTGACAAGTGTCGTTTTATTTGGTAAAATTGAAAAAAAACGTTTTTCATAACGTTACTATAATTATGCTTAAATTAAGGAGCAAACTTAATGAAAAAATTACTCTCATACGTTATTGCAATCATTCTTTCGTTGTCGATGGCGATGTTCGTTGTTGGTTGTGATGACGAAACTTCGCAAGAAGAAAACGTTACAACAGGTAACTTCAAATATGAAATTGTAACTGGCGAACGCGATACAGAAACTCCAGAATACGACGATAACAATCAAGAAGTTAAAGACGAGTTTGGTAAAGTCGTTTACGAAAAAGAAGAATACGAATATTACAAAATTACCGGCTACACCATTTCGAGTGACGATGCTACCAAAATTGCAAACGGCGATTTTTCCGGTTTAAAGCGTGAAATCGTAATTCCTAAAACTTACACTGAACTCGAAGGCGCTACCAAAGACTTGCCGATTGAAGAAATTGGCGTTTCGGCTTTTTCTGGAAACCATATTTTTACAAAGGTAACTGTTGGCGATAATATTAAGAAAATAGGCGAAGGCGCTTTTGCAGATTGTATTAACCTTAAAACGTTAGAAATTCCGTTTATTGGTAAATCGGCAGACGCTGTTAATCAAGAAAGTTTATTCGGTTTTATCTTCGGTTCATCTTCAAGTGACGGTACTAGCAAAGTTACGTCGGTTACCGCTAAACTCCATCAACGCGTTGACGAGTCGGGAACGGTTATCAGTTCTGAAGAAGATATAACCTTCCAAATTCCTACAAGTTTAGAAAACGTTGTAATAACGGGTGAACCAAACGTTATTCGCGAATGCGCGTTCTACGGAATGACTACTTTAAAGAACGTTAAAATTCCTGATACGGTAACTGAAATTCAAAACCACGCGTTCTACGGTTGCTCGGCGTTATTAACTATTGAAATTCCTGCCAATGTAACTGAAATCGGCGCGTACGCGTTTAGTAACGCATCTTCTCTATATCACGTAGCGTATAAAGATAAAGATAATTCCGTTTTACAAACAATAGGCGCTCACGCTTTTGAAGGTTGCACTCTTTTAAACAGTTCTTACGTTGTAAGCGACGTTCCTCTTTGTCTTCCTTCAACAGTTACTAAAATTGGTGAAAAGGCGTTTGCTTCTTGCACGTCAATTATAACGGTAGACTTTGAAAATCTTAATCTTGCTACGCTTGAAACTAGCGTGTTTGAAGGTTGTACGGCAATTAAAACGGTTAAATTCTCAGTTAACGCTGGCAATACGTTAGTGGTTAGAAACGGCGCGTTCAAGGGCGCGGAATTATTAAAACAACAAGGCGTTTACGTTAACGGCGTAAACGATGCTACCGTTAAAACTTTCCTTGATATTAAAACGGGCGCTTTCCCATTCGATTTTGAATAATAGTTTTGGCTTTAAGTTATAGTCAAAAACACATAATAGCATAAAAACTAATCAAAAATTTTTAACTAAAGAATTTTAGCCGTAAAGGTTAAATATATATACTTATAGCGGTCTTACCGCGAAGGAGAACATATGCAGAATACTAAATCTTCATACGTTAAAACGCTTTTAACTAGCGGAATGTTTTGCGTTGGCGTTATACTCGGCGTAATACTTTCGGCAATTTACGTAATATGCGATGCATACGGTTACGTAGAAATGTTTGCAACTAAATCAAGCCAATACGTTGCTCCAATCTTCGTTGTTTTAGGATTATCGTTCGTGGCTTTCGTTGCTGCCGGCTTTATGAAAGCAAAATCTAAAACGCTTTGCCTTACTGAAATGGTTATAGGCTTACTTGCCGTTTTATTTGCTTTAATGATTTACGTTTTAGTAGCCTCGGCAAACGCAGTAGTTTTTGCAATTATTGCTATGGTAGTTATAGTTGCTTTAATTGCTTTTGCTATCGTTATTAGAAACAAAAATTTTGATTCGCAAGTAACTAGTGAAAGTAAAGTATCAAACGCAACGTTTAAAACTTACTATCAAAAATTCTTCAAAACTTATGGTGTCGTATCTATAATTTTTGCAGTATTAGCAATCGTTGCCGCTATTTTACTTGAAAAAGCAAATATCGTAGGCCACATTTTAAACGGTAACAGCTTAAAAGCAATCGTTATTGCAGGCTTAGCAGTGCTCGTTATCTTATTTGGCGTATTATATCTTGCAAGAATTAAATCTAAAGAAATCGGCATTGTTGACGTAGCGTTATTCATGCTCGCCGGCGGTGTTATTGGTCTTATTCCAGTTGCCTTTATGGTAGGCGAAGTATTTAGAGCAGTAGCAATAGTTATTCTTTTAGTAGCGTTAGTTGCTACCGTAGCATTAACTTATTTCGCTATTAAAAACACTCATATTTATACTGCGGAAGAAGACGAAGAATTAGGCAAAGGAACAAACGGTATCGCTTCATACTTTAAAGCGCTTGCTAAAAAGGTTGATTTCCTTACCGTTATTGGTATTGCAACGGTTATTACCGCAGTTGCTATATTTGCTGAAGGTATTAAACTTCCTGCTCTTTTAATTAAAGTATTAAATACTGACGCTACTATTATTTTAGTAGTTGCCTTTGCCGTTATGGCGTTTGCCGCAGCGTTCGTGCTTGCTGACATTAAAGACCACCGTATTACTGAAGTTGATCCAGCGTTATTAGTTTGGAACGTTTCATTTATCTTATTATTCGTTACAGACTTTGCAATTTTACACGGCGCAATCGGTTTAAAATTCTGGTTAATGGTTGTTGCTATAATTCTTGGCGTTGTTCTTAACGTTGTTAGAGCGGTATTCGTTAGATTTAAAGAAGAAGTAGTTGAAGAAGTTAAACCTGTTGTTACAACAACCGAAGAAACAACTACTACTGTTGTTGACGACACTACAACAACTGAAGAAGAAACGACTACTACTGTTGTTGACGATACTACAACCGCTACTGACGGCGAAACTGATATCGTTGTTTCTGAAGATGAACCTATCAAACTTAAACGCGTTAATTCTAAGAAGAATTTTGAAATTTATCTCCGCACGGGCGACGATCAACTTAAAGAAAATTATAGCGCAATTAAAAATGCATTCTACTACTACGGCGTTCACTCTCGTATAACTAAATCGAGAGAAAACTTCTCTAAGAAAGGTATTTCAATGTCACGCGCTAATCCAGAGAAGAATCTTCACCTTCAAGCAAAACTTCTTGTTCGTGGTAAATTCCTTAAACTTTACATAAACATTGACCCAACTAAGATTGATCCTAAATATTTCCGTCATTCTAACGCGTCTAGTAAATCTCCAGACCAACCAACGCTTGTTAAGATTCGTTCTAAACTCTCGCTTAAACGCGCATTAGAACTTATTGATATGCTTGCAAATCAAGAAGGTTATACTAAGAAAAAGAAATTTGAACCAGTTGATTACAAGGCAAATTTAAGTGACGAAAATCTTACTTACATGCAAAAACTTGGCTTTGACTATATGGTTAAAGATAGCGTTACTTTAGACGAAGTTATGGTATACAACGACGAGTTTGCTAAGAAGATTATTAAAACTCAAGTTATTGAAAAAGCAGAACGTTATATTTACGACGAAATTACTCTCGATACAATTAGCGCTAACTTTGCAGACGGTGAAATCGCTGACCTTGAAGCAATGAGAGTTAAAGGTCTTGTAAAAATTAACGCTAACTGTGTAACAGTTAAACCTAGCGCATCGCTCAACAAAAAACTTATCGTAGTTGCTAACGTAATCGATCCAAAAGCAGCCGAAATGATAGCGATTGCTGGTGGTGAGTGCACTCAATTAATCGAAGGTTAATTTTGACGACGTATAAGCGTCGCAATACTTTGTTACTTCAAAAAAGGCAGTCCGCAATGACCATAAAGGTCAATTGCGACCTGCCTTTTTCTTGTGTCTCGTCTTGCTCGCTTTTCCGCCGTCAAAATTTGCACATTATTTAAGTTTGGGTTATTTAATTATAGCGTTTTAGATTGCTCGTGTACAACAAGTACATCTCCCATTGCCAAATACTCTAATTAAACACCTAACTTGTTTCTATCCCTTAAACCATAAGGTTCTTTAATAATTTTTTACAATATCTAACGGCTTAACTATTGCGTAACTCATCGTTAAAACCCTTTAATGTCGTGAATTATTAAGCTAATCAATATTAAACTTAAAAAAGCGGAGCAAATTATTGCTCCACTTTTTTACTATCAAAACACTAAATTTTAACTCAAAATTTTGCAAAAACGTAAAAATAAAATATAAAATACTATCGAAATCGGACATTTTTTAAAAAATATGTCCGATTTCGATAGTGTCATAAAGTAAAAATATTTTAAAAACTAAAAAATGCAATCAAAAATTTTGTAAAATTGCGTAAAAGTTCAAGTAAAATTTTAAAAGCGTGGAAATTTTTTCCACTCTTTTATTAATCTTTTTTAGGTGTTTGTGATATTTTACGGTATTGAGATAAATTTGTTTTAGTATATCTCTTAAAAAATTTATTCATGGCATAACCGTCGCAAAAGCCGGTAACCGTTGCAATCTCTGAAAGAGATAAATGAGTAATAGTAACGAGTTCTTCAATGCGTTTTAATTTTTCATGAGAGATAACGTCAGTTATAGTTTTTCCTATATTGGCCACAAAAAGTCTGTTTAAATGTCTTTCGCTATATCCAAAAGTTTTTGAAATAGACTTTAAAGTAACGTTTATGCCACGCTTTTGTTTTATATATAGATATATTTCATTGATAATATGATTATCAAAATAAGTAGTTAAAGATTGGTCTATAATAAAATCACCAACAAAAGCGTTAATAAGTTCAAGTAAAACTGCGTTTATAATTTTAATAAATATTTCGTCAGATAACGCGCTATGCTTATTTGAAAACGATAACGCAACGTCAAGTAAATTTTGTAACGTCAACGTTTTTTGTTTAACGGTAAGTTTGGTTGTTTGATTGAAAAATTCTTTAACTGTGGCGTTTTCTTTAACAAACGAAAACGCCATTATAAAACGCTTGCCGTTACTGTCTGCATCAATAATTTGGTGATAAGTGTCGGGTGGAATTACGATAAATTCATTTGCGCTAACCGTTATATCGTTATTTTTTTCTACGTTCATTACTATCTTTCCGTCAATAGGAAATTGAAGTTCGTAAAAAGTATGTTTTGTGTAACTTGTTAATAAACTTTCCGTTTCGCTAGACACAAGTTTTGCCCAAAATATTAAAACGCTATTACCATTAAAGTCTATTTTTCGCTCGCTAAATGTATCCATATAATTAGTTTATCATACGCGTATAGAATACGCAACTTAATTATGCAAAAAATGTCCGTTTTGTACGGTTAAATGTCTATTGTGAACATTTACAAGTTAAAGATAAAACATTATAATCTAAGCGAAGTTAAATCTTTTTACTAACGTAAAAATCTTTGTAAAACTGTCGTTTTACTACGCTTGCTAAAGCAATCGTAACTTCTAGATTGAAAAACCGCGAAGTTATAAATCCTTAAAACTACAACTTAATTGATATTATATTGTATGAGTAATTATTTTAGTGTTTTTTTAGAAGTTTTAATCTTTCTATTATTATTAATACCCGGCTACGTTTTAGGCAAACTCAAACTAATAGACTCTCAAAGCGGTAAGGCTTTAACTAATATATTGATATACGTTTCAATACCTTTTTTGGTTTTAAAAACGTTTATTTTAACTGATTTAACCACTTTGTCAGTATTAGGGGTTTTAGTTTCTGCGTTGTTGCCTTTTGTAGTAGTGCCTATAACGTTAATACTAGGCAAAAAGTTTTTTCACGCCGATTGCGGTTATGAAAATGCGGTGTGTTCGGCGTTTTCTAATTGTGGATTAATGGGTATACCTTTGGCAACTGCGTTGTTTTCAAGTGATATTCAAGTAGCGGTATACGTTTCCATCTTCAACGTTTTTTCCTCTTTTTTAATGTTTACCTTTGGTAAATGGTATTTGTCTGAAAAACGTGATAACGGCTCGGTAGTAAAAGGATTTTTCACTCCCATTACAATCGCGCTTGTTTTAGGGGTGATAATATCACTATGCAACTTGAATTTAAACGGCGGTTATATATATAGAGGTATTGAAATGATAGCCTCGTCTTCCGCTCCGCTGTCTGTAATATTGATGGGTTTTTTATTCTCGAAAGTTAACGTATTAAGTTATTTAAAACGGTTTAGCGTGTATTACGTTGCATTTTTAAAGTTAATTTTATCGCCGTTAATTGTTATTTTAATACTTTTAATGCTCAAACTAACTGGGCTTGCCGTATCTTATCAACTAATATACGGCGTTGTTTTAGCAACGGCAGTTCCAACGGCGGCAACAATGCCGGCGCTCGTTGCGTTGTACGATAAAAAAGAAGATTACGCCGTTGCGTTAACGGCAGTAAATACTTGCCTAAGTGTTTTAACTATACCAACGTTATTATACTTAGTTCAAATTATTGTGTGAATATAAGGAGAAATTATGAAATTAGGTTGTGGAACAGTTCTTTTTAGACAGTACGATTTACAAAGGGCTTTAGGCGCTATTCGCGAAATTGGTTACGAATATTTTGAAACGCAAGCGGTTGGACCGTGGTGTCCGCACGTTGACGTGTATAAAGACGATCCCGTTAAACTTACCGAGTTAAAAAACAAATTTGGTTTTAAAGGTATTACGGGGTTATGGTCGCTTGACGGAAATATAATATCTAATCCTAAAGCGGTTGAGTCGGGCATACGCTCTATTGAGTTTGCTAGCGAAGCAGGAATTCCCGTTTTGCACACGGGTGACGGACATAAGCCTGAAGGAATGACCGACGAGTACGCTTTTAAAGTATTTGAAGAAAAAATGCTAAAAATACTTGAAGTTGCTAAGAAAAAAGGTGTAAAAGTCGCCATAGAACCCCACGGTTCGTTTTCTTTAACCAAAGATGGTTTATTAAAAATCTTATCAATTTCTACGCCGGACGTTTTAGGCGTAAACTACGACGCGTGCAATATTTTTAGGGCAGGTTACGTTGAAAGCGGTCTTGGAAAATCAGGCTATAAAAGTACGGGAACTAATGGGAATGAAGTAGAAGTTTTAACGGCGGTAAGCGATAGAGTTTTCCATATGCACGCTAAAGATATTAATGCAAGCGGTGATTGCGTTGCTATCGGTGAAGGTTTAGTTGACGTTAAAAACTGTGTTAAGCATCTTAAAAATATTAATTATAACGGTGTTATATCTTTAGAAACTGAAGGAAACAACACTTTTGAAGAAGCAGTTGATTTGGCTAAAAAGAGTTATATTACTCTTTCAAAATATATAAACGAACAATAAATAAAAAGGAGTAATTATGAAAAAATTTAAAGTAGGTATTATTGGCGCTGGTGATATTAGCCGTCAGTATTTAGCAAATGCAAAAAACGTATATTTTGATTATTACGATATCGTGGCAATTGGCGATATTGTTGTTGAAAAGGCAAAAAAACGCGCCGAAGAATATGGTATTGAAACGTATGGTACGCCAAGCGTAGTGCTTGAAAATAGCGAAATTGACTTAGTTATCAACTTAACCGTTCCAGTTGCGCACGAAGAAGTTACTATCGCTTGTTTAAAAGCGGGCAAACACGTTTATTCTGAAAAGCCCCTCGCTTGTTCGCGCGAAGGCGTTGAAAATATTATAAAAACCGCTAAAGAATGCAATAAACGAGTAGGAGTTGCGCCCGACTCGTTCTTAAGCGCTCCATTACAAACGGCAAAAAAAGCGATAGAAGAAGATTGGATAGGAAAACCAATAGGTGTTTCGGCAATGTGCGCTATGCGTGGTAACGAGTTTTGGCGTCCAGACGCAGACTTTTTCTACAAAAAAGGCGCTGGTCCAATGATGGATATGGCGGCGTACTATTTTAACGCATTAATTTCTTTAATAGGCCCAATTGATACGGTAAGTTGTATGCAAAAAATAACTTTTCCTGAAAGAACTATTAAGGTTGCGCCACGCCGTGGTGAAAAAATATCAGTAGAAGTTCCTACTTATACCGCCGTTAATTTTACGTTTGAAAACGGAGTAATAGGCTCGTTTATAAATTCGTTTGACATTTGGAGTACTAAAACTCCGTTCATTGAAATTTACGGTGAAAAGGGAACGATGGTAGTTCCTGACCCTAATATGTATGACGGCGAAGTGTTAGTTAAGAGATTTAGAGATGACGATTTTAGAGTTTTAAATCAATTTGTTGAATACAAAAATTATGGTAGAGGTATAGGTATTGTAGATATGATTCGCTCTATTTATAAAAACGAACCTCATAAAGCAAGTGTTGAAATGGCTAAACACGTTATGGACGTTATTTTCACTATTGACGAATCTGCCGAGCAAAAACGCGAATTAAAAGTAAATTCAACCATTAAACAACCTAAGGGATTATGGCTTAGTCCTGAAGAAGATTATTATAAATAATAAAACCGCACAAATTAAACTAATCAATTTAAAAGCGTGGAAATTTTTTCCACGCTTTTAATCATTAGTTGCATCTTTATTAATTGTTTTGTTTGTAGTATTCCTCAAATAAATCGTTTGGCGTACATTCTAAAATATCGCAAATCGCTTTTAAATTTTCAAATTTAATGCCGTTAGTTTCATTGTTTAGTATTTTGTTAAAATTTTGATAACTTAATCCAAGTTGGATGTAAAGCCAATATTTGCTCTTGCCTTTCTCAGCTAAAATTTCTTTTATTCTTAAATGCATAACTCACCCCTACAATACCTAATGTGCACATTATACGCCTAAAAAATACTTGACTTATAGATTTTAACATTATATAATGCATACATTAGACAAGATAAAAGTTTTATGCTATAAGGAGTTTATTATGAGCAAACCTAAAGAAAAATCACTTTTAAAAGACAACCAGCCTCGCAATGAAAAGCGAAAAACTTGGAAATATGTAACTGGTAATACTGCTAAAAAACTTAACCTTTGCCTTGCAATTATTACAATTGCCACGTCGGCAATTATTCTTTTAATGGGGTTTTTACCAGCTGTAACAGTGAAAGATATCAGTTTGGGTAATTTTTATTATTTTACTGAAATTATTATAAGGCGCATATTGAGTAGTGTAGAGTTCTTATCTGTTGAAATTATAGGGACTCAATTATATAATGCTATTATTTTTGAATTAACTTTGGTTTGCGCTGCAATTATAATATTTGGAATTTTGTTGCTATTTAAAGGTATTGCCTTCTTAATTTCATATTTTAAGAATGAAGAGGTATGCGTTAATAAATTAGATTTAAAAAATATTATATTTTCAATAATTCTTTCAAGTATTTTAATTTTTTTCCTTTGTGCTTGTATGTTAATTTGGGAAAAGTTATTTTTATTTGAATGTCCTTACCAATTGATAATGGCTTTTATTATTCTTGCTTGGATGTATTTAACAATAATTATAAGAGTAAAATTTTCAAAAAATTGTGAAAAAATTACAAAAGAAAAAGTATATCACCTTGTAAATGAAGAAAAAAACAATAAAACGACAAAACAAGAACGCAATATTATTGGTTTTGAAAAAGTTTTAGCAATAATTATGATAATATTGACTCTAGGAGTGCAAGTAATAAATAGTAACGTTTATTTTGAGCCACTCTTAGATGGGGGTTTTCAATTGTCTGAAGACCCAAGTTTTATAGGGTTTTATAGTGTTGGCGATCCAATAGGGTATAGATATACCCATAAACTTCATGGAGAGGAGGTTATACGAATTGATTTCGGCGAAACTGAAGAAGAAAAAAAGTCGGAATATACCGTTTCATGGGATGTAAATTATTATTTTTATCAATATCAAATTGAAGTTTTAGAAAAAGAAAAGAAAGAATTAATGCCAGAAAAGGTTTCTGAAAATGCTACTTATGAAGAAATAGAAAACGCGTTAAAAGAATATACAAAAAAAATAGAGGCTATACAAGAAAAAATACAAACGTTTAAAAATATATTACATGAAATACCACTTCCTATAGAAACTATGAGATTAGAAAAAGATAATAGTGGAAAAACAGTTGTTCGTGAAATTATTTACGATACAAGAAGAATAGATAAGAGTCAATTTAAATATGGAGATAAAACACCAGAGTTGTTTCCAATGTATACGGAATCAATTTCATTAGAGCAAAAGGCTTTCAAATTTGGTACTGATTTTTCAAAAACAAATATAGTGGCAACCATAACGTATAAAGATGGCAGTATAAAAACTTCAAAAATTACGCCAACAAACTATAGCGACTTAAATAGTTTATCTATTGGAACGCACACAATAAAATGGAGTGATAATTGGGGGGAATATAGCGCAGAAATTATTATAATTTAATAGTTGAATAAAATTTATTGTGTTAAGCATTGAATATTAATTTAAAACCGCTCCTTTTATAAGGAACGGTTTTGTTTATATAACGTTTATTAATCTTTTTTAGGTTTTTTAGGTAAATTATGTCGTTCTGGGTGGGTGAGAGCGTTTAGCATATTATCTTGAACGAAAGGAATTTCCTTTTTTATATCGTTAAGTAAATTTTTAACGTATTCGCGTTGAGTTTTGTGGTTTACAGGGCAAGGGTTATGCAAAACGGGTAAATCTTTAGAAAAAGACTGTACCTGATATTCTCTTAAATATATCATAGGTCTAATTACCGTAAGGTTAGCGCGTTCAAGGTAGGTAACGGGACTAAAAGTAGAAAGCCTACCTTCATACGTTAGCGAGAGCATAAACGTTTCAATTAAATCGTCGCCGTGGTGGCCTAACGCAACCTTATTACAACCAAGTTTTACGGCGGTGCTGTTTAGCGCTCCGCGTCGCATATTGGCGCAAAGAGAACAAGGACTCTTTTCTTTTTTAATATCAAAAACAACTTCGGCAATTTGTGTTTTTTCAATATGATATTCTACGTTTAAGTTTTTGCAAAATTCTTTAAGAGTGTTTATTTCGCGGATATCGTAATCAAGCCCCATATCAATAGTTACGGCTACAAGTTCAAACTTTTGAGGATAAAATCTACGAAGTCCAGCCAAAGCGCAAAGTAGGGTAAGACTGTCTTTTCCGCCCGACAAGCCAACCGCTATTTTATCGCCTTCTTTAATCATTTCATAATCGTCAACTGCTTTGCGTAAAGGGGATAAAATTTGTTGTAAAGTCATATAATATATTTAATCTCCTTTCCTTTTTTATAAATATATGTTAAAATAAAATAAAAATAAAATCAAACGTTTGAGGGCTTATGGCTGAATTTATACGACAATTTTTATCAATTTTTACAAATGACGGTAAAATTATAACGCTTTTCGTGTCGATGTTTCCTCTTGTTGAACTAAAAGGGGCTATACCAATCGGGTTTAGTTACGGCGAAAGTTTAATAACGTCGGCGCTACTTGGGTATATAGGTTCAACTATTATAACAATTCCACTCTTTTTCTTGCTTATTCCAATTTTCAACTTACTTAAAAAAATAGGCTTTATAAAAAAATTCATTCAAAAAATTGAAGCGGTGTTTGAAAATAAGGCTCAAAAACTTGCCCAAAAGTCTAATGGCGAGGCGGAAGACAAAAAACGCAAAATGCTAATTTTAGGTTTGTTTATTTTTGTTGCCGTGCCTTTCCCAGTAACGGGAGTATGGACGGGGACTGCCATCGCCGTATTTTTAAATATGAAGTTTAAAGACAGTTTTTTACCTATTGCAATAGGTAATTTAATTGCTGGTAGCATTATAACTTTGCTTACTTTTTTACTTAAAGACTACGTTGATATTATTATAAATTCTCTATTTATAATCGCTATAATAATGTTAATTGTGTTTATTGTAAAAGTGATAAAAGCAAATCCAACTAAAACGCCTAATGATAAATAAAAAACAACCCATTGCATTTAACTTGCAATGGGTTTTACCTTAATTAAATTTTATTTATAAATTTTGGGGTAAAATCTTCAATAAAGTTAAGATTATAATCTTTAATTAATTGTTTTGCTATAATAATACTCTCTTTATCATAAGCGGCTTTTTCGTCGTGAGCGTCCATACCAATTACTACGGGAGCGCCAATTTCACCAACCAACTCCCATAACTCTTTGCGTGGATAGTGGCGGTTATCTCTTATTCCAAGACAGTTTATTTCAAGTGGAACGTTCAACTCTTTACAAACTTTTACAAGGCGAGAATATTCGCGCTTATACGCGTCTACGTTACCAGAAAACTTGCACGCGTCAGGGTGGGCAACGTAACTAATATATCCCGTTTTTACGGCGTTAATGCAACGTGTAACGTAATTAGAAAGGCGCTCTTCACTATCGCTTTCTTCAAAAATATTAACGTATTTAAGCCCGTCGTACATGTCGTTACGGTCGGTGTCAATTTGGTGTTGACCAAGAATAAAATATTCCGCGCCCGCGTCAATAGCGAACTTGAACATTTTGTCAAAATAAGGAGTATAGTATTCAATTTCAAAGCCTATATAAATTTCAATTTTGTCTTTATACTCTTCGCGAAGGTTTTTTAAAGTGTCAAAATAATCTTTAACTTCTTCAACGAAAATACGGTAACCCACTTGCTTACCGTCTTCATGGCGAAAAGGAGCATGCTCTGAAAAGCCCATTTTTTTAATACCGCCTTTAATGGCGTTTTCTATATAATTTCTTTCAATTCCGCTTGCGTGTTTACAGCGAAAAGTATGCGCGTGGTAATTGTAAATCATACCAAAAGTATACAACCAAACGCGCGTTTTTGCAACTAAAAACGCATCTGTAAAAGCTATTATAAAAATTTTTTAAGGCTGTTTTCGTATTCTTCTTCAAGCGAGTACAACTTTTGACAAAGTTCAACCGTTTTTTCGTCGCTTACGTTATTTGCGTTTAAAATTCTTTTAATTTCGCAAATTCCAGCAACCGTGCCTTTTATCATAAGTTCCGCGACGTGAGTAGTTGAATTATCAAACATAGTATTCATTTTAATACCCATTTTCATCATGGCTTTTTTAAAGACGTTAACGTCTTCTATTTTACATTCTTTTTCTTTCATATATTCAGTTATTTCCTTTAAAACGCTTTCGTATCCTGAATATTCTTTTAAAATCTCGTCCCTAAATTCTTTATCGGTTATTTCGTCAAGAACGTACGATATTGAATTAAGACCCGCATTAGCGTTGCGGAAAATTTCGTTAAGTGCTTTTAAGTTTGTATTTATTTCTTTCATAATTTTTAAATAACCTCTTTTAAAAGTAGTTTGAGTAAAGTTATAAAAAGTATGCAAAATAGTTGACAAAGATTAAAAAACAATGTAATATATTATAGCAACCGCTCAAAAAGGGCACCGGAAGTACGCTAAAAGCGTCGCCTTTCAGTTTGGCGAGATTAGACAGGAGGGGTACTAAAATGTACGCAATTATTGAAAACGGCAGCAAGCAATACAAAGTAGCAGTTGGTGATACTGTTAAATTTGAAAAGCTTGAAGCAGAAGTTGGCGCAAGCGTTGAGTTCAACGTATTACTTGTGTCTGACGAAAATGGCATCAAGGTTGGTAAAGACGCGGCAGCGTTCAAAGCAACCGGCGAAGTACTTAAACAAGATAAATTTAAAAAGATTATCGTGTTTAAATACAAAGCGAAAAAGAACGAAAGGAAAAAACACGGTCACAGACAACCTTTCACCGCTGTAAAGATTACAGAAATAGCGGCAAAGTAATTAGGTAAGGAGATAGATATATGTTTTTAATCAGATTATTTGCTCATAAAAAAGGTGTTGGTAGTTCAAGAAACGGACGTGACAGTAAGGCTAAACGTCTTGGTATTAAACGTTCTGACGGTCAAAAAGTAAACGCTGGTAGTATTTTAGTTCGTCAACGTGGTACAAGATTCTATCCGGGCTCAGGCGTTGGTATTGGTTCTGATGATACATTATTTGCAACCGTATCTGGCGTAGTTAGATTTGAAAGACTTGGTAGAGATAAAAAACAAGTTTCTGTTTATGCAGAATAATTAATAAGGTAAGTAGCGAAAACTACTTACCTTATTTTTTTATAAAGCGGTTGCGCTTAATTCAAAAATATTTAATAAAACGAGTGTAAAAATAAAGCGGTTTTCCTAAGAAAAACCGCTAATTTATTATTTTATAAAACCTTTTTAATTGCCTCAAACAAATCGTCGTAACTTTCAAACGCTTTAAGTTCAGGGTAGTCTTTTTTTATTTTATCGGTGCTACGGAATAAAAACCCTGCTTTACTTGCTTTAATCATTTCAAGGTCGTTATAACTATCGCCCGATGCTATCGTTTCAAAGCCTACCGATTGAAGCGCTTTTACCGTTGATAATTTAGAGTGATCGCAACGCATTTTATAACCTATAATTTGACCGCTTTTTGCAACTTCTAAGGTGTTGCACATAATGGTAGGATAGCCAAGTTTTTTCATAAGCGGGGTAGCGAATTGATAAAAAGTATCGCTTAAAATAATAACTTGCGTTAAACTTCTTAACTTATCTAAAAATTCTTTAGCGCCGTCAAGCGGATCAATTTTTTCAATAGTTTGCTCAATTTCTTTAAGACCTAAATTATGCTCTTTTAAAATTTTCAAGCGATATTTCATAAGTTTATCGTAATCGGGTTCGTCGCGAGTGGTAATTTTAAGTTCGGGAATGTTAGTTGCTTCACTAAAAGCAATCCAAATTTCAGGCACAAGCACGCCTTCTAAGTCTAAACAAACAATATTCATATCGTTACTCATAATATATTCCTTTATATAAATAGCGTAATTTTAGCGTTACAAATAGTATATATTAAAAATACATAGTTGTCAAACTCATAAGCCCATTAATTAATTGCAATTATTTTTTAAAATTACTTTTCAAAGTAAAAGTTGTGTGCTACAATATCGGTAGTATTTTAAAGGAGTTATTTATGACAAACGAAGCATTCTTAAAAAATCTTGAAGTTCCAAAAGGTAAAATTGACGTCGTATTAGATACCGACGCGTACAACGAAATAGACGACCAATTTGCAATCTCTTATCTTATTAAAAACACTCAAAAATTCAACGTTAAAGGCATTACGGCAGCGCCGTTTTTTAACTCGCATTCAACTTCTTTCGCTGACGGAATGATAAAAAGTTATAATGAAATTATCAACCTTTTAAAACTTGCCGGCAGAGAAGATTTAATAAAGCACGTTTATAAAGGTTCTGATAAAGTTCTCGATAACGAAAACACCCCCGTCGTTTCGGACGCGGCGTACTTCTTAGCCGAACTTGCAAACGAATACGATGAAGAAAATCCACTTTATATAGTTGCAATCGGCGCAATTACAAACGTAGCGTCGGCGTTCATAGTTAACCCTAGCATGAAAGATAAAGTCGTTGTAGTTTGGCTTGGTGGCCACGCGCAACACGTTCCGCACGCTAAAGAATTTAACTTATATCAAGACGTTCCAGGCGCAAGGGTAATTTTTAATAGCGGATGTCCTTTAGTTCAACTTCCTTGTTGGGGCGTAGTTGATAATTTTAGAGTAAGCAAAGCAGACCTTGAAACTTTCCTTAAAGGCAAAAGTCCGCTCGCTGATTATCTTGCTAAGCACTCTATTGAAGAGGCTGATGGTTACGCTTTAGGCAAGCCTTGGACGCGCGTTATTTGGGACGTTACCGCCGTTGCTTGGCTTTTAAACGACGGCGAGCGTTTTATGAAAAGCGATATTCGTCCTTGTCCTGACGTTAGTGACGATTATAAATACGTTTATAAAGAAAATCGCCACGCTTTTAGATACGTTTACAGTATCGAGCGCGACGCTTTAATGGAAGATTTATTTAACGTTATTCTCCGCTAAAACAACATCTTCTTTATTGTTTAAGGGTTGAAATATTAAGTAGTAGCCTTCGTTATCGTTTAAAAATGAAGAAGGTACGAATACGGAGTTTTTTAACTGTTTGTTTTGTGAAGTTGCCTCAACGCCTAAGCAAAAATATTCAACGTCGTTAATGGTAGTTATACCGATAACGTACTTTTTAACGTCGTCGTAATTTATACAAACAAAATCGCTTGAAGGTAGTATTGCCATCAGCGATTTTTCTTTTGGGTAAAGTTTAAGCAGTCGTTTGAGTTTTGTTGTATCTGGCTTAAATACGTCAAACTCTTTGATTTTGCAAGAGTCCGTTTCATTATAATTAAACTTTTCGTTCCCGTCGATTTTTTCTTTTTTAACGTGATGGCTCTTTTTAAAGTTAACATCTTCGTCATAAAAATCGTGTTCATTTTCATAATAATTGACCTCGCTAATGGCGTAATCGTCGTACTTAGTGGTAGGGGATTTGTCTGCGCTTTTAACCTTATTTAAAATGCATTCAACTTCGTTGCTACTTAAATTTTCAGGATAGCAAACGGCGATAAAGCCGTCTTTTTCGATTAAAAAACGCACGTTGTCGTTTACTTTTATATTGCTTGGATAAATGGTAAAATTAAACTTTTCTTCAAGGGGAACGCTTAACGCGTTAACGCCGTCGCTAATTATAATTTGATAGTTTTTAAGTAGAGAAAAATCACAAGTTATAAAGGTGACGGAAGTAGAGCATTCGCCGTTTTTAACGTATACGTTTAGAGCGCCTTTTATTTTTTTAGCGTGCTTATCGTAAAACCATTTGCTTTCTTTTAAAGGTAAAAGTTTTTTGTAATAATTAGACATAAAAATCCTTGCGGTTAAAAGTCCCGCTTAATTATAAATATGCAAAAAAGTAGAAAAATAACTTAAAACGTAAAAAGCCGTCTTATTTTGTAATATCAGTTTTAACAAGGCTCTTTTAAGCGATACATAAAAAATAAAATGATAATAGCCGTTAAAAATATTTCAAAACTGTTTACAAGTTGATTTTTATGTGTTAAAATAATATAGGTGTAGTTTTGGCTACAAAAAATTTAACTATTTGGTAATTATTTAGGAGGATATATATGACTAACAACGCACAAGTTTTAAAATTTGTTAACGACAGTATTGCTCTTTGCGAACCTAGTAACGTTGTATGGATTACAGGCGACGAAGCACAATATGAAGAATTGAGACAAGAAGCGCTCTCAACAGGTGAGTTTATTAAACTCAATCAGGAAAAACTTCCTGGTTGTTATCTTCACCGTTCAGCAACTAACGACGTTGCTCGTGTAGAAGGCAGAACTTTCATTTGTTGCGATAATAAAGAAGACGCTGGCCCTATCAACAACTGGATGGACCCAAAAGAAGCATACGAAAAAGTAGGCGCTATTTTCAAAGGTAGCATGAAAGGTAAAACAATGTACGTTATACCTTATTCAATGGGCGCGGTAGGTTCTACTTTCTCTAAAGTAGGTATCGAAATTACCGATTCTATCTACGTTGTTCTTTCAATGAAAATTATGACGAGAGTTGGCAAAGCCGTTCTCGACGTTCTTGGCGACAGCAACGACTTCGTTCGTGGTCTTCACGCAAAAGCAGACCTTGATCCTGAAAAGAGATATATTCTTCACTTCCCTCAAGATAATACTATTTGGTCTGTTAACTCTGGTTACGGCGGAAACGTATTATTAGGTAAAAAATGTTTCGCTCTCCGTATCGCTTCTTACCAAGGTAAAAACGAAGGTTGGATGGCTGAACACATGCTTATCGTTGGTATTCAAAAACCAAACGGTGAAATTAACTACATTACCGCTGCATTCCCATCTGCTTGTGGTAAAACAAACCTTGCAATGCTTATTCCTCCTAAGTCTTACCTTGAAAAAGGTTACAAAGTATGGACTGTAGGTGACGATATTGCTTGGCTTCGTGTTGGTAAAGACGGAAGACTTTGGGCTATCAACCCTGAAAACGGTTTCTTCGGCGTTGCTCCTGGTACTAACAAAAAATCTAACTTCAACGCTCTTGAATCTACTACTAAAAACACAATCTTCACAAACGTTGCTTTTGACCCTAAAACTGAAACTGTTTGGTGGGAAGCAATGGAAAAAGATACTGCAGACAAGAAAATGCCTGACTTCCTTATTGACTGGACTGGTAAAGAATGGAAACCTGGTATGGTAGATGCTGACGGTAAAGCAATAAAAGCCGCTCACCCTAACAGCCGTTTCACCGCTCCTGCAATTAACTGTCCTTGCATTTCTTCTGAATTTGAAGCGCCAGAAGGCGTTCCTGTAACAGCAATCGTATTCGGTGGTCGTCGTGCTAAAACTGCTCCGCTCGTATATCAATCAAGAGATTGGAACAGCGGTGTATTCGTAGGTTCTATTATGGCTTCTGAAACAACTGCTGCCGCTACCGGCGCTGTAGGTGTTGTACGTCGTGACCCAATGGCAATGCGTCCATTCGTAGGTTACAACATGGCTGACTATTTTGCTCACTGGATTGAAATGGGTAAAAAGATTGGCAACCAACCAAAAATCTTCAACGTTAACTGGTTTAGAACTGACGATAACGGCAACTTCATTTGGCCAGGCTTTGGTGATAACCTTCGCGTTCTTGAATGGATTATTGCTCGTTGTGAAAATAAAGTTGACGCTAGAGAATCTGCTATCGGTTACCTTCCATACGCTAAAGACATCAATATCGATGGCCTTGACATTGATGAAGCAGTAATCGAAGAACTTCTTACCGTTGATAAAGAAACTTGGCTTAAAGAAGTTGAAGGCATTAAAGAATTCTATTCTCAATTTGGCGATAGACTTCCTGCTGAACTTGCTGCAGAACTTAAGAGTCTTGAAGAAAGACTTTCTAAGTAATTTAAAGGTCTATAAACGGCGCAATACATCGTTTCTACTTTATCGTCCCGACCTGAATGACCACAAAGGTCAATTCAGTCCGTGCCAATAAAGTGAGCCTAGCCTAACTTGTTTCTAGCCCTTTAAAACCGCACATTATTAAACATTAAAGGTGCAAGGTTAAAGTTTGTGGTTGACTACAATAATTAATAAAGTTTAATATAGTATGAAATCGTACAAAAACGCAAATGAGAACTAAAATTTATATCAAAAATTAAAAAATTATCCGTAAAGGACTATCGAAATCGGACATTTTTTAAAAAATATGTCCGATTTCGATAGTGTTAGCAATATAAAATTTTAAAAAAGTTAGATAAATTTAATAAATTAGTCTAGCGCAATTAAAAAATTACACTAAATTAATTATAAAAATAAAATGCGTAAAAATATCAAGGTGAATTATGAATGGTGAAAAAAGTTTAAAATCTTACGCAAAAGATGCTAAAAACCGCTTAAAAAGCAGGTTTTGGCAAGATTATAAAGAAAATTTACAAGAACAACTAACTAAAGACGGTGTAAACTCAACTGAAAAGTCTAAGGTTTATGATTACTATCAATCAAAAATTGCAACTACCGTAAAAGGAGTTAATAATGAAGACGAAGTGTTTTATCAAAAAGTAAAAGACTTACTATTAACTTACGGTGAAGTTAGCGATGCTATTGGTAGGCTTACCGATAAAGAATATTTTAATACTCTTAATTACGAGCAAAAACAGCGGTATATTTTAGAACTTTCTAATAAATATCTTAAAATGAAAGAAAGATTTTATCGTGAAGCAAAATTTGAAAACGTAAATTGAAACTTTGCTAATATTAGCAAAGTTTTTAATTTGCCGTATAGTTTTGACTTGAATTGTCACTATTTATGTGGTAAAATATATACATGAATAATTATCTTGATAAACTTAACCAAACACAAATATTGCCCGTAAAAGATACCGAAGGCGCAGTTTTAGTAATTGCCGGCGCTGGTAGTGGTAAAACGCGAGTTTTAACAAGCCGTATTGCTTACATAGTAAATAATTTAAACGTAAGCCCTTCGTCTATACTTGCAATTACTTTTACCAATAAAGCGGCCAATGAAATGAAAGAAAGGCTTTCTAAAATGGTTGACGGTGCTGAAAAAATGTGGGTTTCTACAATTCACTCAATGTGTGTTAAAATTTTGCGCACTAATATTGGCGCAATAGGTTTTGAAAAGAATTTTTCTATATATAACGAAGACGATAAAACGCGAGTTTTAAAACGTATTATTGCAGACCTTGGTTACCCGCAAGATCCACTATTAAAAATTTGTCTAAACGCAATTTCAGACGCTAAAAATAAAGACTTAAATCCGCGTGAATATAAAGAAGAAAATCCGCGTATGCGCTATATAGGCGAAGTTACTGAAATTTTTGTTAAGTATGAGCAAACTTTAAAAGAAAGCAACGCTCTTGATTTTGACGACCTTTTAATTAAAACGTTACGTTTATTTGAAGAAAGCGAAGAAACGTTAGAGTTTTTTAGTTCTAAGTTTAGATACGTTCATATCGACGAATTTCAAGACACTAACACCGTTCAATACAAAATTTGCAAAATGTTAAGTTCGTACCACGGCAATATTTTTGTCGTTGGTGACGATGACCAAAGCATTTACGGGTGGCGTGGTGCTAAAATTTCTAATATTTTAGATTTTGAAAAAGATTTTGAAGGCGCAAAAGTTTATAAACTTGAACAAAACTACCGTTCCACTAAAAATATTTTGACGGTTGCAAATGAAATTATAAAAAACAACAATATGCGCAAGAAAAAAACGTTATGGACTGATAACGAACTTGGTGAAAAACCATACCTTCATATTGCAAATGATGAAGAAGCGGAAGCGCAATTTGTTGCAACGAAAATTAAAGAGCAAATTTTAAAGGGAAAAAGGGCGTCTAATTTTGCCGTTTTAATGAGAATTAACGCTTTATCACGCTCGTTCGAACAAGAGTTTTTAAAGTATAATATTCCATATAAAGTGTTTGGTGGTTTTAAATTCTTTGACCGCAAAGAAATTAAAGATTTAACTGCGTATTTAAGAATTATAGCAAACCCCGTTGATAACGAGGCGATTTTAAGGGTAATAAACGTTCCTAAGCGTGGTATTGGTGATAAATCTGTTACCGCAATTTTAGATAGCGCAAGCGAAAATATGTCGTCAGTTTTCGACGAGATTTTTGATTATGAAAATTTACCGCTAAGTAACGGCGCTAAATGTCGAATTTGCGATTTTAAAAACATAATTTCGGCAATAATGCTTGAAAGTGAAAGGCTAACTTTGTCTGAAACGGTTAAATTTATTATTGACAAAACGGACTTCTTATCTCAATTTGTTGAAAATACCGAAGAAAATAACGACAAAAAAATGAACGTAAACGAATTTGTTAACGCTTCAATTTCTTTTGAAAAGGCAAACCCGGGCGCTACCATTTCAGACTTTTTAAGTTCGATAACTTTAAGCGCCGATACCGACGAGATGGATGAGAGTAATTACGTTACGGTGGCTACCATTCACTCAGTTAAAGGCTTAGAGTTTGATACCGTCTTTTTTGTTGGACTTGATGAAACTATTATTCCAACGTCGCGCTCGGTTGATAGTGAAGAAACGCTTGAAGAAGAACGTCGCTTAGTATACGTTGCTATAACGAGAGCAAGACAAACGTTATATATGACTCGCGCAAGAAGTCGTTATTTGTATGGCAACAGGTCTATAACTGAAAAGAGTAGGTTTTTGGCTGAAATAGAAAAACATCTATTTTGTGATACTCCTGAATTTTCTCGTGGAAATTCATTTAGTAGGTTTGGCGGTAGTTACGAAACTAAAATGGAACGTAATAATTACCGAGTTAAAGATGATTACGGTTATTATCCAGATGAAGACGCTCCGTCAAGAAGCACGGGTAGAACTTCATTTTCGTCACTTTATAAAAAGCATATTACGTCGTCTACTAACGCAAATTCAAAACCGACAAGTAGTTCTAGTATTAAATACCAAACAGGGCAAAAAGTTCGCCACGCTAAGTTTGGCGTTGGTACTGTAATTGCTGTTAGAAACGACGCGTCAGGGCAAAAAGTTGACGTTGCTTTTATTGGTGTAGGTATTAAAACTTTAATGGCTCACTTAGCGCCTATGACGATTGAAAAATAATTAAAATTCCGCATAAAATCTAAAAATATAACTTTTTTTAAAGGTTAAAATTATGAATGAAAGAATGAAGTTTTTAATTGAAAAATTAAATAAACTAAGTTATGAATATTACGTTTTAGATAATCCGTCCGTATCTGATAAAGAGTACGATTTACTCTATGACGAACTTAGAAAGTTAGAAGAACAAACGGGCGTAGTTGAGTTTAATTCGCCAACTCGTAGGGTTGGTGGCGAGCCTATATCTTCATTTAAAAAACATAAGCATATAAACAAACTTTACAGTTTAGATAAATGCTTAACGAGTGAAGAACTTTTGTCCTTTTACAATAAGGCGGTAAAGGCGTCTAATAAAACTCCACAATTTACTATTGAGTATAAATATGACGGTTTAACTATATGTTTAACTTATCAAAAGGGTAAATTTGTTAGGGCTACTACTCGTGGAAACGGTGTAGAAGGCGAAGATGTAACGGCGCAAGTTTTAACTATTAAAACTTTTCCGCTTGAAATAGATTACAAAGGCACGGTGGAGGTTCAGGGCGAAGCGGTAATTAAACTTTCAACGCTTAAAAAATACAACGAAACAGCAACTGAAATTTTAAAAAACGCGCGTAACGCCGTTGCCGGCGCAATACGAAATTTAGACCCTAAAGAAACTGAAAAAAGAAGTCCTGAAATTTTGTTTTATAACGTCAATTATATTGAAGACGACGTTATTCACACTCAGCGTGAATGTTTTGAATTTTTAACTAAAAACGGGTTTAAGGTTTATAGTTTTTTAAAGGTTGCAACCACGTTTGAAGAAATTGAAAAAAATATTAAAATTATCGATAACGAGCGGAAAAATATAGATTATTTAACTGACGGTGTCGTGATAAAAATTGACGATTATTTCACTCGTGAAGAACTTGGTTATACCGAGAAATTTCCACGCTGGGCAATGGCGTTTAAGTTTGAAGCAGAAGAAGTTACCACTATACTTAAAGACGTTGTTTGGCAAGTTGGTAGAACTGGCAAATTAACACCGCTTGGCATAGTTGAACCAGTTGAACTTTGTGGCGCTACCGTTAAAAAAGCAACTCTAAATAACTATGGCGATATTATTAGAAAAAACGTTAAAATTAACAGTAGAATTTTAATTAGGCGAAGTAATGAAGTTATACCTGAAATTTTAGGGACTACAGAGCATTTTAGTAATTCAGTAGAAGTTATTAAGCCTGAAATTTGTCCGTACTGTAACACGAAACTTATTGAAGACGGCGCTAATCTATTTTGTGAAAATGAAAATTGTAAGCCGAGAATTGTTGCCTCTTTAACTAACTTTGCGTCTAAAGATTGTATGAATATTGACGGTTTTTCTGAAATGACCGCCACCGTTTTATACGAAAAGTTTAACGTTGATAGTTTTTCTAAACTTTATAAAATTACAAAAGTTGACTTAATGACACTTGAAGGTTTTAAAGATAAAAAGGCTGAAAATATAATTAACGCAATAGAAAAATCTAAAAACGTTAGTTTGGAAAATTTTATTTTTGCTCTTGGTATTGATGGGGTAGGTAAAAAGACGGCAAAAGATTTAGTTAAGGCGTTTAAAACTCTTGAAAACATCAAAAACGCTAATTTTGATGAACTTATTGCTGTTAAAGACGTTGGTGAAGTTACCGCCAAAGCAATTGAAGACTATTTCAAAAATCAAAAAAACGTTGATGAGATTAATCAATTAATTAGTCTTGGTGTTGTAGTTAACGAAAGTCAATCAAATGCAAACGAAAACGGAGTATTTAAAGGTCAAAAGGTCGTTTTGACGGGTTCGCTTCAATACTATAAGCGTAGCGAAGCGCAAAAAATTATAGAAGCGCAAGGCGGAGAAGTTATGAGTTCGGTATCAAAACTTACTACGCTCGTTATTGCTGGCGCGGAAGCAGGTTCTAAACTTAGCAAAGCGCAAGCTCTAAATATAAAAATTATTGACGAAAATGAGTTTGTTTCGCTAATTTCTACTTGAAATTTATTTTAACTTGTGTTAAAATATAAAAGGTGATTAAATTATGAGAAGTATGACTGGTTACGGTAGAGCGGAAGTTTGTAGCGATGGAATTACTCTTACCGTTGAAATTAAAACAGTAAATAATAGATTTTTAGACGTAAACTTAAAATATCCACGCGGTTTTCTTGCTCTTGAAGACGTTATGCGTAAAGCAGTTCAGTCAAAACTTAAAAGGGGCAAGGCGGACGTTTTTGTAACTTATAAAAACGAAAACGTTAGCGACGTTAGTTTGGACGTTGACGTTGCCTTAGCAGGCGCGTACGTTGAAGCGCTTAACAAAATAGTAAACGCTTTTCCTAACGTTGAAAACGATTATACCATTACTTCGCTTATGAAAGCGCCAGACGTAATAAAGCAATCTCAAGACGCGTTAGACGTTGAAAAGTTAACTCCGTTACTTAAAAAATGCGTTGAAGACGCGTGTGATAGTCTTAACGAAATGCGCGAATTTGAAGGCGCTAAACTTTGCGCGGATTTATTAGGTAGAGTGCAAACTATTGAAAATACCGTTGAAATTATTGCTAAGCGCGCGCCTGAGGTTAGCGAAAATTATCGTCAAAAATTAAACGATAGATTAACTGAAATTTTACAAGATACAAAAATTGACGAGGCTAGAATTTTACAAGAAGTAGCAATTTTTGCCGATAAATGTAATATTGATGAAGAATTAACCCGTTTACGTTCGCATATTGCTCAGTTTAGAGCCATTTGTAATGCAAGCGGTGAAATAGGTAAACGCCTTGACTTTTTAGTTCAAGAGTTTAACCGTGAAGCAAACACCGTATGTTCAAAATCAAACGACGTTACGGTTACCGATAACGCTCTTACTTTAAAATGTGAAATTGAAAAGGTAAGAGAGCAAATTCAAAACGTAGAATAGACATAGAATAAGGAGTGATACATAATGATTAACGAACCACCTATTGACGAACTTACTTCAAAACTTGGCGAAAAATACGAAGGCTCGAAATATGCTTTCTGTGTTGTTGTTGCTAAACGCGCAAGGCAACTTGGCGACATTGCTAAAAATCAAAATACCGGCGTACTTAATAATCAAAAACCGCTTACCGCAGCTGCTAACGAAGTGTACGAAGGTAAAATTATCGTAACGAATAACTGACACCCGATAGGTTAGCGGTTGTATTTTGCACCGCTGACCTATTTTAATAATTGTATTTATTATGTTTGCAGAAGTCATTATTGATTTAAACACGTCTGAACTTGATAGAATTTTCGATTATGAAATAACGATTGACGGCGTAATGCCAGGCTCAAGAGTTATAGTTCCGTTTGGTAAATTCAAAACGGAAGGCTTTGTTATTGCCGTAAAAGAAAACACTACTTTTGACAAACAAAAAATTAAAAAAATTATACGCGTTATCAACGAAATACCCGCGCTTACTAAGGAAAATCTTGAACTATCTGAGTATATGCGCAATAAATATCACGTTTCAAGAGCGTGTATTTTAAGGTTGTTTTTACCAAGTGAAATGAGGCAGGGTAAAGTAAGGAAAAAAACTGCCAATTTTGCTACGCTTAGTAATGAGTTTTCGTTTGATAAAATGATTTCATCGCTATCTAAAACCGCCCAAAGCCAAAAGGGTATTTTACAGTTTTTAAAAGATAACGGCAAGACTAAAACTTCTGAACTTAACAATCTTTTCAACAACTCAGCGCTAAACGCTTTAATTAAACGTAATTACATAGTAATTACGGAAGAACAGCAAGCGCGTTCTCCATACAAAAATTTAACTGACGGCGACAATATCGTTAAACTTTCTAAAGAGCAACAAAACGCCGTAGCATTAACGCTAAATTCAACTAAGCCAACGCTTATTCACGGCGTAACGGGTTCTGGTAAAACTGAAGTTTATATGCAACTTATAAGCAAGGTTTTACAAAGTGGAAAAACGGCGATAATGCTCGTACCTGAAATTTCGTTAACACCGCAAACGCTTGCAAGATTTCGTGGTAGATTTAACGATAAGTGCGCAATACTCCATAGCGGACTATCTGCCGGCGAAAGATTTGACGAGTGGTGGCGACTTAGAAGTGGCGAGGCAAAAATAGCAATCGGGGCAAGAAGCGCAATTTTCGCTCCGCTTGAAAACGTTGGAATAATTATTATTGACGAAGAGCACGATAGTAGTTACGAAAGCGAATCAAGTCCTAGATACGTTACTAGCGACTTAGCAAAGTTTAGGGCTGAGTATAACGGCGCAAAACTTGTTTTAGGTAGCGCAACTCCTAAAATTGAAAGTTATTTAGGCGCGGTAAACGGCGACTATACTCTCGTTGAAATGAAAGAAAGGGTAAACGGCAAACCGCTACCTGAAGTAATTATTACCGATATGCGTGACGAAATTAGAAGCGGTAATCCGTCTCCATTTTCGTCGGCATTAAAATACGAGTTAGAACAAGCGTTAAAAAACAACTCGCAAGCAATTATCTTTTTAAATAGACGCGGTTATTCTCAAAAAATTATATGTAGAGAGTGCGGTTTTGTTGCTAAATGCGAGCATTGTGACGTTGCTTTAACTTATCATAGGCACGAAAATTTATTAAAATGCCATTATTGCGGGGCAAATTACGCCGTGCCTACCGCTTGCGTTGAGTGTGGTAGCGTAAACGTAAATTATAGCGGAACGGGTACTCAAAAAATCGTTGACGAGTTAAATAAACTCTTTCCGTCTGCTAAAATACTTAGAATGGATAACGACACTACTCAAAATAAAGAAGCGCACCTTAAAATCTTGAAAGATTTTGGTGATAGAAAAGCGGATATTTTAGTAGGTACGCAAATGATAGCCAAAGGTCACGACTTTCCTTTCGTTACGTTGGTTGGAATACTTGATGCCGATATGAGTTTGTATTTTTCAGACTATCGCGCGTCGGAGCGTACTTTTCAGTTAATTACGCAAGTATCAGGTCGTAGCGGTAGGGCAAATAAAGCGGGTAAGGTTGTTCTTCAAACGTTTAGTCCGCGTCACCCCGTGCTTTTATACGCTACTAAATACGATTATAAAGGCTTTTTTGAAAAGGAATGCGCCATAAGGCGCGCAACGCACTTCCCACCGTTTGCCGACGTTATTAGAATTATGGTTGAAAGTGACGATGATAAAATCGCCCTTGAAACGTTAAAGACGGTATATTTTAGTTGCAAAGAAGTATACGATAATTATCAACGCTATTTTGTGTATTTTAATAAAATGCGTAGCCCAATCAAGCGCATGAAAAATAAATACCGCTATCAAATTTTAGCAAGAGTTTGTGGCGCTAATGAAGAAATTGCGCATAAATTTTACCAAATATCAATAGATAATACGTCTAAAAACGTGTTATGCTATACCGAAATAAACCCCGGTAGTATGAGTTAAGGAGTTATTATGGCTATTAGACAAATTGTTCAAGTCGGTGACGACGTTCTTAGAAAAAAATGTTTTGAAGTTAGCGATTTTGGCGAAAAAACCGCTCAACTTTTAGATGATATGAAAGAAACTTTAATTAAAGCCAAAGGAGCAGGCTTAGCCGCCCCTCAAGTTGGCGTTCTTAGAAGAATTTTTATCATTGACGTTGAAGACGGATATTTTGAAATGATAAACCCACAAATACTTTCTTCTTCAGGTAATCAATACGTTACGGAAGGTTGTTTGTCCGTAAAAGGCAAGTGGGGAGAAGTAAACCGTCCTAAAACTGTTACAGTTAAATATCAAGATAGGTATGGTAATTGGCATAAAATTAAGGCTAAAGACTTTTTAGCGCAAGCAATTTGTCACGAAAACGACCATCTTGACGGTGTTTTGTATATTGACAAAGCAGAGAACGTAAGGGTGGAAAATAATTAATGAAAGTAATATTTTTATCAACTCCAGATTTCGGCATTAAACCGCTTGAAGCCATTTTAAATAGTCGCCACGAAGTTTTAGCGGTAGTAACCCAGCCCGACAAACCCGTTGGAAGAAAGGCTATTATAACGCCTTGTGCCGTTAAACAATACGCAGTAAGTAAGGGTTTAAAAACGTTATCTTATAACAAAATACGTTTAGAAGGTGTTCAAGATTTAAAATCTTTAAACGCAGATATTATGGTTACTTGCGCATACGGTCAAATTTTATCGCGCGAGATTTTAGATATTGCTCCGCACGGAATTATCAATATACACGCGTCGTTACTACCTAAATATCGCGGTTCTTCGCCTATACAATGGGCAATTATTAACGGCGATGAAGAAACGGGTGTAACTATTATGCAAACTGAAGAAGGCGTTGATACGGGTGATATTATATCAACTGCAAAAACTAAAATAAATAAAGGCGAAACGGCAGGCGAATTGTTCGAGCGTTTATCTATTCTTGGCGCTGAACTTATCGTTAAAACGCTTGACGATATTGAAAATGGTACGGTAACTAAAATAAAGCAAAACGAAGAGTTAGCAACACACGTCAAAATGCTTAAAAAGGAAGATGGTATCATTGATTTTACAAAAAACGCAAGTGAGATTGTAAACCTTATTAACGGCCTTAATCCGTGGCCTATTGCGTACACTTTTTTAAATGGTAAAACGCTTAAAATTTTTAACGCCGAAGTAGTAGAAAACAATGGAAAGCCGGGCGAAATTATTAAAGCGGATATAAACAGCGGTCTAATTATAGGCGCTAATAACGGCAGTTTAAAAATTAACGAGTTGCAACTTGAGGGTGGTAAAAAAATGTCAGTTCGCGACTTTTTAATAGGTAGAAAACTAAACGTTGGTCAAATTATTGGAGAGTAAATGTTAGTTACTTATTACGACGCGTACTGCGTTCTTACAAAAGTTTATAGTGACGGCGCTTATATTAAACAAGCGCTTAACGATACCGTCATTGAAGAAAAAAATCGTAATCAAACTACTAAAATTTGTTACGGTGTTTTAGATAAGGACGTAACGCTATCGTATATCATTAAAAAATTATGCGATAAATCTCCTAAACTTGCAATTAGAACTATTTTAAAAATAGCGCTATATTCATTAAAATACTTAGGTACTGCGCCACACGCCGTATGCAATACCGCCGTCGAACTTATCAAAAAGTTAGGCAAAGGTGGAACGTCGGGGTTTGTTAACGCCGTGCTTAGAAAGTATATTCGCGATGGTGTTATTTTGCCTAACGACGATAGCGTTTTAGCCCTTTCAATTAATTATTCCTATCCAGAGTTTGCTGTAAAAAGACTTATAAACGATTACGGTATAGAACTTGCTAAACAAATAATGAGCGCCGATAAAGAGCATACTTTTATTAGGTTTAATAAAGGCGAAAACGGCGAAGATTATTTAACAAAGTTAAATAAGAATTATCAAAAAACGCAATTTAATAGCGTGTTTTTAGTTGAAAATTTTAAAATGGACGAAGGGTTTTACGAGGGTAAATACACTTTTCAGTCAGTTGGAAGCGTTGCCATTTGTAATTTGGTAATAGACGGCGATAGCGTTAGTAATTTATCTAGTAAAAACTTACTTGATGCTTGTTCCGCCCCCGGTGGTAAGGCGGTGTATTTGGCTGAATATTTTAATAGCGTAACGGCGTGCGACGTGCACGAGCATAGAGTGGCGCTAATAAATTCTTACGCTAGCCGTATGAATAAAAACAACGTTACCGCTATGCTTTTAGACGCAACTGAGTTTAATAGCGAATTTAGTAATAAGTTTGATTACGTTTTATGCGACGCACCTTGTAGTGGTTACGGTGTTATTAAAGATAATCCTGACATTAAACTTAATAGAACGGAAGATAGTATAGACGAGTTATCGTCATTGCAACTTAAAATTTTAAATAACGCAAGTAAATACGTTAAAAAAGGCGGTTATTTGTGTTATTCAACTTGTTCTATTTTTAGACAAGAAAACGACGAAGTTATTAAAAAATTTTTGCAAAACAATAGTGAATTTGAGTGCGAGATAACAAAAAGTCCGCTACCTAACCTTACTTTTGATTACGGTAACGCATTTTTACCGCACCTTTCACTTGGTGCAGGTTTCTATTTTGCAAAATTAAAAAGGGTATAATTGTGAATATTTTACACGACTTAAACTTAAACGAGTTAAAAACGCTTATAGAAAGTTTTGGTGAAAAAGGTTATCGCGCAACGCAAATTTTTAGGGGGTTAATGCAAGGTAAAGCAATATCTGAAATTACTGATATTTCTAAAAATCTTCGCCAAAAATTACTTGAAAATTACGTTGATAAGCCGGCAAGTATAATAAAACGCTTAGTTTCGGTTGACGGAACTGAAAAATACCTTATTAAACTTTTCGACGGTAATATCGTTGAAGGCGTTTATATGAAAAATAAATACGGCAATACTCAATGCTTGTCAACTCAAGTAGGTTGTAGAATGGGTTGTAAGTTTTGCGCGTCTACAATCGGCGGTCTTGTTAGAAATCTAACTGCCGGCGAAATGCTTGCTACCGTTTGCGAAGTCAACAAACTAAACGGCGGAACTTTGCAAAAGCGCGCAGTTACAAACGTTGTATTAATGGGTAGTGGCGAACCGCTTGATAATTATGATAATACCATTAAATTTTTAAGGCTTGTATCTTGCGAAGACGGTATAAATATTAGCCCACGAAATATTAGTTTATCAACATGCGGATTAGTTCCACAAATGTATAAACTTGCTAGCGAAGGCTTGCCCGTAAATTTAACGGTATCTCTTCATCAACCGTTTAATGAAAGAAGAAAAGAGTTAATGCCAATTTCTAACGCGTACAGTGTTGAAGAAATTTTAAATGCTTGCGATAATTATTTTCAAAAAACTGGCAGAAGATACATATTTGAATACTCTCTTGTTAAAGGTAGTAACGACGGTAAAGATTGCGCTGACGAACTTATTAGAATATTAAAGGGCAGACCTTGTCACGTTAATATTATTAGGCTTAACGAAGTTAAAGAAAACGGGCTTAAATCTACAAGCGAAAAAGACGCGTATAAGTTTATGGGGTATCTTGAAAACGCGGGACTTTCGGCAACCGTTAGAAGATTAAACGGCGCTGATATTGAAGGCGCATGCGGTCAACTACGCCGTAGTTTTATAGATGATAATAACGCTTAATTATTTAAAGTAAAAACAACTAAAATTTACGATTATATCGTATAATATTAAAATTTTTTCAAGGAGAAAATTATGGTAAAAATAGCGCCGTCGATATTATCGGCAAACTTTTCAACAATGGGCGAAGCGGTAAAAGAAATTACTCTTGCAGGTTGCGACTATATTCACGTTGACGTTATGGACGGAGTATTCGTTCCTAACCTTACTTTTGGATTTAAAATGATTGAAGATATTAAACCTTTAACCGATAAACCGCTTGACGTTCATCTTATGATAGTAGAGCCTGAGCGTTACGTTGAAAGATTTTATAAAGCGGGGGCGGACATTATTACCGTTCATTACGAAGCAGTTAAATGCGATATAATTTCACTTTTAAAACAAATTAGAAGTTACGGAATTAAAAGCGCAATATCAATAAAGCCAGATACCGACGTTAGCGTATTAAAAGAGTTTTTGCCATACCTTGATATGATTTTGCTTATGAGTGTGTATCCAGGTTTTGGCGGTCAAAAGTATATTGAAAATTCTACTTGTCGCGCTAAAGAAATATCTAAAATGATTAGTGATAGCGGATATCAAATTGAACTTGAAATTGACGGTGGTATTACCGAAGAAAACGTACGCCTTGTTAAAGACGCTGGCGTAAACGTTATTGTTGCAGGTTCAACGGTATTTAAAGCAAAAGATAAAAAGGCCATTATTGAAAAATTAAAAGAAATATAATTTTATGTATAACAAAATACATTAACCACTTCAAATCGAAGTGGTTTTTTAATATATAACTACTTTTGTTATAATTAAATTTTAATTATGCTTATTGTAAGAAAAAATAAGTGTGGTATAATAATTGTATAAAACAATATGGAGAAAGCTATGAAAAAAGTTTTATGTTTTATTATATCTCTTATAATGTTGTTTCCGCTTGTCGTTGCGTGTGATAATAACACAGACAACGAAGGTGGCGATACTCAAACTCCTGCAAGCGCAATTTCAATTACGGTAGACGGTAATGAAAAAACGTCGCTTTCAATGATTGCAGGCGCTAAAATTGACGTTGTTGCTAAGTTGACGGGGTTAGATAATAAAAAAACCGAGTGGTCTTCAAATAATGAAAGCGTTGTGGTCGTAAAAGTTCCTAAATCTTCAATTTCGTATGAAAGTCAATTTCAAGCAAAAAGTGTAGGTACGGCAACTGTAACCGCCACCGCAAGTAACGGCAATACGGCAAGTATTGAAGTTACCGTGCGTAACGCTCAAATTACAACTAACGTAACAGAAGTTCATTTATACCTTAACAAAGTAAACGACAGTTTTGACGTTAAACAAAACGTATTAGTTACCGATGGCGGTGTGCTTTCATATTCCGCTACTGACAACAGTATAATTTCAATTAACGACGGAGTAATTAAACCGCTCAAAGAAGGCGTTGCTCACGTTACCGTTACAGAAAAGTATTCTAAAGAAGAAAGCAAAATTACAGTTATTGTTCATCAAGGGTATATCGACGTTACAAGCACGGGCATTAAAATTGCTCCTAATGAAGAAGTGGCGTTACCGTTCAGTTCAAAAATAACTGACGTAACATATCAAATTGCCGATACGAGCGTTGCTAAAATAGAAAATAACAAAATTAAAGGCGTAGCGGGTGGTAAAACGACTATTACCGCAACTTATCTTGATGAAACTCACGTTGTTGAAATTGAAGTTTTATCGTCTTCACTTAAATCTATAACGGTTGATAGCAATTTAACTGAAACGTATGTAAATTATTACGGTAGAAATTATTATAGCGGTGGGGCAGTTCAATTCTGTTACGGTGCGTCTGGTTTTGAAGTTAAATTCTACGGAACGTCGCTTTCAGCGTATATGTACGCATCGTTACAAAAAACTAATTTTGTTCCTGAAATGCAAGTTTTAGTTGACGGCGAAGAAATTCCGCTTAACGACAGCAACGCTAAAAGAATAGTTTTAGATAACTCTACTGCGAAAAAAGTAACGCTTGTGTCTAACTTGTCTTTCGGTTTCCATACCGTAAAAGTTTTAAAGCGTAGCGGATATATTAGCGGTGATAACGAAGAATGTCGCGTAGCGTTAACTAAAATTGAAACGGACGGTTATATTGATAACGCTCCTACTAAAAAGTCATTAAAAATAGATATTTACGGAGATAGTATAACCCACGGTTACGGCAATTTAAAAGCAGGCGCTCAACCATACGCCCAAGATACTAACGCGTTATTAACCTACGGATACTTGACCGCTCAAAAATTAAACGCGCAAGTAAATATACAAGGTCATAGTGGTTGGTGTATGTATTTATCTAACGATAATAAAGTTGAAAAACCAACTCACGTTTGGGGTAGTAAATATTTATATTACAATCCTAAAAAGACGGATAATTGGGACTTCAATAAATACCAAGCAGATATTATTGTAATTAACATTGGTACTAATGACGGTTTTGGTATTAATGCTGGCGGTGGATTAGCAAGCAGTAATTACAGCGAAAGCGGATTTATTGCTAACTACAAAGCAATGATTGATGGATTAAAGGCTAAATGTCCTAACGCAAAGTTCGTGTTGTGTTATGGTATGATGGGTACTAATTCAACCGTTCAGAGGAATATTAAAACTGTTGCAGATAATTACGATTACGCATACGCGCTTGACTTTACTGATTATAGAGGTAATCGTAGTGGACACCCACTTGTTGAAGATCATTCTCAAAATGCAACTCAGTTATATAATAAAATTAATGAAATTTTAAACTCATAATAAAATATTTTTAATAAGTTAAAAACCGCCATTTTTATTAAGTGGCGGTTTTTTACAAAGAAAAACCACGCGATAGTCGCGTGGTAAAATTAACAATTAGTTTAATCTATAATACCCAAAAAGTAATCTGCTGAAATTTCAAATGCTATCGACATGTTTTTTAAAGTGTCGTAGCCAGGCTTTGCTTTACCGCTAAGCCACTCACTTACTTGGCTTTGTTTAACACCAATCTTATCTGCAAATGCTTTTTGCGTTAAAGAATATTCTTTTAAAAAATCTTTTAATATAATTTTAAAATCTTTTTCCATATTATTATTATTTTAATAGATAATTCTATATTTATTCTTGATATATAGAAAATTCTATGCTATAATAAATATAAATTTATTAAAAAAGGAAGTTATTATGAAAAAGACATTAAGCAAGATAACAACTTTATTACTTACTGTAATTATTGCATTTACAATTTCGGCGTGTAATAAACCAAATGAAATTAACGATGTTGCAATCAATAGCGACGGTTACTTAGAAATATCTTACAGCAATAACACCACTAAAACTACAACCGTTAAAACAAATAGCGTTAGTGTTGATGGGTTATTAATTGTTGACGTTGATTTAAATGAAAATAAAGAACTTATAATTAAATTTGACGATGATACTATTGTAAACGCAGGGGTAATTGGTGGAGTTTCTCAAAAGAAAATTGATGAAGTGATACTAAAAAAATATATTGAGTTGATTTTAAATAGTGAAAATTTTTCAGTTACTTTACATAAAATAGGGGATAATAATGAAAAGATACTTTATGTAGATTTTAAATGCGATAACAATATAATTACTCATTATCATAAACCTATAAATTTAAATCGTAGTTATTTTTTAGAAAATTCAAAGTGTATTATTAGTGTTAATGGTAGAAACGTAAAAATTAGTAGTGAAGAATATAATAATTTAATTTCAACTTGGAAAAACGGTTTTGGTATAAATTATTCAAATATAAAAAGTGATATTGAAAGTAAGTATAAAGATATAATTGAAAACAATTTAATTTATGAAAACAGTAAATTTTCAAGTAAAATAAGTTTAATTTTTGATAAAGTTAACTCGTTTACAATTTATATTGAAGATAACGAGTTGGTTTTAGATATTACTTATAATTTCGAAAACTATATAGCTAAAATTTTTGACGTTGGAACAACTGTTGTTTTACCAATGTAATAAATTAAGTGAAAACCGTCATTTTTATTAAGTGACGGTTTTTTACAAAATACAGCAAAGTTTTATTGTTTTTAAAATTTCAATAGTGTAAAAAATAATTGACGGAAATTTAGTAGTGTAATATACTAATAATTGCCTACGGTGTACGAGGCGGGGTTTTGTTGGATCCACAGTTATATAAAAGGGAATTTGCGTTCAGTAAACTATGCGTATTTTGCGGATATTGTCAACGTGCAGTCCATTTAATGCAAAAAGTCAAACGTTTACGACAGAATACCCACCTGCACAAAAGCGGGTCATAATTACTCAATGTACGGCACATGTAGGTTATTAAGGCTCTTTATAATTTTTAGTTAAATAAACCTTATACGCATCATATTACGTTGTTAAAGCCCTTGTTAATACGGCAAGTATAAATTGCGGGCGTTTGCCTTGTACTACTGCGTCTAAAGTTTTATATAAATACTAAAAATTATCTCATTTTAAAGGCATATTTACTTCGCAATACTGCGTTACTGCTTAGGTTCAACACTTCGATAACCAAAA
>CALDOZ010000003.1 GCA_937912025.1 uncultured Clostridia bacterium | reverse complement strand
GGTCTATAAACTGCGTTATGCGTCGTTTCTATAAAATATTGTTGACCACAATGACCACAAAGGTCAATCGTGTCCAAAATATTTTATGAGCCTAGCTAAGCTCGCAACTCTGCCTTTAAAAACGCACAATATTTAAGTTGGTTTAATTTTAAGTCTGCAACAACCACTAAGGTTAGTTGCAACCTAAAAATTTTATGAGCCTAGCCTAACTCGGTTCTAGCCCTTTAAAACCGCACTACATTTAAGTTGGAATTTAAAGTCTAATAAGTGATTAAGCGTAACGTATGTTAATGCGTATAATTTTTACGGCAAAATTACAACGATTAATCATATGTAACGCGTGCGCATATATATTTAACGTTTTGTTTGCTATCATACTATCGTACACGGACATTTTTTAAAAAATATGTCCGATTTCGATAGTGTTTCAAGAAGAAAAACTGTAAAAATTACTGCGTTTTGTCCTTCAAAATAGATTTTAACTTACATAACTAATTAAAAAATAGAACTCCCCCTATTACTTGGGGGAGTTGTTTTAATTTAATATGAGTTCAGTTACGTCGTTATCGCAAATAAATTCTTCGTTGTTTTTTAAAAAATGACTGTTTCCGTCTAATGAAATAGTAGAATTTTTTAAATATTTAAAGCGCGTAAAAGGCATCTTTGGACTTTTATCTTTTTGTTTGTCACGTTTAAAATTAATAAACCTTATATTATCACCGTTTTGCTCTAAAACGTTTATAGGTAAATCGCGCTCACGCGTGCGCCATAAAGTAAAATTTTCAAAAGTTATATTCTTCATATAACCAACGCCGTTTGGGAATTCGTTATCTTTAAATTGAGGGTCTTCACTATATCTTCCAGCGTCAAAATTTATTCCAAGTTCACGAACGCCAACATTAAAGTTTTTAAGAGTTATATTTTCAATAGCGTTGTGAACGCTAAGTATTCTAACTGCCGTCCAACAATCTTCGGCGTAAACGCCGTCTACAAGCATATTGGAAATAGGTAAATTTCGCATTTCAAAGTTTTGACAGTATGTGTTAGTGTCGTCGGCGTTAAAAGCAATTAAATCGTCGTTAGGATTTCCGCTTTTAGCAAAAACGTTTTTAATAATACCGTTATGACAACCACCGCCAACGTGAATACCGTCTTGACACATAGTTAAATGTTCGTCTTCAATTACGATATTTTCAATTATAAAATTTACCGTTCTTCCTATACGAAAATGATAAGATTCGCTGTTTTTAGCAGTAATGTTTTTAAGTGATAAATTTTTAACTTCCATAAAATTGAATAAAAGTCCCGTGCAAGGTCCAGTTCTCCAATTTTCACGAGCGTTATTAACGTTATTACCGTCCCAAATACCGCCGTCAATTACAATATTTTCGTTGCCGTCTACTAAATTTTCGTTAGTAATCATACCAAAACAACAATCGTAATTTAAGCAATTATCAATGGCTTTTATATAGGCGTTTTTATCGGCGGTAATTTTTGTGTTGGACGGAATTTTTATAGGCTCTGATATTAAATATTTGCCTTTGGGGAAATATATGTGTCTATACTTAATAAGAGCGGTTTTAATGCAAAAAGAAAAATCAGTTTTTCCGTCTGGTATAAGTCCAAAATCTAATATGTTTTTCATTATAAAATTCTCCAAGTTAGTATCACTTTATTATTGATTACATTTTAGCATTACCGCATTGCATTTTCTTCTTATTATAGTTATTAAATATTCTCATTTATTTAGATTATGTTGATTAAAGTGTTTTTATAATACTACAAAAAACATTGCCGACTACAAATCAACAATGTTTAAATTTTAATATATTTTCTTACCAGCAAGCGCGGTAAGGGCTGCTTTGTAAACGTGAATAAGATTTTCCGCTTGCTTTAAAACGGGTGCTTCGTCACGCGCAAAAACTTCTTTTTCCGCCACAGTGTAGTCAACTGGTACAGAAGTTAATACTTTTACCGTTGAAGACGCTACTTGTAAATCTTCAGCGCTCAAATATATAGGAGTATCTTTTTCGCAAGTAGCAACGTATACGACGTCGGCGTTTTTAAGAGCAACCGACTTATCGGTAGTAATTTTCAAATCGGTAAATTGGCTACAATATTCGATAACTTCTTTATCAGGCTCGCCGTTTTGAGAAGTGAGTAACGTAACGTCTGCGCCAAGTTTAATTAAGCCGTAAAGCAAAGAATTATCGTCAGTCTTAAAATTACCAACGATGGTAACTTTTAAACCGCTAAACGAATGATTAAGTTCGAACATAGTAAGCATTGCCGAAAGCGCTTGACAAGGCGAATACTCTATATTTCCGTTAATAATTGGTAGGTTAACCGCTTTTTCAAAAATTTCCGTATCGGAAACTTTATTTGTGCATATTACTATAGCAGAAAGACCAACCGCCGAAAGCGCTTTAACGTAATACTCGTCCGAAAGGCGCATTTCAAGGTCTTCGCCAGACATCGCCGAAACAACGGGATTTCCACCAAGTTCTTTTACCGCAATTTGAAAGGTGATACCCGTTTGCGGAAAGCGTGGTTTGGTAATTAAAAGAACGTATTTATCTTTTAGTGCGGGTGAATGTTCGTGCACTACGCGTTTATACTTATACTCTCTTGCTAAAGCAAGAAGTTCGTAAATATCTTCTTCGCTCAAATCTTTAAGCGAAAGCAAATACTTCTTTGTGAACTTGTGTTTTAAAACGTATTTATTTAAATCCATATAACACCACTTTGAATTTTTTTTAATAAACTTGAAATTAAGCGCGTTGCTTTTCTGTCGCGCTGAAATAAAACCGCTTAACCTTTTTTAACGCCTATTATTTTAGCATACGTTTGTACATTTTGCAATACGATTTTTTAATTTTGCGGTAAATTACATATAAAAAACACAATATGTTGTGTACGTTATACAAAATGAGAAAAAATAACATATCAATTTTGTTTAATTTGCACATTGTTATATTGCTAAAGATATGTTAAAATTTAAAAGACAATAAGGAGGTCAAATAGATGGCAAGTTTATTACTTAAAGACGTTTACAAAGTGTATCAATCGGGCGTTGTAGCAGTTACCGACTTTACACTTGACATTCAAGACAAAGAATTCATCGTATTCGTAGGACCATCAGGCTGTGGTAAATCAACAACCCTCAGAATGATTGCTGGTCTTGAAGAAATTTCAGACGGTGAACTTTATATCGACGGTAAACTCGTAAATACCGTTCAACCTAAAGATAGAGATATTGCGATGGTTTTCCAAAACTACGCTCTTTATCCACACATGACCGTGTACGACAATATGGCATTCGGTCTTAAACTTAGAAAAATGCCTCGCGCTGAAATTGATGCGAAAGTTAAAGAAGCCGCTCGTATTTTAGGTCTTGAAACATATCTTCAAAGAAAACCAAAGGCGTTATCAGGTGGTCAACGTCAACGTGTTGCGCTCGGCCGTGCAATCGTTCGTGATCCAAAAGTATTCCTTCTTGACGAACCACTTTCTAACCTTGACGCTAAACTCCGCGCTCAAATGCGTACTGAAATTACTAAACTTCACCACCGCCTTGGCACAACGTTCATTTACGTTACTCACGACCAAGTAGAAGCAATGACGATGGGAACTCGTATCGTTGTTATGAAAGACGGTTTCATTCAGCAAGTTGACGCGCCTCAAAAACTTTACGATTATCCAGCAAATATGTTCGTTGCAGGCTTTATTGGAAGCCCACAAATGAACTTCTTTGATGCTGTATTAACAGGAACTAAAGATAAAGTATACGTTGAATTTGAAGGTCACAAACTTCTTTATCCGAAGTCAAAATCGGCAACTATCATTAACCTTGAAGAATACCTTAACACTGGTAAGCCTGTAGTATTCGGCGTTCGTCCTGAAGATTTCCATGACGATGAAGCATTCAAATCAACTTCTCCTAACACAATCGTTAACGTTAAGGTAGACGTTGTTGAAAAACTTGGTGCTGAAACATTACTTTACTGTACGTTTGGTGAAGAAGCTGAAGTTGAAGAAGGTAAGATTAAATCACTTGTTGAAACTAATACGACAATGATTGCTAAGGTTGATAGCCGTTCTCTTACTGAAGCAGACCAAAAAGCACAACTTGCTATTGACATTATTCACTCACATCTCTTTGATAAAGAAACTGAACTTTCTATCTTAGAAGGTGAAGGAACTAAAGCATACGTTCCTGTAGTTGAACTTGAACGTCGTGCAAACGCTGCTAAAGCAAAAGCAGAAAAAGAAGCAAAAAAGAACAAAACACTTGTTGATACTGACATTAAAACTGCTGATGACGTAGTTACTAATGAAGATGACGTAGTTACTACTGAAGACGAAACAGTAAGTGAATAATAATTTTTAGATATTAACGCTTTGCAAAACTTTGCAAAGCGTTTTTACTTTTTGTACACTTGACAAAACTTGATATGTAAACAAAATTTATTTTAGTACATAACTTGTTTGTTTTATATATCAGCAAATAACGCTTTTTTAATGCTTGCAATTCTTTATTTTATAATATATAATAAATTTGTACAATTTGCACAAAAAGGTGAGTTATGGAAAGAGAACTTGAAAGAATTTTACATAATATTAAGCAAAAAACGGGCATTTCTATTGATTGTGTGTCTGAAAATGGGCTAATTTCGGCATCAACGTCAAAAGAATACGTCCCTATTACACCTAATGAGTTTAAAGACGTATATCAAAGCGCTTACGAGGATAGAACGTATTTTAAATTTGGTTTTGCAAATACTGCGTTTGTTGGCGCTGTATCGGGGCATGATAAAACTGCTAAAAATTATGCAAACTTAATAGTTAGTATTATTGAAAATAGTCAAACGGGTGAAGGTGAACAAAGTTACGAAGTTCAGTTTACGTCTATCATTACTGGCGACACTACTCGTAATAGAACTGAACGCTTTATTGAAAAGTATTCAATTAGCAAATCTAACTGTTATGCTATGATTTTTAAGTGTGATAAAAAACGTACTCAAGACGTTAAAGACTTTTTAAACAGTTACTCTACAAACGGTATTGATATGGCCGTTATAGTTGACGATAATTCGTGCGCTTTCATTAAATTTATTGATAATGAAGTCGATTACGAATATCATTCGGCAACCGATTACGCTAAACTTATTATTCAAGCAATTTATGAAGAATTAGGTTTAAATTTATCAGTTTTCGTTGGTAGTAAAGTAAGAAGTTTTAGCGACGTTGCCGTGTCGTATCAACAAGCGCTTGCGTCAATGCGTTTAAGTAAAGCGTTTGGGTTAAGCGGTGGAATTCACGCGTATAAAGATTTTATGCTCGTTAAAATTATAGAAGATTTACCTAACAGTAAAATTAAAGAGTTTTTAGACGTTTTACTTGACGAAAACGGCAAATCAATACTTAAAGATAAAGAAATTGTTGAAACGGCGGAAGAATTTTTAAATAACAACTTAAATATTTCTGAAACGGCGCGCATACTTTATATACATAGGAATACTTTAATGTATAGAATTGATAAAATTGAAAAGTGTACGGGGCTTGATATTCGTAAGTTTGGCGACGCTTTAACGTTTAGAATAATTTCCGTTTTAAGTAAATTACTTCAATAAAATATGACTAAAAAAGCAAAAACAATATTAATTTCAGTAGTAAGCGTACTTGTAATTGCGCTATCGTTCTTTTCGGGCTATTTAACTCGCGAACTCGTTATGGATGAAGACGCGCGCTCTGCTATGTATCTAATTGAAAATTATAAAAAACATTATTATTTTGAAGAAGATAATATAGTAGACGTTATTTCTTCTACCGTTTTAGATAAGTATTCAACCTACTATTCACGCGAAGAGTATGAACTTGTTCAGCGCTCGGCTAAAGGTTATACGGACGGTATAGGTTTAGTTTTTAAAGAAAAATCTAGCGTTATTGAAGAAGTTTTAGGCAATTCTCCTAGCCAACTTGCAGGCATAACCGCTGGTGGAGAAGTAGTAGCGTATAACGTTGGAAAAGGTTTTATTTCGCCAATGAATTATGCTGATACTTTAAATGCCGTTCGCTCGCTAAAGAGCGGAGAAAGTATTACTTTAAAAATACTTTACGGCTCGGTTGAGAAAGTTTTCGACTTAACGAAAAGAGAATATTTAAGAACGTACGTTAAGTATAAAAGTAATTCCGGAACGTATGCTTATCAAGGTAGTAACGATATTAAACGCGTAAAAATTACTGAAGAAAGTCCTACGTTTAGTCAAAAAACGGGGTATATAAAATACTCGTCGTTCAACGGACAAAATAACGGGCTTTATGGCTCGTCAGGGCAAATTGAAAACGCGCTTGAGTTTTTTAAAAGTGAAGGTAAAGAAAATTTAATTTTTGACCTTCGCGGTAATGGTGGCGGTTATTTAGATATTATGAATAAAGTTGCGTCTTATATCGTTCCGTCAAAAAACGGGCAAGAGCAACTCACTTTGTATAGTAAAGATAAGCACGGCGTAGTTACTAAGTATTATAGCGAAAAATCTCGCTTTGAAGATTTCGGCATAAAAAAATTAATAGTCATGCTTGACGAAAACTCAGCGTCGGCAAGCGAAGCGCTTACGGGCGCGATGCACGATTACGCTATAGAGTACGGGCTGGATTTTAAAATAGTAATATCGTCGTCAAATAAAGATAATCAAACGGTATATAAAAGTTACGGCAAAGGAATAATGCAAACGACGTATAAAAACCCCGACGGTAGCGCCGTTAAACTTACTACCGCAAAACTTTTTTGGCCTAAAACTAATATTTGTATACACGACGTTGGTATAACTTCTCTTACTTCAAACGCAGTTTTAAACGTTAATAAACAATCGGCATTAAACTATGCAATTAGTTTATGTTAAAAACTAAAAACGCCATTTTCTCTAACAGAAAATGGCGTTTTTTAATAAGTTAATTTAGTTCTCTTTTTTCTTTTTGATTAATTTCAAATAAGCGTAATAAAACAGGGTAATATATATAACGAATAGTCCTACAACCGTAATAGGATAAATAATTGCGTTGCCACCAACTAAGTCGTATATAATACTATAAGGAGTTCCATCGTGATACATTAAGAACATATAATTATAGTCAAGTATTAAGTTTGCAACGTACGCTAAAACTGAAAAACTTAACAAAACTGCTAAGCATATAACGTAATTTTCTTTCTTTAAACTTATTAAACCTGATATTGCTATATATAACGATGCAAAGCCTGATATTGAATGAGTTATTCCTGAAAAAACGTTATCCATTGAAATCGTTGGATATGCATTGTAGTTTTGAGTTGCGCCTATCGTGCCAAACACCGCGCCTAAAATGCCAAAAGTTAAAACGAAGTCTAAACACGCTTCTTTTATTCTGCCTTTACAAAATGCTGCCATGGGAATAGCAATTAATTGAATAGAACATAAAAAAAGCGGTAAAACGTAAAGCCATTTTAAAGGGTCTTGACCTCTTATACATAAAACGATAATTTTAATAATTTCAAAACTATCAATTAAAATAGCGCACGCTATTAAAACTTTATTTTTTTCTTTGTCTGTTTTATACTTATATTTTTTACCAAAAAATATTGCTAAGCCAACCATAACTATCATAAAAATTGAAACTTGCAATATGTGTTGCCACGACCACGCGCCTTCCGCGCTTCTTAAATATCCGTAGTCACCGTTACCGTTGCTACTTAAACCAAAAAACTCTTTCATATTACTCCTTTGTATAATATTAATTTAACACGCTCACGGTATTTTGTAAAGCAAAAATATATAAGTGATTTTATAAACGTTGTTCTTTGTAAATTTTTAACTAAAAAGTCGTGGGAATTACCACGACTTTTAGTTTATTTATACAATTTTTGAATATCGCTAACTGCATCTAAAACGTCCTTTTTAAGTTGGTTAGGACTAAGCACTTTAACTTTGTTTTTAAATGATAAAATTTTAGCAGTTAAGTCGTTGTTTTTAGGTAGATTAGCCGACGCTCTTATTACGCCTGATGGCAAAACGTATACTTTGTCAACGCCAAGCCATTCTTCAACGTCCGCTCTTACGCTACTATCAATTTCAAGGTCAACGTCAATAGACGTAAGGTTTTTATACCACTCTTCAAAAAGTTTTTCTACGTCGTTAGTTTGTTTGCGGGTAAACGTCGTTTTCAAAATCATTGCGCTTGCAATTCTACCAATTTTAAACAGTCTAAACCCATTTCTTAAATTGCAATAAGCATAGCAATACCACAAGCCTTGTTTTAAAATTAGGGTGTGTGGCTCTATATCACGCTCGCTTTCAACGCCTAAATGGTCGCGGTAAGTTATCTTTAAAACATTATGTTTTTCTATGCATTTTTGAATTATTGCAAGCGTTTGCTTGTAAGAGTCGGTACTTCCCCAAGCACCACCGTCAATAATAAGATTTCCAAAATCAATAGGGCTACCTTCAATCGCTTTTTTAGAAATACTTGATATTTTATTGATAATTCTATTTAGCGTTTCAGAATTTAACTCGTTGTCAATAGTTTTAAGGTAATTAAGTAGTAATTCTTTTTCTTCTTCAGTTAAAAATGCAGAAGAAATTTTAAACGTGTCGGAAATAGTGTATCCTCCGTTCCTTCCACGAATATTGTAAATAGGAACGGGTATTGATAGTTCGTCAATATACCTATAAACAGAACGCGTTGAAATATTAAACTTTTCCGCTATATACTTTGCCGAAACTTTTTCGCGCGATAGTAATAAAAACAAAATGTCTATTAAAATTTGGTTTTTCATACTTCTCCTTAATAAATTTTAATAAATTGGTTGTGACTTTATTTTATTATAAATTAAGGACAAACGTATGTCAACATTTATTTTTTTATACTCATTACTTTAACTACTAACTTCTTTTAAAATTTCGCATATTTTATCGTTTGCAATAGGGTAATTAAAATTTTGTTGAGCCTTTTTTATATCTTCGCTATTTTTATATAGTTGAATAATTTTGTTATATAGCGTCGTTTCGTTTGTGTCTTCTTGATGCAAAACGTAGGCTAAGCCTTTAGATAAAAAGTAGTTGGCGTTGTCTATTTGGTCCCCGCGTGACGCTCCTTTAGGTAGCGGAATAAATAGCGTGGGAACGTTTTTTATAATGAGTTCAAACGCCGTATTCGCGCCCGCTCGTGATACACACAACGAACAAACGGCGTAGGCGTATTTCATTTGAGTAAATTCTACTTGCTTGTATCCGCTTAAATTTAAGTCGCTTAAATTACCTTTTCCAACAATATGCAAGACGTCGAAAATTTTTAGTAGTTTGGGTAAAATTTTCAAAACGCTATCGTTTAAAAACTTAGCGCCCATAGAACCGCCCGTCACTAAAAGGATAGGTTTACTGCCACTAAAACCGTAGTAGTTTAGCCCGTCTTTATAGGAAATAGAAAACAGTTCTCGGCGCATAATCGAGCCAACAAAAACGCCGTTTTTCGCACTATACGCCGTTTTTTCAAAACTTGTTAGGGTATAATTGCTAAACGACGACGCTATGCGGTTTGCTAATCCTAAACTAAGGTCAGACTCGTGTATAACAACGGGTATTTTAAGTTGTTTTGATGCTATCGTAACGGGAAGACCTACAAAACCTCCCTTAGAAAAAACAACGCTTGGTTTTAAAGTGGTAAGAATTTTTTTAGCGTCGCGTATGCTTTTTAGCGTTTTGAACGGAATAGTAAAATTTTCTAAGCAAAATTGCCGTTTTAGTTTTGCGGGGTTAATGGTGTAAAAAGGTATGCCTTGTTCTTTTACAAGATTATATTCTATTCCCTTTTGACTGCCTATATAATAAATATTGTCAAAGTGTTTTTTAAGATTTTCAATTAAGGCGAAGTGTGGGGTAGTATGTCCTGCCGTGCCTCCGCCCGTTAGTACAATGCTTTTCATAATAATAGTATATGCAAAAAAAATACTAAAACTTGTAAACTTATACCATTGATTTTTATTTTTGTATATGTTACAATATTTTTAATAAAATTAAAAGGTGATTATATGAGTACTATTCTTGTTACAGGTGGCGCTGGTTATATCGGTTCGCATACCGTTATCGAACTTATTAATTCTGGTTATGAAGTTGTTATTGTAGATAATTTATATAACAGCAAAAAAGAAGCCGTAAAACGCGTTGAAAAAATCGTAGGCAAACAAATTCCGTTTTATATTGCAGACATTTTAGATAAAGATGCTTTAAGAAAAATTTTTGCCGAAAATAAAATTGACGCAGTTATTAACTTCGCTGGTTACAAAGCGGTTGGCGAAAGCGTAAGAAAACCTATCGAGTATTATCATAACAATATTGGCGGTCTTATAGCGCTTGTTGAAGTTATGAAAGAAGTTGGCTGTAAAAACTTAGTATTTTCTTCTTCTGCAACGGTGTACGGCGATCCTGCAAGCGTTCCTATTAAAGAAGACTTTCCTCTTTCAACAACTAATCCGTACGGAAGCACAAAACTCTTTATTGAATACATTTTAAAAGACTTAGCAAAAGCAGATCCACAATTTAACATCGCAATACTTCGTTACTTTAACCCGGTTGGCGCGCACGAGAGTGGAACTATTGGTGAAGACCCTAACGGTATTCCTAATAACTTGTGTCCTTATATTACTAAGGTTGCTATTGGCAAACTTCCTTACCTTAACGTTTTCGGTGGCGATTACGACACGCCTGACGGAACTGGTGTTCGCGATTATATTCACGTTGTTGACCTTGCTATCGGTCACGTTCTTGCCGTTAAAAAACTTTTAACAAATAGTGGACTTTTCGTAGTAAATCTTGGTACGGGCAAAGGTTTTAGCGTTCTTGAAATGGTAAACGCTTTTTCAAAAGCGCTTGGAAAACCTATCGCGTATAAAATCGTTGAGCGTCGCCCCGGTGATATTGCCGAATGCTATGCTGACACTTCTCTTGCCTACGAACTTTTAGGTTTTAAAGCAACTAAAACTATTGACGATATGTGTGCCGATGCTTTAAGGTGGCAACTTAATAATCCGGATGGTTATGGCAATTTTTAAAGGCTAAGGTTCTTCAATAATTTTTTAAAGGTCTATAAACGGCGTTAGGCGTTGTTTCTACTTTGGTTGTATAACCCCAACAACCAAAAAGGTTAGTTGTGTCTATCCACCCAAAGTGAGCCTAGCCTAACTTGTTTCTATCCCTTTAAAACCGTACTACATTAAACTAATCAATAATTACGCAATACTGCGTTTCTACTTTATCGTCTCGACCCAAATAGCCACAAAGGTCAATTCAGTCCGTGCCAATAAAGTGAGCCTTGTCTAACTCGTAACTCTGCCTTTAAAACCGCACATTACTAAACTAATTAATAGGAGATTTATTATGATTATCATTATCAAACAAAACTACGAAGAAAAACAACTTGATACTTTAATGAAATGGGTAAAACAACAAGGCGTTGATATTGACGTTAGTAAGGGTAGCCATTCAACCATTTTAGGTTTAGTTGGCGATACTAGTAAAATTGACATTGACCTTGTTCGCTCGCTTGATATAGTTGAAAACGTGCGCCGTATTCAAGAGCCTTTTAAAAGCGCCAACCGTAAATTTCACCCAGACGATACTATCGTAGATATATGTGGAAACAAGTTTGGTGGTGATAATTTCCAAATTATAGCAGGGCCTTGTTCCATTGAAACTGAAAAGCAAATAATTACTATTGCCGAAGAAGTAAAAAAGGCGGGCGCTACGTTGCTTCGTGGCGGAGCGTTTAAACCGCGTACGTCGCCGTATTCTTTCCAAGGGTTAAGAAATCAAGGTCTTGAACTTTTACTTAAAGCCAAACAGGAAACGGGAATGCCTATCGTTACAGAACTTATGAGCGTTAATCATCTCGACTTGTTTAAAGACGTTGATCTCATTCAAATTGGCGCAAGAAACATGCAAAACTTTGAACTTTTAAAGGAAGTTGGTAAAACAAAAAAGCCCGTTTTATTAAAACGTGGTCTTGCAAATACCATTGAAGAATGGCTTATGAGCGCTGAATATATTATGAGTGAAGGCTCAAAAGACGTAATTTTATGCGAGCGCGGTATTCGTACTTTCGAGCCATACACTCGTAACACGTTAGACTTATCGGCAATACCGCTTTTAAAAGAACTTACTCATCTTCCCGTTATCGTTGACCCGTCGCACGCGTCTGGACTTTCACGCCTTGTAAAACCGTTGTCACTCGCTTCAGTTGGGGCAGGGGCGGACGGCCTTATGATAGAAGTTCATAACGACCCGTCAAACGCTCTTTGCGATGGCGCTCAATCAATTAAACCCGAACAGTTTAAGGACATTGTTGACAGTATAGACGTTATGCTTCCGCTCGTAAATAAGCAAAGAAAGTTATGAAAATTGGTATAATTGGTTTAGGATTAATGGGTGGCTCGTTTGGGCGTACCTTAGTAAAGAAAACGGAGCATACCGTATACGGTTACGATTTAAGCGACGACGTTATGCTCAAAGCCGAAATGGTTAAAGCATTTCACGAGCCACTTACTATTAAAAACGCTAGTGAACTTGATATGATTGTCGTTGCTATTCGCCCTGAGTTTTTTAAGTCGGCAATTGAAAAGTTTTTACCACATCTAAAAAGCGGTTGTATAGTTCACGATTTTTGCGGTGTCAAACGTCAAATTGTTGAGCAAATGAAAGACTTTTCCCGCGAATTTCCGCATTTAATATACGTTGGCGGTCACCCAATGGCAGGTAGAGAATTATCGGGGATAAACCACTCGCTTACAACGCTATTTGATAAAGCGTCAATGATACTCGTTAACGTTACCGCCGATATTTTTACTATCGAAGCGCTTAAAAACTTTTATTTATCAATAGGTTTTTCAAAAGTGGTGATAACTACTGCTGAAAATCACGATAGCATGATAGCCTTTACTTCTCAGCTTTGTCATATCGTATCTAACGCCTTTATTAAAAACGAGCAAGCCGAAAAGCACACCGGTTATTCTGCTGGAAGTTATCGCGATTTAACAAGAGTTGCAAGGCTTGACCCTGCTATGTGGGCTGGGCTTATGGTAGAAAACGGCGATATGTTACTTAGCGAACTTGACGAGTTTATTGTTAATATTACCGCTTATCGCGATGCTTTAAAAGAGGGCAATCAAGATAAACTATATGCCCTTTTAAAAGAAGGAAACGATAGAAAATTACAAATTGACGTTAAATCGGCAAAAAATAGTTGATAAAATTACAATAATAAATTAAAATACATTTGTATTTTATTTAAACTAACTTTAAAATATTGGAGTTTTAAAATGCTTAAATTAAAGGTAACGGCATCAAAAAATTACGACGTAACTATTACTAGTGGTTTAGATGCTTTTGAAAAGTTAAATATTTTTTTAAAAGGCGAAAAAGTTGCCGTAATAACTGACGACGTTGTCGACCGTTTATATCCAAACGTTTTAGATAAATATTTAACGTCTAAAAAAGTTTTTAAATACGTTATGCCACACGGCGAGCAAAACAAAAACGCCGAAAACTACTTAAAAATAATCAATTATTTAGCGCAAAACAATTTTACAAGAAAAGATAGCGTAATTACTTTTGGCGGTGGCGTAGTAGGCGATATAGGCGCTTTCGTTGCTTCAACGTATATGCGCGGAATTAACCTTATTGCCGTGCCAACCACTTTACTTTCAATGGTTGATAGTTCAGTTGGCGGAAAAACTGCCATAGATTTGCCGTCTGGTAAAAATTTGTGCGGTACGTTTTATCAGCCAAACGCCGTATATATCAACGTTGACTTTTTAAAAACTTTACCTAAGCGCGAAATTAATAGCGGTATGGGCGAAGTTGTAAAATACGCTTTTTTAGACGCTTTAGTATCTAAAGAACTAATTAGCAAAGGATTAACTAAAGACCTTATATATAACTGCTTAAAAATTAAAGCGGACGTTGTTTGCAAAGACGAAAAAGAAAGCGGGCTTAGAATGATTTTAAATTTAGGTCATACCGTAGGTCACGCAATAGAAACGTTATCAAACTACCAAATTTCACACGGTGAATGCGTTGCAAAAGGCATATATTACGCAATTATGGTTTCGAGCAAAATTTATAACTTTTCTCAGCAAAAAACTAATGAATTGATAAATTTATTACAAAGTTATCCGTTTGATTTATCGTTAAAATTTTCGCCAAATCAACTTGTTAATCAAATTAAAATGGACAAGAAAAGCGAAGGGGATAGCGTAAACTTCGTAGTTATTGAAAGCATTGGTAATACCACGACTAAAAAACTTACTTTCGATGAACTTTTAGGATTATTATGAACGTAAAAATTACACCCACTTCATTATCGGGAATAATTACTGCGCCACCGTCAAAATCGTACGCGCATAGGCTTATTATATCCGCCTTTTTAAGCGGTAATGAAGTTACAATTAAAAATGCAGGTTATTCTAAAGACGTTTTAGCAACGGTAAACGCGTTAAACGCTCTCGGCGGTAACGTAAGTGTAAACGACGATAGCGTGATTATAAAAAAACGAACGGAAATTAATGGCGAAGTCGTAGTAGATTGCAACGAAAGTGGTTCTACTTTAAGGTTTTTAATGCCTATTGCTTGCGCTTTAGGTATATCCGCTAAGTTTATAGGTAGCGAACGTTTAATGCAAAGACCTATCGGCGAACTTGCTAACACTTTAGAGCAAGGTGGCGCTACGGTTATAGGTCATACCGTTAGCGGAAAACTTAAAGCGGGAAGATACGAAGTTGACGCAAGCGTTAGTTCGCAATATATAACGGGCTTATTGTTTGCCTTAGCCGTTCTTGACGGCGATAGTGAACTCGTTCTTAAAGGCAACGTAGTTAGTCGTGGTTATATTGATATTACGTTAGACGTTTTAAGTAAGTTTGGTATAAGCGTTAAAAAGACTAATAGTGGATATTTAGTTTTGGGCGGTCAAAAATTTAAAAACTTACAACAAATAGAAGTTGAGGGTGATTATTCAGGCTCGGCGTTTATGCTTGCTCTTGGCGCGATAGGTAGCCCCGTTAGCGTTAAAGGTCTTAATCCAAACTCTAAACAAGGCGACGCTAAAATTATAGAAGTCTTAAAATTGTTTGGAGCAAGCGTTCAGTATAACGACGGACTTTTTATGGTAAAAAATCAAACTTTACACGCTATTGAACTTGATTGTGAAGATATTCCTGACCTTGTCCAAATAATATCGGTGGTGGCGTCTTATGCTAACGGCGTAACTGTGCTTAAAAACGTTGACAGATTAAGAGTTAAAGAAAGCGACCGTATAGAAGCCGTAATTTCAACCTTAAAAAATGCGGGTATAAGCGCTTATTATAATAAAAGCAATTTATATATAACGGGCGGTAACGTCTTAGGCGGAGTATTTGACGGCGGTAACGACCATCGCACCGTAATGTCTGCAACTATACTTAGTTCGTACGCAAAAGGCTCGTCTACTATTAACGGCGCTGAAGCGTACACTAAATCGTACCCCGAATTTTATAACGATTACAAATTATTAGGAGGAATAGTTGATGTCGAAATTTAACGGTAAAAACGTGACTATTGAAATTTACGGCGAATCTCATTCTGAAAAGATAGGCGTAAAAGTCAAAGGCTATCCTTCTTTCAAGTTTGATAGTCAAAAACTACAAAACTTTTTAGCAAGGCGAAAAGCGGGTGGCGGTATTTTTTCAACGTCGCGTATTGAGCCGGACGCTCCCGTTTTTTCGGGAGTTGACGACGGTAATATAAACGGAGAATTTTCAGCCGATATATATAACGTAAACAAAAAAAGTAGCGATTACAATAATTTAATAGGAAAGCCACGTCCGTCGCACGCTGATTACGTTACTTTTATTAAAGACGGAGTAACAGATTTTTCGGGTGGTGGAAGATTTTCTGGTAGACTTACCGCTCCGCTATGTATAGCAGGAGGAATTGCTCTACAATATCTTGAAAGTAAAGGCGTGTATATTAGCGCGTACGTTTCAAGCGTGGGCAAAGTCGTCGCTAAATCGTATAAGACGGAAGTTTTTTCAAACGAAGAACTTATTAAACTTCGTGACGACGGTGTTTTTCCATCGTTAGATAATAAGCAAGAAATTATAAACGAAATATCTACCGCAAAGAGCGGTGGCGATTCGGTTGGTGGTACGGTTGAATGCGTAATTTACAACTTAAACGCTGGTGTGGGTGATAGTTTATTTGAAGGTCTTGAAGGTAAAATAGCGTCGCTCGTGTATGCAATACCAGCCGTTAAAGGCGTTGAGTTTGGCTCTGGGTTTGACTTAACTAAAATGAACGGTAGCACTGCTAACGACAGTTTTTATTACGACGAAAACGGCGACGTTAAAACATCAAGCAATCACGCTGGCGGAATTAACGGAGGGATATCTAACGGAAACTTGATTACGCTTCGCGTTGCGTTTAGACCTACTCCGTCGATAGCAAAAAAGCAAAAAACTATTGACGTAATTAATAAAAAGAACGTTGAAATCCAAATTGGCGGTAGGCACGACAGTTGCATCGTTCCACGCGCCGTTCCGTGTGTTGAAAGCGCAGTTGCTATCGCAATACTCGATGAAATTCTAAATTAGAAAGAGGACGTTATGAGAGATTTACAAGATATTAGAAAAGAACTTGACTGTATTGACGACGAGATTATATCTCTTTATCAAAAAAGAATGGCGCTATCTAAAGAAGTGGGGCTTAATAAGGCGAAAACGGGCAAAAACGTTAACGATAGCGAGCGTGAAAATTCTATTATTTATCGCTTAGCAAGTAAAACTCCCGAAGAATTACGCCTTTACGTTAAAGAGTTATACAAAACTATTTTTCATACTAGTAAAGCGTACCAAAGCAATTTTTTAACGGTGACGTCAAAAACGGTTGAAGAACTTACTAAAATTACTGAAAGTGATAGAGTAGCAATGCCAATATCGGCATCCGTTGCGTGCCAAGGCGTAAAGGGCGCTAATAGTGGAACTGCCGCTAAAAAGATATTTCCAATAAACGATATTACTTATTTTAAAAATTTTGAAGGCGTATTTAACGCAGTTGAAAAAGGTCTTTGCGAATACGGAGTATTGCCTATTGAAAACAGTACGGCAGGTTCTGTTTTAGAAGTTTACGACCTTATGAAAAAGTACGAATTTCATATAGTTAAATCTATTCGCGTAAAAATCGACCATTGCTTAGTTGCGCGCGCCGGCGCTAATATTAATCAAATTAAAACGGTATACTCTCATCCACAAGCGTTATCGCAATGCGCCGAATACCTTAAAAAATTAGGCGTTAACCCCGTTGCCGTTGAAAACACGGCGGTTGCCGCTAAAATGGTTAGCGAAAGTGACAACGTTACTATCGGCGCTTTGTGTTCAGCCGATTGCGCCGACGTTTACTCCCTTAAAATTTTGGAAAATTGCGTTCAAGACAGCGCTAGCAACTACACTCGTTTTATTTGTATTAGTAAAGACCTTAAAGTGTTTAAAGGCGCTGATAGGGTTAGTATTATGACTAGTTTAAGTCATAAACCGGGTAGTCTTAACGATATTTTAAGTAAGTTTTCGTCACTTGGGCTAAACCTTACAAAAATAGAATCGCGTCCTATTATGCATTCAGAGTTTGAGTTTATGTTCTACTTTGATTTTGAAGGCGACGTGTACGATAAAGAAGTTTTAAATTTAATAGGCGAACTAGAAAATTCTTCAGATAAATTTACTTTCCTTGGATGTTATAAAGAGTTGATATGAAATATTGTTTAATAGGCAAAAAGTTAGGGCATAGTTACTCGCGTGAAATTCACCAAGAAAAAGGACTTGATTACGCGTTAGTGGAAGTTGCCGAAAACGACCTTGCCAAGTTTTTTAAAAACAACGAATATAACGGTTTTAACGTTACTATTCCTTATAAAAAAGACGTAATACCATATATGAGCGAAGTATCCGCCGTTGCAAAACTTGCAGGAGCGGTAAATACCGTTGTTAATAAAAACGGCAAGTTTTACGGGTACAATACCGACGTTGACGGTATGAAGTATATGCTTTTGCGTAAGGGCGTAACGTTAAAAGATAAAAGCGTATTAATTTTAGGCTCGGGCGGAACGTCTAACACCGCTAAAACTCTATGCCAAATAGAAAACGCTAAAACGGTTAGGGTTGTAAGTAGAACGGGCGAGATTAATTACGATAATTGTTATAATTATCAAGACGTTGAAATAATTATAAATACCACTCCCGTCGGTATGTTTCCAAACGTTGATTGTAAACCTATCGAGTGCGGAAATTTTAAAAATTTAATTGCTGTTTTCGATTGCATTTACAACCCGTTTTTAACTGAACTTCTTAGCGATGCTAAACGTTTAGGCATTATTTATTCAGACGGATTACCGATGCTTGTTAAACAAGCGCTACTTGCTGAGGAAATTTGGCTTGAAAATGTTATTGACGATAGTGAAACTGAAAAAATAATATCAAAAATGCGCATTCAAAAAAGTAATATTGTGCTATACGGAATGCCGTCGTCAGGGAAATCTACTCTCGGAAAAAAAATAGCGAAAGTTTTAGATAGAGAGTTTATTGATACCGACGAGTATGTTTTAAAAATTACCGGGAAAACCCCTTCAAATATTATAAATGAAAGTGGGATAGACGAGTTTAGAAATATTGAAAGTCAAGCGGTAAAAGAAGTTGCTAAACTAAGCGGAAAAGTAATAGCGCTTGGTGGTGGCGCGGTGCTTAGAAGTGAAAACGTTACTGCGTTAAAACGTAACGGCGTACTTGTATACGTTAAACGCAATTTAGAACTTTTAAGCGTTAAAGGTAGACCGTTATCTCAAACCATAGGTGTTGAAAAATTATACGAGCAAAGAAAAGACATTTACGAAAATATTAAAGATTGTGTTATAGAAAATAACGGTAAACTTAACGTTGCCGTAAACGGAGTTATATTAGAATATGAAAATACTTGTAATAAACGGTGTTAATTTGAATATGCTTGGCATACGCGAGCCAAATTTATACGGTAAAACTGACTATAAAGCGCTTGTTAAATTTATAAAAGGCGTTGCAAAAAACAATAGAGTTAACGTAAAGTGCTACCAGTCTAATTATGAAGGCGATATAGTTACCGTAATACAAAAAGCAATGAATAAGTATGACGGCATAGTAATAAATCCGGGCGCGTTTACTCACACTAGCGTTGCGATTTTAGACGCGCTTAAAAGTGTGCAAATACCAACTGTTGAAGTGCATATAACTGATATTCATAGCCGTGAAGAGTTTAGAAATTTCAGTTATATATCGCTATACGCTGAAAAGGTAATTTGCGGTAAAGGAATAGATGGTTATAAAGAAGCCGTTGAATATTTAGTAAATCGCAAGTAATACTTTTTTATAAAACTAATCAAAAAAAGTAGCCATTTAAAAACAGTTATGTTAAAATTATATGCGTTGATAATATCAGCGCAAATATCGGGGTGTAGCGCAGTTGGTAGCGCGCATGGTTCGGGACCATGAGGTCGCGTGTTCAAATCACGTCACTCCGACCAAATATATAAGGCAAGCCAGAGCGCTTGCCTTATATATTTGTGTTTAAGTAATGTAATTTAAGCAAGGTCCTGATGCCATGCGCGCTAAAATAAAAAAGGCTCCCAAAAAGATTTTGATTACAAAAGATTTTAGGGAAAAGGAGCAATTGCTGTAAGCGACAACCTTACACTATAATAAGTATAGGTTATAATGCATTCAGAGATTGTACTTCTCTTACAATATACTCTGAAGCAACAAGTCAGCCAAGCGGTTGGGATACTGATTGGAATTATTCAAACTGCCCAGCATATTGGTATAGTGAAAGCGAGCCTACATCTTCTGGTAATTATTGGCATTACGTTGACGGCGTAGTAACTAAGTGGTAACATATAATAAATAGTAGTGCATATATAAAATGTTAATTATATCTTATAAAGCAAAATAATTAATAGATAACGTAAACGCTCCGTTAAAAACTAAATAATAATAAAAACGGCGGTTGAGTATAACTCAATCGCCGTTTATAACGTGTAAATTTTTTATATGTTTTGCAATGTGTTCGGGTAGTGGTTTGTCGCAAAAAACGTCGTCAAACTCACTAATATGGCAAAGATTACTGTGGCACGTTTTGTTTATTTTTGTAGAATCAATTAACAAAACTTTACGCTTAGATTGGTTAAGTATTGTTTTTCTAACGTCGTTTTCAAAAATAGAATCGTCGGTTGCGTAGCCCGTGTCTGATAAGCCGTGGCAAGAAACGAAACAAACGTCTGCATTAAACGTCTTTATTGTATCTATTGCAGTTTGACCTATAAACGAATACGACTTAGCAAGCGCTTGTCCGCCCGAAGAAAAGTAAGTTAAATCAGTTTGAGATAATAAAAATAACGTTTCAATTCCGCTTGTAATTACGGTAACGTTAGAATATTTTTGCAAATAACTAATAGTTCGCATTGCCGTAGAAGACGCGTCTAACATAACTACGCAATTATCTTTCATACAGCAACTAATTGCTTTACTAGCAATTAGTTCTTTTTCTTTAGTTGCAAAATTACGCCTTTTAGAAAATTCTAACGGTTGATGGTTAGAAGTTATGCTAATCGCTTTACCGTAAGAGCGTAAAATTAGCCCTTTATCTTCTAATTTTTTTAATTGACGGCGTATTGTAGAGTCGCTTAAATAAAAAGTTTTCATTAGCGTTTCAATGCTAACGCTTTGGTTTTCGTTTATTACTTTTAAAATTTCTAATAATCTTTCATCTTTCATAATAACGTTATTATATACAATAAAATTGCAACAATCAAGCAAAAATGACAATTTTTTTTACGTTTTGTATATTTTTATATGTAAAAACGGGCTATATTTGACTAAACCGTGCAATATGTTGAAAATTTATTGAAAAAAACAGTCAATTGTATTACACTTAAATTGTCTTAAAGGGGCGTTAAATTAATTTACTTTTAACCTTAAAAAACAACTATAAAGGAGTATAGTATGCAAACTAAAGCAATTAGATTATATGGTAAAAACGATATCAGATTAGAAACGTTTGAACTTCCAAACATAACTGAAGAAGAAGTTTTAATTAAAGTTGTAAGCGACTCTGTTTGCGCATCAACTTATAAAGCGGTAAAGCAAGGTGCTGACCACAAACGCGTGCCGTCTGACATTGATAAAAATCCCGTTATTATTGGCCACGAAATGTGTGGTGAAATTTTGCAAATTGGCGCAAAAGTTGAAGGCGATTGGAAGGTTGGTCAAAAAATAGTTATTCAACCTGCTCTTAAATTAGAAACGGGTTACGATCCTGGTTATTCATATCAATATATTGGCGGAAACACTCAATACGCAGTTGTTCCTAAGGTAGTATTAGAAAGGAATTGTATGTTGCCTTACGACGGTGAAGGATATTTTAAAGGCTCGCTTGTAGAATCGCTTGCTTGCGTTATTCGTGGTTATAAAGGTCTTTATCATACCGATTACACTAATTACGTTAGAACTGACGGCGCTAAAAAGGGCGGTAGAATTGCTATACTTGGTGGCGCTGGTCCTATGGGTATTGGCGCTGTTGAACTTGCATGCGGATACACTGAAGCGTCACAAGTTGTAGTTACGGACTTAAATTCAGACCGTCTTGCGTATGCGGAAAAAATGTCTAGCATTGAAGATGCTAAAAAACGTGGAGTAGATCTAAAATATATAAACACTTCTAATATAGAAAACGTAGAAGAATATTTGATAAATATTTCAAACGGTGGGTTTGACGACGTGTTCGTAATGGTTCCTGTTCCGGCATTATTTACGCTTGCTGAAAAAATTTGTAGAGAAGACGGTTGCGTAAACTTCTTTGCAGGTCCGCCAGTCCGCGAAATGCAAGGCAGTTTGAATTTATATCGCGTACACTACGACGGTATACACGTTGTAGGTACTGCTGGTAGTATTCCCGTTGATATGACGGACGTTATTTCTTTAATTGAGCAAAATAAAATAAACGCGGGCGCAATAGTTTCTCATATTTTAGGGTTAAACGCCGTTAAAGAAACGTTGTTTGCTATGGAAAAACCAAGCGGTGCAAAAAAAGTTTGCTATAACGAACTTGACTTGCCGTTAATTGCTATTGCCGATTTAGATGAGTTAGGTAAAAATAACGAATTGTACCGTGAACTTGCAAAAATTGTAAAAGCGCACGGCGGTATTTGGAATGCCGAAGCTGAAAAATATCTTTTAGAAAACGCGCCGAGGATTTAAAAAATGAAGATCATTACTTTAACGCTTAATCCAGCGTTTGACGTTCATTGTGAGTGTAACAATTTTAAACCTTACCATGAAAGCATAGCCAAAATTACGTCAAAAGAAGCAGGAGGTAAAGGCGTAAATATTTCACGCGCGTTAACTGAAAACGGCGTGGAAAATCAAGCAATAGTTATTGTAGGCACAGAAAATGGCGACGAGTTTTGTAAAGCGTTACAAAACGACGGGTTATCTGTTTTTTCCGTTTGGGCTAAAGGACGTATTCGTGAAAATATAACTTTACACGAACAAGTTAATCCAGAAACGCGTATTAGTTTTGAAGGTTTTTGTTGCGATGGTTGTATTTTAACTGAAATTGAAAAACAAATTGCTAACGCAGATAATCAAACGGTTATAACTTTTACGGGTAGTATTCCAAAAGGAATTAGAATTGAAGACGTTTTAAGTTTGTTAAATAAAGCTCGTAACAAAGGCGCAAAAATAGTAATTGATTCGCGTTCAGTTTCGTTTGAGCAATTAATAGATTTTAAACCGTGGTTAATAAAGCCTAATAAAGATGAAGCACAGTCATACACAGGTCTAAAAATTAATAGCGTAAACGACGCGGTTGTCATTGCTAAAAACTTAAATGATAAAGGCGTTGAAAACGTAATAATTAGTCTTGGTCGTGATGGAGCGGTACTTGCAAACGACGGAGGCGAGTATATTGCTACAACTCCAGACCTTCCAATATTATCAACGATAGGCGCTGGCGATAGCATGTTGGCTGGTTTTATTGACGGTACTGCAAAAGGGTTAAATGTTGAAAACGTATTAAAAAGAGCGGTTGCATTCGGCACGGCGGCGTGCTTGCAAGAAGGAACGAAGCCACCTAAAAAGCAAGACGTTATCGACGTTGAAAAGCAAGTTACTGTTCGAAAAATATAAAATACATAAAAAGCGGTTGGCTAAAAATAGGTCAACTGCTTTTACTTTTTGTTAAAAATTACCGTAAAAAGTTTGCGTTTTTAATATTTATGCAACTGTAACGTCAAATAAATTATAGGTAATTATTTAAGGCGAAGGTGTTGAAATATTTATTTAGTTATTGTATAATAATAAAAATAACGTTTAAGGAAATTAGAATGGAAAAAAATAATACTCAATGGACGCTCAATGAATTTATCCATTTTTTACTAATGACGCTACTTTCCGGTGGTATGATTGCTATTTGCGCAACGTCGTCGCTACTTGCTAATAGCGTTATGGACGAATTTGGTAAGTTTGTTGGCGCAATTTTATTTTCACTTGGTATTTTTGTGATTTTAGCCTTTGAAATGAAACTTTTTACAGGTCTTGTTTCGGGTATTCCCACAATGGGTAAAAAAAGTTTATGGAAACTTCCGGTCTGTTTTATAGGTAACGCTATCGGCGTTGCTATCGTGTTTTTCTTGGTTAGTTTTTCGCCTATCTCAGACGTTGTAATAAGCGCTGGCAAATATCTTATATATTCAAAAATTGCCAATGAAAGTTGGGCAATTTCGTCAGTTTGCTCCGGTGTGTTGTGTGGAATTTTAATAACTTTATCTGTTTTGAGCGTAAACCACTCGCATAAAAAAGGGTTGAGCGCAAACGTTGGCGTAATATTTCCAATTATAGTGTTTGCATTTTGTGGATTTGACCACTCGGTAGCCAATATGTTTTACTTTTACTGTCTTGGCGAAATGAGTTGGAGGGTTATTGGTTATATATTATTAACCATCGTAGGTAACGTTATTGGCGGTGTAATTTTACCGCTTGTATTAAAACTTCGCGATGAAGACCAATTATAAACTTTAACGTATACGGTTAAATGTGTAAACTAGCGTAAGCAAAACTAATGAACTATAAAATATATATTAAGTAGAGGTTAATATGATAAATAAACGTATTATTTTAGACACGGACTTAGGTTCTGATTGTGACGACGTAATGGCTATAGCCTATCTTTTGTATGCGAAGAAATTTTTAAACGTAGATATTTTAGCGGTAACGCATTGTTTAAAAACTCCTTACGGCGTTCCGGCAATACGTTCTATTTTCCGCGGTTTTAACGAAGAAATTCCGCCCGTTGGCAAAATGGAAGGTGGCGCAGATTTAAAAGACTGGTACGCCGAAGGTTTAGCAAATGCTTTTGCTAGTCCTGAAGATTATCTCGATGCTCAAACGGCAACAAAAGTTCTTAGAAAAGCTTTAGTTTCCACAAGTGAAAAGTGCGTAATTTGCGCTGTTGGTCAGTTTACTAACATATCGGCTCTTTTGAAAAGTAAACCTGACGAAATTAGCAATCTTGACGGTGTTTCTCTCGTAAAAGAAAAATGCTCTGAACTTGTATTGATGGCGTGTAAGTTCATTGACGAAGAAGACGGAACTCGAACTGGCGAATGGAACGTTAAGTGGGACGTGCCTGCTACTAAAACTGTAATGGAGTTATCGCCCGTAGATATTACGTTATTGCCTTCTGAAGTGGGAATAAAAGTAATAACGGGATATGAAGCAATGAAAAAGTACGGCGAAAGTAATCCGCTCACTAAGGCCTTTCATATATATCCTTTTGCTAAAACGGGGCGCAGTTCTTGGGATCCTATGACCGCCGTTTACGCTATTGAAGGCGTTAAGGAATTTTTTGTAAAGGGCGAAAAGGGTGACGTTACCTTTAAAGAAAACGGAGCAAGTTATTTTACTGCTAACCCGAACGGAAAATGCTCGGTATTATCTTTTAACTACGCTAATTATAATAGCGAACAAGAGTGTATAAATAGCGTGGGTAAATATATTGACGATTGCGCTGAAAAATACATTTCGTCAAAAAACTAAAAAATTAGCGTTACTTTTTTTGGTAACGCTTTTATTTTTATTAAAACGTATGGGTAAAAAAGGTAATATGTAAATAATGCTTGACATATCTATAGTTAGATAATATAATTATACTATATATTGTGTGTTTAGATTGTAATGTGCGTCAATATGTAGTTAAACGTATACTCAAAATGCAGTTAATTCCATATAAAACACAAGCGTAAAAAAATGAAATGGCAAATTAGAGAAATAAAAGTTATAGATTTAATAACGTACGCAATTATACCGCTATTACTTATCGTTGCGCTTTGGACGGCGGGCTTACTTTTAATTAACTTAATAAGTAACGCCGTTGCGCCGTGGATATCGTACGTCGTATATGCAATAATAACGTATTTTTTGTTGCAAAGGTTTGCGATAGGTCTTGTGTTAGCGTATAAAGCCTTTGCTCCGCTAAGCGTAAGGGGTAAGTGTAGGTTTGAGCCAACTTGTTCAACGTATATGATAATGGCAATACAAAAATACGGTTTAATAGTGGGCGTAATAAAGGGAATTGGTCGCTTGCATAGATGCAAACCGCCAAACTCTGGCGAAGATTATCCATAAATAAAATCGTAGTAGTCGTCTTGACTAATTGTGTAAAATTAAACGTGGTTACTTTAACCGCTTATATAAAAAAATAAACGTAAAAACTTTTAGGAGGGTTTTATGGCTGAATTGTTAACGGGACGTTGTCCTATATGCGATAGCAAGTTGCAATACAAAAGTGAAGATAGCGTTATTAATTGTTACGCTTGTGATAATTTAATTGACGTTAGTCAACTTACAAACGGCAAAGTTTCGGCATCTATGAACGCTGATATTTTACCATTTTCAATGATTACCGGGTTTGATAATCCAGAGTCTGGCGTAGTTTTTATTGAAAACTTTTTTGAAACGTACGATTGGACTGAATATCAAGAAAGCGAAGAAATTCCAGTAAAAGAAATTGCCGACGTTGTTAAGAGCAATAAAATCAAAAACGGCGCGTCAGGTCAAGCATGGTATATTGATTTTAAAGCGCTTGCCGTTCCCGTTCTTAAAAAGTTTGAAGGTCTTGCGTCAAAGGCGACTATTATCGGCGAAAAATATAACCCTGAAGATACTGCCGAGTGTTTTGAAGCGTTTGACGTTTACCGCAAAGTTATGAATTCTTTATATAAGAATAAAGACGCGGTAATTAAACAACTTGAAACGGCAATTAAGTACGCTGAAAAATTTAATCTCGAACAAGAAAAACTCAACGAAATTAACAAAATGTTCAAGTACGTTACCGCTTACTTTGAAAGGGTAATTTTAATTAACGATATTTCTCAAGTTCCAGAATATATCAACGCTAAAGAAAAAATCAACGTGTACAAAGCGCAAGAACTTTCTAACCAAGGTATTGACGCTAAATCAGTTTATCTTGAAGCGGTTGATATTTATAACGATGCCGACGGCGACAAATCGAGAGCGCTTGAACTTTTCGAGTCTGTTCGCGGTTATGCCGACAGTATTAAGTACATTGAAAAAATTAACGAATATTTCAACTTTAATTTTGAAATGTTCCACTTCTTTGGTAAGTATTATATTTACAAAACGGAACTTTTTAAAGTTGCTCCGTTAGACGTTAAAAACCTTAATAGTAAAGACAAAAACTCTAAAACTCCTACCGTTGACGAAAGCGAAATGCAAACGGTAAAAGCGTACTCGTTATACGAAGTTATAGACGGCGTTCCTTCTAAAAAACCGCTCATTAGAGGCATTGCTAAATTTATTACTTGTTACGATAATAAGTATTATTTCTTCAAAAAAGGTCAAGGACTTTGCTATTTTGACCTAGCGTCTAAAACTGAAACGGTAATCGACGCTGGTAAAGACGCAGATTATATCGTAGACGGCGAATATCAAGTTAAACTTTCTGAAGACGGAAGTTCGATTATTCTTAAAAAGAAACTTAAACCAATTGAAAAAGTAGGTTGTTTAGGTAAAAACAAGAAAAAGAAAGAAGGTGAAAAACTTTTAAACAACTACTGCTTAATTACTATAGAACTTAAAACTAATACAAGCGTTGTTGCAATTAAAGAATTCGTTGATATTGCAGATATGTACGGCGACGAAGTATTCTACGTTTACGCCGAAAGATTAGGTAAAAACAGCGCTGAATTTAATTCAGTTTTAATGTTGTGCGACCTTAAAACTGGCGAAAACAAGCGCGTGCTTGACGATGGTTGTGAAATTCACAACGTTGTTGATAAAAAGATTATTTACTCGCTTTGGAAACCTAACGAACTCAACATCGCTCTTTATGTTTACGATATTAGAAAGGGTACTAATACGTTAATTGAAGAAAACGTTTACGAATACTTCAAGGTTATAAACGACAGAGTATATTATACCGTAGGTAACGCATCGTACTGTCCGCTCGTAAGCAATAATTTAAGCGGTACTGACCGTAAAGAAATTATGCAAAACGTAGAAAACATAATCGGCGTTCGCGCAGGTTGGTTATACGTTAAAAAAGGTAAAGGCGTTAACGCGTTGTTAGTAAAAGTAAGCGCTGACGGTGAAAAGAGAATTATTATTTGTACTCAATTTAAAAAGATTGTTGAGTATAATGCAAATTACGTTCATTATATCGATACGTCAAACTGCCTTAGAGTTGTTAGAACTGACGGTAAAGAAAACCGCGTGATTGGCGAAAATATTAAAAACACAATCGTTGACGATAATTGCGTTTACTATATTCGTAGAGAATTAGTTGAAAAAGCAACTAGAAAGAATTCTATTCTTTTAAAAGAAAGCGATGAAGAAAACGATTGGGAAGATATTTTAGGCGAAGAACTTATTGACCCTAAATTTGCTTATTCTCTTTACAAAATGGATAAAGACGGACGCAACGTTAAAAAACTCGTATTTAACGTTGATGACGTTGTAGATTATGACGAAACAAGATTATATTATGTAAAAAGAGAAGACCTTCGCTTTAAAGTTATCGTTCCGGTAGGAAAAAATAACGATGAAATTCATTATGAAAAACATTTCGTAACTCGTTATTTTGCTTTTGACAAGGTTACTGAAAAGAGCGAAATCGTTCTTACTCTTGGTCTTCCTAAAGGAAATACTTCGTATAAAGCAGGTTGTTTTGGTAAACAAATTACTGCAGAAGTTGTTTATGAAGAAGCGCCTATTGAACGTAAGTTTAAACGTAAAGGTTTAGTTTCCGTTGGCGCTACCGAGCGTGAAGACGAAGAAGAAAAAATCAAAGAAGAAACGGCTCGCAAAGAAAAGAAAGATAAACGCTTAAAGAAATAAAATTATATTCGCCTAATGCTTAAATGCATTAGGCGTTTTAATAACTTAAAAAAAGGTCAATATTTTTCAATTTTATGCTCAAATAATCAAAAAATTGCAACAAAATCGCTATGTTTTATAGTATAATTATTATATATTTTATATGAGGGTTTTATGATAAAAAAGAAAGTTAATTGGGGTGTAGAAATAAAGAATATTGCTTTAATAATAATCATATCCGTTCTAGTTGCGATGGGACTGCATATTTTCGTTTATAAAGCGGACTTTGCGCCAAGTGGTATTGACGGGCTTGCTACTATATTGCAATATTTAACAAAAATTAACGCAGGTTACTATACGTTTATTTTAAACTTACCGCTACTTATTATAGCGTGGTTCGTTTTAAAAAAGCGTTACGTTATTTATACTGTAATTTATACCGTTATAGTTTCTGTTACGCTTAACTTATGTTCTATTTTTAATTTATATCAATACGATTGTAGCGTAGCGCCAAATAGTCATTTAGTTGCGGCAATATTCGGTGGAATATGTCAAGGCGTAACGGGAGTTTTGCTTCGCGTTGGCGGTTCGTCGGGTGGAGTTGATATTTTAGGTTGTTTAATCCAAAAGAAATTTCCGCATAAAAACGTGGAAAATATAATAGCGTATTTAAGTTACGCCGTTGTTGGTATATCGTTTTTCGTTTACGATATGAACGTCAATTCGGTATGTCTTTCGGTGGTTGAAATTTTCGTGTGTGAAAGATTAACTGCGTCCATTTTAAAAGATAGGCGAAGCGCCGTTAAGTTTGAAATTGTAACTGATAGCTTATGCGCAAAAGAAATTAGAAACAATATTATTTTTAACTTCCGTCACGGCGCAACTATAATTAAAGGGGAAGGCGCGTTTAGCGAGCAAGGTAAAGAAGTTATATTATGCTTAGTTAGTTACCGTGAAATTGCCGAGTTTTTAAAAATGATGAAACAGTATAAAAATACCTTCTTATATTATTCTGACGTTATGGGTATTAGCGGTAATTTCTCTTTTGAAAAGACAGATGAAACGGAAGAAGATAAAAAACTTCTTGCAAGCAAATTAAACGAAATTAACGGCGTAAAAGAATAAAACTGCATAAAACTAAAAAACCACCACGCCACAACTATATTTGCCTATCGGTAAGTTATATTAAATAAATCCTTAACTCGCCGTAAGGCGAATATAACTGACGTAAGGCAATCTCACTCGTCATTAGACGAATATCACAAATCCGTAAGGATTTATTTAGTTGCCGAATCCCTTGTAGGGACTCGGCTTGCTTACCCTTTTTCCCTTTAACTTTTAGCATATTTTTATAAAAAACAGTTGTAATTTTCACAAGTTTGTGCTATAACTACTTTATAACGAACGCAAAATTATAAAAATTTTTACTTTTTCGTGTGTTATTCACGTTTGTCATTTCAACCAATTTTAAGGGTTTATTTACTTCGTTATGCGTCGTTTCTACTTTGTGTGTGTAACCCCAATGACCAAAAAGGTCAATTGCGACCGACCTTTTTCTAACGGCTTATAATAAAAAACTTAGTTAAGGAGATTTTATGTTATTACGATTAATGTCACATAACGTTTGGGAAAGAGATACTAATACTCCCGAATGGGAAAAATTAGGCTACGATTGTTCCGCTAAGGTAAGGGTAAAAGGAATTTTACAAGTTTACGAAGATACTACTCCCGACGTAATAGGCATGCAAGAAGCAAGTAGTTTAATGGTAGATTATATTATAGAAGATTTTTCTCAAAAAGGTAAAAAATACGCTCTTATATGGGGGCGTTTTACACCTATTATATATAATACCGATAAATTAGAACTTATAGACGCAGAGTTTGGTAGTTATCCTGAAAAAATTGAGAACTGGGAAGGCGAGTTTAATAATGGTAAAACAAAAACGTGGAATTTAGCGATTTTTAGGGTAAAAGAAAACGGTAAAATTTTCGCTTATGCAACCACGCACCTTTGGTGGAAGAAAAATCCTACCGAGGAAAAACATAAATATTTAGCTAATTATCAACCTTTATCTAACGAAGCAAGAGAGTGGCAAACACGTTTATTAATTTCTAAACTTAAAAAATACAGTGAAAAATATAATTGCCCTATGATTTTAACCGGCGACTTTAATAACTCGTATAACACAAAACCTATAAAATACGCTTTAAATAGCGGGTTTATTCACGCGCACGATTTAGCAACTGATTATGTTGACGAAACTATGGGGTATCATTACTGTTTCTGCGATGGTTTTAAAACGGAATACTACGATAAGCCTTTTGAAGATGCAATTGACCATATATTAGTTAAAAACGCGCCCGAAAAAAGCGTTAAGCGATTTGAACGTTATTCGCCCGACTATTATTTTCCTATATCAGACCATTCACCAGTATTTATAGATATTGAAATTTAATATAATAAAAAACGCGGAATAAAGTGCTCTTCTCTTAGGGATTTTTTGAAACATTAAAAATTTATAGGAAATTGCACTTTCGGAGAAACAATCAGATTCCATTACGGAGTTTCTCTTAGGGAATTTTAATTTAATACAAAAGTGTAGCCCACTATACTTCGCTTTAAGGCGAAATATGGTGGGCTTTATCTTTACCACAAAAGATTAAGATAATTTAGTTTTATTTTTAGCCTTGTGGCTAAAAGTTGTATTGTTTACGCAGTAAACAGTTTAGCTGAGCGAAGCGAACGCCAACTGCGTAAGCAGTTTTATTTTGGCTACGCTAAAGTTATATTAAATAAATCCACAACTTGCCGTAAGGCGAATATAACTGACGTAAGGCAATCTCACTCGTCATTAGACGAATATCACAAATCCGTAAGGATTTATTTAGTTGCCGAATCCCTTGTAGGGACTCGGCTTTTGCGTGGTGGTTTTTTATTGCGAATAGTATGAAACTTAATAACTTTAATATGTTTGTAAAATTTACGTTTCTAAGTTTTATTTTTAAAAAATTGGCTTGGATTTTTATTAGTAAACTCTTTAAAAACTCTATTAAACGTTCTAACACTTTGAAATCCGCTTTCAAAACAAGCAACGCTAATACTTACGTCACTTTTAGATAAAAGTGAAACGGCGTGTTCAAGTCGGCGTTGATTTAATATTGTTTTAAAAGAAGTTTTCATTTGATTATTAAAAATTCTTGATAAATAATTGTAATCGTAACCAAGGTGTTTACACATATCGTTTAAAGAAACGTCACGCATATAGTTGTTTTCAACGTAAATAAGACAGTCAACTAAAACGTCATTTTGCAAACGACCTTTTTTAGTAAACTTTACTTGCTTATTAAATTCGTTACAAATACAATACGCTACACTTTTAATCGTGAGATAATCAGGGGTGATAAGTTCGGTTATACTATCGGCGTGATTGTCATAAAAAGGCAAAACGGCGTTGTTTTTTATTGCAAGGTTTTCTAAAACGTAATTTTTAATAGAATTAGTTAAAGTGAACTTATTATTTATAGCAACGTAGTTATTTTTTAAACGCATAAAACTTTGAACGTAATCGTCTGAAAAAACAACTATTAAAACTTCGCAATTACTTGTAGTTTTGTATGAATGAACGTTAAACGGAAACAGTAGCAAACTTTCACCGCTGTTTAGCGTATATTCAACGCCGTTAACGTTTGAGTTAAGAGTACCGTTTAACACAAAAACAAACTCAATACCTTTATGAAAATGTTGAGCGTAATTGATGTTTTTATATATAAATGCGTTATATATTTCCGCCCCTATAGTGTTTTTAAGTTGATGTGTTATCATATAATCACCAAAAAGTAAAATTATGGCTATTATAATACAACAAATAGCCAAATTAGTCAAGTCTTAAGTGGTATAATAAAATAAAAATGGCTAAATTATGAAAAATAACGCAAAGATTTTTTCAATAGAAGAGTTTTCAACGTTTGACGGACCCGGCGTACGAATGACGGTGTTTTTTAAAGGTTGCCCGCTAAAATGCGATTGGTGTCATAACCCGGAAGGGCAAAGTTTTAACGAAGAGTATATTAAAAATACGTCGGCGTGTACGGGGTGTGGTAGTTGCATAAAATTTGCTAAAAATGTAGATGGCAAAACCATTTTAACTAGTGAGAGTTTGAAGGCGTGCAAAAATAATTTTATACGCAAAAGTGGGACTGATTATACTGCAATACAACTAGCAAATTATATAAATAAAAATGCAGACGTTTTAAAAAGTTGCGGTGGCGGAGTTACATTTTCTGGTGGCGAGCCGTTATGTTTTATAGATTATATCATAAGCGTTAAAGAACTTTTAAACGGCGTACACGTTGCAATTCAAACGAGTGGATACGCAAGTTATGCAAACTTTTTAAAAGCAATTAAAAATTGTGATTATTTTTTGTATGATTTAAAAATTATAAATAGCGATAAGTTTAAAAAGCATTGCGGTCAAGATAACGCAGTTATTTTAAAAAATTATAAAACTTTAGCAAGTAGCGGTGTGGATTTTGTAACACGCGTTCCGCTTATTCCTACGGTGACTGATACGGACGAAAATATTGCCGATATAGCGGTGTTTCTTGTTGAAAATAACGTTAAATACGTTGAGCTGTTGCCGTATAACGAGTTTGCGCCATCTAAGTATTTAGGTTTACTTAGAAAGGATATTCCAACTTATGATAAAAACGATTGCAATAGCATTGATAAAATAATACAAATTTTTAAAAATTACGGAATAAAAGCCGTCAAAATATGAGGTGTTTATGACTGAAAGAGTAAAAAGAATGTTAAATTTTTTAAAGAGCAAAGAGTACGTTAAAATGCGTTGTAACGACGATTCTATTAAAATTTTAGATGAAAAATCTTCGCTTAAAAGGCAAAATACGGCGTTTAATATTGCCGTTGATAACGAACAGCCTTTATTTTTTACTGATGACGATATTTTTGGTTTTAATAGGTATATGACTAATTTACCTACTCTCATTTACGGTGAAGACAGTATGCGTGGTTCAAACAATATGTGCGTTGATTACGTCGGCTTTTTAAAGAGTGGGTTTAACGGTATAATTAATAAAATAAACGAGATGATTGGCAATGCGAATTTTACTCAAAAAGAGTTTTATTTAGAGGCTCTAAAAAGTATTGATATTGCAATGAAAATTGTTAAAAAATATCGTGAAAAAGCCTTAGAAGATAATAAAATGCATTTGTATAACGCTTTAAATAACGTCCCTTTTAACGGCGCTACAAACTACTATGAAGCATTGCTTTCAGTTAAGTTTTTACAGTATGCGTTAAGGCTTAATTTATGTAATCACGTTACTCTTGGTAGATTTGATCTTTACATGAAAGATTATTACGATATCTCTATAAAAAACGGTAAAACCAAAGATGAGTTAGAAGAACTTACTCAACTATTTTTTATTTCGCTAAATTTTGATACCGATTTATACGACGGTATTCAACTTGGCGATAACGGTCAAAGTTTAATGCTTGGCGGTGTTGATAGAGATGGTAACGACGTTTATAGCGAACTTACTGAATTGTGTCTTGACGTTAGCAGAGAGTTGTCGCTTATTGACCCTAAAATCAACTTACGCGTAAACAAAAACACACCGCTTTCAATTTATCAAAAGGGTACTGCGCTTACTAAAAAAGGCTTGGGTTTTCCACAATACTCTAACGATGATATTATTATAGATGGATTGCGCGGAATTGGTTATGATATTCGCGACGCGCGCGACTATACCGTTGCTGCTTGTTGGGAATATATTATTCCTGCATATTCGTATGAAGTTTGCAATATTATAGCCATAAATTTACCACTTATCGTTGAAAAAACTGTAAAAAACCACTTGCTTAATAGTCAAACGTTTAACGATTTTAAAAAGGCGTTTGAACTTGAACTTGAAAAAGAAAGTGAGCAAATACTTAGCATTATAAACAAAAAACACATTGAACCAGACGCGTTTACGTCGTTGTTTTTTCCAACGTGCATAGCAAGTGGTAAAGATATTTCAAGCGGAGGGGCAAAATATAATAACTACGGTATTCACGGTGTTGGGATATCAACGGCAACTGATAGTTTGTACGGCGTTTATAAGTCAATTTACCTTGATAAAACGGTAACGAAATCTCAACTTTTATTGGCGCTTGAAAAAGATTTTAATGGGTATGAAGATTTGCAAAAAACGTTACTTTCCTACGCTAAAATGGGCGATAACGACGACGTAGTAGACCAAATAGCGTGCTATATAATGGAGCAATATTCACTAAATATTCAAAACAAAAAAAATAATAGGGGTGGTATAGTTCGCGCCGGAACGGGTAGTTCGCTTGAATATATAAGAATGGCAAAAGTTGTTGGGGCAACAGCGGACGGTAGAAAAGCGGGCGTTCCGTTTTCGTCTAACTTTGCTCCGTCGATAACGGCAAGGGTAAAAGGTCCAATTTCGGTAATATCATCCTTTTCAAAATTCGATATGAAAAAACTTATTAACGGCGGACCGCTTACGATTGAAATACACGATAGCGTGTTTAGAAACGTAGACGGTGAAAGAAAAACGGCTATGTTAGTTAAGTCTTATATTGATAAGGGCGGACATCAAATTCAAATTAACGCTATAAACCGCGATAAGTTACTCGACGCTCAAAAGCACCCCGAGTTATATCCAAACTTAATAGTTAGAGTTTGGGGTTGGAGTGGTTATTTTAACGAACTTGATATTGAATATCAAAACCACGTCATCAAGAGGGCAGAGTTTACTTTTAATTAAAGTTTTTTGCGCTTGCAATCATTGACAAACGCGCGATAAAGGTATATCATATACTTTAACGAAACACCATTAGGAGTAATATTTAATGAAAATTCAGTTTTTAGGTACTGCGGCTGCAGAAGGATTACCAGCATTATTTTGTGATTGTGAAAATTGTAAGCGCGCCTCTATGCTCGGCGGTAAAAATATTAGAACGAGAAGTCAGTCTATTATCGATGGTAAAATTTTAATAGATTTTCCGGCAGATACTTATTTACACTATTTAACTCATAAATTTGATTTACCAAGCATAAAACATTGTATAATAACTCACGGTCATAGCGACCATTTTTATGAAGGCGACGTGGTTATGCGTAACCCCGTTTTTTCGCGTTTACAAAATACTCCGCCAACTAATTTTTACGGTCCTAAAGACGTTTATGAAAGACTTATTAAAATTAAAAAAACAAATGGAATTAAAGACGATTACGTCATTGCTAATTTAGTCGAGCCTTATAAAACGTACGATATAGGCGGTTATATGGTAACACCGCTTCCTGCCGTTCACGCTGGATACAATATAGATGACGATAACGGTGATAAACAGTTCAAGTATTATCCCGTAACGTATATTATTGAAAAAGACGGTAAGAGTATGCTTTATCATCACGACAGTGATTTTTATGCAGACCAAACGTTTGAGTTTTTAAAAAATCGCAAAAAGCCATTTGATTTAGTTACGTTTGATTGTACTAACGGGCTTCTCAAAAAAGATTATATTGGGCATTTAGGCTACAAAGAATGCGTTGAGTACGCTCAGCTTTTCAAAACTTATGGTTTAGCAACTGAAAAAACTAAGTTTGTAGTAAATCATTTTTCACACAACGGTATAGGCGTTGTTTACGAAGATATGAAACAAATTGCCGAAAAAGACGGGTTTATTGCTTCGTACGACGGTTTAGTAGTGGAGTTTTAATGTTTGATTTTACTTTCTTTCTAAGCGCAATTGCGTTGGGAATAGGTCTAAGCATGGACGCTTTTTCCGTTTCTCTTGCAAACGGACTTAACGAGCCTTGTATGAAAAAACCTAAAATGATTGCCGTTGCCGGCACTTTTGCTGCTTTTCAAGCAATAATGCCGTTTATAGGTTGGTTTTTAGTAACCACCGTAGTTCAATATTTTAAGGTGTTTGAAGTTTTTATTCCGTATATAGCGCTTATTTTACTTGCTTTTATAGGCGGTAAAATGATTGTTGAAGGCGTTAAGAATAATAACGAAGAAAATAAATGCCGCACGTTTGGTTTTGGGGCGTTGATAGTTCAAGGAATAGCAACTTCAATAGATGCGTTATCGGCAGGGTTTACAATGGCAAGTTATAATCTCGTAATGGCTATCGTATGCGTTTTGGTAATAGCGATAGTAACGTTTATAATTTGTACGATAGGCGTAGTTTTAGGTAAAAAGTTTGGAACGATTTTTGCATGTAAAGCATCAATTTTCGGCGGAATTATTTTGCTAATTATTGGTGTTGAAATATTTATAAGCGGTATAATTTAACGCGTGAATAGACGTAGCGTCTATGCACGCGTTATTTTTTAGTTGTAAAATTGATATGTATGCTCATACGTTTTATATGTTAACGTAATAAATTTATAAAAGTTAAAAATATATATTTTTATTTATTTTATTTAATTGACTAAGATAAAAAAAAATGATATACTTTCACTATCAACGTTATACGTTCTTTGCAACTGACGGTATTAGTGGAGCACCACATAGGAACAAAGAGCGATTATTATGCCGACCGTCTGGGCGCACATGACCGTACGTTATAAAACCGTATGGGTTTAGTGCGCCCTTTTTAAATTGTATAACGACGTTAGAATGTTTATATGTATTACATAAAATTAAACTACAAGGAGTAATTTATGAAAAAAGTTGGAATTGTAATGGGTAGCGATAGCGATTTACCAATAGTTAAAAAAGCAACCGATATGTTAGACCTTTTAGGTATTCCTTTTGAAGTTCACGTTTATTCGGCGCATAGAACACCCGTTGAAGCACGCGACTTTGCTTTAAACGCTCGTAAAAATGGTTTTGGCGTTATAATTGCCGCTGCTGGTATGGCTGCGCATTTAGCAGGGGCTATTGCCGCAAATACAACTTTACCCGTTATTGGTATTCCTTGTAAATCGACTAACCTTGATGGAATGGACGCGTTACTTTCAACCGTTCAAATGCCAACGGGTATTCCCGTTGCTACAGTTGCTATTAACGGCGCTGGAAACGCAGCCTTACTTGCTGCTCAAATTATTGCGGTAGAAGATGCTGACCTTGCTAAAAAACTTGACGATAAACGCGCGTCAGACGCTAAAAAGGTTTTAGCAAAAGACGAAGAAATTAGCAAAATGCTCAATAAATAAAATGGCAAAACCAAACGCTTTATATTAAAAGCGTACTCAAAATTAAAATTAAAAATTTTTATTATATTAAGGAGAAATTTTATGAAAAAAAGCCTCGTATACACAGGAAAAACTAAAGACGTATTCGCACTTGATAACGGTAATTATCTTTTAAAATTTAAAGATGATTGCACAGGTAAAGACGGTGTTTTTGACCCAGGTGAAAACTCAGTTGGTCTTACTATTGACGGCGTTGGCGACGTTAACCTTCGTATGTCTATTTATTTCTTTGAGAAAATTAATAACGCAGGTATTAAAACTCACTACGTTAGCGCAAATCTTGACGATACAACTATGGAAGTTCTTCCTGCAAAGGTGTTTGGTAAAGGGCTTGAAGTAATTTGCCGTTATAAAGCGGTTGGTAGTTTTTACCGTCGTTATAGCGACTATATTGAAGAAGGCGCAGACCTTCCAGCGTACGTTGAAACAACTTTTAAAAACGACGCTAAGGGCGATCCACTCGTTACTAAAGACGGACTTATTGACCTTAAAGTTATGACTGCTAAGCAATACGACGATATTAAACTTATGACTCAACAAATAACTAAAATCGTAGCAGACGATCTTAAAGAAAAAGGTCTTGACCTTTACGATATTAAGTTTGAGTTTGGTTACGACCCTAACGGCGACGTTATGCTTATCGACGAAATTGCTTCTGGTAATATGCGTGTTTATAAAGACGGTAAGTATATCGACCCAATGACACTTTCTAAATTGTTTTTCGCTTAATTAAAATAAATTTGGAGGGATATAATGGGCGGTTTTTTTGGAATAACCTCAAAACTTGAATGCCTACCAGACGTTTTCTTTGGTGTTGACTATCACTCTCACCTTGGAACGCGTCGTGGTGGCCTTGCGGCTTACGATAAAGAAATAGGCTTGCAAAGAAAAATTCACAATATTGAAAATTCTCCGTTCCGTACTAAGTTCGAGCATATTTTTGATGAAATGCATGGAGCTAGCGCAATAGGTTGTATAAGCGATACTGACCCTCAACCATTATTACTTCGTTCTCATCTTGGAGCGTACGCTATTTGTTTCGTTGGTATGATAAATAATGCCGACGAGTTGATTGAAAAATATTTTAAAACAAGTCGCGGTCATTTTGACGCTATGACTGGTGGAAAAGTAAACTCAACAGAACTTATCGGCGCGTTAATAGATATGAAAGAAAATTTCGTAGAGGGTATTAAATTTGCGCAAGACGTAATTGACGGAACTGCATCAATTTTAATATTACTTAACGACGGTTCAATTATCGCCGCTCGTGATAAGTACGGGCGCTTGCCAATACTCGTTGGTAAAGACGATAACGGTTACGCCGTTTCGTTTGAATCGTTCGCATATCAAAAATTAGGTTATAAAAACGAAAAGGAATTAGGTCCTGGCGAAATAATTTCGCTCACACCTAACCGTTTAACTCAACTTGCTAAACCTAACGACGATATGAGAATGTGTTTGTTTTTATGGACGTATTACGGATACCCAACTTCAACTTACGAAGGCGTAAACGTAGAAACAATGCGTTATAAAAACGGCGAAATTTTAGCTGAAGAAGATATTAAAAAGGGCATTACTGAAACTCTTGACTACGTTAGCGGTGTTCCGGATTCAGGAACTCCTCACGCAATAGGTTACAGTAATAAAAGCGGAGTTCAATTTGCTCGCCCTTACATTAAATACACTCCTACTTGGGCAAGAAGTTTTACCCCTGCTAAGCAAATAGATAGAAACAAAATTGCTAAAATGAAACAAATTCCTATTCACGACCTTATTGAAGGTAAGAATTTGTTATTCGTTGACGATTCTATCGTTAGAGGAACGCAACTTAAAGAAACGGTTGAATTTTTATACACTAACGGCGCAAAATCAGTTCACATGCGTTCAGCGTGTCCGCCGATTATGTATGGATGTAAATATCTCAATTTCTCACGCGCTAACAACGAACTTGAACTTATTACGAGAAGAACTATAATTGAACTTGAAGGTGAAGAAGGTCTTAAACATATCGACGAATATAGCGACTCTAATACAGAACGCGGTAAAGCGATGAGAAAATGTATTTGCGACAAGTTTAAATTCTCTTCACTTGAATTCCAATCACTTGAAGGGTTAATAAAATCAGTAGGTATAGAGCCTTGTAAACTTTGTACATACTGCTGGAACGGAAAAGAAAAAAATTAAGGAGAAGATTATGCACTCACAATCTAAATCGGACGTTTACGCTGCAGCGGGCGTAGATATTACTGCTGGTTACAAAGCGGTAGAACTTATGAAAAAACATATAGCAACTACTATGACTAAAGGCGTTTGTTCAGACGTTGGCGGTTTTGGCGGTTTATTTGAACTTGATCTTACGGGCATTACTCGTCCTGTACTCGTTAGCGGTACTGACGGCGTAGGTACAAAACTTAAAATTGCATTTTTAATGGATAAGCACGACACCGTAGGTATCGACTGCGTTGCAATGTGCGTAAACGATATTATTTGTTCGGGCGCTAAACCACTCTTTTTCCTTGACTATATTGCTTGTGGTAAAAACTATCCTGAACGCATTGCTGACATAGTTAAAGGCGTTTGCGAAGGTTGCGTTCAAGCAGGCGCTGCGTTAATCGGTGGCGAAACTGCCGAAATGCCAGGTTTTTATCCTATCGACGAATACGACCTTGCAGGATATTGCACGGGCGTTGTTGATAAAAGCGCTATTATTGACAATAAAACTATGCAAGAAGGCGACGTTATTATTGCGCTTCCATCAAGCGGTGTACACTCTAACGGTTTTTCACTCGTTCGTAAAGTTTTAGACGTTGAAAACGTTAATATTAAAGAGCCTATAGCAGAACTTGGTGGTAAATCAATTGGCGAAACGTTATTAACTCCAACAAGAATTTACGTTAAACCAGTACTTGCTTTAATGGAACAAGTTAAAGTTAAAGGTATTTCGCACATTACCGGCGGTGGTTTTTATGAAAATATTCCAAGAAGTATTCCTGACGGGCTTGGCGCTGAAATTGTTAGAAGTTCTGTTAGAGTACTTCCAATATTTAATCTTATTGCAAAAGAAGGCGGAATTTGCGAACGCGATATGTTCAACACGTTTAATATGGGCGTTGGTATGAGTATCGTTGTATCGGCAAGTGACGTAGATAAAGCGCTTGAAATTTTAAAGGCTAACGGCGAAGATGCGTACGTTATCGGTAAAATTATCAAATCAAGCGATAAAATAACTATTATTTAAAAAACGTGAGCGTTTAGTTTATTTTAGCAAAACTGTGCTATAGGTAGATTAAACGCTATTTGCAGTTTATTAAGGAGATTTTATGGTAAACGGTAAAGCGGTGATTTCCGTACTCGTATCGGGCGGTGGAACTAATCTTCAAGCGCTTATAGACGCAGAGCATTCAGGCATTATAAATAGCGGTGAAATTGCGCTTGTTATATCTAATAACGAAAATGCTTACGCTTTAAAAAGGGCAGAAAACGCGTCCATAAAAACTGCCGTAGTAACTAAAAAAGCAACGGGTAGTCAACAAGCGTTTGAAGACGCTATAATAAGCGAACTTGAAAAAGTAGGCACAGACGTTATAGTTCTTGCGGGCTTTATGAGTATATTAAGCGAAAACTTTACAAATAGATACCAAAAACGCATTATAAACGTTCACCCGTCGTTAATACCGTCTTTTTGCGGAAAAGGGTTTTACGGGTTGAAAGTTCACGAAGAAGCGCTTAAAAAAGGCGTAAAAGTAACGGGCGCAACGGTACATTTCGTAAATGAAATTCCAGACGGTGGCGAAATTATAATGCAAAAAGCAGTTGCTGTAAAAGACGGCGATACTCCTGAAAAATTACAAAAACGCGTAATGAAACAAGCGGAATGGAAAATACTTCCGTTATCAGTTGAAAAAGTATGCGCAAGCATAATAAAAAACTAAAATATAAAAACACTAAAAGGAAAGTTGTATGAATATTTATAAAATTAACGACATTGGCGAACTTATTAAAGGTAATCCTTACGTTGGTAGGGGAATTGTTTTAGGTAAAACTAAAGACGGTAAAAAGGCTTGCTCTGCGTACTTTATTATGGGTAGAAGCAATAACAGTCGTAACCGTATATTTACTGAAAAAGATGGGGTAATTTACACCGAGCCGTTTGATGCAAGTAAGGTAGAAGATCCAAGTTTAATTATTTACGCTGCGGTTAGAAAAATTAATAACAATCTCATAGTGACTAACGGCGACCAAACTGATACTATTTATAACGGTATTAAGAATGGCGACACTTTTGAAAATTCGTTAAGAAGTAGAGAGTTTGAACCTGACGCTCCTAACCTTACTCCAAGAATTAGCGGTATGATTACTTTTAATAATAACGATTTTACTTATAAAATGAGTATTTTAAAAAGCGCCGACGCTGAAGGAACGACTTGCAATCGCTATACGTTTGAGTTTAACCCAATTTGCGGTTTAGGTCATTTTATTCATACTTACGTTACCGACGGTAACCCAATTCCTACCTTCCAAGGCGAGCCTGAACGCGTTGCTATTTGTGATGATATCGACGAGTTTACGTCTAAACTTTGGAATAATCTCGACGAAAACAACAAAATTTCACTTTACGTTCGTTATACAGACTTACAAACGGGCGAAATTGATAGTAGAATGATTAATAAAAATTGATAGGTGATATAATGAAAGAACTTGAATTAAAATACGGTTGTAACCCTAATCAAAAACCTTCTAAAATTTATATGCGCGACGGTTCAGACCTTCCTATTGAAATTTTAAACGGAAGACCTGGCTATATTAACTTTTTAGACGCGTTTAACAGTTGGCAACTTGTTAAAGAGTTAAAACAAGCGCTTAACCTTCCTGCCGTAACGAGTTTTAAACACGTTAGTCCTACGTCGGCGGCGGTTGGTATTCCACTTTCAGATAAACTTAAAAAAGCGTGCTTTGTAGACGATATCGAAGGTCTTGACGATAGTCCGCTTGCATGCGCTTACGCAAGAGCAAGGGGAACGGATAGAATGTGTTCGTTTGGCGACTGGGTTGCTTTATCAGACGTTGTTGACGTAACTACCGCTAAACTTATCGCTAGAGAAGTATCCGACGGTGTAATTGCTCCCGGCTACGAGCCTGAAGCGCTTGAAATTTTAAAAGCAAAAAGAAAAGGCAATTATAATATCGTTAAAATAGACCCTAATTACGTTCCTGAAGTTACTGAACGTAAACAAGTATTCGGCATTACTTTCGAGCAAGGTCGTAATAACGTTGAAATTAATCGCGATATGCTTAAAAACATCGTTTCTGAAAATAAAGATATGCCTGAAAGTGCTATTCGTGACCTTATAATTGCGCTTATAACTTTAAAATATACTCAATCTAACTCGGTATGCTACGCCGTTGACGGTCAAGCAATAGGCGTTGGCGCTGGTCAACAATCAAGAATACATTGCACTCGTTTAGCGGGGGATAAAGCAAATACTTGGTTCTATCGTCAACACGATAAAGTTTTAAATCTTCCGTTTAAGTCAACAATTGCTAGACCAGACCGTGACAACGTTATCGACGGTTATATCAATAAAACTGAAGAAGACGTTACTGCCGACGGTATTTGGGAAAAATATTTTACTTCTAAACCTGCTCCGTTTACAGATGAAGATAAAAAAGCATACCTTGCTACGATTGACGGTGTTGCTCTTGGCTCAGACGCTTTCTTCCCATTTGACGATAATATTAAACGCGCCAAGGCAAGCGGCGTAAAATACGTTGCCGAAGCAGGCGGTTCTATTCGTGACGACGTAGTTATAAATCGTTGTAACGAATACGGAATGGTACTTGCGTTTATTGGAATAAGACTTTTCCACCACTAATAATTAAAATTTAGGAGAAATTATGAAGATTTTAGTTGTCGGTTCTGGCGGACGTGAACACGCTATTATTAAAAAGATTAAAGAGAATAAAGACGTAACTGAAATTTACGCGCTCCCTGGTAACGGCGGTATTAGTAAAGACGCTGTTTGCGTAAATATTGGCGCTAAAGAAATTGATAAAATTACTCAATTTGCCGTTGATAATAAAATTGATTACGCTATCGTAGCGCCGGACGATCCACTCGTTCTTGGTTGCGTTGACGCGCTTAACGAAAAGGGCATTCCTTGTTTTGGACCTGAGGCAAAAGCGGCTATTATTGAAGGAAGTAAAGTTTTTTCAAAAAATCTTATGAAAAAATATTCAATTCCTACCGCTGAGTACGAAGTTTTTGATAATTTAGAAAACGCGCTTAAATACCTTGAAACAGCGCCTATTCCTACCGTTATTAAAGCGGACGGATTGGCTCTTGGTAAGGGCGTAATTATTGCAACTACTCGCGATGAAGCAAAAGACGCCGTTATTTCAATGATGCGTGACGAAATGTTTGGTAATAGCGGTAAAACGGTAGTTATTGAAGAATTTTTAACAGGTCCTGAAGTTTCCGTTTTAAGTTTTACCGACGGTAAAACGGTTATTCCTATGATTTCGTCAATGGACCATAAACGCGTTGGCGATAACGATACGGGATTAAACACGGGCGGTATGGGAACTATCGCTCCTAATCCTTACTACACTAAAGAAATTGCTGATATTTGTATGGAAACGATTTTTATTCCTACAATTAACGCAATGAATAGCGAAGGTAGAACTTTTAAAGGTTGTTTATATTTTGGTCTTATGCTTACGCCTAAAGGACCTAAGGTTATTGAATATAACTGTCGTTTTGGCGACCCTGAAACGCAAGTAGTGTTACCTTTACTTGAAAGCGACCTTTTAACAGTTATGCAAGCAACAACAAACGGCACGCTTGATAAAATTGAAGTTAAGTTTAAAGACGCTCACGCTTGTTGCGTAATTATGGCGTCTAACGGATATCCTCAAACTTATCAAAAAGGCTTTGAAATGAATATTCCAGGCAGTATTTGGAATAAAGTTTACGTTGCCGGCGCTAAACTTGAAAACGGCGTTTTAAAAACTAACGGCGGTAGAGTTTTAGGCGCTACTGAGGTTGCAAATTCATTAAAATCGGCAATTGACGGTGCTTACGCTCTCGTTAAAGAAATTTCTTTTGAAAACGCTTATTATAGAAACGATATAGGTGCAAAAGCACTTAAAGCAGTTACGGAGGTTAAATAATGGTTTATAGAGTATACGTTGAGAAAAAGCCCGAACTTGCACACGAGGCAAAAACACTTTTATCTGATGCAAAAACACTTTTAAATATATCTAATCTTGAAAACGTGCGTGTTTTCAATAGATACGACGCTGAAAATATTACCGAAGAACTTTTTAACTATGCTAAAACTACGGTGTTTTCAGAACCGCAACTCGATATCGTTAGTGAAGAACTTAATTTAGAAGGCGCTATCGTTTTCGCAGTTGAGTTTTTGCCAGGTCAGTTTGACCAACGCGCCGATTCGGCAGCGCAATGTATTCAAATTATTTCAACGGGCGATAGACCAACCGTTCGCACAGCAAAAGTGTACGCGTTATACGGTAAGTTGACAAATGAAGAAATTGCCGAAATTAAAAAATACGTAATCAACCCCGTAGAAGCAAGGGAAGCATCTTTAGAAAAATTTGATACGTTAAAAGTTGATTACGCTATTCCAACCGAAGTTGAAACGTTAGACGGTTTTATCGAACTTGACCGTGACGGATTAGCAAAATTCGTTAAAAATTACGGTTTGGCAATGGACGTTGACGATATTACTTTCTGTCAACAATATTTTATTAAAGAAAACCGCAATCCAACTATAACGGAAATTAGAATGATTGACACTTATTGGTCTGACCATTGCCGTCACACCACGTTCTTGACTGTTATTGACGACGTTAAGTTTGACGACGAACTTATACAAGAAACATATAATGATTATATTAAAACTAGGACTGAACTCGGCGTTAAAAAGCCTATTTGCTTAATGGATATTGCAACAGTTGCAGTTAAATATCTTAAAAAAGCGGGTAAACTTGATAAACTTGACGAGTCTGAAGAAATTAACGCTTGTACAGTTAAAATAGACGTTGAAGTTGATGGTGTTGTTGAGCCTTGGTTATTACTTTTCAAAAACGAAACTCATAACCATCCAACTGAAATTGAGCCTTTTGGTGGCGCTGCTACTTGTATCGGTGGCGCTATTCGTGATCCGCTTTCAGGTCGTTCATACGTTTACGGCGCTATGCGTGTAACGGGCGCGGCAGACCCACTCAAGCCTGTATCTGAAACGATAAAAGGTAAACTTCCTCAAAGAAAAATCGTAACTACCGCTGCTGCAGGTTATTCTTCATACGGTAACCAAATTGGTCTTGCAACGGGTATAGTTGACGAAATTTATCACCCGGGTTACGCCGCAAAACGTATGGAAATCGGCGCAGTTATCGCTGCCGCTCCTGCTCAAAACGTTAGACGTGAACGCCCTGAAGCAGGCGACGTTATAATTTTACTTGGTGGCGCTACGGGACGCGACGGTATTGGCGGAGCAACGGGTTCTTCAAAGGCGCACGATTCTCACTCAGTTGAAACTTGTGGCGCAGAAGTTCAAAAGGGTAATGCTCCTGAAGAAAGAAAACTTCAACGCTTATTCCGAAACCCAGTAGCAACAAAAATGATTAAACGTTGTAACGACTTTGGCGCTGGCGGTGTATCAGTTGCTATCGGCGAACTTGCAGACGGTCTTAGAATTAACCTTAACGCCGTACCTAAAAAATACGACGGTCTTGACGGTACTGAACTTGCTATAAGCGAATCGCAAGAAAGAATGGCGGTTGTTATTGAAGCGCATAACGTAGATAATTTCTTACGTTTAGCAGACGAAGAAAACTTAACTGCTACTCCGGTTGCCGTTGTTACTGAAGAACCACGTCTTGTTATGGATTGGAACGGTAAGAAAATAGTGGACATTTCCCGCGAATTTTTAAACTCTAACGGCGCGTCAAAGCACGTTAAGGTTGAAGCGCCTAAGGCAGTTTACGTTGAAAAACAAGTAGACGGTACGTTTATTGATAACTATAATAAAATAGCAAGCGACCTTAATATTTGTTCTAAGCGCGGTTTATCAGAGCGTTTTGACTCTACAATCGGCGCGGGTACGGTATTAATGCCGTTTGGCGGTAAAAATCAACTTACGCCTATTCAAGCAATGGTACAAAAAATTTCCGTTGAGAAAAAACATACCGACGATTGCTCGCTTATGGCGTGGGGTTATAACCCGTTTATTACTAGTGAAAGTCCATACCACGGCGCGTATTTTGCGGTAGTTGAATCGGTATGTAAACTTATTGCAACGGGCGCTGAGTTTAAAGACGTTTACCTTACTTTCCAAGAATATTTTGAGCGTTTAAATAAAGACGCTAAGCGTTGGGGTAAACCTTTTGCAGCATTACTTGGAGCGTATAAAGCGCAAAAAGATTTACAAATAGGTTCAATCGGCGGTAAAGACTCTATGAGTGGTTCGTTTGAAGATTTACACGTTCCACCAACACTTGTATCGTTTGCCGTAACAACTCAAAAAACTAAAGATATAGTAAGCGCTGAGTTTAAAAAAGCAGGCAATAAAGTTGTACTTTTAAAACCTGAATTTGATAAAAACGGACTTCCTATTGCAAGCAGTTTAATTAAATTATTTGATATAGTTACTAAACTTCTTCGTAGCGGAGTTGCCGTTTCGTGTTATACTCCTGGTATTGGCGGTATTGCCGAAGCAGTTATGAAAATGGCGTTTGGTAATGGTTTAGGTTTTAATTACTCAAACGAATTAACTGTAAACGAAATATTTAAGTACAATTACGCATCATTCGTGTTAGAAGTAAATAGTGACGTTGAAGGCGCAACCGTTATCGGTACGGTTACCGACGACGGAGTAATTTCTTACGCTAACGACAAAATTACGCTTAGCAGTTTATTAAAAACTTATGAAGATAAACTTGAAAGCGTTTATAGTTGCAATATTGAAGATAGAAAAACTCCAATGCAAAACTTTAATTATAAAGCAATTGAAAGAGTTTCTCCTTCGATAGCAGTTGCAAAACCAAAAGTATTAATTCCTGCATTCCCGGGTACAAACTGTGAGTTTGATAGCGCTAAGGCAGTAAGAGATGCGGGCGCTGATCCTGAAATTATCGTAATTAACAACCTCACGTCAAGCGGTATTCAACGTAGCGTAGATTTGTTTGCAAGCAAACTTAAAGACGCGCAAATGGTATTTATTCCAGGTGGTTTCTCTGGAGGTGACGAGCCTGACGGAAGCGGTAAGTTCATTACTGCATTCTTTAGAAATTCAGCCGTTAAAGAAGGGGTTACCGAACTTTTAGAAAAGCGCGACGGCTTAATGTGCGGTATTTGTAACGGTTTCCAAGCGCTTATTAAACTTGGTCTTGTTCCATACGGTAAAATTATTGATACTGACGAAACTTGCCCAACTCTTACTTTCAATACTATAGGTCGCCACCAATCGAGAATTGTAAGAACTCGTATTGCTTCTAACAAATCTCCGTGGCTTGCTCTTACTGAAGTTGGCGAAATTTACAACGTTCCAATTTCTCATGGTGAAGGTAGATTTATCGCTGATGAAGAACTTATTAAAAAACTTGCGTTAAACGGTCAAATTGCAACTCAATACGTTGATTTTGACGGTAACGCAACTAGTGACGTTCATTTTAACCCTAACGATTCTATGTACGCAATCGAAGGTATTACTTCGCCAGACGGTAGAGTATTTGGTAAGATGGGACATAGCGAACGTATCGGCGCAGGTCTTTATAAAAACGTTCCTGGCGAATACGATATTAAAATGTTTAAGTCGGCAGTTAAGTATTTTAAAAAATAGGTAATTATGAAAAATTTTATTAAAGCATTTATAAGTTTTGTTGCTTTTATAATACTTGTAATGATCATTAAAGGTTGTATTGATAATAAAAGGGAGCAAGATAAGATTGATAACGCTAATACGTCTATTGAACTTTTAATTAAAGACCCTAGTTATAACGACGAGTGGTCTAACGGTAAGGTCGTAAACTACATTTCCGTAGGTTTTAGAAACACGGGTAAAGAAGATGTAAGCGAAGTTACTTTAAAAGTTCATTTATACGACGCAAGCAACGTTGAAATTGGCGTTCTTGATTATAGTTATAAGGCAAGCCCAACGGTAGAAATTGTTAAATACGGCGAACAAACTTATCTTTATGTGATGAATTTAACTGATGATGAAGGCAGAAAAGCAACTAGTTATAAAATAACCAATTTAAAAGTAAACGGTAATGATAAAGAGCCTATTATCAAAAAGGTTTCAAGCAACTAAATAGTATAAAACAAAACTCTCCGCTAGGTTTAGCGGAGAGTTTTATCGTTAAAAAATTATTTAGATTTTAATTTTTGAGTAACGTATATTGCAAGCCAAATAATTGAAATATAAATGAGTAAATAGATTATATGCGGGTATATGCAAGTTGCTCCAACAGTATAAAGTTCGCTTGCAATTAATACCGAGTGACTAAAAGGAAGTAAATTAACAACAACTTCAAACGCGCCAGTAAACGAAGAAATAGGCATAAATATTCCGCCTAAAATACCCGTTATTGATATTATTATAGAGTTTATAGGTCCTGCTTGTTTTTCGTTAGAACAAATAGAGCCTAATAAGATACCAAGAGAAATATAAAAGATTGCAGATGGTATCATATAAAGCATTGCAATAAATAATCGAGCGTCAAAAGGAAGTTTAAAAATTAATGCCAAAATTAAAAACAAAACAGTTTGAAGTATAGCGATAATAAACGCTGAAATTAAGTAACTTAAATAATAAGTTAACGTTTTTATAGGCGAAATGTTAACGCGTTTAATAAACGAACTGTTTTTATCGCCGGCTATTCCCATTGATACGAACATACCAGTAAACGTGTAACCGAAAACGCAAATTCCCATTGCGTAGTTTTCAATAGAAAAGTTTGGCGGAATAAATTGCATTGAAGAAAAAATCACTTGCATAAATACAAGCATAACAACTGGAAAAGCAACGCAAAATACCGATGATAACGGGTCGCGTACCGTTTCTAAAATATTGCGTTTAGAAAGAGAAAAAAGTTTAATCATTCTTCGTCCTCCGTCAATTTCAAGAAAGCGTTTTGCAAAGTAGAAGTTTGAGTTTTTTCAAGTAATTCGCTTAAAGTCCCCGTCGCTTTAATTTGACCTTTACTAATTACGGCGATTTTATCAGTTAATTTTTCAACTTCTTCTAAGTAGTGAGTAGTTAAAAATATAGTCATTTTACTTTTTAAAGCGGTAATTGTATCCCACAATTTTTGTCTTGCCTTAATATCAAGCCCAAGCGTTGGCTCGTCTAAAAATAAAATTTTAGGGTTTGTTATTACGGCTAAAGCAATGCTTAACCGTTTAAGTTGACCACCGCTAAGTTTTTTAGCAAGAACGTCCTTTTTTTCATTCAAACCAAAATTGTTAATAGCGTTATTTATACTACTTTCTTTATTTTCAATTTGGTATAAATTAGCAATAAGTTCAAAATTTTCTTTAACGGTAAGATTTTTACAAACTGCAATTTCTTGTGGGGACACGTTTACTATTTTTTTAATTTCGTAGTTGTCTTTACCTAAAACGAAACCGTTAATTATAACGTCACCGCTCGTTTTAGATAATACGGTAGTTAAAATATTAATAAGCGTAGTTTTGCCAGCGCCGTTAAAACCAAGAAGGGCAAAGCATTCGTTGTCGTTAATTGTCAACGTAACCCCATCAAGCGCGGTAAATTTACCAAATTTTTTAGTAACGTTTTTAATTTCAATCATCGTTATCACCCGTTTTGCAGTTAAAAATTGTGTTTGCAAGTTCAAGGTAGTCTTCGTACTTAGCAAGGGCAATACCACGCGATAAATCGCCAAACATTATTAAAGTATCGCCCGTGTTAATATTAAAAACTTCACGCGCTTGCTTAGGTATAGAAATTTGCCCTTTATCGCTAACTTTAACCGTCCAAATAAATTTATCTTTCATAACATACTCCAAATATTCTTAAAATTCTTACTTTCCTTACTATTATATAGCGCAAATAAATTTTTGTCAACAAATATAAAAAAATAACTCAAAACCCGTCAAAATTTCACAATATTTTCAAAATGTAATTAAAAATCATTGACACAAGGCTAAAAATGCATTAAAATTTTACCATACATACATAGAGGCGCAATTTTTATGATAAGCGCAAGAAGGGCATTGTCTTGCGTGGTAAAGGAAAAATTGCCGAAGGGTATAAACTTCCCAAAGTTTATGTTCTGGGTGCGGAAACAATATTTCCGTAACTGTCACGCCAAGTGGCGTGGTGCGCTATTAAATCGTTTGTTGTTAAATCACGGCGTTTTATGGCGCTGTGATTATTTTTTTAGGAGGACCTTATATATGGTCGGAACATTTTGGGCGTTCGTCCCAGCAATCGTGGCAATAGTTCTTGCCCTTATAACGAAGCAAGTTTACGTTTCGTTATTCGTAGGTATCTTCGTTGGCGCAATGTTTTACGCCGGCGGCAACCCACTTGAAGCAATGTCTACGTTATTCACAGTTATGAGTGAAGAGGTTGGCGGTAGCACAACAATCTTAGTATTTTTAGTTGTGCTTGGTATTTTTGTTATTTTAATGCAAAAATCGGGTGGCGCTAAAGCGTACGGCGAATGGGCGCAAACTAAAATTAAGTCAAAAGAAGGCGCTCTTGGCGCGACTGCAGCGCTTGGCTGTCTTATCTTCGTTGACGATTATTTTAACTGCTTAACAGTAGGCTCGGTAATGCGTCCTATTACTGATAAGTATAAAGTTTCACACACAAAACTTTCTTATATTATTGACGCGACTGCAGCGCCTGTTTGTATAATCGCTCCAATTTCTTCTTGGGCTGCGGCTGTATCAAGTGAAGCAGAAGACTTAGGTGTAAACGGTTTAATTATGTTCATTCAAACAATTCCGTTTAACGTATACGCTCTTTTAACAATCGTAATGGTATTTGTTGTTTGCTTTACAAAACTCGACTTTGGTAAAATGCGTAAAAACGAAATTATCGCTGGAAAAACTGGCGATCTTGATGCGGGAGAAACGGATACTTCTGCAGAAGATATCGTTGTTGAATCAAACGTTAACGGTAAAGTTCGCCACCTTATTATTCCGGTAGTTATTTTAATAGTATGTTGCGTATTTGGTATGCTTTACACGGGTGGTATTTTTGACGGCGTTAACTTCATTGATGCGTTTGCAAACTGTGACGCTGGTATGTCGCTTGCAATAGGTTCAATTATAGCGCTTGTAATCGTTTCAGTTTACTATATTGTTGATAAAGTTGTTTCGTTTAAAGAAATTACAGAAAGTTTCACTCAAGGCTTTAAAACAATGGTTCCCGCAATTTTAATTTTAACTTTTGCTTGGACTTTATCCGGTATTATGGGACCTCGCTATACTCCTGGTGAAGAAGTTTCATATCTTGGCGCTGGTAAATTCGTATTTGATAACGTAAATAATATTCCTACTGCTATAAGATCGTTATTCCCATTAATTTTCTTTGCTATAGCGTGTGGTATTGCTTTTGCAACGGGTACGTCTTGGGGAACGTTTGGCATCTTAGTTCCTATTGCAATTTCGCTTCTTGGCGGAACTGATACGCTTTCTATTATTACAATTTCTGCTTGTCTTGGTGGCGCGGTATTCGGTGACCACGTTTCGCCTATTTCAGACACAACTATTCTTGCTTCGGCTGGTGGCGCATGTAACCACGTTGACCACGTTAAAACACAAATGCCGTATGCAGGTACCGTCGCTATAATAGGTGCGATTGGATACGTTGTTGCAGGTTTTGCTACAACTCTTGGTGGTGTATTATGCGCAGTTATAATGTGGGCTGTAGTTGCAGTATTGTTTGTTGGCGTTATTATCTTTATTAAACGTTTTAGTGCTAAAAATACTGAAGACGTTTCGTTAGACAAAACTGCCGACTAATTAAGTTTTACTTAAAATAAAATCGCGTGAGAAAATTTTCTCACGCGTTTTTTTATGTTTGAACTTATTAATAAAAATTAAATAACAAATAAAAAGGGCTTTTAGTAAATTAGCATTTAATTTACTAAAAGCCATAAAGTATTAATTTAAAGTTACTTCTTTAAGGGTATATTCAAGGTAGCCCATATTTGCGTTTAACGCCGTGTAAAGTTTAACTAAATTGTGTCCCATTTCAGTATAATCAGTAGCGTAATACGCTTCAATTTCAGCGCCGGAATATTTATCTGTAAGTTCAATTATAAGTTTAGCAGTAGATACGTTTTTAGTGCCGTCAGTAGCTTTTTCTATTCCGTTTTCTTTATATGTAGTAAGAGGGAAAGTTGTCAAACCTAAATCTGAATTTCCGCTTGTTGACGAGTATGAGCAGTTTTGAATTTTTCTTGAAACAACGTCTAAAGTTTTAAAGTTTTGATTGTAGCCTTGAGTTATATTAAACGTTCTTGGAATAAAGAAGATTGCTTCATTTTCAACAAACGCTCCCTTTTTATAATCGCTATACGATTGTTCGCCTTTATGAAGAGCAAGACTATTAAACTTATCTTCTTTTACGTTAAATTTGACTGTGGCTTTATCGCTGTAACTAACGGTATAGTCGTATTCAAATTCCGTAATTACGTATTCTTGGTTGCCTTCTAATAAAGTAGTGTTCTTAACGTATTTTTCGGTGAAAATCGGTTCAAGTTTTTCTTCAAACTTTTTAAGATAAGTAGTAGCGTAGGTAACGTTATCAATAGGGTATTCGTCTTCGCCAATTTTATATTTGCCTTTAATTGTAAGCGAAGTTTGAAGTTTATATTCAGCGCCGTGAGTCGAATCGCTTTTAAAATGAACGGTATAAATACCTTCGTCAACAATTAGTGAAATACGTTCGTTTTTAATTTCCGTTGAGTTGGACGGTAATCGGTTTGTAACGGTAACGTCGTACACGCTAAGTTCGTCAACGGGGAAATTTCCCGTCAAAGACTCTTTTTGCCAATATTTTTCATCAAGTTTTAACGATTGTTCGCCACAACCCGTCAAAATAAATATAGCGCTAAATAGCGTCAAAATTAAAGCAATAAATTTTTTCATTTTTCTCCTTAACGGCGTATTAATTATTGATAGCGCGCCGTTATAACACGATTAAACGTTAAATTTAAGGCGAAAATTAACCTTAAAGTAAATTTCAGCCCATATTTAAAAGTATTTTACCATATTTTTATAAAAAAGTAAAAACAATTAGACAAAAATATGTTAGAATATATATGAATTTTGTGTGAATATAAAAAAACGGTTAATTTGTCAAAAACTGTCACTATTTATAAAGTAAAATAAAAATATAAAAGTATAAGACGATAACTAAAAATTTTTCGGTGAGTTTATGAAAATTTATAAAGCGTTAACAATTTCAAACTGTATAGAAAAGGCGAGCCAAATAGCGCGCGTCTTTAACGGCATTGACAAGCGTAAATGCTTTGTTTTTTGTGAAGATAAAATTACTCTTTCATTAGAACTTGAAATTGCAAAACAATGTGGCGGTGGCTTTTTTAATATAGACGTTTTAACTTTTAGTCGTTACATTTTAAATAAAACTTCTTCAGTTAAAGTTTTAAGTAAGCAGTCGTCTGTAATGGCAGTAAGAAAAATTATTCTTCAAAAACAAAAAGACTTAGTATGCTTTAATAATTTAAAGTACTGTCAAAACGTTGCGGTAACTCTTTACGAACTTATCTCTCAACTTCAAAGCGCAAAAGTAACTCCTACCGACTTAGAAAATCTTTTATCAAGCGATGGAGATAGACCAGAAGGCGCTCTTGAAAAAAAACTTAGAGATATTATTTTAGTTTACAAAGAGTATTCTAATTATTTAAAAGAGCGTGGATACTACGATGGTAACGACTTTATGTCGCTTATGCCGTCATTTATTAATAACGATGAAGAAATTAAAAATTCTACCGTTATTTTGGTTGGGTTTTCGTCGGTAACAAAGCAACGACTTGACGTTTTTAAAAGTTTATATAATACCGCTAAAGAAATTATTGCCGTTGTAGTAGCGGATGATGAAAGCGAAGTATACACTAACGAAACTTATAATCGCTTGCTTGAAATTGATAAAAACGCCGAAGTTTATAAAATTGATAGTGATAACGATAGCGTATTGTCAAGTTTAAAAAACGGGTTGTTTAACCCGTCGGTATTCAAAACGGGGTATAAAGGCAAAACGAGCGATAAAATATCGGTAACCGAATATCCAGACGCGCACACCGAAGTAGAAGAAATTGCTAAAGATATTGTAAAACAAACTAAACTTAACGGTAAAAGATTTAAAGATATTGCAATAACGGTAGGCGACATAGCAGGATATAAACTACAATTTGCAAAGGTGTTTTCAGAGTATAATATTCCTTATTACGTTGATAAGGCTGAAATTTTATCAAACCACCCAATTTGCAGGTATATAGCATCCTTTATAGATATGGCGCGTAAAGGTTTAGCAGTTAACGACGTTTTAAATTTTGTATGTAGCGGTATGTTTAGCGCCGATAAAAATTTAACTGATAATTTTAAACTTTACGCAAAAAAATATTCGCTATCGCGTAATTCTTTTAAAAGTCCACTAAAATACCAAGCGGAAGGGTATGACGAGTTTGAAAAAATTCGTTCTACCGTTTTCGACGTGTATACAAAATTAACCTCATCAACAAACGTTTTAGAATATATAAACGCCGTTAAGTATATGCTTGAAAAAACGGGCGCGCAAAATAATATTGACGAGTATGATTTAAAATTAAAACAAGCAGGGGAAATTTCTTACGCCGAATTTAATGAAAAAATCTTAGAAAAAGTTTACGTTTTACTCGATGAAATGCAAGTGGTTTTAGAAAGCGCTAAACTTAGTATGCTTGACTTTAAAACGGTATTTTTAAGCGGAGCAAGCACCACGACTATTGGCGCTATACCACTTTTTAACGATGCCGTTTATATCGGTGAGTGTAAAGACGTTAAAATTAAAAAAGCCGATATTTTATACGCTGTGGGGATTAATGGAAACGTTCCGTTTAGTAAAAGCGATACTGCAATTTTAACTGACGGCGATTTGGCGTCGCTTGATAAATTTCAAATTATTGTCGAGCCTAAAATTAGAATAGTAAACAAGCGTGAAAAAGAAAACGTATGTATTGCGTTTATGTCTTTTAAAGATAAGTTGAACGTATCGTACACCAATTTAAGTTTAGACGGAAAACCTACTATAAAATCGGAAATTATACCGTACTTATTAAAAATCTTCAATTTATCTATTATAGGTTATAGAAAAATCGTTACTAAATACGAGCGTGAAAATAATTTAAACGGCGAATTTGAAACTGATTATTACAACTATATTTCAGATAAATACTTGTCTGAAAAATCAGCAATTCGCGAAATAGCAAAACTAAAATCAAGCGTAAATAATAGTTGTGATAGTAGCGAGATAACGTCTTTTTATAAAGCGTTAGAAAGTATTGATAAAACTGACCTAAATAAAATTGCCGATGATATTTTAAGCGCTCAAACTACTAAGCCTGATTTTATTACAAGGGCGGGAATGTGTTTAAGGGGTAGCGAAATTAGCGCAACTACCTTAGAAGAATATTTTGCTTGCCCTTACTCTAACTACGCTAAAAACGTATTAAAATTAAAGCCTGATGAAACGGGCGAAATGCAGTATAACGAAATTGGTACAATGCTTCACCTTCTTGCTGAAATTTACGCTAAAAGGCTTGATGAAGTTAATTGTAAGCAGGCGTCCGATAGTTTAGTGGAAGAAATTTTAAACGAGTTATACAAGAGAGAAGAGTACGCAAAATACCTTGAAAAACCAACCTATAAGTACGTTTTTAATAAGTTGGTTATAGAAGGTAAAAAGATTTGTTACGATATTTATAAGACTTATGAAAATTCAGGCTTTAAACCATATTTATTCGAAGCGAAGTTTGGAAATAACAAACCGCGCGAAGCTATCTCTTTACTTACAAAATCTGGCAGTTACAAAGTAAAAGGCGCTATCGATAGGGTTGACAAATGTGGTAATGAAATACGCATTATCGATTATAAATCTGGTAAAATTCACCCCGACGCCGCAAGTTTTTATACGGGTAATAATCTTCAATTATATCTTTATATGAATGCTTTTACGCGCGACGGGTTATCGCCAGCCGGCGCGTACTACTTCCAAATTAAAGACGATTACGTTGACGACGATAAAGTTAAGTCTTACGTTATGGACGGAAACACCGTTAATGACACGGAAGTTTTATACGCTACCGATAGTAAATTAAAAGACGGACAAAGTAGTAACGTTGTACAAGTTAAACTGACTAACGGTGGCAAAATTAACAAAAATCGGTCAAGAATTGTCGAGCGTGACGAAATGAACGAACTATGCTCTTACGCTATAAAAATCTCATCAAAGGGCGTGGACGAAATAAACGCAGGCTTTATTAAGGCAACACCGTACGACGATAAATGTAAATATTGTGAATATGCTGGATTATGTTCAACTAGCGCTGAAAACGTTGACAAAAGAAAAGTTGAAGGTGTAAATTTTCAATCGGTTGTAGAAGCGTCAAGATATGAAGAAGTTGACGAGGGCGAGCATAAAACGACTCAAAAAAGCGACGACCTAAATAGTAAAACCAAAAATTAGAAGGAGGACGCAATGGATTATTCTACTTTAACTAATCAACAAGCCGATGCCGTTAGACACGGCAGTGGTAATATAATCGTATCGGCGTCCGCTGGTTCTGGTAAAACTCACGTTGTAATAACAAGAATTATTCGTTTAATAACTGAAGAAAACGTTAGCGTAAACGAAATTTTAGCCGTTACTTTTACAAATCTTGCCGCAAGCGAAATGAAAGATAAACTCAAAACGGCAATTATAAATAAAATTAACGAAACGGGCGATACAAGACTTAAAAAAGAACTTGACGAAGTTGCAACTTCTGATATTTCAACAATACACTCCTTTTGCTTAAATTTATTAAAAAAATATTTTTACGCCGTAGAACTTGACGCGACTTTTGAAATTTGTGATGAAAGTAAGGCAAAACGCCTTAAAGCGCAAGCAATGGACAACATCTTTGAAAGGTTATACGAAGAAGAAAACGAGCAGTTTTTATATGCCGTTGAATGTTTTTCACGTTCAAGAAACGATAACGCATTAAGAAATGCCGTTAGTGATTTTGCTCAGTTTGTAGAGTCTGAAGCAAGTGTTGACGAGTTTATAAAAAAGGTTGAAAATACCCATATAAACGCGTGCGAAATAGTGGATAAAATATTAACTCCGTACTATCAAAAACGCTTTAATAATATCTTGCTAAAAGTAGAAAAAATAGAGCCGTTATTTGATGGTATTGAGCATAGAATGGTTCAAATATCACAATTAAAACAACTAATAAAAAATGCTTTAAATGCTAAAACGTTTGAAGAACTTTACAACGTGGTAAACGTTCCTAAAATAGAAAGGAAAAACGCAACTGACGAAAATAGTAAAATTTTAAATCCTTATTATAAAAAGTTTGACGATTACGTTAAAGATATCACGTCTTGTTTTTCGTCTGGGTATGAAGGTTTAAAATTAGACGCTAATAACAGTTTAAAAAACATCAACGCGTTAGCCTTTACTTACGGCGAGTATATAAGCGAGTTTAATAAATTAAAACGTGAAGAAAACGTAGTTGACTTTTCAGACCTTGAACACTTTACTTTAAAACTTTTATCTAACCCCGATATTTTACAGGATGTAAAAAACAAGTATAAATACGTTTTTATCGACGAGTATCAAGACGTAAACGAAGTTCAAGAAAGAATTATTTCTGTAATATCAAACTCAAACGCATTTATGGTAGGCGATAGTAAGCAAAGTATTTACGCCTTCCGCGGTTGTAACCCGTCGCACTTTTTAAACAAAAATAAACTATATAAAAGCGGTTTAGGTACGGCAGTTTCACTTGATAAAAATTTCCGTAGCGCAAAAAGTATTATAACTACCGTTAATAACGTTTTTAGTAGGGTAATGACGGAAGATTTTGGCTCGCACGAATACTGTCAAAACCAAATGGTTTACGGTGGTAATTACGGCGATTATAATGGGCGCGCCGTTATTGACGTTATATTTTCAGACGTTGAAAAAGAAAAACGCCCAACACCTAAGGGCGTGTACTCGGTAATTAATGATAGCAACTATAAAAAAGCGCAAGTCGGTAGCGAAGAAAAGTTAATTTTAAAACTTATAAACGACGCTATAGGCTCAGATTACTATGACGTTAAAGAGAATAAGTACAAAAAAATATCATACGGCGATATAGTTATTTTAATGCGCTCAATTGGCGATTTAGGTGAAAAAATAGTTACCGCTCTCGTTAATAGCGGTATACCCGTATCTGCGGAAACTAAAAACAGTATAGGCGAATATCCCGAAATAAAATCGCTCGTTAATTTTATAAAACTAATAACTTGCGCCCGTCAAGACGTTCCTCTTGCAAACGTTTTACTTGAATTTTTTAATTTTAACGAAGAAGAACTTGCAATTATTAGAGAGCGTGGCGACGAATTTTCGTCATTTTACGATTGCGCTGAAAAAGTACGTCAAACCTATAGCGACTATCTTTCAATAAAACTTCAAAACTTTTTTGACTACCTTAATAAAATAAGAGTAATTTGCGAGTTTGCAACGGCAGGCGAAGTGTTGCACCGTATTATAAGCGATACGGGTTACGATGCTAAAATTATTGCGTCAGGTCTTGGCGAAGTAAAAATGCGCAGAATTGAAAGGTTTATTTCAGCGTCTTGTGAAGGTGGCGGAAATATGAGTATTCGCGAATTTTCTCAAAACATTGAAGAAACGCTAAAAGATATTTCCGTTTCAGAAGCGGCAGGGGATAATACCGTAAAAATAATGACTATGCACGCTTCAAAGGGTTTAGAATTTCCGTTCGTTATAATTGCGGGGGCTCGCAAAAACTTTAACTTTAACGACGCTGCAGGTTTTTATCTTAAAGATAGAGAGTTAGGTATAGTTACTAAAACGCTTAATAGGGACGTAAAAACTATATCAAAAAACGCTCTTCACGTTGCGTTTGGTAAAAAAATATTAGAGCAGTCAATAATTGAAGAAATACGAATACTTTACGTTGCGTTAACGCGCGCTAAATGTCAACTTCACGTTATATGCGACCAAAGTATTTTAGAAGAAAATCAAACGTATATCGGCGACGTTAAAAAGTTTAGCGACCTTTTACTTCAAACTGATGCTGAAATTGAAACGTATAAAGAAAGCGAACTTTTAAGCGCTACTATTGAAGAAGGTGTAAAAGTTGCTGGCAAAGAAGTTAGCGAAACGCTAACGAGTCTTATAAAACGAAATTTAACGCTTAATTATAAGTATGATAAAGACACAGTTTTACCAGTAAAAAGTTCAGTTTCCGAGTTAAACGCAAAGAGTGGCGAGCAGGAATATTATAAAACTCTTACTATGTTTGGCGATAGTGACGCTCAAAAGGGAACTGCTTATCACAAGGCTTTAGAACTTATTAATTTTTACGGCGACGTTAATAGTCAGATGCAATCTCTATATGAAAACGGCGCGTTTACCGAAGAAGAATATGCTAATATTTCCTTAGAAAAGTTATGTAAAATTCTTAAAATGGACGTGTTTAATAAAATTAACGATTACGCATTATATAAAGAACAAAAGTTTTGCCAACTCGTTACACCGTCAAGTATAGGTTTAGAGTATAGCGACGCTCAAATTTTAGTGCAAGGTATAATCGATTTAATTGCTATTAAAGACGGTAACGCAATACTTATAGACTACAAGCTATCTAAAATTCAAAAGGACGAAGATATAGTAAAAAAATACAAAAAGCAAATGCAACTTTATAAGCTTGCAATTGAAGGCAGTTTAGGTGTTAGCGTTGAAAAAGTATATCTTGTAAATATTTTACAACAAAAGTGTATACAAATTGAGTTGTAATACCATTTATGTAAGTTTAAAATTAAAAACGTTAGTCTATAATAACTTAAAAGGAGTTATTATGGAAGTTTTTGAAAGTTTTGTAAATAGTTTAGCGCGATTAACTAAGTTTAATAATTTAGGCGTGGTTGTAGCAATTATGGCGTGTGTTTTGCTCGCTAGTAAAATTGTTGCTTTAATAGTAAACGTTGCAATAAAAAGCAAGGTTGATTTTAGTTTTTTAAAATATTTAAGCATAAGCATTATTACGGCAAGTAGCGTTCTTAGTAGTTTTGAATATATTAATACGGCGCGCACGTTTAAAACGATAGGCGAAATAGTTGTTTTTAACACTTTTATTATTTTTTCAAGCGGTATTTTATCGTTTGCAATAGCGTTGTCGTCTAGCATAAAAAGTAAAAGAGTATCAAACGTGAATGATAACACAAATACTTTAAACGTTAACCCGAATAGGTTAAATAGTAATGATAATTTAACTCAAACTGTCAATTGTGTTAAGCCAAGTTTAAATGCAATTACTACCGCAAATAGCGTTGAAAAACCAACTTTAATTAAAGACGTTATTAAGTTGCAATGCCTTACTAATCTTAACGGTAACGGTGAGTTCGACGGGTATTTAGACGTATCGTATTTAAAAAGTTTAATAAACCTATTAAAAGAAAAAAATTTAAGTGAAAGCGACAAAAAAGAAATTGAAGACTTAGAAGTTTATTTAATGAACTTTGCAAGTAGGCAACCTTATAACTCAGAAAGGTTAAAACTAAGCGGATATTTATCTGATTTTATGAAAAAATTAGCGCGGTATAACGCCGTCTAAAACGGAGAATTTACTAATGATAATTTATTTCGATACTGAAACGACGGGGCTTACCCCAGGTAGAATAATTCAACTTTCTTACGTTATTGAAGACGGAGAAAACGTAACGGCGAAAAATTTCTTTTTTGCCGTTGAATACGTGCCTATTGAAGCAGTTAAAATTCACGGTTTTTCCGCGGAAAAATTAGCCGTTTTATCGGGTGGAAAAACTTTTTCAGACTGTATTGATGAGATTGAAGACGACTTTAATAAAGCAACGCTAATAGTTGCTCATAACGTAAAATTCGATATTGGTTTTTTGCAAGCGGAATTTAGTTATCAAGATAGAATTTTTAAGTATAACGATACTTTTGACACTATGAAGTTTTTCGTGCCTATTTGTAAACTTTTAAGGTCTAACCATAGTGGATATAAATATCCTAAACTTACTGAACTTACTGAGTTTTTAGATATATATTCATATGATATTACAACAAATTGTATCAAACTTTTTAATAGCGCAAGCGCTTTTCACGACGCGCGCTACGATACTGCCGCGCTTTACTTGTGTGTAAAAAAGGCACGAGAGCAAATTGAAGAACTTGCCGAGTTATTTAACGGGCATTTATAATAAACAAAAAATCGCAGTTTAACAAAAACTGCGATTTTTTATATCAATTATTTTTTAATAAATACTCTAAAAATGCTATGCAACCTTTTTCAATATCACGGTAGGCAATATCAAAACGGTCGGTGTACCAAGGGTCGCTAACGTCGTCGTCACAATTACAAAAACTTAAAAGTTTATATACTTTATTTTGACTGTCGCCCCCAAAAATATTATGTATACGCCTTACGTTAGAATTATCCATAACGATAAAATAGTCGTACTTATCATAATCTGATCTTTGTACCGTTACGGCAACTTTGCCATCGCACGATATACCGTGTTTTTTTAGTTCTAATTTAGCGGGAGGGTAGACGGGATTTCCTTCTTCTTCGTAACTAACCGCTTTTGAGTCAACGTAAAACTTATGCTCTACGTTTTGCTCTTTAATTAATTTTTTGAATATAAATTCCGCCATAGGCGAACGGCAAATATTACCGTGACAAACGAAGGAGATTTTAGTAACTTTTTCCATAAATCATTGCTCTTTTTTAGGTGTAATATTACCGTCTAAACCAATTACGTCGTCAACGGGCATTGCAAAAGCGATACCTTGCGCTTTAGTTGAAGAACCTATTGCGTTATAGAGCGCCTTTAAAATGTTATCAACAAGTTCGCTTTTTGCTAAAATCATAACTATTTCTTTGTCGGGCTGAATGGTAATATTAAAAAACTTTTCAGCGTCTTTAGATATGGTGCCTCTACCGTGCAAAACCGTTCCGCCTCTTGCTCCGCATGCTTTCGCCGCTTCCATAGCAACTTCTGAAAATCCGTTATTTACTATTGCAAAAATGCATTTATAACTATTACTCATTACTTTTTTCCCCCTTCTTTTACAGTCCTATCGTTACTTAGTAACTGATACATAGATACACCTATTATACTGTCTAAAGGAATGGTATACGCAATACCTTTACCGTTTTTAACTTTATTAAACTTATCGTTTAACGTTTCTAAAGCCTCTTTAACTTTATCTTCACGAACGTACGAAATTATTACCGATTTTTCAGACTCGACAAGACCAAGCAAATTAAGCATTTGCGAACTTGCCGTGCCTTTGCCGTATAAAACCATTTGAACGTTTATTTCAAACTGTTCTAACAAGTCAACGTAAAATAAAGTTTTGCTTCTATCAATAATAGTAATTAAAATTTTCAACTTTCTAACGTTAGACGGTTGTTTTTTTCTATTGGTCGGTTTGCTTTCTTTTTCGTTATTAATCGATTTACTTACTCTTGGCACAACCTACCTCCTATAAAAACCTAATAATTTGGTCGTCTTTTTCATCTAAAATCTTCTTCATAGCAAGTTTTTCACTAAAACGCTTTTTAGATATAGAAGTAAAACCTAATAATTGAATAGTAATTAACGGCGTCATTGCAACCATAGCAACTATACCGAACGCGTCAGATAAAATATTACCGCCAAGCGCTACGCACGTTCCTATTGCAAACGGCAAAATAAACGTTGACGTAAGCGGACCTGAAGCAACGCCACCCGAGTCAAACGCTATCGCCGTGTAAATTTTAGGGACGAAGAATGAAAGTCCAAGCGATATTAAATAACCTGGAATTAAGTAGTACAAAATAGAGAAGTTAAAAATAATTCTTATTACCGATAAACAAATAGACAAACCAACGCCTACGCTTAAAGCAATCATCATAGACTTTTTAGAAACCGTGCCTTGAGTAATTTCTTCTACTTGTTTATTTAAAACGTGAACGGCAGGCTCGGCTAAAACTACAACTAAACCTAAAACGAAGCCTGCAATAGTAACGGCGATAGGGGAAGTTTTAGCAAGTTCTTGCCCAATTTTAAAGCCAATAGGCATAAACCCGATATGAACGGCGGTTAAAAATACTATTAAACCAACGTATGTAAACGCAGTCCCAACTAAAATTTGAATAATTTTCTTTTTAGGCAGTTTAAGCAAGGTAAAGTTAATCACAAAAAAGCAAACAACTACCAAGCCTAAAGCAACAGACACGTCTTTAGCTGTAGTTAGTAAAGTTGAAAAAATTGCCGACGTTATATCGTTTGACATTAAGTAATCTGAAACGCTAGGAGCAGAAATATCGCCATTACTTAAAATGCATAAAAGTAATACTGCTAAAATAGGTCCTACTGAACACATTGCAACTAAACCGAAACTGTTTTCGCTTGAATTTCTTCCGCCGATAGTAGACGCTATACCAACGCCAAGCGCCATTATAAACGGTACGGTTATAGGTCCGGTAGTAACACCACCCGAGTCAAACGAAAGGGGAATTAATTGTGAATTTTCAGGTTTAACTGCTAGCGCTAATAAAGAAAGAGCAAATAACACCATATAAAAATACAAAAGCATACTTGCTAAATCTTTTTTAAATACTATTTTTAATACTGAAAGAACTAAAAATAAACCTACGCCAACACCAACGGAAATAATAATTAACTGACTACCCACTTGGTTAGCTAATACCGTTAAGTCAGGCTCTGCAATAGTAATTAATAAACCTAACACAAAACTTATAATTATTAGTAAATTTAACTTTTTAGACTTAGTTATACCCGAGCCAACGTGTTCGCCCATAGGCGTCATAGCGACGTCTGCGCCCAAGGTAAAAAAACCTATACCTAAAATTAAAAATATAGCAGAAACGCTAAACACGACGATTTCTTTCACTTCTAAGTTTATTAAAGGAGTGAAATTTAAAATAATAACTATTAACGTTACGGGTAATACCGATATTAACGATTCTTTAATTTTGTTGAATAATAAATGCTTCATAATTAATTCCGTTTATTTGTATTAGTATATCATACACTTGAAAAAAATAAAAGGGAAAAAGGGGAAATTTTCATTAATTAATTATTTTTTAATATTTTAATTAAAATTGTTTATCAAACCCCACCACCATATTAGGTAATACAAAAAATAAGCACCTACCTCACGGTAAGTGCTTTATTTTTTATGGCTGGGGTGGAGGGATTTTCCGTTTTGCACGGCGCCCCGCTAAAATGCCACACAGGGCATTTTATTCCGCTTAATTACTTTTATTGTATTTAACTTATCATAGCGGGAAAATTGCTACCGCAAGTTGAAACAAGGCACTAACCAAATTGTTAGTGCCTTGTTTTATGCGTTGTAACAAAGTTTAAATTCCAACGTTAAAAATAAGTTTAATTAAAGCCTTTTAGTTATTTTTTTGTAGACGTATAAATGGTTTTACGTTTGTTTGCATAGCGAATTTCTATTTCAATAGGCTTATCGCATATTGCGGTAATGATAGGCTCATCGTTTTCGGTTGCCCTTTCTTCGCATATAAGATCAACGGATAACCCGTCAAGCGGATAATTTTTAACCCCGTGTTTTTCAAGCAAGCGAACGTTCCATACTATTTTACGTTGTTTAGCTTGCGGGCGAATTCCAAAAACGTACTCGAACATAATACTTATAGGAAAAAGACCCGACCAACCAACGAAATCGTTTTTAGCAGGATTGCCTTTGCTTGCCTTTTCAGGCGCGTAATTTTCGTACAAAGTTTGGTCGCTTTTAAACACGCTTATTACGTTGTCAAGACAGTTTTTTGCAATATCGTATGCAAGATTTTCGTACCCGTTCTTCTCTAAACCCTTTAAAATCATATAATTTGTAGGGGCCCACACACCACCGCGCCAATATTCGCCGTCGTCTTTATAATCGGGGTGATCTGCCGAAAGCGTAGGAACACGACAAGGGCGGTTAAATTCGTTAGGGTTATTCAAATGCGCCACGAATTTATCAAGCCTTTCTTTAGGTATAACGTCAGCAAGAAGCGCCCAGTACGCCCCTGCAGATTTTACTTTGTTAAGTTCGCCAGTTTTCCAAAGGTCGTAGTAAAAAGCGTCTTCATCGTGCCAAAGTTTATCGTTAATAATGGCGGTAAGACTTTTTATTTCTTCTTTTAGCGTAGATAAATTTTCATCGTCGCTACGCCCTATTATATCCGCTATTTGTAAAAGTATTTTAGCCGAAAGCGTTTGTTGAATACAAGCATCTACCCAAACCATATGGCCGTGAGAAAAACAAACGTGGTAACCCTTTTCAAGTCGTGGCTGATTATCCATTCCGCAACCCCAACCCGTTGACCAGTAAGTACCGTCGCGCCACGTTCTATGTTCTTTAAGCCAAAGGTGGTAGGCAAGTAAAGGGTCAAAAATCATTTCAAGTCGTTGCGCGTCGCCCGTTTGACAATAATATTCCCATTCAGACCACCCAAGAATATTCGGCCCCGTTGATGAAAGGTCGTGCCGTGCAAAACGTTCGCCTGGCTCAAATTCACATAATTCACGGCTAATAAAACCGTCTTTATGTTGATGCGAGTAAAAATTATCAAGCGTTTTTTGAAAATTAAATGCGCGCGCGCCATATTTGCCAAACATAACTATAAATGATGAATCCCACATAAAAAGATACCCGTTAAAGGCTGTATCTATATAGTTAGAAACAAATTTAGAGTCGGCATTTGCCTTTTTTATATTACCAAAGGCTGTACGCCACGCAAAATTATAGCAAGATATTGCGTCATCGTGTCCTTGCCATATAGGGGAAGGAAGTAAATGCGATATTTCTTCGTATTTAGGAATAGGCGTATTTTCGGCGAGCATATCAAGAAATTTGTTTTTCTTAACGAGTGGCGATGAGTTGTAAGTTATATCTTGATTTATTTGAAAGTTTAACATGTTTTATCCTTTTCGCGTTTGTTTTTATTATAAACAAGCATAATGACATTTTTTATTATATTATATCACTATTTTTGATTAAAAACAATAAAAAAAGACTATTAATTTACCGATATTGATAGTCTTGTGCGAAAGAGCGACCAAAAGGTGTGTAAAGCGAGGTAAGAACAGTAAAAAGTACACCAGAAAGCTGCTCGATCAATTGGAATTTGACGCTCTTACAATTTGAAATCTTATTTCTTTATTACTTTCTTACACCAAGTACGTTTGTTGCATTTAGGGCACTTCAAGTACCGAGTCGTTCCTCTATGCATCGCCTTAAGTGCCTGCGTATAGGTAGGCACAATCTCGTAACCGCAGTTTTTGCACTTATAAGCGCCTACGCTGACTTCGAGCTTTAATGCGTAGAAGCAAGGTATCAAGAAGACCACGCAGAGCGCAAGTATTGCAACGAGCATCCAAGGGCCCTCGGGCATAAAAAACGCGATGATCGCGAGACCTCCGATCAATCCAATGATACTCACTGTCATGATTATCCACATTGCATTCCAAATAGTTTTGCTTTTCTTTTCTAATTCCTTTGCCATTTCAAGCAAAAGTTGTTCATTTTTTTGATTGTTATTTTCCATATCAATTTTCTCCCCACTTAATAATTCGTTTACACTGATGCCAAGAATATCACAGAGTTCAAACATGATCGAGGAATCGGGCATTGCGATACCACGTTCCCACTTTGATACAGCTTTATCGGTGATACCGAGTTTTTCTGCCAACTGCATTTGCGTTAAATCTTTCTGCTTTCTGCACTCGGCAATAAATCTTCCTATCTTCAATTGATCCATAGACGACCTCCTTTCGCATACAGTGTAAACGATATTACAATAAAAGTACACCTACCAGTGGTTTAGTAGAGAGAAATCAACCGATGGTAGAGTGAAAATTAACCTACAAATTCTTATTTATTGCTGATTTTATTATATCACACTTTTACTAACAAATCAAAGTAAAGCGCAGAAACATAAAAAACGAACTTTTATCCGGTAGACAAAAGTGCGTTTTTTGTTGGCTGGGGTGGAGGGATTTGCCGTTTTGTACGGCGCCCCGCTAAAATGCCACACAGGGCATTTTATTCCGCTTAATTACTTTTATTGTATTTAACTTATCATAGCGGAAAAATTGCTACCGCAATTTGCTCCCCCAATCAAATCCCCCCACAATAACGTAATCCAAAAAATAAGCACCTACCTTACAGTAAGTGCTTATTTTTTATGGCTGGGGTGGAGGGATTTGAACCCCCGAAGTGACGGAGTCAGAGCCACGAAAAATAAATTTTTAAATTGTAAAATTGCCGATTTTTCCTTAAATTTTAAATCTAAACAATAGTAAAACCCAATTAAACCCAATATTTAGTATTTAATTCAAAGTTTTAAAAACGTCTTGTAATTTTTTAAATTCTCCTTGACATATTTTACCTACCGTGTTAAAATATTTTTGAGAAGGGGCGGTAGGTTGCCCCAACTCGTTCCCCCGTTTCGGTTTGGCTTTGTTAGAGTGGTAACCGTTACGGGCTTTTTTATTTTCCTACCAATGTTGACTTACTTCGTTATGTAATCGATTAAGTCAAGTATTTGTTCGGCGTTCCAACCTTGCTTGATTAAGTAATCTTTCAAACGTTGAATTGCTTTATCAGTCATACTTTCAATCACTTCCTTTACCTACCTTTTTGTTATTCAAGGCTTGTTTCTCTCAACCTTGTATCTATATTATACACGATTTTTGAAAGTTTGTCAACGGTTTTTCAATTATTTTTCAAATATTTTTTATATTTTTTGAAATTTATTTTTAAAAATCGTTGATTTTATTACAAATACTTGATATACTAAAGAAAAAAGGGGGATAAATTATGGATAGAAAAACGATAAATAAAGCAATCGGGTATAGTGGTGTAAGCGCTGCGGAAATTGCACGTCGTTTAGATATAACACCTGCGACGTTTTCTAACAGGTTAAATAAGTGCAGGTTCTCTTCTGAAGAACTTGCAGAAATTGCGTCGGCAATGGGAGCGGAGTATGTAGAGTATTTTAAATTTCCGGACGACGTAACAGTTAAGCCTGACGGAACGAAAATTTAATTTTAGGGTAGTACGCTTGAGCGTGCTACTTTTTTATTGCGGTAGTTTGTTTTAAAAGTACGATTGGCGGTACTTTATATAATTACCTTTATCAGATAGCGCCGTTTGGCGCAACGTTATATAATAAAATGGGGCGCAACGTAACGTTATATGCGCGTACACGCGCACGCACATACACTTAAACCGCGCCCACCAATTAAAATTTATTTTCTTTTTTTATATACGTAAGTATATACTTTTTTCTTTTATAAATTAAGTTATTTAATCTATAATATTTGTGTATATTTTTGACCATATCGGTATAGCCAATTTTAAAAGAACAAATATTAAAAATTTATATAAAAACTGTGACAAAATTGTACACAAAAACGCCCCCTTGATTAAGGGAGCGTTTTAAGTTTAACATTGCTAAATCACATAACTTTAAAATGCTAAACTTGTATCGTGTCTATAACTTCAATAACTTAACATATTCGTCTATATCGTCAATAACTGAATTATATTCGGCTTCAGTATAAAAGCGTTCATTTGAAAAAGAAACTTTTTTACGTTTTTGATTTTTGTTAATTTTTTTAATCTCTTGGTGCAGGTCTTTTTCAGTTCCGCGCAACGTCGCGTAAAATGGTCTATTTGTATCTGTTTTAATCTTTCTAATAAAATTACGCTTCAGAAGTTCCTCCAATGCGTTATTAACTGTACCTCGCGAAACTCTAAAGAATGTACGCAAACTAAGCGTTGAACCTTTAAAAACGCCGTCTTTTAACGATTTGGACTCGTTTATCACTTGAAAAATCATTGCTTCAGTAGGCGATAAATCGTACTTAGTGCAAATATTTAACGGCATTTTAAGGTAACGTAATGACTCTTGAACTTCGTCTATTCGGCGCTGTTGCAGGTTTGACGTTGATTTGCAAACTGTTTTAGGTGGTTTTTTTGTTGCTATGTAGTATGGATAATTTTTATCAGAGTCTACTTTTTCAATTAAACCACGCCTAACTAATTCAGATAACGTTCTTGTTACCGTGCGACGAGAAACGTTGCAGTAAACCTGAAGCGTAAGCGCTGTGCCGGTAAACATTTTATTTTTTAATTTGCAAAAGTTTTTAATTATTTCATAAATCATAGCGCGTACGGGCGATAAATCGTACTTAGTGCAAGTGCTTAACGGCATTTTAACGTAACGTAACGTTTCTTCAACGTCTTGATATTGACGTGTTTGTGTAAGTTTATCCTTGTTTTTCATTGTTTTTTTCTTCCTTTTTTGTTTTTTTATTCGACGTTACGTTAAAGTAACGTTGTTTTCAATTAGAACGTCAACGCCTTTGAAGTTGTTCCAAGACTCGATGCACGCTTCGTGCTCTTGTTTTGAGCCCTCAAAAACGTAAAACGGGTTAATAATAATCTCGCCGGTGTACGTTCGCTTTATAGCGCCGTTCTGACCGAGCCTGCGCAACCAATTGCGCACGGTGCGTTGTGTTACTTGCTTATATTTTTCTTTCAAAATTTCTTCGCCGTCAGAGTACGTTAACTGCACCTTATTGGTCTTCACGTCGCGTAAAAATACTAAAATCGTGAGAAGTAGGCTTGCGGAGCGTAAATAATTTAAACGTCCGTCAAAAACGTTAAGGTCGCAACATATCGAAACGTCTTGATTATTTTTCATAATTACCTCCCTTTTAAATTGAAAGGGCTTGCTTAAAAATTTCCTGAAGAAAATTTTCAAGCGAAAAAATCGGATTTTTGTCGCTTATTTTAGCCGTTTTTTATACAGCGCCACTTTGATTTTTAATCGAAAAAATTAATAAAATGCAGGCTACAAGCAACACCAACGCAGACATAAAGTCTGCATTAGTGTTTGCTTTCTTACGCCTTTTTTTATATAATTTTTTCGATAAGGTCTTTCGTTGCTTGTCTTTTTTCGGCTAATAAGTCGGTTGTGCTGACTTTTTCGAGTTGTTTAGAATACGAGCCAACGTACACGTGACCGTCAATTTCACGGTCGTATTCAGACGCGTACACTTTTCTATAGTCTCTGTCATCGTAATCAGCGATAACGTTAGACGAAATATAACGATATTTTATTTTGCCAATGCCTAACATTTTCGGGTCAATGTTGCTGTTACCAAGCATTGCGCCCGTTTGAGTATTTCCAAAACGTTGATACGCCTGACGTCTAAACCCAATAGAGAAAACAAAGTTTCCTAACTTATTAATAAGTTTTGCGCGCTTTGGCTGGCGTTTTATAACGCCGTCTAAACTGTCTGCTTTAGTAAATGCTAAGATTTTATATAAACCGTATAAAAGCGTTGGTCTACATATCCATTCTTGATTAAGCATAACGACGTTCTCGCCAACAACGCGCCTACAATCAATAAAAATATTATTATAGTCTTGCTCACAACCAATAAACGTCCATTCTAAAAACTGTCTACCGAGCCTAAACATATCTGAAACGTCGTAAACGTCGCCTTTTTTAAAACCGAGTTCAGACTTTAAAACAGCGCCGAGTTCGTCGTAAACTACCACAGAGTAAAGCGGTAAACACTTCACACCGCGTAAATGGTCGAGAGTAACTTCGTAATTTTTACGTCCTTTGTTGTCCGTTACTTCAAAATTGCACCAAAAACACGGTATGCCGGGGTTCATAGCGTAAAAGTTATAAGAGCGCTTTACTTCGTGATAAAGCATTAATTCTTTATTATCGTTACGCTTTAAAATGTCGTCTTCTTGAGAGTGCATAGACCAAAACAAGAATTGTAATTCGTTCCATTTTTTTAAAGCAAGTACAATACCGTCTTGCACGGCTTGCGACGTTTTACCATTACCCGGTGCGCCAGCCTTAACGCTTACAACAACGTTATTATTTAAACTACAGTCTTGAGCGTACATAATAGCAAAAATGGTATAATACTTGCCAAAATGATATAAAACGCTAACACAAAACAGTAGTTTTATTGCGTACGGTAGATATATTTTGTTAAAACTTTCGTTAAAGTAAGTGTGCCAAGCCCAAATACCAAAACCAATAATAAGCGCCAATAACACTATTTGAAAAAACTTAGTGAAAAAGTTTTCTTCATTTTTAGATATTTTACGAAGTATTAAGAACGTAACAAGCGCCGTTGTTGAAATTAAAACGTTTTCGAAAAAAGGGTAAACCGCAATATTATGTATCATAAAAATAATATCTAAAATGAGCGGTACAAGGTAGTACAACAACGCGTTTTTACAGCGCAATACTTCGTTTACGAAAATATACTTAAGTAGCCCTGAACGGTTCTTTGCGACGTGTTTTTTAGGCGTTGGCTTGCGCAGTTCTTCAGGCGTAATAATGTTACGTCTGTACTTTAATTGCTTAGCGTTGAACTTGCTTTCGTCTACTTCAGGCGGTTTTATAATTATTGCCGGAGGGTATTTTAAATCAGCCCTGACAACGCCTTTTTTGACTTTACGTTCGATTTTAACGCGCTTATTAAACTCAAAACTGTCTTCCGGTTTAATAGGCTCGAATATAACTTGTTCAGAGCGCGCAACGTCGCGTTTTTTACGTTCAAATAACGCGCTCGAATAATTCAAGATAAAACCGTCAGTTTCGATTTTGCGCGGTTTTTTTAATTCTTCACAGTACTTAACGTCTATGACGTTATTTGGCGGTTCTGCCGTCGCGCTGGACGGCTTGACCGTGTTTTTTTTGACGTATGAACTTATACTCATTTTATTATTTTTGCTTTACGTAGCGCCCACACAATAACGCTAAGCGCTAAAACTCCACCAATTACCCATAACGCAATTTCTATTGCTTGCGCTTCCGGCGAGTTTTCCCACCACTCTCCAAAACCGCCGAAAATATCGTCAAAGAACTTGTCTACTGCTTCTTGTCCGTCTTGAACGGTGTTCTCGAGCGCTCCATCGGTATCGTTTGCGTGGTCAGCGCCACCGTTTGATATAACCGGAATCGTATCAAGGTCGCCGTTTAAGAAAAAGAAATACGAGTGATACATTGCGTTGTCGTCGTTTGCAACTTCGCAAATAGCCATACCAACGTCGCCAACAAGTCCGAAAACAGAGTCTTTTAGCGAGCCAAACTTTTTATAAAGGTCTGAACCGCTTATTTCTACTGAGTCAAAGAACGATACACAGCCTATGTAACTGTCTTTTTTAAAGAAGTTGTTAAAATCTTTTACTTGTTCTTTAAATACTGCAACTGAAAAATAACCGTAAAGGTTTTCAGGTTCTACGTCGTTAACGTAATTGAAGTACTTTGCTTGTTCGTTATTTAAAAATAATATAGTCCAGTCTTGTCCGTAAAGTTCAAGCCATTCCGCATAAGAAGACAACGGAACTTTATATTCTACTTTTTTACCGTCATAATCGATTGCAGATATTGCCGTGCCTGTATAATTAACTGTTATGTAATACGTTGCTTTATTATCAAACGTAACGTCAATACTATCAACGGTAGAAAGTAACACGTTCATACTTTGGCGACCTAAAATCGAAGCAAGTTCACTTGACGTTATTTCATAAATATTAGAATAGTTAGCAACTTTAATTTCGCCGTCAAAATGCTTAGACTCCGCAAATGGTGTGTTTTTGTATTTATCTAAATAATCTATTGATACAAACCATTTATCGCTATAAGTGAGTTCTACGTCAAACACTTGTATATATGAAGTATCTAACTCGATAATTTTTATATAACTGTTTAACGGCGCTCTATCATAAAAAGTAGTTGTTACGCTTGTTGAGTTAGATTTTAAGTCTGCTATTCTATAACCACTCGGCACAGTTATTTCTAATTGGCTAAGCGTAAACGTTAAATTAGTATTGCTTGTTATAGGGAAGTATTCAATCTCGCTATTTAAGTTATTTGTAATAAGAAACGTTGGTTTATAATTATATATAACCGTGATTTTACAGGTATTATTGTCGTGATTATAATTTCTTTCAATTTTAGAGTATTCACATACGTCGGCGCCAAGTTCGTTTTTTGAAGTTAATGCGTTTGTAATAACGTCGCCGTACTTAATTTCAAAATTGATTGAATTTATATTTTGCAATTCGCTATACATTATAATTATAGGGCTTGACGTAAGTGTTTCAGTTTGAAAGTCTGACGTAATCGTTATATAATCATAAGTCATAACGTACTCTTCGTCTTCTACAATTTCAGCAACCGCCGTTAAAGTTAAGCCAAATAACGATTGTTCATTTGTTTTAGCAACAGTTACTTGAACGTGAGTTTCCGTAATATCTACGCTAACGTTACTATTTAAACCGCTAACGCTAACGTGCTCTTTATCTAAAGCAAAAAGCCAATTACATGAATTATATAATTGCTCTTGCATTGTTACATAATCAAACGTTAAAACGTAATTATTACCGGATTCACTAACGTTAGTAGTATAAATGTTCATTGTTAAATGGTTAGTATCGTCGTTATTTGTAATGCGCATTGATAAGTCTTTATAATAAAAGTCAGAATAAACAACGTCTACCGTAATAGTATTTGATTGACTATAATCAACGTTAAATTTAAAACTTAACGCTTCTCTTATAATTCTTTCTTCTGTGTTATATGTAAGACCGTTTTCAATATAATTTCCAACGTAACTCGCATTAAACGACGTTAAATCATTAAAGCCTTGAGCAGACAGTAACGGCGCCATTAAGTTCTCTAAAACAGTAGGGCTTTGCGCGTACGCTGAATTTACTATACAAGAAACGCTAGCGTTTTCGTATTCGGTAAAACTTTTCATTTTAATATAGTTTACCGTAAGCGTTGCTTCGCCCGTTTCGTTATATATACCAAGCGCCTTTTGATAGTTTTGCGCGTTAGAGGTATTGTAAGACGTTGAAATTTTATTTAGTTCGTCTTTATAAATTTCAGGCTCGTTTATTGTTAAGTAGTTAGAAGTTACATCAACAATAGAAATATCTATACTTTCACTATATGTGTGTATATCTGTAACTATATGAGTAACTTTATGTAGTGTTTCACGACACGCTTTAATTACTGCAGAAAAGACGTAATAATCTTCATTTGTTTTCCACGCTGGGAAAATACCATTACCTCCGCATATAGTAGAAAATTCGTCTACAAGTATGTATTGATACTCAGTTGCACCTAAAACGTTATAATTATCATAAGCGTCAGGGTTTGGTGAGTATATTAGCATTTCGCAACCGTCTAATTTTAAATTATTTATATTAGGATAATCGACTTCATTTAAGCCAAAATCAAGAGGTGAATCTTCAACTTTATCACTATAAAGAACTGTGCTGTTTATTTTTGTATAATTATTTAAATTTTTAGTTCTAATAACTGCTATGTAATAATCTTCAGTCCTTGTGCCTGTTGCTCCAATACCGTTTCCTACTTCGTAATAATGCGCTGTTGTAAGTTTATTGTAAATATCAGAGCCAATTTCAATGTTAAAATACGACTGTAAATTCATATAGCCTTTACTTTCGTCGTTAACGTATTTTGCTTGATAACCTGTCATTGAAAAATCTGACTCGCTTGACGTTGTAGCAACTTCTTCAGAAGCGTTTACGCGTTTAGGCGCTAAAAAAGTTAAAGCGCAAAAAAGCATTGATATAAATAACACAATGCTCAAACAATATATTAAAATCTTTCTATAAGATAGAGTTTTCATAATCAAAAAATTTTTTATACGTTCTGCTCGCGACGGAGCAGAACGTAAGGTTTTAAAAATTAAGCAGAAGCGCTTGTAGTCGCTGCTTTAAGTTCAAAAGTTGTTTTAAAAATAGTTTCTTTTTCTTCGCCGTTATATACGAATACTTTAAAAATATGGTCGCCTGCTTCAAGTTCAGATAAATCAATGCTTATAACGCGTGAGTCAATGTAACGTTTGTCTTTATATTCGTTTTCATATAAAGCCCAGTCTTCGTTACAAGCGCCCGTTTTAGCAGTAGAAATAGTAACTTCGTCGCCGTTACCAATTTGGTACGTAATAGCAGTAAAGTCTTCACCAACTGCCCAAGCACGCATTACGGCGCTTTCGCCCTCGTACTGAACGTCGTCAAAATAATCAACCTTAGAGTATTCAGCAATACCGTCACCTTTATTAACTTGATTTTGCGAGCAAGACGATATAGCAAGCGTAACGCCAACCGCTAAGCCAATTAAAATAACAATACCTACGATTAAAGCAATTAACTTTTTACCTTTCATAAACGTTTGTCCTCCTTTAAAGATTTTAAAACGTCGGCGCCGACGTTCTATTCAATTTTAATCGCGGTTTAAATATGCGTTTTTAAACCATTCAACAGTGTCAGTTACGTTAACGTAAGTGCAATCTTCTTCGTTAGGGTAGTCCGCTTGAATATAATAATTAATACCGCTTCCGCCGTGCGAAATGTCTGTATTAACAATAAATATTTCATTTAACGTTAAAAACTCAGTTCCTGACGTTGCGCTTGAAGTCGTTGCTTTAAATAAACTTGCATTACCAAGCGTGCCCGTGCCGTCACTAACGTAAGACACAACAACGTTTTCAGTTTTAATGCAAAAACCGAAAAATTGATTTTGTTCGTCAATTTTACCTACCTCAAAATTAAGATAGCCACATTCTTTAAAATCGTTACATAACGCTGTTAATTGTTCGTCTATAAGTCTATAACGAGTACCACCAAGATACACGTCAAGAGTGTTTGTCGCGCCACCGTTTACCGAACGGAACCAAACGCGCATATCAACACCCATTCTGAACGAACCACCAGCAATAAACGTACTGTAAGACGTTGACGTTGGCATAAACTTTAACGAATAATACACGTCATTCCACGCGCTATCGCTACTTACAAAACCTATAATATCATTAACAATGCCGGCGGAAGAAGTTTTGTTGTTCTCGATAACAACACAATCTAAACCGTTATACTCTGTATTGCCGTCAAAACTTAACTCTAAATCGTTATCAAGCATTGTTGGTTTAACGTCTTCTACGTCTTCGTTATCTTTGCCCGGTTTATTAGGTCTAATTACAACGTCGTCTAAAACGTCTTCAGAATCGTTTGAGATAAATAACTCGTTAAAAATTTTAGCGTCGTTCTTGTAATAGTCCCACGCTAAAAAACCGCCAAACGCTACACCGGCAACTATTATTACTGAAATTACCCCTGAAAAAAACTTTTTCATTTTTGTTGCTCCTTTTACTTTATTGAGTGTTTTTCTTTTTTTAGTTACGGCTGAACTATCAACCGTAACTAATACAAAAAAGGAATATACGGGGAACAAAAACACACAACCCCTTTGGAAGACCCGTTTTTACGGAACGGGGCTAAAAACCGTTGCTAAAAAATATTTTAAGGAGAAATTTACGAAATCGCCCTGTAATCGTTGTGCTATGCCAAGCAATTAATACCCGGCATAGTCTTTTTGGAGTCTTAAACTATGTCTAAGTGGAAGACCCGTTTTTGCGGAACGGGGCTAAAAACCGTTTAACTAAAAAATAGGAGGTTGGAAGTCTTAATAAACTAAACACCTTACCGTGTCAAAGTGTTTTAATCTAATATCTGTTTCAAGCCCGTCTGCCGTCGCGCCGGTAATAATAACCGTTCCGCAAACGTCAACGTTGTTTATTTTAAAATTCTTTTCGCCTTTCATATCAGCAGACATATAAACGTTAACGTTGTTTATGGGTAAAACTGTAAACGTTCCGCCAATAACCTTGAAAAAATCAAAATACGTGTTTTTAACGTTTTGTATGCGCAATTTATCGCCCGGTTTTTTAACTATAACTTGCATTTGTTAGCACCTACCATTTGTCCGTTTTCTAACTTGTAATAACAAACCGGGCACACTATTTCGCCCTCAGGAACTTCAATACCGCAATAAATACATTTGTTTGTATACATAATTACCTCGCTATCGCGCCGGGTTCAATCGCGCGTTCTTCTTCTCTATTTGCTCGAACATTTTGTCAATCTCGTCTTTATTAGCGTTTTTTTTAGCCTTTTCACGCTTACGCACAAAAAGCAATAACGTGTAAGCGTGCGCCGTTTTACATAATTGCGCCGGACTTTGTTCGTTGCAAACGTCTTTTTCGTGTAGCGGACAACCTTTACAGGTGTCGCCATTTTCCCAATACGTTGAAAGGCATAGTCGCCTAAAATCATTAACTTTCATAAAATTCCTTTGTTTTTTATTCCCTTGTAAACCTATTCCGAAAAAGTTTTTCGGAATAGGAACTAAGGAAGATACAAAAGCGGACTTACTAAAACCGCCATTTGTTACTTTATAACCCCCGATAAAACAAGTTGTATAAGTTTATCTCGGCAATATCTCATATGACCTTCCGGCAAGTTGCAATCGTCAAAATTACCGTCTTTAAAAATGGCGTATTCGCAATTTTCGCAAAGTGGAACGCCTTTCATAAGGACGTCGCTTTCAAAAATTAAATCGATAACATTAATTAAAAAGTCGTTTTTATCTACGCCGGTTTTACGTTTCATTAAAAAACGAATAACTTTAACAAGGTCGTTTTGTTCATTTTCTAACGCTATAAAATCGTCGGTATTATAGTAGCAGTAGTCAATTTCCCAGTCGTATTTATCAAGACGTACGCCCCAGTCGCTACCGTCAAGGCTGTAGCCGTACATACTTTGCGAGCCAGACGGTGTAGCAAAAAACTTTTTACCGCATTGGTTAGATATTTCATACGTACGTTCGGCTTCTGTGTAGTCTAAAGTAAAATTGCATTTCTTGTAAACGATATACGCTTTAAGTTCCGCGTGTTTAGATTCGCCGTAAGAAATGCCGTTAGTTTCGTTATACGCTTTAAAAGTAGCGCATACATTCTCAAATGTAGTTAATAATTTCATTTTTTGTAATCTTCCTTTTTTTGTTTATAGACACAATCTGTGTCCTTGCTTGTGATTATACGCTATGTTTTGTGTCGTGTCAAGCGAAAAGTTACAATTTGTGTCATAATTTTTTTAATAGGAGGTAAAAAATGCTTAAAATAAAAGAATTAAGAGAAAATTTAAAATTAACGCAGGAAGATTTAGCAAAAAAACTTGGCTATGTTCGTACTTGTGTTTCAAGTTGGGAATCTAATAGAACACAACCTAATATCGACGACTTAAAGAAATTAAGCGCCATATTCGGTTGCACGGTAGATTACTTAATAGGCAACGAAAATGAATACGGAATAGTTACAGCGCAGAGTTCGGCGCTAACGCTTACTAAAGAAGAAAGCGAAATGCTTGCAACGTTTAAACTTCTTACACTCGAGGAGCAATATCAAGCGATAGGTTTTGTTAAAGCATTAGCGTATTAAAACTATTTATTTTGTAGTAAATTTCAGCGCGTGAAATTTACTAAAGTCCTTAATAAGTCGTAAAGCAAAAAAACCGTTATTCTTAAACTACCGTAAATTAAGGAGGTTTAAAAAATGACGGTAGATAATTACATTGTAGCGCTTGAGAAAATTAAATTAGCGCTATCAGAAGTTGTCGGCGCTTTAAAAGCCGAAAAGTTTAAAGAGGAACGCGACGCTGCGCGCTCCGGGGAAGAATTGGCAATTTACTTTACTGAAAAGGAGATAGAAAAATTGCCTAAACACATTAAATTGCTATTTAAATCAAACCGTATACGCGCAACCGTTCGTAAACGTTCTAACGGCGTTTACGAAATTCGTTGTCAGTTTAACGGTAATAAAATAACCGCTTCAAGCAAAGTGCTTGAAACGGCAAAACAAAAATTTTTACAAAAATTAAACGATATACTACCTACGGCGCTACCTAAAACAAGTTCAACGGTGCTTTTTAGCGATTTTGCGCTAAAATGGCTTGAAATTAAAAAACGTACAACTAAACTAAGTACGCACGAAGAATACGAACGCAGTATTAACGTAGATTTAATACCAACGTTTAAGGGTAAATACTTAAACGAAATTACGCGCGACGTTCTCCAAACGTATTTATTTAGTATGATTGACGAGGGCAAATGCCGTAAAGCCGAAAAACTGCATTTAATTCTACGTTGCATTTTCGATTTAGCGTCTTCAGACTTTAACTTTCCGTCGCCAATGGCTAAAATTGTTTTACCTAAGCGACAAAAGAAAAAGGGCACACCACTTACGCTCGAAGAAGAAAAAACGCTTGTTAATTACTGCTTGCATAACCTTGACGGCGCAACGTCGTCAGCGTTGCTGGTGCTTTTATACTTCGGTTTGCGCCGTTCTGAACTTAAAACGTTAACGGTAGGCGATAACGAATTAACGGTTATAACGTCTAAAACTAAAATGGGTAAAGGCGAAGTGTTGCGCTCGATACCGTTTACACCGGTGTTTAAACGAGTTTTACCTTACGTTGATTTTGAAAAAGCGAAAAATACAAGCGTTAGTTCTGTTTATAATACGCTCAAGCGCGTTTTACCTAACCACCATACGCACGAACTGCGCTATACGTTTATAACCCGGTGTAAAGAATCGGGCGTTAACCTTGAGGCTGTTATGTTATGGGCAGGGCACGAAGAAGATAGCGACGTTAAGTCTTCGCGTATTAATCGTGGTTACACCGTTTATAGCGCCGAATATTTACGCGCCGAAGCCGAAAAGGTAAACTATATCGTAGATATAAATTAAATTTTACACCCAACTTACGCCCAACTTTTAAGGTTTTTACCCCTAAAACCGCATAAAAAAGCATTTTACCGCTTGAGTTGAAAAAACTCAAAATTAACGATAAAATGCTAAATTTTGGCTGGGGTGGAGGGATTTGAACCCCCGAAGTGACGGAGTCAGAGTCCGTAGCCTTACCGCTTGGCGACACCCCAATATGATTTCATATAATATCAAAAATTTTGCAAAAATACAACTCTTTTATTGGCGTTTTAAAAATAATTGCATATAAAAATAAAATAATTATACAAATTTTCAACTAAAAGTATTAACGATATTTACAATTTTAGCAAAAAATGATAACATAGTTGTATAAAGTAAAAGAGGTAAATTATATGGATATAATTGAAGTTATAAACACTCGTCAGTCTTGTCGTGATTTTACAGGAGAAAAACCGCCCGTTGAATTACTTAGCGAAATTGTAAAAACAGCCTTACTTGCTCCGTCCGCTTGTAATAGTCAACCGTGGAAAATTTATCTTGTTACAGACGAAGAAAAAATGAAAAAGGTTGCATCAAGCGTTCAAGATTTAGGGCTAAATAAATTTGTCTCTAAAGCGGGCGCGTTTTTTGTTGTGTGCGAGCAAAACGCAAAGTTATTACCCGGTTCATCGCTTAAATTTGATAAAAATCATTTCGTAAAGTACGACGTTGGCGAACTTATTGCGTATTTAACACTCGTTGCCAAGTCAAAAGGTCTTGAAACTTGTATTTTAGGCTGGGTGAACGGTAAAAAACTTAAAGAAGCCGTAAATTATAGCGACGACGAAGAATGCAATATCGTAATTGCGGTAGGCTATTCAAATAGTCCGTTACGTCCTAAAAAACGCAAACCTATATCTGAAAAGTTAATCGTTATTTAAAAAGTTTAATAATTTACCTAATTTTAACCTTTGTAAGTTAAACTATAAACAATCAGTTTTCTTATAAAGGAGAAATTATGAAAAGAAAAGTGTTTTGTACGTCTACGGGTTGTCTTGAATACGCACCCGAAAGGTATTTAAAAGAGCATGATATCGGCATTATTCGTATTCATATGTTTTTTAAAGGTAAAGAATATCTTGAAGGCGTTGGTTTAGATCCCGTTAAGTTTTATGAAGATTTAGAAACTTTGCAAGACGTTAAAAATAATCTTCCGCATACCGACATGCCAACTGTAACCGAAATTAAAGAGCATTACGATAAGGCAGTTAGCGATGGTTACGACGAAATTTTCGTTATTGCTATAAGTTCGGCGCTTGGCGGAACGTATAACTTACTACGTCTTATTGCAGAAGAGTATAAAGATAAAATCAAAATTAACGTTATAAATTCTAAAATAACGTGTTTTGGCGAAGGTTTACTCGCTATAAAAACTGCCGAAATGATTAAAAAAGACGTTCCGTCTGACGTTATTTTAAAAGAACTTAACTGGATGATGGATAGGCAAGAATTTATCGGCGTTGACGGTAAACTTGATTATCTTATTTATAATGGTAGACTTAAAGGCGGAAAAGCGTTTTTTGGTAAAATGCTTTCAATTTGTCCAGTAATACATTTTTCGCGCGAGGGTGAAATTGTTCCGCTTTGTAGCGTAAGAACTCAAAAGAACGCCCTTAACAAAACTTGCGAAATTTTAAAAGATATAATTGGCGATAGAAAAAGTGAAGATTATATTTTATTCCATATTTATACCGGCCCGTCGCTTATTGAGAAGTTAAAAGTCATTGAAAAAGAATACGGAATTGAATGTAATCACGAAGCGGTTATTATGTCTACCGTAAGCGGATGTCATAACGGACCGTGGCTTGCAGGGTATGGATATTTACCTATTCGTAGAAGCGACGAACCACTTGACTAATAAAAATTTTAGCGTTTTTACAAAACTTTAACAAACCTTTTTCAATTTACTTACCGTTTGTTATTAATTTACAAATAACTTAATCGTATAATAGCGTTGTAAAAAATTAAAGGAGACGTTATTATGAACGAAAAAGAAATTGAATTTTTAAAAGGCATTACCCAAGAATACGGTAGAAATGAAGTTAAGCAAAGCGAAGTTGACAAAATTAAGTCGCTTGATAAAAAGGTAAAAACACCAGCGCTAATATTTACTTATACGCTTGGTATAATAGGCGCGCTTGTTCTTGGTTTAGGAATGAGTTTAGCAATGGGCGTAATTGGCAACTCTATGCCTTTAGGTATTGTTATAGGCGTTATCGGAATGGTATTAGTAGGAGTTAATTATCCAATATACACTAAAATTTTAAAAGCAAGAAAGAAAAAATACGCAAACGAAATTGTTAAACTTGCAAACGACGCTTTAAACGTTAAATAAAATAATCTAATAAACCTTACTAACCATAGTAGGGTTTTATTTTATTGTATAAAAAGTATTGCAATTATTTACGTTTTATAGTAAAATTGTCGTGTATTAATTTACTTAGGAGAATTTTATGTCAGCAATAAAAAAATTTTTTAGCGCCATAGTTAACGGGTACGTTAAATGTCCGCTTATAATTCGTATAGCCATTGGTCTTGTAATAGGCGCTGTGCTTGGAATTTTATTGCCTAACGCAAAAGCATTAGCAATATTTGGTACAATGTTTGTAGGCGCGTTGAAAGCGCTTGCCCCAATACTCGTTTTTGTATTAATAGTTAGTTCGTTATCAACGGCGGGGAAGGGGATAGGTAGTAGATTTGCTAAAGTTATCGCGCTTTATTTAGTAAGCACTCTTATTGCCGCTATTTTTGCAACGACAATGAGTTTTATTTTCAAAATCAATATTCAATTAAAAGCGCCGGAAGAAGGATATAATCCGCCGTCAGACTTATCGGCAGTTTTTACGGCTTTACTTACTAATATGATTGAAAATCCCGTTTCTGCTATAGTTAACGGTAATTACGTTGGTATTTTAACGTGGGCGATTTTATTAGGTATAGCCCTTCGCTCTCTTGCAAGTAACAATACTAAAAATGCGTTAGAAGATTTATCTAACGGCGTTTCAAGAGTTATAGGATGGATTATTCAATTTGCTCCGTTTGGTATAGTAGGTCTTGTGTTTGACGCTGTAAGTTCTAACGGGTTAGATATTTTTGTTGGTTACGGTCAACTTTTGTTATTGCTTGTTGGTTGTATGCTTACCGTATCTTTAGTAATAAATCCGTTTATTATGTTTATATGTCTTGGTCGCAATCCGTATCCGCTTGTGTTACGTTGCTTAAAAGAAAGTGGTATTCAAGCCTTCTTTACAAGAAGTTCGGCTGCTAATATTCCAGTTAATATGAAACTTTGTAAAGACCTTGGCTTAGAAGAAGATTATTATTCTGTATCAATACCGCTCGGCGCTACTATAAATATGGACGGCGCTGCCATTACTATTACCGTAATGAGTTTGGCGGCGGCATTCTCTACAGGTGTTGAAGTAAATTTCTTTATCGCTATAATATTAAGTTTTGTAGCAACGCTCGGCGCGTGTGGCGCTTCCGGCGTGCCTGGTGGTTCGTTGCTTTTAATACCTATGGCATGCTCGCTCTTAGGCGTTGACGCTAACGTAGCAATGCAAGTTGTAGGCGTAGGATTTACTATCGGCGTTATTCAAGACTCTGTTGAAACTGCTCTTAACTCGTCTGGTGACGTTATGTTCGCTGCAACCGCTGAATTTATGGATTGGAAAAAGCAAGGCAAACCAATTTATTTTACTGAAAAAGAAAAACAAAAAGCATTACAAAACATTGCTGAATAATATAATTAAAATAAACCGTCCTTATTAAAAAGGGCGGTTTTTGTTTTAAAATTTAATAGATTTTAGTAGTTTATTATAAGGTGTTGTCGTTATTAGCCCGACGGCACGGTTATGCTAAGCAACGTATGGAAGAAATGATTTTTTTCTGCAGTAACTCCTATTTTTTATTTTTAGTCCCTTTGATTGCGCTAAAAAGTAAAAAAATGCGAAAATCTCTCTTCGCATTTAATATTACAATATACATTTTCATTGTTTTTTCTTCCTTTTTTGTTTTTTTATTGACAATTTTAGTAAAATAGCATATACTAATATTGCTATTTAGGCAGGAGTGCTAACTCGAGAGCGCTCCACCCCACGCCCTGCTTAACCGCCGGCGTGGTTTTTTATTTAAAATTATTTTTCCATTAACTATTTCTCTTTGGTTTATTAAAATTTTATTCGACGTTACGCCTAAGTAACGTTGTTTTCAATTAGAACGTCAACGCCTTTAAAGTTATTCCAAGACTCGATGCATGCTTCGTGCTCTTGTTTTGAGTCCCGTCAAAAACGTAAAGACAATAAAAAATGCAACCCTACAAAAGTAGAATTGCATTTTTTGGTGCGGCTGACAGGACTTGAACCTGCACGAAGTAGCCTTCATAAGATCCTTAGTCTTATGCGTCTGCCAGTTCCGCCACAGCCGCATACCTCGTTTAAAGCATAAGTATAATATCACAAACTTTTAAAAATATCAAACGTTTTAAAGCGGTTTTTTAAAAATTTTAAAACTTTTTTTATAAAAGGTTGCATTGCGTAAAATTATTTCACTAAAAGCAGTAAACAAACAAAATATGTTTAAAAATTTGCAAAAACTATTGAAAAAATTTGTTGTTATGTTAAACTTATACTAAGTTTACTATTTTAAATAATAAAGTTAACGTAAACTAATTAGGAGTATTTATGAAACCATGGATGATTTGTCATAACGGAAATTTAAAAGCATGTTCAAAAGCGTATAGCGCAATTTTAAACTATATAAATTACGTTCCTGTATGCAGTAAAGATAAACTTGAAAATTATAACGCCATTGAATTAATAGTAGACAATACTATTAAAGGCATATCTATTACCGTATCTGATAGCGACGGCGAAAACCAGTCCATCATAATAAAAGGTGAAGATGACGCCCATCTTTTATATGCGGTAAGCGATTTTAAAAATATATACTTACCATACGCTCGCAACGCTGAAAAGCACCTGTATCCGTATTTTGTCAACGAACTTTTTACTAAACCGTTAAAGGAGTATAATTACAGTTGTGTTCCTACCGTTAAAGATAGGGGAATTTGGCTTTGGGGTTATACCGTTTACGATTATCGTAAATTCATTGACAATATGCTTGAACTTAAATTTAATACTCTTATCGTATGGAATGACGACTTGCCTATAAACATTAAAGAATTTATAGACTACGCTCACCAAAACTATGTTAAAGTGTATCTTGGTTTTGCGTGGGGTTGGGATACTTTTGCTCCAAAAAACATTAACGACGAGTATATTGATGGTCTTGCCAAAAAGGTTATAAATACCTATGAAAAAGATTATAATTGTCTTGACTTAGACGGTATATATTTTCAATCGTTTACCGAGCATAATAACGAATATATCGGCGGTGTGTTAGTTGCCGAAGCGGTAACAAAACTCGTTAACGGAGTTGGGGGTAAACTACTTGAAAAGTATTCAAACCTTAAACTTTTATTCGGTTTACACGCAACGAGCGTAATTAACCGTCTTGAACATATTAAAAACGTTGATAAACGCATATCTATTATTTGGGAAGACGTTGGAGCGTTTCCGTTTAATTATATTACTACTAAAATCGACGGGTTTGAAAAAACCGTTGAGAATACTAAAAAAATAGTTACTCTTAGGGGTTGTTCTGATGGGGCTGTTTTAAAAGGCGCTATATGTCTTGACTGGGGAACTTTCAAGCATTACGAAGGTGCTTACGTTTTAGGTGAGGCCGATAAAAACTATATTAAACATCGCGCCGACGAAAAGCGTGAAGTTTTGCGAATAATTCAAGCAGGTTGGCTTAAAAACGGTAAATACGCTCTTGAAGTTATTAAAAATTTTGAATATAACAGTATGGTTACTTGTCTTGTTGAAGATGGAATGTTTGAAGAAATAGTAAGTTTACCAACTGCATTATATTCCGCAATGCTATGGAATAGCAATAGAACCTATGAAGACGTTATTTTTGAAGTAGCAATGCGTAAAGACGTTGATTTCGTGTAAAACTATTAAAAATCATATTAGCAACGTCGAATAAAAAACTATCAAATTTCAAATCTTGATTATTGACTTTACGCGCGTGCGTATGTTATTATATTAGTAATGTTTTGTAAATACATAGCGTTTGTTAAGAATATTAAATAACGTAAGATTATTAGGAGGTATAATGAAGGCTTTTAATTTACCGCAAGACGAAGTTCTTGCAAAATTAAACGTAAGCGTTGAAAGTGGTCTTAGTGACGAACGCGTAACCGCGCTTACACAAGAGTTTGGCGAAAACAAACTTCAAGAAAAGAAGAAAAAAGGCGTGATAGCAAAATTCTTCGAGCAGTTTAAAGACGTAATGATTATTATCTTACTTTTAGCCGCCGCCGTTTCTTTCGCCATTGCAATTATCGAGGAAAATCCAAGCGAACTTTTTGAACCTGCCCTTATTTTATTGATAGTTGTTTTAAACGCACTTATGGGCGTTATTCAAGAAAATAAAGCGGAAAAAGCGCTTGACGCGTTGAAAAACATGTCCGCGCCACACGCTCGCGTTATTCGTAACGGCGTTGAAAAAATTATAAACGCATCAGAACTTGTTCCTGGCGATATAATTTTACTTGAAGCGGGCGATTTCGTTCCAGCGGATGCAAGGCTTATTAAAAGTTCAAGCCTTAAAAGTGAAGAATCTGCTTTAACGGGCGAATCTGTTCCTACTGAAAAAGACGCTACCGTTATCGTTAAAGAAGACGCTCCGCTTGGCGATAGAATAAATATGGTATACTCTGGTTGTAGTATTACTTACGGTACAGCAACTGCAGTAGTAGTTGCTACGGGTATGAAAACTGAAATGGGTAAGATTGCCGGCTTGCTTTCTAATGAAGACGAAGGTCAAACTCCACTTCAACAAAAACTTTCAACACTTGGCAAATACCTTGGTATAATTGCGTTAGCGGCATGCGCGGTGGTATTTGTTATCGGTTTAATTGAAGACATGAACTGGCTTGACATTTTTATGGTTGCCGTATCTCTTGCCGTTTCTGCAATTCCTGAAGGTTTACCTGCAATAGTAACGATAGTTTTATCAATAGGCGTTCAAAGAATGGTTAAGCGTAATGCAATTATCCGTCGTTTACCAGCAGTTGAAACTCTTGGTAGCGCGTCTATTATTTGTTCAGATAAAACAGGTACTCTCACTATGAATAGAATGACGCTTACTAAAGCGTACGTTGACGGTGAAGTCGAAATTGAAAACATAACTGACAATAACTCTGATAAAGTAAAACGTCTTTTAACTCTTGGAACTTTATGTTCAGACGCGTCCGTTGTAATTGACGGCGATAAAGTAACTCATATCGGCGACCCAACTGAAACTGCAATCGTGTACGCCGCTTACAAAAACGGTTTTACTAAAGACGAACTTAACGCTAAATATCAAAGAATAGCGTCAATTCCGTTTGATAGTGATAGAAAACTTATGTCTACCGTAAACGTTATGGACGGTAAGAAGATAGTTATCGTTAAAGGCGCTGTTGATATGATGGAAAAACGTTGTATTGCTGGCGACTTTGAAACTGCTAAAATTAAAAACGAAGAAATGAGTTCTAGCGCTCTTCGTGTGTTAGCAGTAGGTTATAAAGAAATTGATGAACTTCCATCGGAAATTACTAGTGAAACTCTTGAAAATGGACTTACTTTCCTTGGTCTTGTTGGTATGATTGACCCACCGAGAGAAGAAGCAAAATCAGCCGTTGCGGTATGTCGTGAAGCAGGTATTAAACCTATAATGATTACGGGCGACCACGTTATTACGGCAAGAGCAATAGCAATTGAACTTGGTATTTTCCTTGAAGGCGATAAAGCAATTACAGGCGTTGAACTTGACGCTATGAGTGACGAAGAACTTGACAAAGAAGTTCAAAATATTTCAGTTTACGCTCGCGTATCTCCTGAAAATAAAATTCGTATAGTAAAAGCATGGCAACGTAAAGGTCAAGTCGTTTCAATGACGGGTGACGGCGTAAACGACGCTCCTGCATTAAAAGCGGCGGATATTGGTTGCGCAATGGGTATAACGGGTACTGACGTAGCAAAAGGCGCTGCAGATATGACTTTAACGGACGATAACTTTGCAACAATCGTTGACGCTGTTAAAGAGGGTAGAGGTATTTACGCTAATATTAAAAAGGTTGTAGGCTTCCTTCTTGGAACAAACATTGGCGAAATTTTTACCGTTTTATTTGCAATGATAATATTTACTCAAGCCCCGCTTGAATCAATGCAACTTTTATGGATTAACTTAGTTACCGATAGTTTACCTGCAATCGCGCTTGGTATGGAAGCGGTTGAAGCAAACGTAATGAAGCAAAAACCAAAGCCTAAAAACGAAGGTTTATTCGCTCACGGTATGGGTGTAAGAATTGTTGTTCAAGGCTTAATGTTTGGTGGTCTTTCAATATTAGCGTACGCGCTTGGCAATATGTTTGGCGGTCACGTTCACGGTCAAACGCTTGCTTTCTTAGTTCTTGCAATGTGTCAAATCGTTCAAGCGTATAATATGCGTTCTGAACGCTCACTTTTCAAAATCGGCGTATTTACAAATAAGAACCTTAACTTAGCGGCAATTGCTTCAACGCTTATGATGGCGTTCGTTTTATTAGTTCCGGGCGTTCAAGGCGCGTTTGGTCTTGTATACCTTGAATGGTATGAATACCTTATTGGTATAGGTCTTGCGTTTACTCCGCTCGTTGTAATGGAAGTTGCAAAACTTATTGGTTTTATAAAACATCATCACGATTAAAACTAAAAAACGCGGTTAAAAACAACCGCGTTTTTTTAGTGTGTTGAGTTTTTTAATGCTATAATTATTGTTTGACTTATTTGTTATATTAGTGTATCATAATATAATAATACTAACAAATAATTAACTTAGGAGATGTTTATGCGTAAAATTTTTATAACGTTAGTAACTTTACTATGTATTAGTTGTACGGCGTTTTTAATGACGGCTTGCGAAGAAGATTTATCTAATTCTGAACAACCAAAAAACGAAATTCAACTTGTGTACGACCAATACGTTTCTTTTTCAAATGAAAACGGATATACTCCGCTTTCTTATGAAGATTTTATAAATATAGTAAAAGGCGATAAAGAGAAAGTTAGCGTAGGTATCGACTGCACGGAAATAGATAGTGACGATAACTTTTTAATTAAGTTTAAAGATAAAACTATTCAATCAAACGTTACTCAACATATTCACTCTTACAGCGCTTGGACGGCACACTCAAAGACATACGGCTGTGTGTCAAAAATTTATTACCGCGCTTGCTCGTCTTGTAACTCCACAGAAATTAAGGCGGAGCCTAACAATAAACATGATTGGAAAACCGAGTATGAAATCAATAACGATAAGCACTATATTGAGTGCTCTATTTGTAATGTAAAAAAAGATGAAGAAGCCCATAAATTCAACGGTGGAACAAAGTGTACGGTATGCGAATATGAATGCGCTCACGGTCAATTAACTCACGATGCATCACACCACTGGATAGAGCGCAATTGTTCTCACCTTGAAAGCAATTCACCGCTTTATAATAAAGAAAAACATAATTTTAACGGTGGCACTAAGTGTACGGGATGCGATTATGAGTGTTCGCACTATCAATATGAAAGTGACAACACTCACCATTGGATAGTTGATACTTGTGAGCACGTTGCAAACGGTGAATATAGCACTGAAAAGCAAGAGCACGTTTTTGAAAATAACGATTTTTCAAAGTGTGTAGTTTGTCAAAAGAAAATGCTTTTAAAAACAACGTTAAGCGTTGTATCTTACGACGGCGGTTGGGGTATAGAATGGCTTCAATCTATGGCTGACGAGTTTGAAGAAATGTACAAAGATTATTCTTTTGAGCCAGATAGATTAGGTGTTGAAATTAAAATTAAACCTGGCAAGTCTGACGTTACAGGCAATAATCTTAAAGATTTAATGGATGACAGTACAGATTTCGACGTATTCTTTTCAACGTTCGCTCTTAGTCAATATATCGGTGAAGACAAACTTTTAAATATTACTGACCTTGTTAACAATACAATGAACGCTAAATATAAAAAAGTTTGGTCTGATTTAGGCGAAACTAAAACAATCGCTCAAAAAATGGATAAAACTATTAAAGATTACGTGTTATTTGCTAACGCAGACGGTAATGGTGTAGTTCAACAAGAAGCTTACTACGGTATTCCTATGTATTCGTCGTTTTATAACCTTGTTTACGACGTAGACCTTTTCTACGAAAAAGGTTTCTATATGGACGCTAATAAAAACTTCATCACTGGTACTAAAATGGGTAATACAGAAGAAGCAATCGACGCCGCTAAACACGCTGGTCAAGACGGTGTAAAAGGTACTGAAGACGACGGTCTTCCTATCACCTGGGATGATTTTTATAAACTGTGTGATTATATCGCGAGAAGTCCTGATGTTGTTCCTTTATGTTGGAATGATGATTATCCTTCTTATAGAATGAATTATTTAAATAATCTTTGGGCTAACTACGAAGGTATTGATGACTGGTACATTAACGTAATAGGCGAAGGTAACGATAGTCAATTTGGTCAAATTTCACCAGAACTTGAAAACGGTTATAAACTTGCAGGTCAAAAGGGTAGATTAGCGGCGTTAAAATTTGCTGAAAACATCGTTAAAAACAACTGGTACGATACAAATGCTTCTACTGGTACAAACCACACTCAAGCGCAAACTCATTTCTTAATGAGTAAAGTTTATAATAGCTTTATGGGTTCTGATAGTATCGCTATGCTTATTGATGGCAGTTGGTGGGAAAACGAAGCTAAGTCTACTTTAGAAAATATTTCTTTAAAATACGGTATTTCTAATAGACGTTTTGGTATTATGACTTACCCAAGAATGGATGACGGTCACTACGTTGACGTTAACGGCAATAACAAAATGTCTCTTGTTTTGGTTAACCCTGATTCTAACGTTGCAATTAAGAAAAATCCTAAACAAAAAGAAGCGGCAGAGTTGTTCTTAATTTTCACTTCAACCACAGATAATATGAGAAAATATACAAGAATGACTGGTTCTACTCGTTGCTATGATTACGACCTTACTGAAGAAGATTTCGCTGAAATGTCTTACTATAAAATTTCTGTTTGGAATTATTTTAAACGCGCTATGGATTCAAATAACATTTGCTTTAATAGAGCGCCTAATCTTTTTGGCAAAAACAATAAATATATAGTGGAAAGCAATTACTATTTTGCCTTAACTTCAGAATACACTTATTATTCAGCAGATGATCCTTTTAGTTTATTTTCAAAATATCCAGATTTAACTGCTGAAGATTACTTTACTTCATACAAAAATTATTGGACACAATCAAACTATAAATCTGAGTTCTTAAATTATCTTTAAAAACATAAAGCCCTTACGCTACTATTAGCTATCGTAAGGGCTTTAATATTTAATGGGGGTTGTTTAATAATTATATTTTGTTGAGTTATTGCCGTAAATTTCACGGTATTTTCTTGGTGAATATCCCGTATGCTGTTTAAACGTTTTTGAAAAGTATGCGCCGTCGCATAACCCTAAGTCAATCATAATTTCGTTGATAGGTTTTTCCGTTTCTTCAAGCAAGGCTTTAGCCTTTTCCATTTTAATAAAAGTAACGTATTTTATTGGGGAAAAGCCCGTCTTTTCTTTAAATTTTCTCAAAAAATAATTAGGGCTTAAATGTGCAGCTAATGCAAGTTGTTCAAGGTTAAAGTCGCTTGACGGTGACGACTGAATTAGTTTTATAATCTCGTCAATATCGTCAGTTTTAGTTATTTGTATTTGGGCGTTTGCCTTGCTTAAAAAAGTTGCTACTATACTTAAAACGGCGCTACTTATAATAAGTTTTGATGATGCGGTTAAACTGTTAACGTTTTTACCAATATTTTCAAAAAGCGCTAAAACTTTTTCATACTCGTCAATTTTACAAACGTAATTAAATTTAAGATTAGTAAAATAATTTTCGCCTTGAAAAAGGTCGAAATGAAACCAATATTTTACGGCGTAATTTTTATTACTTAAATAAAACGAATGCTTAACGCCTTGGGGAATAAGCGCGCAATCGCCACGCTTTAATAAATATTCTACGTTAGCAATTTTAACTATAATTTCTCCGTCAATAACAAAATACAGTTTAGACGTAGGGCATATAACGTTATAACTATTCCAAGACGGCGTAAGTTTAGTTTTTCCACCGTAATAGTATGCAGTTTTAATTTCGTGAAACTCTAATTGTTGCATAAATTTATTATAAGTTGGTAATTTTAATTTGTCAATAATTATGATAATTTTACACAAAAAAATCGCATTATAATAAAACGTCTTTAAAGTAAAATTTAATTGACTTATACGCTATAAATGTGCTAATATATATCTATAAATTTTTAAGGTAAAATAGTTAAAACAAACGGAGAATAATTATGAAATGTATTTTAACTGTAATTGGTAAAGACAAGCCTGGTATTATTGCTAAAGTAAGCAATTTGCTTGCAAGTTACGACGTTAATATTGAAGATATTACTCAAACCATTATGCAAAACACTTTTACAATGGTAATGCTCGTAAACCTTAGCGGTAGCAAAATTCAACTTAGCGATTTATCGTTAGAATGTAAAAAACTTGGCGAAGAAGTTGGGGTTAATATTTTACTTCAACATCAAGGCATTTTCGACGCTATGCACAAGGTGTAAAATATGATTAAAACTAGTGAAATTTTAGAAACCATTAACATGGTTGAAAAAGAGCATTTTGATATTCGTACTATCACAATGGGCTTATCGCTTTTTGGTTGTATTAGAGAAAGCGCTGAAAAAACTGCAACCGCCGTATACGACCTTATTTGTAAAAGGGGCGAAAACATAGTAAAAGTAGCAAACGAACTTTCGCTTGAATACGGCGTTCCTATCGTAAACAAGCGCGTATCTATAACTCCTGCAAGTTTACTCACCGCTAACTTTAAAGGTCAAGAAATAATTCTTGCAAGAGCGCTTGATAAAGCGGCTAAAGAAATAGGCGTTGACTTTTTAGGCGGGTATTCTGCTCTCGTTCATAAAAGTATGACTTCGTTTGAAGAAAGTTTTATTAAAAGTATTCCAGAAGTTTTAGCAACAACAGATAGGCTTTGCTCGTCCGTTAACGTAGGTTCAACGCGCGCCGGTATTAATATGGACGCTGTTAAACTTATGGGCGAAATTATTAAAGACATGGCAAACCGTACTGCTGATAAAGACGGGCTTGCCGCCGCTAAATTCGTTGCTTTTTGTAATGCCGTTGAAGATAATCCGTTTATGGCGGGCGCATTCCACGGTATAGGTGAAGGCGATTGCGTTATTAACGTTGGCGTATCAGGTCCTGGCGTTGTTCAACACGCGTTAAAGGGCATACCTAACGCTAACATTACTGAAGTTGCCGAAATGGTTAAACGTACGGCGTTTAAAATTACGCGCGTAGGTCAACTGATAGCAAACGAAGCAAGCAAAATGCTTAACGCTGAAAGGGGTATAGTAGACTTATCTCTTGCTCCAACCCCAGTTATTGGCGATAGCGTAGGTCATATTTTAGAAGAAATGGGTTTAGAACAAGTTGGAACACACGGAACTACCGCTTGCCTTGCGCTTTTAAACGACGCCGTTAAAAAGGGTGGTGTTATGGCAAGTTCGCACGTTGGTGGACTTTCAGGCGCGTTTATTCCCGTTAGTGAAGATATCGGAATGATAAACGCTGCGGATAACGGCTCTCTCACCCTTTCAAAACTCGAAGCAATGACGGCAGTTTGTTCTGTTGGTATAGATATGGTTGCCGTTCCTGGCGATACGTCTGCATCAACAATTTCCGCAATTATTGCTGACGAAGCGGCAATAGGTATGGTTAACAGCAAAACTACCGCCGTTAGAATTATACCCGTACCAAATAAAACGGTTGGCGATAGCGTAGAGTTTGGTGGGCTTCTTGGACGTGCTCCTATTATGCCTGTTCACGATAAGTCAAGCGAAAGATTTATTAATCGTGGTGGTAGAATTCCAGCGCCTATTCACGGAAATAAAAACTAAAAGTTATAAAATTAAAATATCTCTCATACCAATAGGTAAGGGGGATATTTTTTTTGAATAGTTATATTGAAAGAAGAGTTGTAGACGAGGCTCTTTTTATTATTGAAAATAAATCGACGGTAAGAAGCGTTGCAAAAACTTTTGACGTGGGAAAGTCAACGGTTCATAAAGATTTAACGTGCCGTTTGCCGTTAATTGATAAAAACTTGTATGAAAAAGTAAGAAAAATTTTAGATTTTAATTTGTCGGAACGCCATATTCGCGGTGGCTATGCAACCAAGAAAAAATACCGTAATTTTACTAAAAAAATATAAAAACTGTAAAAATTCTATTTGCTAATACTATCGAAATCGGACATTTTTTAAAAAATATGTCCGATTTCGATAGTGTTTT
>CALDOZ010000002.1 GCA_937912025.1 uncultured Clostridia bacterium | reverse complement strand
GTCGTACACGAGCAAGCCAAAACGCAATAATTAAGCGTATAACGAAGTAAATATGACTTTAAAAAGGTGGTAGGAGCAAATCTTTAATAAAGACGCGCTACTACCACCCGTGGTTCCACTTTAATTTACTCATAAAAGAGCCTTGATAGGCGATAACGGGCCTTAGCCGTAGAGTGTTAATCTCCCTTAACAACGAAATGCACTTTCGCGCGCTGAAATTACGGTTTACACCAACCACCGCTCTCTTAAAATTTCAAAGCGTTACTCTTTTCCGTAACGGTTTTTTATTTATTGTACGAATATGTTACCACAAAAGTTTACTAATTGCAATTATTTTAAATAAATTATACCGTTAAAAGATATAAAAACTTGCAAAAACAAAAAAAATGGGGTATACTCTTACTATGATTTTTAAAATATACCCCTAAAGGAGCGGTTATGTTAGATATTAGACTTATTATTGAAAAACCAGACTATGTGAAAGACCTTCTTAAAAAGAAAGGTTATGACGTTGATTTTACCGAAGTTATTGAAAAAGACGCTCAAAAAAGAAAACTTCAGTTTGAAATTGATAATTTGAAAGCAAAGCGCAATAAGGTTTCAGCGGAAATTCCTAAACTTAAAAAACAAGGCTTACCGGTTGAAGACATTTTTGCCGAAATGCGCGCTATTGGTGACGAAATTCAAAAGGGTGACGAAAAACTTAACGCTTTAAACGAAGAAGTTAAAGATTTTATTTGTCGTCTTCCTAACCTTCCGGACGAAGACCTTTTACCAGGCGAAAAAGAAAACAACCAAGTTGTTCGCGAATATGGTAAAAAACCTGAGTTTGATTTCGAGCCTAAAAATCACGTTGACCTTTGCACTTCTCTTGGTCTTATTGATTACGAAAGAGGCGTTAAACTTTCTGGTAACGGTTTTTGGGCGTACCGTGGCGACGGAGCGCGTTTAGAATGGGCGCTTTTAAACTTCTTCGTTCAAGAACACCTTGCCGACGGTTACGAATTTATTCTTCCACCACACCAACTTTCATATAACTGTGGTTTCGGCGCTGGTCAATTCCCTAAATTTTCCGACGAAGTTTATTGGCTTGACGTTGACGAAGATAGAAAGAAAAACCGCTTTATGTTACCTACGGCGGAAACGGCGCTCGTTAACCTTTACGCTAACGAAATTATTGACGAAAGTAAACTTCCGTTTAAGTTTTTTGCTTACACTCCTTGCTACCGTAAAGAAGCAGGCTCGGCAAGAAGTGAAGAACGCGGTATGATTAGAGGTCACCAATTCAATAAAGTTGAAATGGTACAAATTACTACTCCTGAAACGTCAGACAAGGCTTTTGAAGAACTCGTTAATAAGGCTTGCTCGCTTATGGATAAGTTAGGACTTCACTTCCGTTTATCTAAACTTGCCGCTGGCGATTGCTCTGCATCAATGGCAAGAACTTACGACGTTGAAGTTTGGGTTCCTTCAATGGGAATTTATAAAGAAGTTTCGTCTGTATCTAACGCGCGTGACTATCAAGCAAGACGTAACGCAACGAGATATCGCTCTGCTGAAACAAACAAAACCAACTTCGTTCACACTCTTAACGGCTCTGGCTTAGCAACTTCAAGAGTATTCCCTGCTCTTATCGAGCAATATCAAAATGCCGACGGTTCGGTAACTATTCCTGAAGTATTAAGACCATTTATGGGCGGACAAGATAAAATTTATCTTAAATAATTTGAATAATTATAAGGCGTTTCGCGATGCGAAACGCCTTGTTTTATACATAAAAATGCCTATTATTTATTTTTGAAATTATGTTATTTAGTTGGTTATCGAAGTGTTGAGCCTAAGCAGTACCAATGTATTACGCCGTGAGTATGGCGTTAGTTACCGCTAAAATTTATCGAAGAACTTTACTACCTTACCCGTCTCGGCAGACTCCCTACCGCCACCAAGAATAGCCATTACGTTTACGTTGAGTTCTGGCTTTAAAAGTGGATGTAAAGGTTTATTTTCTAATAAATGCTCTAAAATATGTTGAGTTAAACTACCAGCGGTATAAGCAGAACAATCAATTACTTCGGTTGGAGCAGAATGCCCGTGCGCTTTGCATTTATAAATTTTAATTTGAGTTGAATGACGGTCACAAACAATCGTGCCTTCCGTTCCATAAAATACCGGACCTGAAGGAACTTCGCCCGAATTGAACGTTACCCAAGAGCCTTCCATTAAACCTACACCGTCGCCAAAATCGGCAATAAAGTAAGAATAATCTTCAACGTCAATGCCGTCAAGCATAAAGTTTTTAGTTATACCGCTAACGGAATTAGGTTTTCTATCATAAAACCAGCAAGATAATGCAGCGCCGTAGCAAGCGTAATCGTAAATAGCGCCACCGCCAAATTCCTTTTTATACCACCACGTTTTCTTGAATTTTTCAACGTCGATTTCATCGCTCGTCCACGAGTACGGTCCCCACGTTGCAGGGCTACGATATAACACGCGCGTAACCTTCCCTACAACGCCAGATTTTGCAAGTTCAATTGCTTTATTGAATGCAGGAAACCACGCTATAGGCCAGTTTGTTGCAATCATTACGTTGTTTTTAACGGATGCTTCGTACATTATAAGCGCGTCTTCATACGTCGTACACATAGGCTTTTCAACTAAAACGTGTATGCCGCGGTTAGCGCATTCTACGGCAACGGTAACGTGAGAAGCATTGTCTGAGTTGACGATTGCAAGGTCTGGTTTTTGGTCTAAAAGTTCAAGCCAGTTTTCGTAAAACTTAACAACTTTTCTACCGATAGGAAACATTTCTTCTATTTTAGCGTCAAAGTCTTGCTCGTCGCGTTTGTCAACGTCGGCAAAGCCTATAATTTCAACTTTGTCTGGGTATTCAGTAAAACTATTATATAACATTCTTGCGTGAGAGTGAGATAATCCTACAAATGCAACTCTTAATTTTTTCATAATTTTTCCTTCCTTTTTTCTATGTTTTTAAAACGTTGTTGTAAGTTCGATAGTTTTTCCTAACTTATAAGAGTCTACTATCTTATCCATAATTTCAATAACGTGAGCGGCAAGTTCGGCTGAAAGTTGTAACGGCTTGCCTGTATTTAATGCGTTGCACATATCTTTTAAGCAACAGCATTGACTGTTTATCTTTTCAGGAATATAAGCGCCCGTCATAGGAATAGTCCAACCGCGAACGTCGCAGTTAGGGTTATCTATATACAACTCTGGCGTTGGGTTTGACATATATGGTTGAGTAAACGAAATAGTACCAAGTTCACCGTAAATTTCAATGTGCGGAGTCTTGGTTGCTTTTTGTGAAAAACCCGTATCAATAAACGCCATTTTTCCGCCCTCAAACGTTAAAATTATAAAGTATTGGTCGGGAATAATATCCGTTTTAATTTTCATGCCGTCAATTTTGCCTGAACGACAAATTCTTTCAGGGCTTGCAGTAATCGCCGTGCAACTTACCGTTTTAGCAGGACCAAATAACGTTACCGCTTGTTGAATGCCGTGCACACCCATATCTACGAGCGCGCCTGAGCCTTCTTGATAAAACCAACTTGGATCAACGTCGCGGAATTGGAAATACTCAGGTCCGCCGTGACAAATATTTATTTTCATATAACTTGGCTTTCCAATTGCGCCTTTTTTCATCCAATGTTTTGCCAAATTAATATCGTAACGCATTGGGTGAACGGGAACACTTGAAAAAAGCACCCCTTTATCTTTAGCAATCGCCATAAGTTCTTGCATTTTTTCAAGGTTAGGAGCGGCAGGTTTTTGAGTTATTACGTTTTTACCTGCAAGTAAAAGTTTTTTGTTTATATCGTAATGCGCTTGAATTGCCGCGCCGTCGATAGCAATATCAAATTCTACGCCACTACTTAAAAGTTCGTCAACGGTGGCGAACGAATAAGGAACTTTGTAATTATCGCGAGCGTTTTTACACGCTTGCTCGCTTGGGTCAACAACCGCTACGCAAGTAGCGTTCGCTTCTTTAGAAATGTTAGGAAGGTAAACCCCCGTTGCAAACCTACCGCAACCAACCACGGCAACTTTCCATACTTTGTTTTCCATTTTTATTCTCCTTGGAAAAATTTTTTATTCTTTATTGACATTTTACGTCCGTTTTGTATAATTGTCTATATAGAATAGTGTTGTTTTTATGGACAATATTAACAACGCGATAAACAATTAGAAAAATTGCTATTCTTTTTTTATTTATTTATATATAATGAATTAAAAGAAAAGTATCAACTGTAGGGGGTATTATGGTAACGAAATTTGACGCGTCTACGCTACCTAAGGTGGTAACCGTTTATAAAGTAACGAGAAAAACGTCTTGGGGTATTGCCGAAAAAGAAAATTTGTTGCTGTTTATAACGAGCGGTCAATGTTCGTTTGAAATTAACGGCGACGTATATAATCTTAAACGCGGTGATTTTTTGTACTTGCCAGAACTTACTCAATATCAAAGAGAGCCTATCGACGATAATTTATATTCGCTATACTACGTTCACTTTTTTGCTCCGCATACGTCTATTAGTAAAGCAGATGCGCAAAAGGAACTTATAGATTTATCAAAACAACCAACATTTAGCGATAATAATTTACTTGTTGCGACGACCGTTTCCGCCGAAGACGATTTTGACGAAGTTAACAATATTTTAGATAAAATGACTAAAATTCGCGCGTCTATGGAAGTAAAAAACGAGTTGTATTTATCGCTTTGCATGCAATATCTTTTATCTATAGTTGCTAAAAAATCACAAAACAAAATTGTTAGCGGATTGAAATCTGAACACATTGAAAACTTTCCAGACCCACTTAAAGACGCCGTATTTTATATAAAAACTCATCTTGATCAAAAAATTACCCTTGACGATTTATGTAAAGCGGCTATGGTTTCACCACAGCAACTTATACGCTATTTTAAAAAATTCACGTCTAAAACGCCAAACGCGTATATAACCGACTATAAAATTAACGTTGCAAAAGATTATATAATGCGCTCTAAAGAACTTAGCATTAAAACGATTGCCTACGAACTTGGGTTTGAAGATCAATGCTATTTTTCAAGAGTTTTTTCTAAAACAACGGGAGAAAGTCCTACCGAATATTATATTCGAGTTAAAAACTACGTTCCGCCCGTTGAAGAAAAATAATTTCTTGCCGTCTAAAATTTCACCAAATTTTGCTAAGATTTTATTTATTTTTTTTCTTTTAATATTGAAAAAATAAAATTTTTATGGTAAAATTTAACCATTAAGACTAAGAGGTTTAATATGAACGAAAAAACATTACAAAAGTTAAGTTACGGCTTATACGTTTTAACTACCAACTTAGACGGTAAAGACAACGGTTGTATCATAAACACCGCCGTTCAAGTGGGAAACAACCCTAACGTTTTAACAATATCTGTGAGTAACGACAATTACACTACTTCATTATTAAAAAAGAGTTTAACGTTTAACGTTTCCGTTATTTCACAAAAAGCGAACTTTGATTTATTTAAACGCTTTGGTTTTCAATCGGGCGCTAACGTTGACAAGTTTGACGGTTTTACCGATGTTAAGCGTTCTGAAAACGGTCTTTACTATATAACTAAAGGCGTAAACGCTTACGTTTCTTGCAAAGTAATAGGCGTATTTAACGTTGGCTCGCACACGTTATTTGTTGCCGACGTTACGGATATGGACGTTTTGAATAACGACGCAAGCGCAACTTACGAATACTATCATTCGTATATCAAGCCAAAACCTACTAAGCAATCGTCAACCAAGTCCAAAACTATTTGGCGTTGCACCATTTGCGGTTATGAAGAGGAAGTAGACGAACTTCCTGACGATTACGTTTGTCCGCTTTGCAAACACCCTAAATCTGATTTTGAAAAAATTGTTATAAATGAAAAGGAGAATGAACCTATGTCAAAAAATATTTATGCAGGAACTAAAACTGAACAAAATTTACACGACGCTTTTGCCGGCGAAAGTATGGCAAGAAATAAATATACTTATTTTGCGTCGGTAGCAAAAAAAGCAGGTTACGAACAAATTGCTGAAATTTTCCTTAAAACTGCTGAAAACGAAAAAGAACACGCTAAACTTTGGTTTAAAGCGCTTGGTGGTTTAGGCGATACTGCTGAAAATCTTACCGCTGCCGCTGAAGGTGAAAACTACGAATGGTCTGATATGTATGAAAGAATGGCAAAAGACGCTGAGGCAGAAGGCTTTACCGACCTTGCCGCTCAATTTAGAGGAGTTGCTAAGATTGAAAAATCTCACGAAGAAAGATATCTTGCTCTTTTAAAGAACGTTAAAGACCTTGAAGTTTTCAAAAAATCAACTGAAACCGTTTGGGAATGCAGAAACTGCGGACACATTCACGTTGGTACTGAGGCGCCTGACGTTTGCCCTGTATGTAATCACCCACAATCGTATTTTGAAGTAAGAAAAGAAAATTATTGATAATTAAAATAAAACTTTAAAAAGCGGAGTTTTCTCCGCTTTTTGTTTAGTAAATGTAAACTATAGGAAGTTAAATCTTTTGCTAATCGCAAAATCTTTGCAAAACTGTCGT
>CALDOZ010000001.1 GCA_937912025.1 uncultured Clostridia bacterium | reverse complement strand
CTAACCTTTTTGGTTGTTGGGGTTATACAACCAAAGTAGAAACAACGCCTAACGCAGTTTATAGACCTTTAAAGGAAGAAGGCATCATCAATAAAGTTGTTACCCTTATCGTTTGGCGATTCGGTTAAAACGTCAGTTAAATCAAATAAATTTAATTTAAGTTCAGGTTTTATATATAATTTTTTCATATATTATACCTCCTCGCTTTGAGCATCAATTTCAATGCTTGAGTTTATTACGTTTTCAATTATATCGTTTATACCTAGCGAAGCATCGTAATAATAAGTAATTCCGTTAGTATGTTCATAAGCCGTCCAGTTATCAACCGGTTCAGTACTTACACCTGCAAGGAATAAGCCTTTAAGATAAAGATTTACAACGTATTTAATTTCGCTTGCTTCGAGCGTTTCAGAATAATAATCTACTCCGTTTACGTTAGCAGTATACGCGCCGTCAATTTCTGTTGTTGAAATTGCGCTTTGGTATAAGTTAGAAGATGCCGTAAGCACGCTGTATTTAACAAACGCGTTATTTAAATTTTTAGATAATCTTATAATTTGACCGCCGTTTACCGAGCCTAAATTCAAATACGCGCCAACGTAATAACTTTGAGCAAAGTTTTGAGGCTGAATGTTTTTAATAGTAACGTAGAATACTTTTTGCATTACGCCGTTTTCGTCTTCTTCGTCGTCAGCCCAATTTTCAACAATAATACGTTGTATTCTGTTGGCGAACTTGGCGTTATTTACCTCGTAAGCGTTATAACCAAATCTATACGGGTCAATAGCATCGCCCTCTCCTTCAGTCCAGCCCATTTCAGAGCAAACGTAACCGTAATGTTTTTCAGGCACAACTACCGCTCTTACTTCTTGTCTTGCATTGTTTTCAAACCCATCAACATTAGTATACTTAACGTACGAACTTGTTAAAATATCGTAATCTTCTTTATTGATGGTAAATTTAACTTGTAAACCCATCGTACCTTTTGTTTTTATTACGCTTGACGTTATTTTAGAACGCATATACAATGAGTCGATAGTAACGTCACGGTCAATAGGGTTCCATGAAACGGCTTGCGATGCAGAACCAAACTTAGCAATATATAAAGATTCGCCGGTTGCAGTATCTAACACTCTTGCGCCAATACCTTCACCACCGCTAAGTGTGTTACCAGCGCTGTCTTTATAAACACCCCAAATATCACCCGTTATACAAAGTTCTTTACCGTTCCACGCATAACCAGTGTAGTAGCGACCTTGTACTTCTCCGTTATGGTCTGTACAAGTTGAGTACGCGCCTTTATTCAAGTTGAGTTGTTCTTGATATTTATAATACTTAGCGCTAATACCTTCGTAAACTATTTGTTGACGAGTATTATTATCACGGTCACATATAAAGGTTATAAGGTGCCAATCGCTATACGCTGCAGTAACAATATTTATAGTACCACCAGCAACTTCCTCGTCCGTAACCGTATGCGTTCTTCCACTCGTTAAATTAAGTAACGCGCCGTTTACAACTAATTTAGCGCCAGTAGGTACTGTATTGTTTTCAGGAGTCGTTTTAAACATCCAAGTAGTGTAACCTTCGTTAGGAACAACTTCTAAAACGTCACCAGCAGAAATAAGGTCACCATTACTAAGAGCAACGCCGTTTCTTAATACAGTAGTATTAACGTTATCAAAACTTGCAACGGCTGGCACGGTAGCAGTTATAGTGCTGTACGCGATTTGACCGTCATTATCAATATATTCAAGAGTATAAGTTCCAGCATCTGGAAGAGTAACGTTGCTACCAACTGTTAAATCTGTTGCAACTGTACCAGTAATACCAGGATCCGCAGTAATACTGTTATAAGTTGCGCCGTAAGCGCTGTAAGAATACTTATACGTTCTTGTACCTTTGTATACGTTAACTTTACCTTCAAACGAAGACGTTAACGCGCCACCAAACGGAGTTTGATATTTAGGCGCTTTAATTGCATGTTCAAAACTAGCAGGAGCATCATAATTATCAGCAACTAAAACTCTTGACTCTTCCCCAAACGTGTTATTAGGGTTTGTAAGGTCAAGGCCTGCAATGTTTGTTATAATGATAGAACCTTTACCAGTTGAACTTATTAGTCTTAAGCCTAATTTAACGATACCATCTTCAAAACCAAGGTTAGTAGCGGTTGCACTCGATTGATTAGCAAGCACTAATGGAGTTGCGCTTTCTTCTTCAGCGTAAGGGTTAACGAAAACGTCGTTATAATCGCCGTAACTGTTAGCCGAAACACCTATCATTCTAACGAAACGGTTTGTCGCTCCACCTTGCTCTTTATATTTAATAGCAGGGTTAACGTCTGTATAAGCAACGTTTGTTTTATAATCGTAATACATATTAAATGGAGTTGCAGTATATCCGCCTAAACTGTAAGGACGTATAGCAAGCGCACCATTTTCTACCGTGCCATCATCATTACGCTTATAAACACCGATATTGTCACCCCAAATAGAAGAAGCCTTACCCATTCTTATGTTTAAATAAGAACTTGGTTTAGCCTTACTGTCTTGACCTGGAGCGGAGTCTAATTTAAACGAAAAACCATTAACCCCGTTTTTATCAGAAAGCGGAATAAATGCGCCACCTATTTCTTTAGTGCCTTGCGTCGTAGGGTCTACAACAATACCAATAATTGGTGTTTTAGGGCCTAATGCCGAAGCGTTAAAAGTTAAAATACCTAATCCTACTGGGTCTGAACCTTTTGCCGTAACTTTAATACCGCTTACTTTTAAAGTTTCATCTCCACCAATAGTATCCTCAGTAACGTATTCAGCCGAATGAGTACCTTGCTTATTGATAGCATCAATCATCATTTGAATATCGCTAGATACAGTTTCATCGGCAGCTTTAACGTTTCCACCGTTTAGCGAACTTATAGCAAGACCGCCCGTTACACACATAGTTGCGCATAAAACGGATGCTAATAAAGTTCTAATTCCTTTAAAAAACTTCATAATTCCTCCTTATAAGAGTTAAATTTTTCTAAATTTTATTAGCGCAGTTGCGCTATCTCGTACACGCGTAGCGCGCGCATCTAATTAATAAATAACAACCTTGCCGTATAGATACTACACGACATTTTATCATTTGTGGTTATATTGTATCATATCTTCATAGCAAAAAAACATGTTTTTAAAAATTTTTAGTAAAACATAAAATATTTTGTTATATAATTTACTATATATTTTGTTAAAACAAGGCGAAGATGTTATATATTGTGTTTTTGCTTTAAAATTTTTTTGTTTTTTTGTGATTTTTTAGGGCTTTTAATGGAGTAAACCGTGTACTATCATAATAAGACGGACTAAGCAAAGCGTTTTCCCTGCTGTCATGTTAAAAGTTTCCGCTTGCTCTACTTTCGAAGTATTTATTTTGAGATTCTTCGTAGGTCGTTCACGGTAGCAAGGCTCTAAGTGACAAGTTGGACGGTGTCATACTGAGACGGACTTTCTTGCCCTGCTTTCGAAGTATCTATTTTGAGATTCTTCGTAGGTCGTTCACGGTAGCAAGGCTCTAAGTGACGGGGAAAAAGTTCTTCATTAGTCCGTCAAGTACGCGCGTTTCACAATAATAAGTTGGACGGCGTTTTTATTCGACTAAAACTAAACGCTTGCAAAGTTTCTAAATGTTTGCTATTATGTATTTATTAGCGCTTAACATAACGTAAGGCGTTTACATAAAACAATAAGGACAGGTAACGTAATGAAGTATTTAATCGCATCGGACGTGCACGGCTCGTATTTTTACGCTAAAAAAATTATCGACGCTTTTAAAAGTGAAAAGGCTGACAAACTAGTTTTGCTTGGCGATATTTTGTATCACGGACCAAGAAACGAACTCCCTAAAGAATACAACCCTAAACTAGTTTACGAACTTTTAAATGAATACAAATCGCAAATTTTATGCGTTCGCGGTAATTGTGACAGCGAAGTAGACCAAATGGTTCTTGAATTTCCTATAATGGCAGATTACGCTTTAATTAATTATAAAAGCAACGTAATTTTCGTTACTCACGGTCATATTTACAATAACCAAACCCCACCGTTACTTAGTAAAGGCGACGTGTTACTTCACGGGCACACTCACGTTACCGCATGCGAAAGCGTTGGCAGTTATACCTATATTAACCCAGGTAGCGTTGCGCTTCCTAAAAACGGAACTAATAGCGGTTATATTATTTTTGAAGACGGGCTTTTTAATTTTAAAGACTTCGACGGCAACGTTTTCAATACGTTCAAAATGTAAAACGAGCAACTTTTTCAAGAAATTTTTCATGAAAACGCTATGGAAAATCGCTTATAATACAAAAATTTCAACAATAAAAAAGGCTAGCAAAACCAGTTTGTTAGCCTTTTTTTATTTGTAATTTATATAACGCCTTAATAAAATGGCAATTAACTTTTATAATTATTCCGCTTCAAAAATAATAAGCTCAGACGTAAGCGACGTTGTAAGATTAACGCGTATACCCGAATTTACAATTTCAAAACCGCTAAGTTTTACCGTTACGTTTGAATTGTCAAAGGTCACGTTGTAGGTAAATGTCGGGTTAATTCCTTTAGGGAAAATTACATGTGAAGTTTTATTAGTTGCATCGGCAAGGTTGAACACGCCTACTATACCGTGGCGATAATCGCCCGAAACACGCTCTATAATACCCGTTCCGCGCGGTTGTTCAACAACGGCGTTTTTAGCATTTTCGTCGCCAACTAATTCTGGTGTATGGTGGAAAATCAAACTATCGTCAATATACGGACGAACGTGCTTTTTGTAAATATCAAAGGTGTGTTTTACAATTTCTATTTGTTCAGCGTTCATTTTGCTACCAACGGCGTTATAGTCGTTAGTTGACGGTCTACCAAATATTGCGTTTCTTACTTGCCAAGCAAGTGAAGCGCGTGTGTGACATCCCATTCCGCTTACAAGACGGTCTACCATTTCAGGCGGAAGAGCCATTGTCATTCCGTTCATAACAGAGAACGAACGCGGAGCAACGTTATGGTCGCTTACCCAAGTGTGAGTGAAGTTTGACACAAAACCAACGTCGGTACGTCCACCACCGCCAGCGCAGTTTTCAAAAACTACGTTAGGGTATTTACGGCGGAGTCTTTCATACATAGCGTTTGTGTTTTGATAGTATCTAACGTACGCGTTTTCTAAGCCGTTTTTACCATAGTAGCGGTTTTGTTTGCTTAAATTGTTTAAGTTGTAATCAAGCCTAAATAAGTCTATTTGATATTCTTCAATAACACGACTAAGTTCGCTTTCAGCCCATTCGGCAGCCTCTTTAATTGCCATGTTAAGTTGAGTATTTTGTAAATTGTTGGCGTAGCATTTTGATATCCATTCAGGGTGTTCTTTATATACTTTTGCCGACGGGCCTATTCTTTCTAAGTCAAGCCATAAACCGAAAAGTAAGCCTTTTGAATGAATATAGTCGCGTATTTCTTTTATACCGTTAGGATAACGTCCGCTATCTGGAATCCAGTCGCCTACGCGTTGCCACCATTCTTTAACGGCAGTACCTAATGGACAATACCAGCCAGCGTCAATAATAAACGTTTCACCGCCAACTTCTGCTATGGTGTCGGCAAAGTGTTTGGTAGCAGTTACGTCCATAAGACGCTCAGGTCCCATTCCGCCCTCAACCCAACCTTTAACGCCACGAGCCGACGGCAAAGTAAATACCGTTTTGCGTAAATGCTTGTGCATTGCGTTAATTGCAACGTCAAGGTCGCCAGACATCATACCAATATGAACTTTTGGAGTAACGAATTTTTCGCCTTTATCGAGTATTATAATAGGTTTTTGACCTTTAATTTCAGTACGGAACGAAAGTCTTGAAAGTGGGGATGGGTCGTTACCAACGTCGGTATTAAGAGCAAACTCAAAGCGGTAACCCCCCGTCCAACCAAACTCGGCAATCATAATAGTACCAAGCAAGTTGTTTCTTAATACGAAAATGGGGTGACGAAAGTCGGCGTATTGATATTTGCCTTCTACGGCGTGAACGGTATTTAAAAGGTCGTACCATTTAAAACCGCCTTCGTGGTTATGCTCTGAACCCGCCATATATCCAAGCGAATAAATCTTGGTTGGGTCAGGAACGCCAGTCATATAATCTTTCCAATTAGCAATGGTTTCAATACCACCGCAAATTGGGGCGGAAACGTTAATATTTGCTGGAAAATCCCCGTCGTTTTCAATTTCTATATAGCGCTCGAAAATAGGCGTTCCGTCTAATACGGTATGCACTTTTACAGTTATTGGTTTAATTGCGCTTTTAAGGGTAACTATACCGTGAATAACTTGCGTTCCGTTTTCAAGAACTTCTTCATTTTGACTAAAATCAACGAACTTCCAATCCCACGAAAGCGAAACACCGTCAACTTCCACGTCAAACGATTGCGCTTCGGCAAATAAATCGTTGTTTAAACGCGTAGGCATATCGTCAAGAACGTTTAAAGTATAACCTGCGGTGTTCCAGCCGGCAGACATATATCTATAACCGTCGAAAACTTCTTCGTATACGGTCATTCCCGTACGATAACAAAAAAACTTTTTGCCGTCTTTTTCAGAAGTGTATATATCTTTAAAGCCTATACTATTAATTGCGGTTTTCATAGAAAAACTCTCCTTATAATTTTCTTTATTTTATTACACTTTTAAACATATTTCATTTGGTTTTTCACCTAATAATATGAATATATTACCATTAAGATATTTTTAAATGAAAAAATATTGACTTGCCGTCTATAATGTCTTTCATAAAAGATATAAAACAACAACTTGCCTATGCAATATTTTCATAGCGGAAAAATTGCTACGCAATTTGCTCCCCCATCAAACCCCATTCTGTTTCTTCGTTTCGCAATAAAAAAGGGGTGCATAAAGGGCATCACTCTTAGGGATTTTTTGAAACATTAAAAATTTATATGAAATTGCACTTTCAAGCGGAGAAACAATTAGATTCCATTATGGGGTCTGATTTTTCTTTTATCTATTTTCTTTATTGTAAACTTTTTGATATACTACCACTTTACATTGACTTTTTTGTAAAATAGTGTTATAATAATTATGCTCAACAATTTTAATACTGCCAGAACAGGCTTTTTTTCTCACATTAGGGGTATTTTACCCTTTTTTGGCTTTTCACTATTTGAATTTGATAAAAATGCAAATTCCAACCTAGTGAAAAGTGTTTAGATGCTTGTTCTATGTAAAATTGTTGAGCGACAATCGGAGTTTGCGTTTTTAGGCGTTAACTTCGGTTAGCGCCTTTTTTATTTCCAAGATAATAAACAAAGGTGTAGGAATTATCTTTTAGGAGGATGTCATGAAAAAAACAAGACTATCTAATATTATTCTGCTAGTGCTGACATTACTGTGCAGTATCTTCATCCTTGCGTCATGCGGTGGCGGAGGTAGCAATAATGGCGACAATCCAACACCATCCACTCCTACAAAGTTAACGGCTCCTACGGTTGTTCTAACCGATGACACCGCCACATGGAGCACTGATGCATCTGCTGACAAGTTCGAAATCAGCATAGACGGTAATCTTTCGTATATCGAAAACTCCGTAACAAGTAGAAAACTCACTGACGGCCAGACGTTCAAAATCAGAGCGATTGGCGATGGAACGAATTATACGAATAGTGATTGGAGTAATTCCGTTATCTATGCGAAGCCAATTCCTAAGTACACAATCGCTTGGAAAAACGGTGATACCGTGCTGGAAACGGATACAGAAGTGAGTGAAGGAACTGTTCCTACATACGATGGCGCAGAACCCACCAAGGCTGCCGATGCACAATATTCCTATGTGTTTGCCGGATGGACTCCCGAAGTTGTTGATGCCAATGGAGATGTTACATATACCGCTGTGTTTACTTCGGTTCTGAAAAAATATAATGTTACGTTTAAAAATTACGATGGTTCAATTTTATATGTAATAGATGTTACCTATGGATCAAAAGTTGAATATTTATTAGACACCCCTTCTAGAGCAGATGATTCTTTTTATTCATACACTTTCACGGGCTGGGATAAAGAAACAGATTTTGTTACTGGCGACATAGAAGTAATTGCACAATATTTTGCTATTGAAAAATATATGTTTATCTTTTCACCCAACAATAATCTGTTTGAAACTAATAATTCAACCGAAAAATCAAATATAAATACCACAACTAATCGAGGTGATATTATTGGTTTTGAATATTCAAATTACAAAAAAATGCTCGGAAGATGGGGACAGCTAAACCCGTATGGATATTTGAAAAATATAGAGGAAATAAACGGCATTTCTTCATTGATAGTCAAGACAACAAATCCGGAAGATGAATTGATTGTATCGTTCGGCTATCAGTCGATTGACGGGTTTGCTATTTTCAACCAAAGTATACTATGTAAAAGCAATGAAATTATCACGCTTGAAATTCCTTGCAGCTATATAAAGATATTCAATGCATCATCCAACAGCATTATTATAGATGAAATTTGTATAAATTACGAGAATAAGAATGTGATTAATCCGTTTCCAAACGATGCATTGCTATCTTATAAAGTAAATAACGATAATATTAGTTGCATAATAACTGGCGTTGTTAATTCTAATACCACAACCGAAATATATCTTGCCGAATATTATCAAGGTTATAAAGTAGCAAATATTGCAGATGCTGCATTTTCCGGTTGCTCTAATTTGGAAAAATTACAGATTCCCTTTATTAATTCTTTGTCAACCGAAAACCCCAATGGATCTAAAGAGTTTAATTTTGGTCGTTTATTTGGCACTCAAGAATATGAAAATTCAACTCGAATACTCCAACAATACTATTCCGGAAATAGTTATAATTTGTCCGACAACATTCGCTATGTTAGTTATTTTATTCCAACAGGTTTGAGAGACGTTACCTTGCTAGGCGGACACTGTTCTTACTCATTTTATAATTGCACAATGATAGAAAGTATAACTTTTGGTGACCTTGTTGCTAAAATTGGAAATTATTGTTTAAGTGGATGTAGTTCGTTGAAGTATATCGATTTTGGATGCGGGGCGAGTGAAATCGGTTACGGTGCATTTAGAGATTGCACATCTTTGACCTCAATAAACTTAGAGTCTAATGTGGCTAAAATCGGCTATCGTGCTTTTGAAAACTGCACATTTGAAACATTAATTATTCCTGACAACATAACTACATTGTCAGACCATGCTTTTTATGGTTGTACTGTCACGAAATGTATTTATATATCAAAATCAGTAACAAGTATTGGAGAAGTAGCTTTTAACTATCTGAAGGATAATAAGCCAACCATCTACTGTAGCTTGGAATATCCGACTGAAAACTGGGATGCAGAATGGAACTACTATAACTATCCTGTGATTTGGGGATATTATATGCAAACAGAAGAATACTTGGTTACTTCAAAAAATGATAGAATTGGTTTGTCAGTATATTACGGAGAAAATGGTGCAAAGGTTATTACACCAACGTTCGATATTAAAGTATTGCCAAATTATTCCTTGCAAAAAGGATTGTTCATCGATAATGATATTTTAAAGTTAATTGAACTGTCAGAACAATGTTCTCTGATAGAATCCTACACATTTGAAAATTGTGATAATTTACAGTACGTAGTTATCTATAATGGCAATATAATAATTGAGGATAATGCATTTGCAGGCTATAATCAATTAGAGTGTTTATATTTTGCTGGAAATCAAGACGAGTGGCATCACGAAAAAATCTATCAAAATTATATCGTGGCTTTTTATTCGGAAACATTAGTGTCAAATGTAAACGAGGGAATTTATTATTGGCACTATGTAGATGGAGTGCCAAAAATTAATTATTAAATACCATCAACCACAAATGATACTTCAAAATCGAGGCATTAAATGAAAATCATAGTTCTTCAACAAAAATCCAACAGTGGAAAAACAACAGTATTAGCCAAACTTTATCACAAATTAAGCGTTTCATATAAAAAGCTTGCTTTTCAAAAAGAAAACGACTATGAGGATTTTTCCACCATATTCGATATTAATGGACACCTTGTAGGCATTACCTCTATTGGTGATAGTGAAAAAGAATTGAAGCACGCTTTTGAGTTTTTTGAAAAGTACAACTGCGAATTGGCGGTAGCGTGTTGTCATAAAAAGAACGATAACGGCAAATCTAAAGAATATATTGTAAAAAAAGCTCATGAATATAAGTCCAAGATAATTTGGTACACCAAGGCTTATTTACAGCAGGAGGATGCACTATATAATGCTGGAAAAGAAATCGATGCAATCAACGATATTCAAGCAAAAGTATTATTAGAAGAAATATTATTGCAAATATAATTAAACTTATAAAAGGAAAGTATAGCACACTATACTTTGCAAGCAAAGTCGTGTGTTCGTACAAAGCAAAAAGAAAGACTAACGAAAATTTTTCGTTAGTCTTTTAAGTTGTTTAAAAAATCCCTAAGAGTGACGCAGTAAAGCACCTCCGTTTTTATTGGTGCGGAGAATGGGATTTGCCGTTTTGCTCGGCGCCCCGCTAAAATGCCACACAGGGCATTTTATTCCGCTTATTTGCTTTTCACGTTTTAAACTTCTCATAGCGGAAAAATTGCTACCGCAATTTGCTCCCCCATCAAATCCCATTCTGTTTATACGTTTCGCAATAAAAAAGGGGCGCATAAAGCACCCCTTTTTTATTGGTGCGGAGAATGGGATTTGAACCCACACGGTTGCCCATAGGCGTCTGAAACCTACGCGTCTGCCATTCCGCCATCTCCGCATAATTTAACGCCGTTAAATACGGCGTTAATATTTAATCTAAAACTTTAAACCCACGCTCTTCTAACCACTTAATAGATAAGTTTACCCATTTTGTAAAATCAAAACTGAACACTTTTCCTTCAAATTTATCAAGACCATATACCATTTTATTAGCAAGAGATAAACCGTGTTCACCCTTTTCAAAAACGTGTAACGCGAAAGGAACGCCCGCTTCAACGTATGCGTCGGCAAGAACTAAACTATTACGAACGGGAACTGCCCCGTCGGTTACTGTATGGAAAATGAATGCCGGTGCGCTTGTACTTTTAACGTGCGTTTCAATAGACATTTTGTGTTGAAGTTCAACGTTATCTTCTCCGCAAAGATTATTGAACGTTCCGCGGTGAGTTTTCTTAATAATACTACTAATTACAGGGTAGCCAAGAACTATCGCATCGGGACGACAAAACGCTTTTTTATCACCCAACACGTCAAGTTCAGGAATATCAAACATATTACCAATACTTGCGCATAAATGACCGCCAGCAGAGAAACCAACACAAGCAATATTGTCACTTTTTACATGGAAAAGTTGGGCATTTTCGCGAACGTAAGCAACCGCCATACCTGCTTCTATTATAGGATACGGATGGCGAATAGGAGCAATTGAATACTCTAAGGTAAACGCGCAATAATCGTTTGCTAAATATTGGAGCGCGATAGGCTCGTTTTCTCTATCACTACGCATAGCGTAACCGCCACCTGGAATAACTATCATTGCAGGATGCTTTCTATTTATACAAATTTCGTTTGAATTTTCAGGAATAAAACAGTTAAGATATCCTGCTCCGTTTTCTGGACGAGTTAGGTTAAAATATTCGTATAAGTCAACTCTTGTAATTTTCATAATTTCTCCTTTGCTAATTATTTAGCGTTAAGCGTTATTTTAAATAACATTCTAATCTATTGATTTTAATGCCTTGAGCAACGAATTTCGTTTCATATTCCGTTGCTATATTTTGCGATATAAACGGCGTTGAGTACAAGTCTCTCGTTACGTTTTCAAGCGTAAAACCATTTTCGGTTAAAGAGTTTATACTGTAATCAAAAAAGCCGACGTTATCAGTTTTAAGATAAATTCTAGCGCCGTCCACCATTAATTTTTTATAAATATCAAGAAAGTATTTGTAAGTTAAGCGGTGATTTTCGTATTGTTTTTTAGGATACGGACACGAAAAATTAAGATATATTCCGCTAACGGTATTTTCTTTTAAAAAATATTGCAAAAGTTCCGCGCCCATATTAAAAAACTTAACGTTACTTAAATTTTTAGACTTTGCCATCTCCCCAGCCATTACTATAACGTTGGCTAAAATTTCAACGCCTATGTAATTGCAGTTTGGGTTGCGTTTTGCCATTTCCGTTATAAACGTACCCTTTCCGCAACCTATTTCAAGATATAAAGGGTTATCGTTATTAAAAATTTTATTCAAATCTAAAAAGGCGTAACGCTCGCTTTCTGGTAAACGAAAACGGTTAGTGTTTTCGTGTAAAATAACGTATTCGCTTACGTTTTGCATACGACTTTCTAAATTTTTCTTCTTGCGCATTCTCATAACTGCACCTTAATTTACGCCGTTATCGTTGCCGTAACCGTAACTTGCAAGCAAGTTTTCTTTATCGCGCCAGCCTTCTTTTACTTTGACGTAAGTAGTTAAAAAGACTTTTGCTCCAAGGAATTTTTCCATACTTTCACGCGCAAACGAACTAACTTCTTTAATTGCCGAGCCTTGCTTTCCTATAAGTATTGATTTGTGGTTTTGCTTTTCGCAAATAATATCAAGGCTTATTTGATAAACTCCGTTTTCGCCCCTTTCAAACTCGTTTATAACGATTGCTATTCCGTGCGGAATTTCCTTATCAAACTTAAGCAAAATTTTCTCGCGCATAATTTCGCTAATCATAAATTTTTCGGACTTATCAGACACGATATCTTCTTCAAAAATTTTATTGCCCGTAGGGAGATATTTAAGCAAAATGCTTATAAGTTCTTTTAAGTTTCTATTCTTACGCGCTGAAATGGGGATAATTTCACTTACTCCGTCAATTTCGGCTACGCTTGTTAAAGCAAGCGGAATATTATCTTTAGGCATAATATCAATTTTAGATATTGCAACTATAACGGGAGCGCCTTCACCGCATATACTTTTTAGCAAGTTTAAATCTTCTTCCTTAACCCCGTCGTGACAGTCCATAACGAACAACACCACGTCAACGTCCTTTGCTGTTTGACGGGCTGTTTTTTGCATTTTTTTATTCAGTTCAGTTCTCGCCTTGTAAAAACCGGGCGTATCTTCAAATACTATTTGATAATCGTTAGTCGTTAAAACACCCAAAATTCTATCGCGAGTAGTTTGGGGCTTAGGCGAAACTATCGCCACTTTTTCGCCAACGAGTACGTTTATTAAAGTTGATTTTCCTGCGTTTGCTTTACCTACAACCGCCACCGTTCCGCTTTTCATCATCTGTATACCTTTATTTTTGACATAATTTTATCTTCTAAGGCGCGCATTTGAGCCTTGTCGCTATCTATCATATGGTCGTACCCCATAAGATGCAATAACCCGTGGCACAATAAATACGTCATTTCACGCTTTACGGAATGACCGTATTCCTTAGCTTGCTCCTCAGCTCTTTTTTTGCAAATTGCAATAGATCCTATAAATACGTTTTGACCGTCTTCAGTCAAATCAAGTGGAAAATCTTTTTTCAGTACAACCTTTCCCCTAATACCGTCAAGCGTAGGAAAAGAAAGCACGTCCGTAACCTTATCTACGCCACGATAATCGTTGTTAAGCGCTTTAATTTCTTGCTCGTTTACATATAAAAGTTCCGCGAAAAGTCCGTCTTTTTGACCTAACTCTTGGTATACGGCATCGGCAAGTTCGGTTACGTTTATAACGCTTTCATCGCCACTACAAACAATTAGTTTAGCCATACTTTACCTTCTTGCTTTAAGTTTAGGATATTTAACGCGCTCGTGATAAACGCCTGCTAAACTGTTAGTTATAGTGTTACGAATAATATCGAGTTCTCTAAGCGTAATATCGCAATCGGTAAACTGATCCATATCCATTCTTTCTTCAATAATTTCACGCACCGCCTTATCAACGTTTTCGTGCGTGCGATTATTTACTGAACGGACTTTTGCCTCGCTTGCGTCACATATCATAATAATTGCGGTAATTTTGCTCTTAGGCTTAGGTCCGTAATAACAAAAGTCTGCAATATCAAGGTCGCCGTCGGTAAACTTAAGCGCTTTAGCGTAGAAATATCTTATAGGCATAGTTCCGTGATGTTCTAAAGCAGCGCTCGCAAAAATATCAGGCAAACCGTTTTTTCTTATAAGTTCAGCGCCTTCACGAACGTGACCACGCAAAATATCTGTTGAAAGTTCTGGGGTAAGTTCGTCGTGAGGGTTATGACCTTGTTGGTTTTCAGTAAAGAACATTGGGTTTTTCATTTTTCCAATATCGTGATAGTACGCGCACGCTCTTGCAAGTAACGGGTTTTCGCCTACGGCGTTGGCGCACGCTTCAACGAGCGACGCAACGATTAACGTGTGGTTAAACGTTCCAGGAGCGCGTTGTTGAAGTTGTTTTATAAGTTTAGATTTATGGTCGGTAAGTTCTGATAAGCGGAAGTTTGTAACACGCTTGAATATTTTTTCGTAGAACGGAAGTAAAATCATCATAAACCCGTCAGACAAAAGACCGCTTGCAAGCGCCGAGAAGAAAACTTCGAGTAAAACTTTATAGTCCGTTGTAAATTCAAGACAAATAGCGCTTACTATAACAGGTACTGAAACTAAAAAGCCCATTGCTAAAACTTTAAGACGACTACCTTCGCCGTCAATAAAGAACACTGCGGTAGTTCCCGAAATAAAGTTGATAATAAGCGATATTACCATTGATTGATTGTATTCAAAAATTTGCGAGCCGTTGTAACTTGAAACGAAGTCAACAAGCAACATAAAAATACAAAATACGCTATTATTGAAGATTGCCGAGCGCCTATCTATTAAAAGTAAACTAAGCAGCGCGCAAAGCGCAAACGGACGAGCGTAAATTTTGTAAGTTCCCACCGCAAAACAAACTACGGCGGAAATGGTAAATATTGCAAACGTCATTATTAAGTTGGACGTTTTTAATAAAAAGTCGCGTTTTTCAGAGTGATAAAAGATAAATATTATTACGAGCAGTAACACTACCGTTAAAATACAGTAAACGCCGTAAACTAAATTTTCGTGCGCCGTAAAAAACTCTTGAAAACTACCGTCTTTAAGGTTTAAAAGTAATATTCCTAATAAAATAGCCACTAAAACGATTGCTTGCCCTAAAAATAACGCAAACGTTCTAAAATAGTCTTTTATACTCCACTTTACATATTTTTCATTGGATATCATAATCTTCCTCTACCTTGTTTTTCTTCGCTAGCGCTATACGCTTTAATAATTTCAGACACGAGCGGATGACGAACGACGTCTTTATAAGTGAGATTAACCGTTTGTATACCTTTAACGTCTTTCAAAATACTAACGGCGTGTTTAAGCCCGCTTTTTTTACCGTCTGGCAAATCTATTTGAGTAACGTCACCCGTAATAACCATACGACTACCCTCGCCCATACGCGTAAGAAACATTTTCATTTGCTCAATCGTGGTGTTTTGCGCTTCATCTAATATAATGAAACTATCCGACAGCGTCCTACCGCGCATATATGCAAGCGGAGCAATTTCTATTACGCCACGCTCGATTAATTTTTGATACGTTTCAAGCCCAAACATTTCTTGCAATGCATCGTATAGCGGTCTTAAATAAGGGTCTACCTTATTTTGTAAATCTCCCGGTAAAAAACCTAGTTTTTCACCCGCTTCAACGGCTGGCCTTGTCAAAATAATTTTTTGTATTTCTTTATTTTTATAAGCGGTAACGGCGATTGCTACGGCAAGATACGTCTTACCCGTACCCGCAGGACCAACGCCGAAAACTATAGTGTTTTTATTTATAGCGTCAACGTACTTTTTTTGCCCTACCGTTTTGCATTTTATTTGCTTACCCCTTGAAGTTACCGCAACGACACCGCTAACGATTTTTTCAAGCCCGTCCACACTACCGTTTTTTGCAAGTTCAATACAATAATTAACGCTAGTTTTGTTTATTTTTTCGCCAAGCGCAATAATGTCAATAAGTTTTGAAATAATTTTTTCAGCAAGACGAACGTCAACTTCTTCGCCCGTTATAATAATACCACCGTCGTCAACAAAACAAACGGTGTTGGTTTGCTGAGAAATAAAATTTAAATTTTCGTCGTAAACACCTAAAAGTTCCGCCGTAGTATTTCCGTTTTCAATTTTTACCGTTGTTTGAAACTTAGCCAAATTAACCTCCGTAATATGTATATCTCGCCGTAACGACGATAGCGTACCCACCGTTTGTTTGAGTGGCGATAACGTCGACTATTTCTCCGTCGCATAAAAACTTAGCTTTTTGTATGGACGCGTTTTCTATAATATCAGAAAAAACTTCCGTTTTAAAAAAATACTCTTCTTTTACTAAAATATTAACAGTTGCAATTACTTTCGACGGGTACTTTTTATCTTCCGCCTCGTCAACGTAATATGCGCCAACAAGCGCGTCGCCCTTTTTAACAGCGCTACCCACGTCAACGAGTTTAGTTCCACGCATAACGCTTATACTTTCTATTATGCCGTTTTTTTGACAAATTAAATCACTTTCAAGTGGCTTAACTATTTGACCGCCTACGCTCGACGTAGAACTATCAATAATAAGTCTATTACCATTTTTATAGCACGTTACGAAAGATAGGTTAGAATTTGTTTTTAAAACTTCGCTTTCTATTAGCGAATAGTTTACGTCACTAAACAAACTGCCTTTTTTGATGCCAAGCCTATTTACCGTTGCAACTATTTGATTAGAAAAAGATGCTCCCGAGCCTATACACTCGACCTTATACACGACGTTATCGGTAACGATAGTTATAATAATAAAAATAATAAGCCCAAGCGTAATTCCAACGTTTTTTAACGCGTACGCAAGTAAACTTAACGCGCCGTTAAAACCCCTTATTTTTGTATTATAACACATATTTTTACAAATAGCAAAAAATTTAAGTAAATCATTGTAATCAAGAGTAACAATTACCCTATTACTTTCAAGATAATTGACGTCGTATAAACAAATTTTTTTACGGCGGACGTATTCAGGCAAATAAATAATACCCTTTCCGCTAACTTCAACTTTAATTTTAAGTAGTCGTTTTTTCATACTCTTACCACCGAAACGACTTCGCCGTGAATGGCTATATCGTTATTTATAAACGATTTTATTTTTAGATTTTTGCCCTCTACTAAAATTTTTTCTTTTTTTATGAGCAAAACTATTTTATCTTTGGTAAGTTCTAAAATTTTAGATACGCCTTCAACGTACACTCCTACTCCGCCTAAAATAGTAACTTTATAATAACACGGAGCGCTCGGCTCTAATAATTGTAACGCTTTAAAAATATTTTCACTAAGTCCCATATCAAAATTATATGACGAAATAACGTTTATAATGAAAAACAAATTTAATAAGCGCAAAAAATTGCGCGTTTTGTTTGCAATACTTGACTATGCCGTGTTTTTTTGTTATTATTACTTAGTAATAAAAGTTTTTGGAGATTACTTATGGTAAATAAAGAATTTTTCGGCACAACCAAACAAGGCGAAAAAGTTTACTCTTACACTATCACTAACGGCGACTTGCAAGCAACCGTTATGACGTACGGCGCAACTTTAATTTCTTTAAAAGTTCCCACTTTAAAAGGCGTTAAAGACGTTGTTTTAGGCTACGATAATCTTTCTTCTTACGAAAATGAAGACGGTTATCTTGGCGCTACGGTAGGTCGTAACAGTAATAGAATAAGAAACGCTACGTTTAACCTTTACGGTCAAACTTATAATCTTAATATTAACGATAAAGGCGTTAGCAATCTCCACGGCGGACCAACGGGCTTTTCTTACCGCGTGTTTGACGTTATCGATTTTAATGAAAATTCAAATAGCGTTGAATTTTGCTATTTTTCTAAAAACGGCGAAGAAAATTTCCCAGGCGACCTTTTAACGTACGTTAAATACACTTTACTTGAAGACGGTATTAAAATTGATTACACCGCTAAAACTGATAAAACAACCCTTTGCAATCTTACAAACCATTCTTACTTTAACCTTAACGGCGAAGGTGAAGAAGGCGCTCATAATAACTACTTAAAAATTAACGCTGATTATTTTACCCCTGGCGACGAATATCTTATTCCTACGGGCGAAATTTTATCAGTAGAAAACACTCCGTTTGATTTTAGAAGTTTTAAACGCATTGATAAAGATATTAACGCTGACGATATTCAAATTAAACACCAATTAGGTTACGACGTAAACTTTTGCCTTTCAGGCGACGGCGAACTTAAAACGGTTGCTACCGCCTACTCTGAAATTACAGGACTTGTTATGGACGTTATTACCGACCGCCCCGGCATTCAACTTTATACGGGCGCGTTCTTGACTGAAAGAAAAGGTAAAAACGGCCACGTTTACGTTCCAAATACGTCTTTTTGCTTAGAAACGCAAACTTATCCGGCGTCGTGTAATTTCCCACATTTCCCATCAGCAATACTTAAAACAAACGAAAAATTTAAATCAACTACTATATACTCGTTTAAAGCGAGCGATAAATCGATAATAGACTAACTGTTAGTTATTGTCTTATTAAACAAGGAGCAATTATGCAAGGTTTAGTAATTCCTAAAGGTTACACGTCAAAAACGGACCTTATTACAACCCAAAAACAAATAAAATTCGTTAAAGATACTTTTGAAAAAATTCTTGCCGAAAAACTCAATTTAATAAGAGTTTCCGCGCCTATTTTAGTTTTATCTAATACGGGAGTAAACGACGACCTTAACGGCGTTGAACGCCCCGTACGCTTTGATATTAAGGCGCTTGGCGGTAAGGACGCTGAAATTGTGCATTCGCTTGCCAAGTGGAAAAGACTTGCCCTTAAAAAATACGGCTTTAGCGTTGGCGACGGACTTTATACGGATATGAACGCCATTCGCCGTGACGATAGCGTTGACAATATTCATTCTATTTACGTTGACCAATGGGACTGGGAAAAAGTCATTTCACGCGAAATACGCAACGTAGATTATTTAAAAGAAACGGTTATTAAAATAGTTGAAGCGATTTACGAAACTAACGAGCAAGCCAAAAAAATATTTCCAACACTTACTTTAAGCGTAAATAAGAACGTAAAATTTATAACGGCGCTTGAAGCGGAAGAACAATATCCTAACTTAACTAGCAAAGAACGCGAACACGCCCTTACTAAAAAATACGGCACAGTATTTTTAATGGGTATTGGTAGCAAACTTAAAAGCGGTGAATCGCACGACGGCAGAGCGCCAGACTATGATGATTGGGCTTTAAACGGCGACCTTTTACTTTATAACGAAGTGTTAGATAATTCGTTAGAACTTTCAAGTATGGGTATTAGAGTTGACGAAAAGTCTATAATATCTCAACTTAAACAAGCAGGGCTTGAAGATAGACTTGCTTTCCCTTACCATAAAGCGATAGTAAACGGCGAACTTCCACTTACGATAGGTGGCGGTATTGGCCAATCTCGTCTTTGTATGTATATTTTACAAAAAGCGCATATTGGCGAAGTTCAAGTATCACTTTGGCCTGAAGGTCTTGAAGACGAGGCTAAAAAACTTGGCGTGGAAATACTTTAAAATAAAATTTACCTAAAAACTCTTAGAAAAACCCCATCAAAAAAACAAAAAGCGTAGTGAATTCACTACGCTTTTAAATATGCTTAATTTTTGGCTTAATTTTAATAAGTTTGATAATTACGTTGTCTATTAACAATAAGGGCAACAACTGCTGAAATGGCGCTTAAAATTGCAAAGATAAACGCTACTATTGGCGCGCTACCTATTTCCATAGCAATTCCACCTTCATTTAAAGGGTTTTCAGTTAATACTTTAAATAACGTTTCTTGACGCATATTAACGTAAACTATACTTAATACAAAGAATGCAATTGCAACGATAAGCGTTGCTAAAACTAAAACAAGCGTAAGGCTTTGTTTGCCTTTACCAAGCGCGTTGCATACGGCGGAAACCATTGAAGAAATAGACGCGCACACCGTTAAAAATGCAAACACGTACGCCATAAGCGAAACAACTGAAAGCGATTCAAATTCAGGAATATTTATAACGTATCCGTATGTACTGTTTTCAAGAAGTTGGTTAAATCTTTCCATATCAACAGACGTTAACTTATATAATAAATTATTAATTCCAGTATATTCAGAAAACTGTAACGGCACGCGACCGTTAAGAACTGATATTGCATAACCAAAAGTATCCCACTCTGCTGAAGTAGCAAGAAGCGAATTGAAGTGAAGTTTCAAAGACGTTGTAGTTTGACCGTTTGGAATTCTTAATTGTAACGATAATATTGGTCCAAACGCAACTAAAATGGTAACAAACGTAAACACCGAAACGATTGCGTAAGTAATATACTTTTTAATATGAGCGCCGTCAAATAATTCTTTACCGCCAATAATTGCTTTAAGAACTAATACGCTTACAATTAAAATAGGAATTATTATCATAAGCGCAATGGTAAATCCGCCGTGCGCCATGTTTATTTCAACTTGATTCATATCAATACTTAAAATGTTAAGATATGAAGAAATTACAATTACCGCAAAGAAATACGATACGATTGTGGCAATTAAAGGCATAGTTAATTTAACGTCTTTATTACCTCTAACGTATTTTATGTATTTTACCGTTGCAACCGTAGTAAACGCTAAACAACTAAGCATTGTAAGACCTACCACAACCGCCATAATAATTACTGGGAAATATTGAGCAAATTCGTTGGCGTTAGGATATATTGATAAGTCAACGCCATTTTGAACTACCTGCAAATCTTCAAACGCGTCAATAAGCCAATAAAACGACGTCGCTTCTTTTATCGCTTCTATTTTTATACTAGCCGCCATCGCTTCTCCGCTAAAACCAAAGAAAAACGAACCTACAAACATTAACACGATTGCTATAAAAGAAAGTGTCATAGCTACAAAATTTAAAATAGAATTTTTACTACCAAAAATTCCGTTACCACTTAAAACAATACCTTGTGAAGTTGACGTGGTAGTGGCACGACTTGGCGTAGGCGCTACGTTTATCGTGGTAGAAGAACATTTAGCGCCACAATACATACAGTAAAGGCTTTCTTCTACAATTTCTTTACCGCATCTATGACAGTTTTTCTTTCCGTCAAGACGCTTACCACACATGCAACAATATATTGCGTTTTCAGGATTGTCGTAATTACATTTTTTGCAAACCATATTTAATTCTCCTTTTTATTATTATCTTGGTTATTTTGAGTAATTTTTTCTAAATAACGACGCTTTCTCTCTTCGGCGCGTTTTTCTTCGCGTTGAAGTTTTATTTGCTTTCTATGCTCTTTAATAAACTCGTAATCGCCTGAAAAATCTATTTCAGGAAGTTCACCAATTAGAGACATAAAGTCTGAATAAAGCATTAATTTCACGCGCTCGCGCCCCGTATTTCTTACGTTTATGGACGCTTGTTCTTTGTCTGAAATTTTACCGTCGAAAACAAAGACGTTTGAACTTTCTATTGAAGATATGCGACCGTTAAGAGTATAAATTTTCTTAATTATTCTTCTAAAAACATCTATATCTTTATACCTTATATCGTCTGAAAAAGAAAACGTTTTATAAGATAGTCCGCCCTTGTATTTTTTGTTGTGTTGATAATTTTTTTCTACAAAATCAAGAATGAGATGATTTTTTTCGCGCTTTGTGTAAGTCCCGTCCGTACAAGGAACGGTTTCTGTGTTGTTATTTACACCAAGCGTAATACAGTACTTGCGCAATAAATCTTTAAGGGTAACGCCTTCTTTTTCGCACAAGTGTTTTAAAACGAGTAACGTCACGCGCGCGTCTTCATCTGAACGGTGCGCTAAATACTCTAACTCAAGTTCTTCTGCAATTTTTTCAAGCCCCGACATATTAGGTTTTTTGTACGCGCGTTTATATAAAAGTTGCACGTCAATAAACTCATACTCTATTTTATCAAGAGAATATACGGCGCATGCATTATTTAAAAATTCAACGTCGTTAAAAACTGAAAAACCTATAACGTAGTCTACGCTTGCAAACAAGCCTTTTATTTGCTCGTAAAACTCTGGAAATTTAGGTTGCGCTTTTATGTAAGACTTTTCGTAATGTAATTTAATTTTCGTTTCGTATCGCCTTGAGTTAGGTCGCATAACTATATCTTTTTGCTCAAGCACTTCAAAATTTTCATTTGCAATGCAATAGCCAAAAGTACACATGCTACCGTCGTTATGGTTGCCCGAAATACTTTCAATGTCGTAAGATAATATTTTCATAATGATAAAACACCTACCACTATTAACTTAGTGGTAGGCTTATTTTTATTCTTCAGGGTAGTTTGTTTCGAGATAATTGTCAAACGCATCTTTATCAGTGCCGTCCATTTTACCAAGAAGCGTTTTCTTTATTTTAAGTATGTTTTCTCTATTAATTTCAGCGGTATCTTCAAGATATTTTTCATATACCGATAAATCTTCCCCTTCAACCTTAGCCTTGTCAATATCCTTCATATCAATAACGTAAACGTATTTGTAAAAAGCCTCGTGACTGTACGAACCAATGAAATATCTATCGTCAATAACTCTTGGTTTATAGAAGTCTGTAGGAGTTTGCATTGCAAGCGCATTGATTTTCTTTGCTTCAATAGTGCTTGCGTTTAAGTCCGCCCTATAATAGAAGCCTTCAGCGGTATTGCAAAGATACATATACTTGTTGTTTTCAGTAAAACTTAAAGAAATGATAGAAAGATTTTTAAGTTCGCTAGAAATGATTTCCGCGCCGAACGTGTCGTTATTAGTAGGGTTTGTGTAATCAAGTTTAATAAGACCGTAATCAGAATCAATATAATAGATTTCTTCAAGGCTTCTGTAGAAAGAGTTTGCAGTTAACGCGTCGTTTAAAATTTCGTTTGCATCGCCAAGTTTTTTAGCAACCGTTTGATTGTCGCCTTCACCAAAAACTTTAAACGTTCCATTATCAATCTCCGCGCCGTAGTAAACGGTACTTGAATAGCTACTGTCTAAATTAGCAATTTTATAAATAACGTATTTGCCCGTGTTTTTAATAAGCGAAATGGTAACGCCTTGAATACCACGCTCTGCAACGAGTTGAAGTTTGTTTAAATCTTTTCTACCGTCACGACCTAAACCGTATTCGCCCGCACCACTAAGAACGAGATTTGCCTTATCGCTACCAGCGGTATACGCGTAAAGTTCGTTAAACGATTCGTTTTGTTCAAGTTCGTTAGAGTACGCCGTTTTTGTAAAGAATACCGTTTTAGAGCCATTATCTGGGAATGTAAGAGTTGAGTACGCGTCAGAAGTATAAACAACGTCTCCATTAGTAGCGTCAACAACTTTGAATTTATTTTCACTTGCATCGTCTACCTTTTCAGTAAACGTGTAGAAAAGGTAAACTTTATTATTAGCTTCGGCATAGAAGTATTGACAAGTATTATCTTCTGAAATGGCAATAGCGCTATCAGCCTTACCGTCTTTAAGGTTTAGACGGTTAAATTCAGTTTGATTGCTACGAACTGTACCAGTTTTATCTTTTTCAGTACTTGGGGTTGCATAATAAACGTAATCGCCGTAAAAATAAACGCCGTTGTTATATGTGCCGGTAAGCATAATTTTAGGAACAACAGTTTCAACGTTTGCGTCGGATAAATCGTCGTCAAGTTCCGTCTTTTTAACGCGAACAAGCGAAGATTTAACAGGCGTACCAAAATCGTTAACGGAAGTAGTAACGTTTTCACCGTTAATAAAGTAAAGGTAATTGCCTTTTTCAACTAAAAAAGTACCGTTGCCCGACTTCACGTCACCACCAACGTCGCTAAGAGCGGTAGTTTGCCCGTCGCTACAACCAACTAAAAATAATACAGCCGATAACACGGCAATAATAAGTGTAAGTAATTTTTTCTTCATTCTAAACACCCCTAAAGCGGAATAATTAAACTTTTTTGCGCGTATTTATGTATAAATACATATACACTTTAGTATTATACACTAAAACGCGCGAATAATCAATGATTTTTTAGTAATTTGTGCGCGATAAATATTAATTTTAGGAGATTATATGGATAAATTCGGCTTATTCGACTTTATTTCAAAACTATCAGCATCGCCAAAAGCCCAATCGTCGCTACAAACTATACTTAGCAAACTGTTTGCTACAGCGCCCAATTCCACTAATGACGGCGAAAAATCGTCAAGAACTAACAAGGCTAACGGTGTAAAACCTAATTTCAGCGGGGACGTTTATCGCTCCCCCGAAGCGTATACTTTATATAGCGAAATGATTGAAAAACATAATAAAATTTCAAAAGAAATTGATAAGAATTTACCTAAAAACTCTTAGAAAAAGTTTGACTTTTTGTCTTTAATAAAAAAATAACGACTACTATTTTATAGGCAACTATAAAGTGGTAGTCGTTATTAGTTTTTGCTATAATCGTTTAAATTAACCCAATTTTTCGCTTAAAAGTTTTTTGATTTTATCTACGTTTTCTTGACCGCATTTATAACCTTGTTCGTAAGCAAATGCAAGTTTTTCAATTTTATATTGACTCATATCTCCAAGGTCAGGCTCAATCAATAAGTCAGGTCTATGAATACGCAAATAGTTTGCCGTGTGATGACTGTCGTTAACGTCAACGGCGCGAAGTCCAAGTTCTATTATGTTTTTAGTAGGAATTTCTTTAGGACGTATTTTGCCTAAAACGTCAACGGCAACTACGACTTTCGCTTTAAAATGTTCGGCGTTTTTAACGGGCACTCTTACAAGCGTTGCGCCGTCTATAAGTTCCATTCCGTCTTTTAAAACAGGCCTAAACACAAGCGGAATAGACGAACTAGCCCTAACCGCCTCTTCTACTCTACCCGAGTTTAAAGTTACCGCCTTGCCGGAAATAACGTCAACCGCTACGCATTCAAAAGGTATTTTAAGCCCGTCGAAAGTGGTATCGCCTAAAAGTCTTTCAAGTCTAATTTGCATCTTAACGGAACGCAATATGCCTTTTTTAGATAGAAAATTAGGAGCAACGTCGATAATGTCGCCTGCTTTTAAAGATAAGGCAACGTCTTTCATTTTACTTGGCGATATGCCTGCTGAATAACAACCGCCAACAACTGAACCCATAGAACAACCTACAATGCAATCGGGAAAAATTCCATTTTCTTCCATTGCTTGTAAAAAACCAATATGCGCAATACCGCGAGCGCCACCAGCGCCAAGCACGAAACATAAGTTTTTATCAGTATTAGCCATAAACGCCTCCTTATTCTATTTCTTTACAAAATATATTTTAACCCTTAATTAAATTTTTTACAAGCCCTTTTTAATTTATTTTTAAACTTTCAAAAAATTGACACAATTCGCCATTATTTATAAACAATAAAAGTTGATCAAATTATTGCTCCGCTTTATTAAATTTAATAATACATCTTTTTAAAGGCAGAGTTACGAGTTAGACGAGGCACAAGAAAAAGCGTAGGTTAAGCCTACGCTTTTAAAATTGATTAGTTTAATAACGTACTTTTAAAGGGATAGAAACAAGCAAGACAAGGCTCACTTTATTGGCACGGACTGAA